>JAMPAV010000009.1 GCA_023667055.1 Muribaculum sp. | reverse complement strand
CCGGTTCGCCCGCACGCATCCATGTCCTCAAGACAAGGTCATTGAATCCCTTGCTAACTTCTTTGTTTGGGAAACCAAGAATATATTGCTCAAATTCCGGATCATAATCCTTTATAGTGAGATATCCGGTCTGGAAGAAGAAAGGAATCGGGTCGGAAAGGAATATATCCGCGCCATTGAGCATATTCTCACTCGCTTTGCATCCTTCGAGTTCTTGCAGTGGATAGGTGTTGACATTGAGCACCTCAAGAAGCGATGATGTAGTTCCTGTGGCAAGCCAATATGAACCCATTCTTGAAGTTCTGAATGCATTGAGCAAACTGAAAGGATTGTAGATGTCCTCACCATATTCGGCAAAGTGATATCCATCATAGTTGGATTTCAAAAGTTCACGTATTTCATCCGGTGATTTTCGCTGTCTATCTGCCATCTTATGGATACCTTCTTCAAAATACTGCGACAGTTCTGTTTCCGTGATGCCACAGATTGCATTAAAATCCGGCTCAAGAGAGATGTCCATGAGATTATTCAATGCACTGAATATTGACACCTTGCTGAAACGGGACACCCCGGTGAGCATGCCGAAGCGAACGTACTGATCCATAGATTTCAGCACCCCGTAGAATCCCTGAAGTTGCTTTCGATAGACACTTTGCAATTTAGGTTCACTGATAGCTGCAAGTATAGGTTTGTCATATTCGTCTATAAGTATCACAACCCCTCGTCCTGACACCTCGCATCCTTTTTTTATTATCGAAATAAAGCGGTCTTCGGGTATGTCTGAGACAGAATTGATGCTGTATTTTTCTTCCCACTCCCTGAGATGACGGTCAAAGATGGTCAGCAGGCTGGTCTCGTCCACATAGTTCCTTACGTTGAGGTCCAGGTGTAGCACCTCATGTTTCTGCCAGTCCCATTCGAGCGAGTCAATGGCGAGTCCCTTGAAGAGTTCGCGTTTCCCCTCGAATAGAGCCTGAAGAGTGCTGATGGTAAGGCTTTTCCCAAACCGTCGCGGACGGCTCAGAAAATAATATTTGCCACTTCCGACAATTTTATGTATTAAACCAGTCTTATCCACATAGAGAAAATCATTCTCGCGTATTTGGGAAAATGTCTGTATTCCGATGGGGTATTTGATGTCGCTCATAATCCTGACTCTTTATTTCAAATTACAAATATAGACATTTTTTTGTTCCCACGCAAATCAAGTGACTTTCATCTTCCAATCAAAAATAAAATCATACGTCAAATTTTTCCCCATTATGCTTTGAGGCAATTGATCGGCACGACGTAGATTCCATCATCGCGCCGATAAGCGGGGCCGGTCGCTGTAAGTATCATCATGAATGATGGCTGATGTTTCTCGGCGATATCAGATTTTAGCCTAATGAGGTTGCTCGCACCTTCTTCTATAAGATTTTCTCCACCCAACTTTATCTCTATCGGAGCCCATCTGCCGTCTTTAAGATGTACAATCGTGTCACATTCCAGACCTCGGCTGTCACGGTAATGAAGCACATTTCCATTGACCGTCTGCGCATATATTCTTAAATCCCTGACGGCCATGTCCTCAAACAACAGACCAAAAGTATTAAGATCCGTCATCATGTCTGCGGGAGATGCACCAAGCGCCTGAGCCGCTATCGAAGAGTCTACAAAATGATGAGTCGGTGTGGATCGCACCACTGTCTTAGACCTCAAGTTAGGATTCCACGCTTCCATATCCTCTATAATGAACAAATCTTTAAGGACATCGGCATATTCTTCGAATGTTTTGTTGCTTATCGACCGACTGTCGCGCGCTGTGATATCAGCCAATATCTTTGTCGTGGAGGTTTGAGAAGACACATGCCGGGCGAATGCCCTCATGACGATTCTCAATATTTCAGGATTCTTATTCCTGAATTTAGGATTCTCACTATTATCCAGATTAAACAGGCTTTCGAAATAGTTGGATGTCACGTCGAGTGCTACATCTTTCTCCGGCTGTAATGAAAGCGGCCATCCTCCTCTGCAAAGCAGAAAGGCTGTGTCGTTTAATCCATAGCCATCGTTCATGTCAACTACAGTTTGTTGCACATTGTCAAAAAGAGATGAAAGCGAAACTATACCTTTGGAATCACGCGATTCAAAAAGACTCATGGGGCGCATGTTGATTCTTGTAATTCGTCCTGCACCGGAATGGAATATGTCTGATTTATCTACAGGCGTTGAACTTCCCGTGAATATAAACTGTCCGAACCCCGGATTCTCGTCAATCCAGGCCCTGGCCTGATTCCACAGGTCCGGCACAGTCTGCCACTCATCTATAAGTCTTGGACGCTGACCGAGAAGAACATTGTATGGTTCCATACGTGCTATCTGTATGGCCGATTTTGTATTCAGACGTATTTCACTTTTTGCAAACAGGGCACTTGTGGTGGTTTTTCCACAAAATTTAGGGCCTTCCACCAGTATGACTCCACTTGATTTCATCTTTTTCTGAATGGTGGATTCAATGTATCGAGGCAAGTAATTGTCCATAATTATTATTTTGTATTTTGCACAAAATTAATAAAAAAAATCTAAACTTCCAAACTTATGAGCGTTTCACTTCCAAACTTATGAGCGTTTCACTTCCAAACTTATGAGCGTTTCGCTTCCAAACTTATGAGTGTTTAACTTCCAGACTTGTGAGGATATGGTGAAAATTAAATCTTTCGACTATATTCTAAACTTTTCCAATTGGATTAAAAAGTTTCGACTATACCTTAAAACTTTTACTATTTTATTTGCTTTTTTCGAGTATAAATTACAACTTTGCAAAAAACAATTGCAAACATGACTATAATTGAACGTCCAATATATACAAAAAAGATACTTGGTCAAATCAACAGAGGAATGATACTTGTTCTTGTGGATCAGCGCCGGGTTGGTAATACTTTATATATACAGGTAGCATACAAACTCTCAAGTCCGGAGACAATCAAGCGCGAGTTTGGAAATTAGAGTCTAAATCACTGCGTAAATTTTATGAATGGATGCGAAAAATAATTTCAGCAAAGTAAAACCAATTTTGGAGTTCGATTGTTATAATCAAAGGAGTTTGGAATGCATCCGGACTTCAAGAGAAATAACTACGTCAAATATATAAAAAAGGAATAAAATTATGGCAAAAGAATGGATCTGCACCATCTGCGGCTATGTAGCAGAAGGCGAAGTTGCTCCCGAAAAATGCCCCCAGTGTGGCGCACCTCAGTCGAAATTCAAAGAACTTGACCAGACTGAACTTCTAAAATTCGTGACCGAACACGAAGTTGGCGTTGCCAAAGACGCTGACGAGGAGATGAAGAAAGACCTCAACAATCACTTCGTGGGTGAATGTACTGAAGTCGGAATGTATCTCGCAATGTCTCGTCAGGCCGACCGCGAGGGTTATCCCGAAATCGCTGAGGCTTTCAAGCGCTACGCATTCGAAGAGGCTGAACACGCTGCAAAGTTTGCTGAACTTCTCGGCGACATGGTATGGGACACCAAGACCAACCTCGAAAAGAGAATGCAGGCAGAAGCAGGTGCCAACGAAGACAAGATGCGTATAGCCAAGAATGCCAAGGCAGCCAACCACGATGCAATCCACGACACAGTGCATGAGATGGCAAAAGACGAGGCACGCCACGGCCAGGGTTTCTACGGTCTGTATCAGCGTTTCTTCGGCAACAAGAAATAATTGAAACCATAGAAAAACACTAAGTATAAAAACCCAAGGATTTCCACACCTCTATCAGGAGGTGTGGAAATTTGTTTTCATTGTTTTCGTTGTTTTCGTTGTTTTCGTTGTTTTCGTTGTTTTCGCTGTTTTCGTTGATACTTAGAGAAGAGATTACAACACAATTTATATTATGGGAAGATTATTATCTATAGATTATGGAAGAAAACGGTGTGGAATAGCAGTCACCGATACTTTGAAAATTTGTGCCAACGGACTTACAACTGTGAGGACATGCGACTTGATGTCATGGCTTAAGGAATATTGCAACAAGGAAGCAGTAGAAAAAATAATAGTAGGGCTGCCAAAGAAAATGGATGGAACAGACTCAGAAAGCGCCCGATATATAGAACCATTCATAAAGCAATTGCAAAAGGAAATTCCAGGGCAGACAGTGGAGCGATATGACGAACGTTTCACCTCGACACTTGCCCACAAGGCCATGATAGAAGGAGGTATGAAAAAAATGGCAAGACGCAACAAGGATTTGGTGGACGAAATAGCAGCGACTATAATACTGAATGATTATCTTCAATCCAAAAATTTTTGTTAATTTTGCATACTTTTTGACAAATACGAACATGGGATATACTTAAAAGCCATAAATTCGCGTTTTATAAACAACAGTGTATGTAATTCAATTGTAAACTCAAAGGATCGACAAGACAAATATATGGAATCTAACTTCGAACAGTCATCGAAACCAACAAAAATTGCGGAGCAAAAGCTGACGCCTACAGAACTATACCACGCCATTATGAAGCAGTGGAAATGGATATTGCTTTCCCTTGCGTTGTGTTTGGGGCTGGCAGCATTGTATCTGGCATGGAAACCAGTGTCTTACAGCAGAACAGCCCAAATAGAAATCAAAGATGAAAGCGACCCTGGAGCCTCAAGCGCCATGGCTATGTTTGCAGACTTTGGTTTAGGCCAAGCCAGCAATAACCTCTACAATGAGATGGCCTACTTTGAATCGCCGGATTTAATGGAGCAGGTGGTGGAACGCCTCGGACTTCAGAATAATTACACTATGAAGAAAGGCTTGCGTAGCACCACACTTTATGGGGCAAGTCTTCCTGTGACAGTAAGTTTTGAGACAATCAACAACACTACCGGAGGGAGATTCCGCATGAAGATAAATGAAAAGGAAGAAATATTTCTCGACAAATTTGTAGTAAAACAGGATAAGATAGATTTTGACCAGAAAAAGCCGATACATTTTGGGGAATCGGTGATGACACCGCTTGGAAAGATAAAAATAGAAAAAACTCCTTTCTATGGCAAAGACAAGGAAGAAAAAGGAGAGCCTATAGAATACACCATCAATGTCAGCCATTCATCCATGAAAGGAGCGATCGACCTATGGCTGGCCAAACTATCAGTCAGCGAATTAAGAAAAGAGGCATCAGTGATTGATTTAAAAATCACTGATGGCAATCCGCGAAGAGCTGAAGATGTGCTCAACACGATGATCCAAGTATATAACGAAAACTGGATTGACAACAAGAATCAGGTAGCACTTGCATCATCTGACTTTATCGACGACCGACTAAAATCCATCAGCGAAGAGCTGAGTAATGTTGACTCCGACATAGCCGACTACAAGTCAGACAATCAGATACCCGACCTTGTAGCCAGTGCCACAATAAATCTGACAGAAGAGCAAGCGGTAAGGAAAGAACTGATAGATCTCACGAATCAACTTCAGATGGCCAAGTATCTGAAAGACTACATTGAGAACAACGACAACCAAGACAAATTGCTACCGGCCAACACAGGCATATTAAGCCAGATGCTTGAGACACAGATTATGAATTACAACAATCTGGTGTTAAACCGCAATGCGATTATACAGAATTCATCGGAAGACAACCCGATTGCAAGCAATCTCAGTCCGCAGATAGCAGACACAAGAAAAGCGATAATCTCATCGGTTGACAATCAAATAAAGCTTCTAAGCAACAACATAGAGTCGATAAGCAAAGAAAAGCGATCATTTGAGAAAAACCTGTCTTCAAATCCCGAACAGGCACGTTTTCTCTTGAGTGTGGAGCGCCAACAAAAAGTAAAGGAGAACCTATATCTCTATCTCCTGCAGAAAAAAGAGGAAAACCAATTAAATCAAGCATTTTCAGCCTATAATACAAGAATAATAGCCCGGCCAAACGGAGACACCAATCCCACCTCTCCAAAACCTATGACAATCTTTGCGATGGCCTTCATACTTGGGCTTGCAATTCCCATTGGTACCATATATGTAAGGGAAGTTTCAAACACGAAGGTGAGAGACAAAAATGACCTCAAGGGACTGACAATGCCATTCCTTGGAGAAATTCCGAAAGTCAACACCAAGAAATATAGCGATAAAGACCATGTCATAGTGGTCAATCCTGGAAACCGCAACGTAGTCAACGAGGCATACCGCGTGGTAAGGACCAACCTGAATTTCATGCTTGATGAAGACGACAAATGTCCGGTGGTGATGGTGACAAGTTTCAACCCCGGATCGGGCAAAAGTTTCGTGACCATCAATCTTGCCATGTCGCTTGCCATCAGGGGTAAGAAAGTACTTGTGATAGATGGCGACATGCGTCGCAATTCTTCATCAGCTTATGTGGGGAATCCCGAAGTAGGTCTGGCACAATGTCTGAATGGCAAAGTGAAAGACATCAATGATGCCATTGTCAGAGGCCAACTCAACGAGAACTTTGACATGCTTCCAGGGGGGAACACTCCACCCAACCCGACAGAATTGCTTGAAAACGGCAGACTTCCCAAAATAATAGAGCAACTACGGGACAAATACGATGTAATTTTCATCGACAACGCCCCTATCCAAATGATTGCCGACGGAAGAATTTTCAGCACCGTATGCACTAATACAATCTTCGTGATACGCGCCGGATTGTTTGAGAGAGGGCTGCTTCCTGAACTTGAAAACGTATATCGTAGCAAAGAATATAAAAACATGGCTCTGCTGCTCAATGGCACCGAAGGAGGAGGGTCCTACGGAAGCTATGGGATGAACAAAAGCTATTACGCGCAAAATGACTGACAACTGAAAAGGCAACCCAATTGGGTTGCCTTTTCAGTTGTCAGTCATCAGTTGTCAGTTGTCAGAAGGGGGGGAGGAAAGGATTGCTGAGCGGACTTCGGCTACGGCGTGGTCGAGATTGTCGTTGACAATGTTCAGGTCAAACTGTGGGGCAAAGCTCAATTCATAGTCAGCCTTGTCAAGACGCTTGCGGATCACATCTTCCGAGTCTGTGGCTCGGCCACGCAGACGGCGCTCAAGTTCCGCTTTGCTTGGAGGAAGTATGAATATGGTCAAGGCCTGACCTCCGAATATTTTTTTTACGTTGAGTCCACCCTTGACATCTATGTCCATGATGATGTTTTTCCCAGCGTCAATCACTCTTTCTATTTCGCTGCGGAGTGTGCCATAGCATGTGCCGGCATAGACTTCCTCCCACTCTACAAACTCGCCATTTGCCACTTTCTTCATGAATTCCTCGTGGGTGATGAAATAATAATCCACCCCATGGCGTTCTTCTCCACGTGGAGCCCTGCAGGTTGCGGATACTGAAAATCCCAACTTGAGATCAGGATACTCCATCAGGTGTCGGATGATGGAAGACTTGCCGGTTCCGCTTGGTGCGGAGAGTATGATGATTTTTCCTCTTTCCATGTTTAATTCAGAGTACGTTGAGCACTTGCTCTTTGATTTGCTCGAGTTCATCCTTCATCTTCACCACAATCTTTTGCATTTCGGCATCATTTGACTTGGATCCGAGGGTGTTGATCTCTCGGCCCATCTCCTGGGCTATGAAACCGAGTTTCTTGCCTTGTCCGCCGGCAGGACGCTCATCTTCTCCGCCCATGGTCTCGAGAAAATAATTTATATGGCTGCGCAGACGGATTTTTTCCTCTGTGACATCGAGTTTCTCAATATAGAAGATTAATTCCTGTTCCAGACGTCCTTTGTCGTATTCTATAGAGTTCAAGCGTGAAAGCTGCGATTCGAGTCGCTCCTTTATTTTGGCCACCCTGTCTTTTTCAAAAGGCTCCACCTTTTGCAGAAGGGCGGAAATATTGGCTGTTTTTTCCTTAAAGAAGGAATACAATTTCTTCCCCTCTACCGCTCTGAAATCTGACAGATTTTGAATCGCTTCCTTACAGGCATCTTTGAACGCCTCGACATCAGCCTCATCAAGAGTCTGATATTGTGTCTTCATAGACTCAGGCATTCGCATTAGAATCGAGAACCAATCTGACGGAGTGTCAATGCCCAAAGCAATGGAGGCGGCCTCTATCTGCGACTTGTAAGCTGTCAGAACTTCGACGTTGACACTTGAAGAAGCCTCGGGGGCAGTGTTCTCCACGAGCACATTCAGGTCAATTTTGCCTCTCTCCAGCTCATGCAGGATATGATTGCGGAGCTCCACCTCAAGTTCCCTGAAATATCCGGGCACCCTCATGCTGAGGTCGAGTTGCTTTGAATTAAGACTTTTAATCTCTATAGTAATTTTCTTATTGGGTGAAGACGCAATGCCACGTCCGAACCCCGTCATGGAATATATCATTTTTTATGTTGTCGTTGTTGTCGTTGTTGTCGTTGTTGTCGTTGTTGTCGTTGTTGTCGTTGTTGTCGTTGTTATCAGCGTTGTCGGCGTTGTCACCGATACGTTGGAGTATGATATCGGAGAAATATTATGCAAAGTTAACGAATATTCACCATAAAGGCAAATAATATTAAAAAACTCTTGCCATTATCATCAAAAAACACTATATTTGCGTTTGAATTGAGGAGAAACTCTGTTTTCTCCCCCAAAACAAGAGTAGAAAAGAAATAACAATCATAACCCTAAAATCACCAAAATGGACAACGAAGAATTGTTGAAGAAAGTGGAAGCCAAGGCCCAGATATGGCTTGGTCCGGAATACGACGAGGAAACTCGTGCGGCAGTGAAGAAAATGCTCGATGCGGACGACAAGACAGAACTGATAGAATCATTCTATAAAGACCTAGAATTCGGAACGGGTGGCCTACGCGGCATCATGGGACCCGGCAGCAATCGCATGAATATATACACAGTAGGCTTTGCCACCCAAGGTCTTGCCAATTATCTGAAAGATTGCTTCAAGGATCTGCCCCAGATATCAGTGGCAGTTGGTCATGATGTGAGAAATAATTCCCGCAAGTTTGCGGAACTCACCGCCGACATCTTCTCCGCCAACGGCATAAAGGTGTATCTATTCGACAGCTGCTGTCCGACACCGGAAGTGAGCTATGCCATCCGTCATCTCGGATGCCAGAGTGGTGTAATGGTAACAGCAAGCCACAACCCGAAGGAATACAACGGCTATAAGGCATACTGGAGCGACGGCGCACAGATGATCGCTCCCCACGACACAAAGACCATCGAATATGTGAATGCCATCACATCTATCGACCAGGTGAAGTTCACACCCAACAAGGATCTTATTCAGATAATCGGCAAAGACGTAGATGAACCGTATCTGAAGCAGATTCATGGGCTTTCACTTTCTCCGGAAAGCGACAAACGCCATGCCGACATGAAGATAGTATATACCCCTATCCACGGCACAGGCTCCCGCCTGATGTTTGACTCGCTAAAGATGTGGGGCTTTGAGAACATTGTGCACGTTCCCGAACAAGACGTACAGTCCGGCGACTTCCCGACAGTTGTATCTCCCAACCCCGAGAATCCTGAGGCAATGGCAATGGGTATCGCAAAGGCAAAAGAGGTAGGGGCAAGCCTCGTATTGGCTTCCGACCCGGATGCCGACCGCGTAGGACTTGTGGTACGCGACAGCAAAGGTGAATATCAACTTCTCAACGGCAACCAGATATTGATGATATTCCTCTATTATCTGATGACCCGCAACAATGAGCTCGGCTTGATGAAAGGTAACGAATATGTAGTCAAGACCATTGTTTCTACTGAGGCTGTCAAGAGAATTGCCGACAAGAATAATGTCAAGATGTATGACGTGTTCACCGGCTTCAAATGGATTGCCAACGTAATGCGCGAGCAGGAAGGTGTAGGTCGTTATCTCGGAGGCGGTGAGGAAAGCTACGGATTCCTTGCAGAGACCTTCGTGCGCGACAAAGACTCCATCTCCGCTGTGCCTTTGATGTGCGAGATCGCTGCGTGGGCCGCCGACAAGGGCATGGACCTCTATCAGCTCCTGAAGGAAATCTATTTCGAGATTGGCTTCAGCCGCGAGCGTGGCGTAAGCGTAGTTCGTCCCGGCAAGAGCGGTGCTGAAGAAATCGTAGCCATGATGAAGAATTTCCGCGAGAACCCGCCGAAGCAGATTGGCGGCAGCGAGGTCGTAATCGTAAAAGATTATCTATCGCTCGAATGCAAGAATCTCAAGACCGGAGAAACTGAAAAGATGGATATGCCCACCACGAGCAACGTGCTTCAGTTCTTCACAGAAGCCGGCGACAAGGTATCTATCCGTCCTTCCGGTACAGAGCCTAAGATCAAGTTCTATGTTGAGGTTCGCGAAGAATTCCCCGACAAGGATCAGTATGAGGAGATTGTGAAGAAGGCTGACGCCCATATCGATCAGGTACTCAAAGACCTTAACGTGTAAGTATGAAAGTTTCCTGGCGACCGGGAACCATGATATATCCCCTTCCGGCAGTGCTTGTCACTTGTGGCGAGACTCCGCAGGAATGGAATATGCTCACAGTGGCGTGGGTCGGAACAATATGTTCCGACCCCGCTATGTGTTATATATCAGTGCGTCCCGAAAGATTTTCCCATGCCCTGATCATGAAGAGCATGGAGTTTACTATCAACCTAACCACAGAGGAAATGGCGAGAGCCACCGACTGGGCCGGAGTGCGCTCAGGCATGGATTATGACAAATGGAAAGAGACCGGTCTTCATCCCTTGCCGGGGGAGATGGTGAAGAGTCCTTCCATCGAGGAGTCACCTGTGAGCATCGAGTGCAGGGTGAAGAGCGTGACCCATCTTGGAAGCCACGACATGATCATTGCAGATGTACTTAACGTCAGAGCCGACTCCCGCTTCATAAATGAAGAAACAGGTAAGCTTGAGCTTGAAAAGGCAAGGATGCTTGTATATTGTCATGGACAATATGCAGGAATTGGGGATGCTCTGGGAGGTTTTGGTTTTTCAGTTCGGAAAAAGAAGAAATGAAAGTTGGAGTATTTGGAGGTAGCTTTGACCCCATACATTTGGGACATGTGGAGTTGGCAAGATATGCATTGGAACATTGCGGACTTGATGAAGTGTGGCTGATGGTGTCGCCAAGGAATCCGTTGAAACCGCATGCCACGGTAGCGAGCAACGAGCAACGGCTCGCAATGGCACGGCTCGCCACCGAAGGAATCAAGGGCATCGAAGTAAGCGACTTTGAGTTTTCTCTACCCGTGCCATCATATTCCTGGTTAACTCTCACCAAACTGCGTGAATCATATCCGGATATTCAATTCCGACTGATTATTGGCGGCGACAATTGGGCCGATTTCGGGCGTTGGAAAAATCCCGATTTAATAAGAGAGCAATTCGGAGTGCTCGTATATCCCCGCCCGGGAGAAACACTCCCCTCCCCTCCCTCAGAAGTCACAATACTTAAGGACGCGCCGCAAATGCAGATATCCTCCACTGAGATTCGAAATATATTGCGCATAAATGACATCCCTTCGAGAGAACGGCTCAAACAAATTTTGAGTCCTTTGGTTCTTGACTACATCACAAGTCATAATCTTTATAATGAAGTTGTATAACCTTTTTATATGCTTCTTTATGAGTTTCGGCTTTAAGCAAGCAAAATATTTGTTTGCAAATACAATAAAAATTAAGGGTTTATCGTTGAAAGGATATACTAAAATCCAATTCAACCATGAAGCAACTCCATTTTTCCCATCATATTTTTCTCTTAATCACATTCAGTGCGATATGCTCCTGCAGCAATAATGACGAACCTGAATACCATGCAGAAATTTTATTGCCAAAGTCAATCAGCACAGACCATGTCTTAGGCTATAACCAATCGTTTGAATATGATGATAAGGGAAGAGTTACAACTTTCATATCCGGGAATGACACGACATCATATACGTATTTGAATGATGACACCATAATCATCGACACTCATCCGGAAAGGTTTTATAGTTACCAGAAATTCAAAGAGACATTACACTTAACCAATGGCAAAGCAACTTGCTCTGAGGGAGTTGCCACATATATTGAATCTGATCGAAAACAAGTCAAGAAATATTATCTGTATTACGAATATGATGACAACAATCATCTAACTTCATATACTCATTCGGAACCGTTACGTTGGTATCCAGATGTGACTCTTATTCCAGAAGAAGCTTGGAACAACCCATGGGAATGGGACAATATTATTATGTGGGAAGACGGCAATATTATCGAATTCCGCGATAAGCAGGGATCAGCAACATCGTATATTGCATTCAAATACAAATATAACGATATTGTATCCGACCATACATTGGTCGTACCGGTAAGTCTAACAGGTTTTAGTCATCACTCTCCCTTAATGATGCAAGGTCTATTCGGTGAAAACTCAAAGAATCTAATATCTGAAGTTATGTCGCATCATTCCAATGGCAAGATAATAGCAAAAACAGAATATGAATATACCATCTCAGATGGACACATAATCAATTATGGCGAAACTCCTTCATGGATTGATTCTGAGCGCTATGTGCCCACAATCAATTATGATATCAATTGGGTTGAATATAGATAAAACTGTCAACACATTTCCCCGGACTTGAAGTCCGGGGTATATTACAAAACAGTTCTTCTATGTGCAACCGGTCATACACACTCTCTCTTTGTATGCTGATCACACAAACTATGCTTGCTTGAGGGATTCGACATAGGCATCGATGCGATGAAGTTCGTCGGGTATGCGGATGCCCTGAGGACAATGCGATTCACATTTATGGCAACCTATGCAATGGCTGGCCTGACGGAGTTTGGGGACACTTCGGTCGTAGCCAACGAGATAGGCGCGACGCGCCTTTGCATAAGCCGGATCCTGCGACGATGTTGGCACATTGTCTTCGTTGATACACTTATTGTAGTGGGCGAATATTGATGGAATATCAACGCCATAGGGGCATGGCATACAATACTGGCAGGCAGTGCAAGGCACAGTGGGATACTCCACCATCAGGTCCGCAGTCTTTGCAAGAAACTCCAGCTCCTCTTCATTTAGAGGTTTCAGAGGGCAGAACGACTCAAGATTATCGAGCAGATGCTCCTTGTATGTCATACCGCTGAGGACAGTGAGTATATTCGGATATGTGCCACAAAACCTGAAAGCCCAGGACGCGACACTACGTTCCGGCTCACGCTCCTTGAAACGAGCCATAATATGCTCAGGCACATTTGCGAGGCGTCCGCCGAGAAGCGGCTCCATAATCACGCCCGGAATACCGCGCTTATCCAATTCCTCATAAAGATATTCGGCATTAGTGTTGCGCTTATTCAACTTTTTGGAATGCTTCCAGTCAAGATAGTTCATCTGAATCTGCACGAAGTCCCACTTGTATTTATCGTGATTTTCGAGAAGATAATCAAACACAGAGATATCGCCATGGTATGAAAAACCGAGATTGCGTATTCGGCCGGCTTCACGCTCCTTAAGAAGAAAATCGAGCACACCATTGTTGATGTAACGGTCGCGGAATTCATCCATACCGCTACCGCCGATAGAGTGCAGAAGCATATAATCGATATAGTCGGTCTGAAGTTGTTTCATCGAATTTTCATACATAGCCTTGGAAGCCTCAAAAGAGCGGGTCTGAGGTGCGAAGTTTGACATTTTTGTGGCGATAAAATACTTGTCGCGAGGATGCCGGCTCAACGCAATACCGGTGGCACGCTCCGACTCGCCCTGACAATACACCGGGGACGTGTCGTAATAATTGACGCCATTGGCCATTGCTGTGTCAATAAGATCGTTGACCGCCTCCTGGTCGATTTCATCCTTATCGCCTTCCTTATCCTTCGGCTTTGTGGGCCAGCGCATACATCCATATCCGAGGAGTGACACCTTGTCGCCGGTGGTGGGAGTTGTTCGGTATGTCATGGAGCCATGTTCGATGCCTGAAGAATCACCCTGTTTTGCCGTGTCGGAGTTTTTCCCGGACTTGCATCCCGCGAGTCCGAGTCCGGAAAAAGCCGCGCCGGCTATTCCGAGCCGCTTCAGAAAATCGCGGCGAGTTGTATTATAGTTGTTAGTCATTGTCTATTGATTAATTGTCAAATTGTCATTATGTCATAATGTCATAATGTCATATTGACAATATGATAATATATTCAAATTATACTTCACGATGAATCTCGTGGCCTTCCACATATATGGCACTGAAAGGACGCGCCGGACAAAGATTCTCACATGCGCCGCATCCGATGCAACGTTCCGTATTTACTGCAGGAATCTTGCGGGAATTTTCATCACCGGGTATTGACGGAACCATTGTTATGGCTCCGACAGGACAATGGCGGGCACAGTTGCCGCAATCCACGTCGTCGGTCAGGACAACACAATTGTCCTTCACCCATACGGCATGTCCTATCTGGATTGCAGACTTGTCTTCACGAGAAATCGGACGTATGGCACCGGTGGGACACGCATTGGAGCATTCCACACATTCCGGCCGACAATAGCCAATCTCATAACTACTTTCCGGCTGCATAAGGCTATCTATGGAAGTAGATGGTCGCAATACTCCGTTGGGACAGACCGAGACACACAGCTGACAAGCCGTGCAGTGCACTTCGAGATTCTTTATGCTCAATGCGCCGGGGGGCACAATCTTGGTATTTCTCGATGGCCGCTTCTTTTCTATAATTTCGGCGAGACCGCCATCCGCAACTTTTTCCTCAGCCTTCATGGCGATACCTGTAGCCACAAGAGCCGACACTGTCAAGAACTGACGACGACCAGTGGAATTAGGAATGAGGAGTGAGGAATTAGGAATTTGGTCTTTGTGGTTGGAATCTGCATCAGAAGCAGCATTAATTCCCAATTCCTCTTTTCTAATTCCTAATTTATAACTGATGGCTCCTTTGGGACACTTGTCGATACAGTCGAAACAAGCAACACAGCGACTGTAGTCAAACTTATGTCCGCCGCTGATATCGATGCAAGAAGCCTTGCAGTTGCGCTCGCAGAGTTTGCAATTGATACATTTGTCGGTGTTGATGACAGGTTTCAGGAATGAGAATCGTGACAAGAGACCCAAGACAGTGCCCACCGGACAGATGGCATTGCAATAAGTGCGGCCGTTTCGATAAGCAAGAACAGCAAGAATAACCAGTGTGGCGACAGCCACAGCAAGCGTTATGCCACCTTTCAACCAAACATCCACCGTATATAATGCATAGCTATCATGCGACTCTGCAATCCCGGCAAGTAGATTGTTGCCCCATATCCAAATAGGAGCAAGCATACTCTGGGCTATCCTTCCGTAAGCACTATAGGGAGCAAGAAGAGCCACCACGACCCCTATGCCCAAAATAATGGAAAGAGCCATAATGGCAAGCATTGAATATCGAAGTATGTTGAGAGGTTTGGAATATGTATATCGGTTCTTCTTCAATCGCTTGCCGATTGCCCCAAATCCATCTTGCATTATTCCGAGAGGACAAATCACAGAGCAATAGACACGTCCGAAAACAAGGGTAAGAAGCACAAGGCCGACAATGACTCCCACATTAAGTGCGAGGAGAGCCGGAAGAAATTGAATTTTCGCCATCCAGCCAAACCAATGACGGAGTGTTCCGGTGAAGTCAAGGAAAAGCAATGTCACCATAATGATACTCACAATAGCAAGTATCTGTCGAATTTTTCTAAGCATAAATCGTTTATTCTGTTTTGACGTAGAAGCCCCAAAAAGTTGTACCTGAATGTTATTGCAAACGTTCTGAGCGCAAAGTTAACAAAAAATTTCATTATTTCAAACAGTGACACAAGCAGTTTCAGATCTATGAATCAAAAATTCATAAATCTGAGACGCTTCTTCCATCCTTAGGCTGCGAACCACGAACGATGAACCCGGCGTGGCAATGGCGAGCGACACACGGCGAGTCCACCGAGAAAACGGAGTAAGGCGAAGCTGCACCACTTCGATATTGTCGTATTTCAGATAATTCCGGATGTCTGCAAACCTCCCGTTGTCTATCTCAACGTATGTTTCCTGAAGAGATATTTTGCTTCGCCGCATTGCACAAATACCAAGGTATAAGACAACAAACGAATATGCAGCCGGAATTATGATCCAGACATATTGCCCGAAACTGCATAAGACAACCACGGCTATTACTGACAAGACGAGACCCGGAATTACTGAATGAAAAAGCACTCCCCCACCCGACTTTCCCACAAAAAGGGTTTCTTCTTTATCATAATCTTCGCCAAGCCACCACTTCAACAGAAAAAGAGAATCATCACACCTGTTATAAATTTTTATGTTATCCTCTTCCTTTTCGGCTGTCGCAAAGAGAGCCTGTCGCAAATTCAAGGTGCAGAGTCCGAATTTCCGTTCCAGTAAATTCTGTTTCATACAAGCAGTGCAGACCTTGTCGTGGGAGAAACGGCTTGACATCCTCGAAAACAGCCCTCGGCTGAATGTGAGAAGCGAATCGTCGATGGCTGCAGTCATGTCATAATACAACAGCAAGGCCTTTCCCACCCACAAAATCATCACAAGGATGTAAGCCGCAATCAAAATAAGGACAACATCCAGTGGAGTCATCACAAACTCATCGGCATATTCGTATGCAACACTATTGACATAATCTTCAACATCACCGATAAAATCACTCAACTTATCAAAAACAGCCACCAAGAAGGCTCCTACCACAGCAACTCCCTTGAGATGATTCTGACAAAAGGCAGCAGCAATAAGATATTTATTTCTGAAATAAATGAATACTCCCTCGAAATTTTCATTGCTTTCAGAAGTCACTGTTTCGTCGGCTTCCTCATATTCTATCTGTTTCAGAAGGGTTTGCCAATCAGACTCATCAAGTATGAGTTCTATTTCCTCCATTTTTGAAGCAAGAGTGTCGAAAGCGATTCCCCTCATTCCAAGCATCTGATACAAAAGACCACGTCTTGTACGCAACGAGTGAATGCGGTCGAGAGGGACAGTGACCGTCTGCCTTTGGAGAAGTCCTCTGGTGAAAACGAGGCTACCATCCCTGACATAAAACTTCTTTGGAAAGTAATCAGCGATTGCTACGAGAAGTGAGAGACAAATACAAATTCCTGCAAATATCAGAACCTCCCATGCAAATGAGAATTTGGTGTCATCGTAATCAGTGCCCAAGAATCTGGCCAAGAAATATAGTAATGTAGCACCTGATATCTTCTTCAAATGTTTAACAAAGATAATCATAAACGCGCTTCCGCCCATACGTTGAGGCCGTGAGAAATCAGTCATGGCGGTTGGTGATTTTGTCGGTGATAAGATTCTTTATCCTCAACGCATCCTCTTCTTTCAGGCCAGGGATTCTCATTCGGTCAAGATCTTGAGCACCATTTTCCACATCCACAGAATAAAGCCGGAAGAGACGTGTCACGGGATTTTGATTCACGCTGACCTGCTGGACTCTAACAAACGGAATTGTTGTGACTTTCGGAAAGAAAAGCCCCGACCTGTAGGTTATATCTTTATCACGCAAGGCATATCCTTTGAAATCACACGCCTTCGGAAGCACTGAAAGATTGACTGCGGCAGACAGAATGACCACACTTTCCGCAAGAATACAGATCCATGTTTCGTCCAGAAGTAAAAGTAGAAGCGCAAGAGCCGCCAACAGCAGATATACCAGTGCCGTGGCGATAATGTGGGAATTCTTATATTTTCTGTCGAGATGCAGAAACTGCAATTGCTCCATAGCGGAGACATCCTCAAGAAAAATCTGATGATTAGACATAATTCATTCGATTGATTAGCGATTACAAAATTAACAAAATAATCCATTCCAAGCAAATCATTTTGTCATATTGACATTTTGTCATATTGACATAATGACATATTGACAAAAATGACAATAAAGACCATATCTGCCTGCAACCATTCAGCGGTGTCAGCGTTATAGGGATATGAAGAGAATGCTTACGCTTGCAGTGCCGGCGCTGGTGGCGCTGACGCTGCATTGTCCTAATGCCAGGGCATGGGACATAGACACAAAATATACCGGACAGAAAACTCCTACCACCGACATATTATGGCATCCCGACATTCTGCCGGGGTACGAAGCACGCTATGTGGATCAAGGCATCCAGTTTGACGGCCCATGCCGCTCTACAATCGTGCGGCTGAAGGCAAAAGGGAAAACACACAAGGGATTTCTATATATCCACGGCTTCAACGACTACTTCTTCCAGTCGGAGATGGGACAACGTTTTGTAGATTCCGGCTATCATTTCTATGCTGTGGACCTAAGGCGGTATGGCCGCAGCAAAGAGCCATGGCAATACCCATACAATATCCGGGACATGAAAAAATATTATGACGACATTGATTCCGCCATAATGCAGATGAAACGGGACGGTATAGACGATATCACGCTCGGCGGACACTCCACAGGCGGATTGATAGTCACAGCGTATGGCATAGACAAATCAGATGCAGTGCCGGTGGATCGCATCGTGACCGACTCTCCTTTCTATGCCTGGAACTTCAATTCAACCTACCGTCATTTTCTGATTCCCACTGTAAGGAACATCTCAGTAATTTTCAAAAACATTAAGATACCACAGAGCCATTGCGACGGCTATGCCTATTCGTTGCTGAAAAAATATGATGGGGAATGGACCTACAACACAGACTGGAAGATGATATATTCACCGCCGGTGACATCTTCTTGGGTCGGACAGGTGCAATCCACACAAAACAAAGTGAAGAAGCATGGCGACCGACTGAGGGTGCCACTGCTTGTGATGCATTCGAGCCGGAAAGTGGATGGATGCAACTACACCTCTTCTTTCAAATATGGCGATGCAGTGCTGGACCCGGCGATGATAAATGAAGTGGGACTCAAGATTAAGGATAAAAGTCAGTATGCAGTGCAGATATGCACCATTGACTCTGGACTACACGATTTAATCCTAAGTGAGTTGCCACACCGAACAGCAGCTTACGACACTATTTTCTCATTTATCCGACATCATTAGACAGCAGAATCAGCGTGGGAAACATTTCAATACAAAATTGTCACAAATCAAATAAATTTTGAAAATTATTTAAAATTTGTTGCCAAATTCAAAAATTTATTTTAACTTTGCAAAGTGATTGAGAAATCACAATATGAGACACACAAAAACCCTAATATTAACAACAAAGTTAATTTCTATGAAGAAACTTTACATTTTGTCATTAGGACTCATTGCATGTAGCATGACCATGTCCGCAGCCTCTTTCTCACAGACAGAAAACAGAATTGCAAGCAAGAGCAATTCCATTAGCAATGTAATTGCTACCGAGAAATCAAACTCATCAGTAATGCATCGTGCCCCGAAGGCAGCCGCCGAGACGAATCCATCCATTGATGACATAGTGGGTGAATATACCTGGAATTTTTATTCATACCTAAACAGCAGTTCCGGATCTAAATTAGGAACTATGGAACTGAGTAAAGATGAAGATAATGGCGGACTTCTGATAGACCTTTTAGGCTGGCCGGTAAAAGGTTCATTCGATGCAGAAAAAGGAATCATATCAATCGAGGCAAACCAGTTTATAGAATACAACGAATATAACAAGATGGATGTATTCTTCTATCACAATAGATGGAACGATGATGGACAAGGCAATTATTTTCTCGACACACCATTGGAAATAACGGTAGAGGGAGATTACCTATACTGCGATGATTTTGACAACATTGCAATAGGCAACAGCAGTGTTGGCTGGTTCATTTTTGCCGGCAGCAACACATTCTCAAAAAAACAGGCACCCATAGATATGGAGACCGGATGGACACAGATAGGAACAGGAACATTCTATGACGGATGGGTACTTACCGGCATGGGTATGACTGTTGCCGATATGGAAGCCCAAGGATTTGGAGTTGACAATGTAATTCTTGAGCAAAATGAAGCCGGTCTGTACCGTTTGAACAATCCCTATCAGGTTGCAGGCAGCGTATTTATGGAATACGATATAAACGTATCTGAAACACCGGGCTACATTGTATTTGACGCGTCAGACCACGAATTTGTAACAGTCATGCCAAACATATATTCCGGTATATCAGATTTAGATATAGAAAACAATGTAACAGATTACTACAACTTCAACCTGGAATCATATTATACTATAGTAGCTGGATATTCCAAAGATTTAGTAGTACAAAATCTTGACGAGATTTCAAATCTCGACACTGAGACCGGCACAGTGATGTTCTACAACTGCTGCTTCGGCATCCAGGGGGAAGAAGATTCTCCCTACACATGGAATTCAGGTATCATGACAGGAATGTTTGTAAGCGATGCACTGAAAGGCACAGGAGTAAGCATTAACGAAGTTGAAAAAACGAATGAACCCAAAGAATATTTCAACCTTCAGGGTCAACGTGTAGCAAATCCTGATAACGGACTTTATATTGTACGCGAGGGAGGCAAAGCACATAAAGTGCTGATTAAGTAAATTAGATTAAGACCCTGTCTCATAAAAGTGGCAAATGCCTTTGCGCATTTGCCACTTTTTTATTTCAAACCAAACCTCGATTCAAACGTTTTCAATAATAGTCAAGACCAGTCAGAGAATACTGAGACGACCCACGACCAAGAAAAACCAGGAAAAACATCTGATAAAATTTGTATGGTATGAATTTATTTGCTAATTTTGTGAAAAACTGAAAAAACGATGGAAGATCCTCAGGCAACCGCCTCCCGTCTTCCTCTCTCCTCGCTGCGAGAATGCAGGGCGCTTTACGACAAAGTGGCACAGGAAGCGTCTTTTCCGGAAAATACCGACCGCTTGCTCATGTCTCTCTTCAGAAAGACTTGCAGAAGCGGCATGCCGGCATACGATGAAAAAGGTCTGCCACGCATGATTATGGCTTTGGAGACAGCCGAAGCCTTCGCCCACTTCATAGATGCTGACTGCAATATACTTCAAGCCATACTTTTATGTGACTTCTATGGAGAGACCATCACAGCCAAGGAAGTGGAAGAGCAATGTGGAGCGGATGTGGCAGGAATGATACATGGCATAGAGCAGGTGGTGCAATATTCCGCCAAAAGAAACGTACAGAACCAGGACAATTTCCGGGGACTGATGCTATCTCTTGCCGATGACATACGCGTGATCATCATCATGATAGTGCGCGACCTTGTGCTGATGCGACGCATCAACAATCATCCCGACCAGGAATGGGTGAGCAACATGGCTTTTGAAGCAAATGTACTCTATGCCCAACTTGCCCACCGATTAGGACTATACAAGATAAAAGGGGAACTTGAGGATCTCTCGCTAAAATACACCAACAGGGAGATCTACAAACAGATAGCCCATAAACTCAATGAGACAAAACGTTCACGCGATGCGTATATAGAGAAATTCATAGCCCCTGTGAAGAAGAAACTCGAGGATGCCGGACTGACATTCTCCATCAAAGGAAGAACCAAATCAATATCATCCATCTGGGCAAAGATGCGAAAACAGAAGGTGGATTTGGACCGCATCTATGATCTTTTCGCAATCCGAGTCATAATAGACACGCCTCCGGAAAAGGAGAAAAGCGACTGCTGGCTTGCCTACTCCATCCTGACCGACATGTACACTCCCAATCCGGCACGAATGCGCGACTGGATATCCATTCCGAAAAGCAATGGCTATGAGAGTCTGCATGCCACCGTGATGGGGCCGGAGTCGAAATGGGTGGAAGTTCAGTTTCGCACCAAAAGGATGGATCTTGTGGCAGAGAAAGGTCTTGCGGCCCACTGGCGCTACAAGGGAGTGAAGTCAGACTCCACCGACCAGTGGATGAACAATATCCGCGACATATTGGAAGCCGGGGAGGAAGATCCGATGCAACTTATGAAAGACATGCGCCTTGACATATATTCTAAGGAGGTGTATGCGTTCACGCCCAAAGGAGATCTCTTCAAGTTGCCTGCAGGAGCCACTGTGCTTGACTTCGCATTCTACATCCACACAAACGTCGGAGCCCACTGCACCGGCGGCGTAGTCAACGGACGACACCGCAAGATAAGCTACGCGATAGAAAGTGGCGACACTGTGGAGATACTGACATCAGCCACTCAGACCCCAAAACCGGACTGGCTCAACATAGTGGTCAGTTCGAAGAGCCGCAACAAGATTCGCCAGAAACTGAACGAAGAACTTCAGCACCGGGCCGACCTTGGCAAAGAAGAGCTGATGCGACGTGCAAAAAACCGCAAGGTGGATATTGACGAAGCTGCCCTTATGAAACTCATAAAAAAGGAAGGCTACAAATATGTCAACGAGTTTTTTGCCGATATAGCCGACAACAAAATTGATGCCGGGAAAATCATAACGGCCTACCAATTGGCTACAGCACCGGATGAACCGATGGAGCGGACCACAGCCGAAGACTTCGAACTAATAAGGGACGAAGACGAAAACTATGGCGAGGTGCTCACAATCGGGGAGAAATCGATAAAGGGACTCAGCTATAAGTTTGCCAAATGCTGCAATCCAATCTATGGCGACAAGGTGTTCGGGTTTATATCATCGGATGGCGTGGTGAAAATACACAAGAGCGACTGTCCGAACGCCCGCAACATAAGGGGACGATATCCGTATCGCCTGATAAGAGTGAACTGGAGTGGTAAAGGAGGTTCGGAATTGCCTGTGCAACTTCGCATACTCGGCAACGACGACATCGGAATCATAGCCAACATCACCTCAATCATCAGCAAAGAGACAGGAGCGAATCTGCGTAACATTAAGGTTGATTCCAACGATGGTCTTTTCCAAGGGTATCTCACCATTGGGGTTTCCGACAATTCAGTGCTGACATCGATAATCAGGAAAATCAAGACCGTCAAGGGAGTGAAAGAAGTGGAGAGGAATTAGGAATGAGGAATTAGGAATGAGGAATTAGGAATGAGGAATTAGGAATGAGGAATGAGGAATTAGGAATGAAAAGTAATAGGTATTTGTCAATTATATTAGCGGTATTGGCGATTGCGATGATTGGCGGAGGATGTCATCGCCGCAATGAGGCTAAGGAAAGAATCCAGGCTGAACGCGAGGCCTGGGAGGCATCCCTGCCCGACTCATTGAAAGCGATAGAACGCCAGGCGGACTCCATCAGGAATGAAATTAAGACGCTTTCGCTCGAGATGGAAAGGATGCTCCCTTCATTCGATTACGTCAACAATCCTCGGGAAGTGGAGGGCTATTACATTGCCAAGTCATGGAAAGCCAACTATCCGCTGAAAGCCACCGGACTGACGGCCCGACTGACACAGGGAGAGAATCTTGAACTTATAGCCGCACTGAGCGGAGGAGCACACTTCGACCGAATCCGGGTTGAAGCCGGCGGAGAATCGGTCGAGTCCTCCAGAGTACCCTACGATCAGGCCCTTAATTACCGTATGCCGGGACTCAACACAGTATGCTTCAGCGACAGCGCCGCCAACTCATGTGCAAGGTTGATAGCGAGCCATAATGGCAGCGACATCAAGATCACATATCTAAATGACAGCAAGAAGACAGGCTCACTTAATTATCCAAAGCAGTCGCAATCGGCAATGACGGAGACCTGGAATCTCTACGACACACGCGTCCGGATGCAGCATGACGAGCGACTCATACCGCTGCTGGCACGCAAGGCAGCCATTATCACAGAGCGAATAGAAAGAACTGAAAACTAAATACTAAAACTAAATACCATGGAATTATCAGCAAAAGACTACCAGACCCTTCAAAAGAAGGGTATCACGGAGGCAAAATTCGAGGAGCAACTCACAATGCTCAAAAATGGCTTCCCCTATCTGAAAATAGACTCAGCAGTGACACCCGGCCACGGACTGACAGTGGCATCACCCGAACTGATCCGCCAAAGCGAGGAGATGTGGATGAAATATCTCGCCGGCGGAGCCAAGGTGATGAAGATGGTACCGGCCAGCGGAGCCGCATCGCGGATGTTCAAGGACCTCTATTCTTTCCTTAACGGAAAGAACGATAAGCCCGACAATGACTTCATCAAGAAATTCTTTGAGAACATTGAGAAATTCGCCTTCTTTGGCAAACTCAACTTCCTGTGTCTGCAACTTTTCGGCTACAGCATCGACAGTCTCGTGAAGCAAGGCCGCTACAAAGATGTAGTAGATGTGCTTCTTACAAAAGCAGGCATGAACTATGGCAAGCTGCCGAAAGCCCTTCTTGAATTTCATAAGGAAATGGGAGGCAGCCGTACTCCTCTTCAGGAACACCTCGCAGAAGGGGCTCAGTATGCAGCCGGCAAGAATGACAAGGTTCATCTCCATTTCACCGTATCGGAAGAACACGTGCCATTGGTGGAAGCCAAGATTGAGGAAATGAAGGCTGTGATGGAACATGCCTACGGAGTGGAGTATGACATTACATATAGCGTACAGAAACCTTCGACCGACACAGTAGCATCCCTGATGGACGGGACACCCTATCGTGAGAACGATGAGTTTTTCTTCCGCCCCGGTGGTCACGGAGCGCTTATAGAAAATCTCAACGACCTTGACGCCGATGTGATTTTCATCAAGAATATCGACAACCTTGTGCCGGATGCACTCCGCCAGCCTACTATCACCTACAAGATGGTGCTTGGAGGTATCCTCGTTGGTGTAAAGGCTAAGATCGACCAATATTGCGAACGCCTTGCCAAGGGAGTGCCATCAGGGGAAGAGATGGTGGAAATGCTCGACTTCCTGCACCATAAGCTTTGCATAAGTCATGACAAGACAGAAGAAATGACACCGGAACAGCTTCGCGATTTCCTCTTCAACAAATTCAATCGTCCTACCCGCGTATGCGGCATGGTGAAGAACGAGGGAGAACCCGGCGGAGGTCCGTTCCTTGCATTCAATCCGGATGGCACAGTGAGTCCTCAGATTCTCGAATCATCACAAATCAACCCCAACGACAAAGAGGCCCAGAAACTATTGAAAGATGCCACTCACTTCAACCCGGTGGACCTTGTGGTATCCATCAAAGACTATAAAGGCAACAAGTTTAATCTTCCCGACTATGTGGATAAGGCCACCGGCTTCATCTCAATCAAGAGCCGCGAGGGAGTTGAGATCAAGGCACTCGAACTTCCCGGTCTGTGGAACGGCGCCATGAGCGACTGGAACACCGTGATGGTGGAAGTGCCCATAGAGACCTTCAACCCGGTCAAGACCGTCAACGACCTTCTCCGCCCGGCACACCAACCAAGCTAAGACAATCACAACATGATGCATCATGATATATCAAGACTTATCATGATGCATCATGATTCCAAACCTAACTGATAAATCCTAAAACATCTTAAAACTAATCTAATTATGAGAAAACTATTCAGCAGCACACTTATGCTTGTGCTGTCAATGCTGCCATGCGTTAACATTTGGGCAGCAGATTCTGATTGGACCCACATTGAGACAGAACGCTCCTGGGATCTCACCAAAGGATCCAATCATGCGAATGAAGTGACCGACTGCGAGTATTGGTCAGCAAGCAGCAAAGGCCGTTATTCCCTTGCAAAGGCACTCGACAATCAGGAACTTCCATCAAATACCGGCGGTGCACTTTCGGGTCTTGAGGGGCTTTATTTCACAGTCGCCTCCGGCGCTGTCTATGGAATATCCGGCAACTATTGTTTCCAGAACGGCAAAATGACAGTACGCATACCCAATTGCGGAAAAAATGATGAACTCATCATTGACTTCTCAGGTGCCGGTGGAGATGCATCGGTGTCATCAGACAACATCACCTCTACACTTACAATGCCATCTTCCGTATCCAAACAGTGCGACGAGTCAAAAGTCAAAACAAGAGTGAAAGAAAACGGCGACGTAATCCTTGAGATGAGCTGCGGCAAAGGCTTCCGCCTCTATGGAATCAGCGTGATTCCCCACGATCCCAATGCACCCCTTGACATCAACGTCACCTACTTCAACACCGACGGATCGGTCATTGGCACAGACGTGGTGCCGGAAGGCGAGACACTCATATATAAATATGGAGTCAGCGATGTGACCATTCCCGAGGGACAGGTATTCCGCGGATGGTTTGCCAACACAAAGTCAACAGCAGTCAAAGTGGCAGAAGGAACAGCCCTTACCACGGACACCGAGCTTCATGCACGCGCCACTGCAGTGGAAGAGCCCACCGCCACATCACGCTTCGTGTATGACCTCACAAAGGAATACTTCTATGCAGAAGACCATGAGGCAATCGAAATCGACGGCAGCTACTACAACAACCATGGCTGGCTCATCAACAACAACGGAACCATCAAGGTCAAGGTGGCAGGCAAATGCTATGTGTCAATTGGTTGCTGCTTGTACTCCAAGGAATCCACAGCAGTTGTCACCGATGAAGCCTGCAATGTAGTGGCAGAGTTCCCCGTGAAAGCAGAATCAGACGGAGCCGAACAGACATTCCAATATGACGGCGAAGCCGGCTGGCTCACAATCACATTCCCGGAAGGCTCCTACACCCACAGCGTGACAGTATCCAACGTGGTTGATTTCGTGGAATATGACGAAGCCTCAGGCTACTATGAGATTCCTGCAGGCGATGTCTCCAGTTTCCTCATTGCCCTGAGTGCAGCTGCATCACAGGATGGAGCCAAGATCTTCCTTCCAAACGGCACATACGATCTCGGCACAACAGTATTGACACCCATTGCCGGAAAGAACATCTCAATAATCGGAGAATCAAGAGAAGGCACAGTAATCCTCAACTATCCTCCACTTGAGGGCGAGGGCATCAGCCTGACAGCAACCCTTCTCAACCGCTCAGAGAATCTTTACCTGCAGGACCTGACACTCCGCAACGCAATGCCATTCGACGGAAAGGCAGCCGCCGGACGTGCTGTGACACTCCAGGACAAGGGCAAGAACACAATCTGCAAGAACGTAAGCCTCGAGTCATATCAGGACACTTACTACAGCAATAACAATTCCGCTTATTTCTACTTCGAGGATGGAGAGATTCATGGAGTTGTGGATTACGTCTGCGGTGGCGGTGATGTTTATTTCAACCATGTCAAGTTTGTCAACGAAGCTGTGAAGAACGCCACAATGGCAGCCCCCAATGGAGCCAAGAAATATGGCTACGTGATGAACAACTGCACCATCGAGACCCTTTGCTCACAGTTCAATTTCGGCCGCTCATGGGGAGCATACTCAGGTCTGGCATGGATCAACACGACCATCAACCAACCTTCGAAAATCGAATCCACACGCTTCAAGACAACCGGTATGAACTGCTCAGCCGACAAGTTTGTGGAATTCAACTCAGTGGATGCAGATGGCAACGTAGTGACACCGGCATCAAACGTATTGAAGTTCACCCACTCTTCAGGCGACAAGGAATATGAGACAGTGCTCACAGCCGAAGAGGCAGCTGAATATGCCATTGAGAAAGTATTCCCTGACTGGCGCCCGGAAGAGATAGCGGCACAAGTAGTGTATGAAGAAAACGAGGATGTCACAAACAACACATATCTTGTGGATGGCAAAATCATCTACGGAGACCTGCCGACAGGAATCACCATCATGGTGCGCAAAGCCAATTCACGCGGCGGTTTCGGTCCGGCGGTCGAAGTAAATCGCTCATCCGGAGTAGATAAAATTGGAAATGAAGAAACCAATGTTGTCAACACCCAATATTACAACATGCAGGGTCTGGTAGTGGATGCATCCTACAAGGGTATGATCATAAAGGTTGAGACACTTGAAAGCGGCAAGAAAGCCACTTCTAAAATCATCAACGAATAAGACCGTTTCCATCGAATTATTGACGAGGGATGCCGATTGCGGCATCCCTCGTTTCCAATATTGCACATATTGCTTACATATTTCACATTTGTTTGGTATTTTCGCAAAAAAATATTAATTTTGCAACCAAGACACGGATTATCTGAAAAAAGATAATCCCAATGTCGAAATTCAAACAATCAATTAAAAAAATTCATGAAAAAACTTTTACTTTCAGCTATTGGCGTCGCTGCAATGTTTTCAGCCTACGCTCAGGATGCAATCGAATGGGGAGATTGGCAGGAAATGGCCACCTCCACTGTCGTGTTCCCGGATCAGGAGTTTATCTACACAGGCACAATCAGTGATGTTCCGACTTTCTACCGTGAGGCCTTGAATGAGGAGGGTCGGGCACAATATCGGTTCGATGATGTGTTCAGCAGCAACATCACCGATGAAAAGGGATCTCTCGTAGTGGATATATATACCGAAGACTATGGCACTGTATGTGGAGTCTCACCCCAGACTCTTCCTCCTTTTGATCTTAACGGGGTGGCTGACCCGGATTATGTCGAATGGTTTAAAGGTCCGTATTCTGTTTGTGACATGGCAGCGGCATTCGACATGCCGTTTTATCGCACAGAAAATAAGTACACGGCCCAGCCAATGAGCATGAAACCTCTTCTTGTGCTTTATGACTCCAATTATGGTCCTATGGAGGGATTGTTTGGGCAAGGTGTTGTTGAAATAAAGACCAATGCAAAACCGGCGTTCAGCCTACCGTCGAGCTACGTGATTGGTGGCGACATGGGAATGGGACTTATCAAAGTTGACAAAGACGACAGCGTATGGACAATCAAATATGCCCTTGAAAAGGGAGATGCCAACAAGATTGATTTCGAGACATACGATTATGTCAGTCTCATCGACAGAATCAAGAATGACGATGAATCGCTGACCATAATGTATTACATGGCAGGCGACCTCCTCGCATCCCCGATGGAGGGTCCGGGCAAATATGCCCTCGGAGCTGTGGCTTACGATGAAAACGACAATGTGCTCGGTACTGCAGTTTGCGACGTATATAACATGCCGACAGAATCATGGAACTGGCAGTCGCTTGGGAAAGCCAAAGTGACTGAGGACTTCCTTCGCGACGTGTTCGGCATGAACATTTATGACGCAGGCATCGAAGCTAACGGTCCGGCCGAATACGAAGTGGAAGTAGAGGAAAGCAAAGCCACACCGGGGCTTTACAGACTAATTAATATGTATGGCCCTTCACATCCATACTCTGCAATATTTGAATACCTCAATGAGTTCCCTGTATATACATACATTGATTGCACAAGCGAAGCCGGATGCTACATCTACAACATGCCTACCGGATTTGTGGTGAAGAACGACACAAGCGGTGAAATTCTGTTTGGAAGCCAGATTTCAGTCTTTGAGAATGCCGGCTGGCCTTTGGAACAACTTCCTGAAGTTGTGCCTGAATATTTCGGAACAAAGAATGACAATGTGATTACGTTCAAGTCAAACCAGGTGGCACTGTATGTTCCCGTATTTACCGAATACTTTGGTGAAGGCTGGATTGAAGGCGATTTCTGCACGGAAAATGATTTCATCATAGAACTTCCCGAAGGTACCGGGGTGGAATCAGCGTCAGTTGCCGAAAAGGCAGAATACTATGACCTCAACGGCATACGCGTAGCCAATCCGACCAAGGGCGGAATCTACATCATGCGCAAAGGCAGCAAAGTGGAGAAAGTCGTCAAATAAAATTTTGCATATTCACGGAAAATTATTAATTTTGCATTGTAAAAGCCGAAAGGCTGACAGTCTGAATTATTAATTACAACCTATAATTCCGGAGTAGCGACCCGAGATTAACGGCTAACCCGTTGATCCGTGTGCTACTCCGGATTTTTTATTGAAAACGATATGCTAAACAGGATCAAACGACAGGCAATTGAGTCCGGTATTCCGGCCACAGTGGAGGAAGCCTTGCAGCTCAATGAAATCTATTCGACAGATGAGTTATGCGATGCCGCCGATGAAGTTAGGCTGAAATGGAGTGGAAATTCAGTACATACATGTTCGATAGTAAATGCGCGTTCAGGTAGATGTGGCGAAGATTGCAAATGGTGCGCCCAGTCGGCTCATCACAAGACCGGAATAAGCGAATACGAACATATTCCTCACGATGAGATGATGCAAGCGTTTCATGCCAACCGCGATAGAGGTGTGAAGTGCTTTTCGCTGGTGACGAGCGGACGAAAGGTGATGCCATCGCACATGGCTTATTTCTGTAATCTTTACAAGGAGGCTAACGCTGAAGGTGGTATCAATCTGTGTGCGTCTATGGGACTTCTTGACAGGGAACAGCTTCAGCAACTTTGGGACTCGGGTGTCAGGAAATACCACTGCAATCTTGAGACATCGCCTTCCTATTTTCCGAAATTGTGCTCCACCCATACATACGAAGACAAACTTGCCACTATAAAGATGGCCCGCGAAATCGGGTTCAAAATTTGTAGTGGTGGCATTATCGGCATGGGAGAATCCATGCGCGACAGGCTGGAACTCGCGGAGGCAGCCCGCCTAGCGGGTGCGTCTTCGATACCAATCAACATACTGCAACCCATCAAGGGGACAGCGTTGGAAGGAATTGATCTGATACCAGAGGAAGAAATCACCCGATCGGTGGCTCTGATGCGTCTTGTGGCTCCAAAATGCACGCTCCATTTTGCCGGCGGACGGGCACGTCTGTCGCAGAAGACTGTGGCGCGTATTTTGCGTGGTGGCATCAACGGTGCTCTTGTAGGTGACATGTTGACCACTATCGGCAATAAAATTGATGCCGACTATAGTCTTTTCTCCGAAGTCGGTTATGAAAATTAATTCTGATACCCTTTCTGCATAAAAATAAACCCTATTTGCAAAATCAGGCCCCATCTGCATTGAAATGTCAGATGGGACCTTGTGTGTTGACGCTCAATGGATGTTTTCCTTCGAGTGGAGTTTTTATAAAAGTTTGAGCTGGGACTGCTCGGATTCCAGATCATCAATTGATGCCAAGCGGTCTTTCTCAATGATATCGTGAAACTGCGATGTGAAATCAGCATCGATGTCTGCATTTTGCATCCAGCGTCTCAATTTCTTTTCAATCCATTCTTTCTCAAAAATATCATAATCCTTGTCTGCATTGTCAAGGATTTTTTTCAATTCCGCAATGCTTGGGGCTTGCATGGCATTCCTGACAACCGAAGAGGGTAATATCTGGCCTCCAAGGTCAATCCAGTCCTCGTTGCCGTTGTTATAATCTGAATTTTCAGCATTCTCGGAAATATCTACGCCCGGATTTGTATTGTCTATCTTACGGAATGCCTTGTCGTTGAAATACTTGCTTAGGGCATATTCATACAATTTCACACCGCTCAGAAGATGCTTCTTTGTCAATTTCAGACCATTGTGGTCTATATCTTCACCTGGTGTGACTGTCAGGAGTTTGCGGGTGATGTCAATGGCTTTCAGAATACTTTCCGCCGTGCGTGGGTTGAGTATAGGGAAAGTGATGCGGTCATGGAAGGTAATGCCATGACCCTCTCTTCGGTCGCGTATCGGCCATTTCTCCTCGTCACGTTTGAGTCCGTAACTTTTCAGCATGGCAGCCGGAATTATGGTTGTGTTCCCCCTTGTGTCTCCGAATAAATAAGAGAACGGGAACATACTGCTGTCAGGATGGGTCTTGTGGTCGCCCATCAAAAGCGAATATGCACCAATTTTCGAGCCATGCATCACGTATGCGTTGGATGCCATTTTCACACCACGTTCGAGTACTCCCCAATGTACGGGTCCAAGCTTATATTTATGGTTGCTCATATTGGTTCCGGACCCCGCATTCATGAACGATGTCTGTGCGCCTATGAGCAGACTACTTTTGTGCATACTGACGGTGTATGGACCGGCGAACACAGCACAAGCCTCCCCATTTTCCATTGAGCAATTGGCAAAAAAGAGGGAGTCATGGGCCGTAAAATGTTTGTCAAGTACGGTTCCCTGTCCGACGTAAGAATTTCTCAACTGGCAACCACCATCTACCATTCCATCCTCAATGATGAAATTTTCCGCATCCACACCATATCCAACGTAAGCAAGCGGTTTGCCATTACGGGAATTGTTGACTATGCTACCGTTTTTTAACTTCATCACCCCCTCAACTTTTACGCCCGGCCATATACGGACATTGATGATTACCCCGCAATCTATAATCTCAACGTTATCTCCGATCTCAGGCATATCCGGTATTTGCGCGATATGCTCGTCAATCATGGAGAAAAGTTTACTTGAAGCATATTCAGGTACTCTTGCGGCAAGAGTGGCAACCTGAGCCGAAATACCCGGATAAATCCTGACCGGTCGCGAACCGGTCTCGTCAAGAACGTTTATGTCCGTACCGATTCCAAAAGTAGCGTTTGGTGTACATTCGATCCTTGACACATTAATGATACGGACATTATCACCAATTCGAATATTGGCGATGCCACCCGACACATTGACAATCTCCGCATTGGCACCGACAGACACATCACCCTTGAAGATTACATTGCGGATTTTGTGCAAGTTGCTGTCATCGGCAATGGATACACGGCTCCAGTCTTCGCAATAGCATCCTTGCCGCTCAAGTATTTCTATCTGATCATGCTTCATAGCAGGCTTTTTAAGCTGTAGGGTCTTTTTTTATACGTCTAAGGTTCTTAAATAACTTTAAGAACCTTAGGGTATTTTGGTGAGACTATTCATCATATTTTTGGAAGAGGAAATCGTTGTAGGGGAAACGCTCCACATGAATTTCCTTCGCTTTTTGATATAAAAGTTCCTTTAGTTGGTCAATATTGGTCTTGTCCTTGGCTGAGATAAACACACAATTATTGTTCATCTTCGCCATCCAAGTTTTCTCAAAGTCCTCAAGCGAAAGGTTTTCCCTTGTAGATGGGGTGAGATCGTCCGGATCTTTTGGTGTGTATTTGAACGCATCAATCTTGTTGAAGACGAGAATCACCGGTTTCTTTGCCGCTCCACACACTTCGTTGAGAGTCTTCTCCACAACCTCAATCTGTTCTTCAAAATTCGGATGACTCACATCTACCACATGAAGAAGCAGGTCGGCCTCGCGCACCTCGTCGAGGGTTGATTTGAACGACTCCACAAGATGCGTAGGGAGTTTGCGGATAAAACCCACGGTGTCGGTGAGAAGGAAAGGAAGGTTATCGATTGTCACCTTCCTCACTGTCGTGTCGAGTGTGGCAAACAGTTTGTTTTCGGCAAATACATCACTCTTGCTCAGCAGATTCATCAGTGTGGATTTACCCACGTTGGTATAGCCCACAAGGGCCACTCGCGTCAGTTTTCCACGGTTCTTCCTCTGTATGCTCTTCTGCTTGTCGATATCCTTCAGTTCCTCCTTCAGGCGGGCGATTTTGTCAAGGATAATGCGACGGTCGGTCTCAATCTGGGTTTCACCGGGACCACGCATACCGATACCGCCACGCTGACGCTCGAGGTGAGTCCACATCCTGGTGAGTCGCGGAAGCAGATACTGATATTGGGCAAGCTCCACCTGTGTGCGGGCGGTAGCCGTCTGAGCACGTTTGGCAAAGATGTCGAGTATGAGGCTGGTCCTGTCAAGAATTTTCACCTTCAGCTCCCTCTCGATATTGAGTACCTGTTTCGACGAGAGGTCGTCGTCGAAGATGACAAGGCCAATGTCGTTATCCTCAACGTATTTGCGTATTTCTTCGAGTTTCCCGGTGCCGACGTAAGTGCGCGGATTCGGATAGTCAAGTTTCTGTATGAAGCGTTTTTCAGGTTCCGCGCCTGCTGTCCGGGCAAGGAAGTCGAGTTCGTCAAGGTATTCGTTCACCTTGTTCTCCGGTTGCTTCTGAGTCACGAGTCCGACGAGCACTGTGCGCTCGTTTTCCTCCTTGTTTATAATGTTGTCTTCTATCATTTTTCAATGCACAATTCTCAATACACAAATGCACATTCTCCTTCGACATGCACAATAATTATACAAAGCACAATGCAAAATTGTTTTTAAATTTAAAAACAATTTTGCATTGTACATTATTGCATTGTACATTATGGTATTGTGAATTTACGCCAGACGACGAAGTATATCGGTCAGGAGATTCCAGAATTCAGCCACCGACGGGATATATGCCTTCTCGTTGGGGCTGTGGATGTCCTTAAGCGTGGGTCCAAAAGAAATCATATCCATTCCGGGCATTTTTTCAAGGAAGAGTCCGCATTCGAGACCCGCATGTAGAGCCTCGACCTTGGGGTCATGCCGGAAAAGGTCGCGGAAACTTTCCTCTGCAATCTTTAGTAGTTTGCTGTCCGGGTTTGGTGTCCAGCCCACACTTGGGTCGTTGCATTCCACCTGGCATCCTATGTTTTCGTAAAGCGCCGTTATGCGGTCGGTGATTTCCTCTCGCTTGCTATCCACCGACGAACGCTGATGCGTGGTGATTACAATCTCGTTTTCACCCGTCTTATGCACCGAAGCAAGATTGGAAGAAGTCTCCACAAGACCCGGAACAGCAAGACTCATTCCCTGCACCCCGTTTGGTGTGCCAAAGACAGTGGATACCAGTGGCATGACGTATGCCTGGTCTATCATCCTTTCGGGGGCTTCCTTGGGAGTTACCGTAAATTTGAAATCCTTGCCTTCTGCAAGCAGGAGTTCGTCATGAATGGTGGCATCAAATTTTTGTGCCATACCAATAAATTCATCTGCATACAGCTGAGGTATGCCGACCAAGGCGAAAGCCTCACGCGGAATGGCATTTGGCAGTCCACCTCCCTGAAAATCATTTAGAAGCAACTCACCAATCTTCATGTCTGCTTCCCAAAGGAATCGGGCAAGAATCTGGTTGGCATTGCCACGTCCAAGATGTATCTCCATCCCGGAATGACCGCCCTTAAGCCCCGATATTTTAACCTCAAACCATTTATAACCGTCAGGAGCCGCAGTCTCTTCTATCGGATATGTGGCCACTGTGCATATTGAACCGGCACATCCAATCACAATCATGCCTTGCTCCTCGGAATCAAGGTTAAGCAGAATCCGTCCATTTATGAGACTTGCATCAAGACCGTTGGCTCCGGTGAGACCCTGCTCTTCATCCACTGTGAACAGAGCCTCTATAGGGCCATGCACCACTTCCGGGTCAATCATCACAGCCATCGCTGAAGCACATCCAAGACCATTGTCTGCGCCAAGGGTTGTGCCCTCGGCACGTACCCAGTCGCCCTCCACCACTGTCTTGATGGGGTCGTTGAGAAAATCATGCTCCACACCGCTGTTTTTTTCAGCCACCATGTCCTGATGACCCTGAAGCACCACTGTTGGTGCATTTTCATGACCTGGAGTGGCAGGACAATACATCACGACATTGCCAACCTCGTCTGTGGCATATTTCAGGTTATGGCGCTCAGCCCACTTGCACAAAAAATCCTTCATCTTGTCGAGATGATGGGTGGGACGCGGCACTTTGGTTATTTCATCGAAGCATTCCCATACGAGCTTCGGATTTAATGTTTTCATTGTTTTCATTGTTTTCGATGTTTTCGTCGTTGTCATTGTTGTCATTGTTGTCATTGTTGTCATTGTTTTCATCGTTTTCGTCGTTGTCATCGTTTTCATCGTTTTCGTAGTTTTCAACGCCAACAATGACAACAACGACAACTACGACAACAGTGACAACAACGGCAACAACGACAACTACTTACTATATTTGGCATATTCCTTTGCCATACGGGTGTGATATCCACGCTTGGCGTATGAAGGACCATTATATTTTCTTGCGAATGCTGCCCAGTCTTTCTTGCGCAGACTCTCTATCATACCGGAATTTTTTATGAATGTGGCGAAGAGTTCGAGTTGACTGTGTTCAGACTCAGACATTTTCTCCACCATCTCTTCAACACTTTTGCAGCCGCAAAGTTTATAATGGCCGCCTCCTATCTGAAACATTCCCCAATATGTGCCCATATCTGCAGCATCTGCGTTTTTCTTACGGGCATTGACAAGCGCTGTCCATTCTTTCAGGGCATAACCTTTAAGTCCATCGGGAACCTTCCCGTCCTTAATCTTCCTGCCACCCCCCTTTTTACAGTATTTGTTGAAAAGCGACTGGCTATAGTTTGCCACGGGTACACCCGGAGCCCAGAAACCTTCCAGCTTTGCTCCTGCCTCTATCTTGACCACAGCCTTAATGGCGGCGACTTCCACTCCCAGTTCATTTGCCGCCTGGATATAATCTTCTTCTGTAAGCGTAGTGTAGCGGTTTGCTTTCTCATTATCTTTTTCCTGTTCAGCGGCAATCACGGCTTCCACAAGACTTTCCATTTCTGCAGAGGCGGTAAGTTCGGCAGATGCCGACAGGTCGGTTGCCACTGAAACGTCTGAAGAAGTCTGTGCATTCAATGCACAGACTCCACAGACAGCTATTGATGCAAAATAATACCGGAGGCTCATGACTTCGCCACCTTTTCAAGAGTGAGGCACAGATGACGCCAGAATTTATCTACAGTTGGGATCAGCAGTTGTTCGTCGGGTGAATGCACACCGGTCATGGTCGGGCCGAAGCTTACCATGTCAAGATTGGGGTATTTTGCAAGGAAAAGGCCGCACTCCAGTCCGGCATGTATAGCCTTTATGGCAGGTTTTACTCCGAATAGTTCCTCGTATGCGTCGGCTGCTATCTTCATTATTGGCGACTTCATGTTGGGAGCCCAGCCGGGATAACCGTCGGAATGATCCACTGTGGCACCGGCAAGCTGGAACACGGCCTCTACCTGACCCGCGATATCATACTTGCGGCTTTCCACACTTGAACGCTGCGATGTGGTCACCTTGATTTTGCAGTCTTCCTCCATCTTTACCGCTGCAAGGTTGGTAGAAGTCTCTACAAGTCCCTCGATGTCTCGGCTCATTGAGATTACACCGTGAGGTGCACAATAGAGAGCCCTGACAAGAGCCATGGATGTCTCTTGGTCTATGCAATATTCAGGACGTGATGCCTGGTCAAGGTCAATCTTGATGGCAGGTTCTATGCCGGAATACTCATTCTTTATGTCTTTGATGTATTTGTCGAGAGCTTCCTTCACGTCATCAGCGAGGGAAGTCTCGATGCCAAAGATTGCGTAAGCCTCACGCGGAATTGCATTGCGGAGATTACCGCCGTCAAACTTCACAAGCTGCAGATTCCATTTCTGCGAGCATTCCCACAGGAAGCGGGCCACGAGTTTGTTGGCATTCGCACGTCCGAGGTGGATGTCGCCACCCGAATGGCCTCCGAGCAATCCGGAAACCCCGATTCTGAGATAGGTGAAATGGTCAGGGGCAAGCGAACGCTTATATTTGAAATATGCAGTGGTGTCAATGCCTCCGGCACAGCCTACGAAAATTTCCCCGTCATCCTCAGAGTCGAGATTGATGAGAATGTTGCCACCGAGCATACCCTCTCCGAGGTTTTGGGCACCCTCAAGTCCTATTTCTTCGTTGACAGTGAACAGTGCCTCTACAGGACCGTGCTTGAGATTGGGGTCGATCATCACTGCCATTGCAGCAGCTATGCCAATACCGTTGTCGGCACCCAAAGTGGTCCCCTTGGCTTTCACCCAGTCTCCATCTATATATGTCTCGATTGGATCCTTAAGGAAATCATGGCTCACGCCGCTGTTCTTTTCAGCCACCATGTCCATGTGGGCCTGCAAGATCACGACAGGGGCGTTTTCAAGTCCCGGGGTGGCGTCTTTGTGCATAAGCACATTTCCGCAGGCATCAGTCTTTACGCTCACTTTATGATCATGGGCGAATTTCACAAGAAATTCGCGTATCTGCTCCTCATGGCATGAGGGGCGAGGGATTTTCGTCACTTCATCAAAGCATTGCCAGATCAGTTCCGGCTTCAGGTCTTTTACGTTCATTTTATAGGGTATTTTTACAATTATTATTTCAATCCATGCATCGATTTCAGTAGTTGAAATCGCTTTTCAGACCCCAAAGATATGAAATTTATTTGATTTTAACAAATCTTTTGCATTTATTGGGTGTTCTATCACGATTTTTTATTAATTTTGCAAACTGCAAGGGGGCATTGAACACATTTTCGCAGTCCGAATAACCTGTCAGTGTTTTTCTCTTTTGCAATTTTAAATGAAAAAACAATAAGAACAAATATATGAAAAAACAACTTTACTCAGTTTTGGGTCTGGCAGTGGCCTTGGCCTTCAGCGCAAGCATCACGTCCTGTGGCGGTGGCGACGAGGAAAAAGCGGCTCCCGTGAAAAAGGAAAAGACAGTGGATGCAGAGTCTCTGCCAAACTATCGCTATGTGGACCTTGACACATTGCTCACAAAGTATATCCTCGCAAAAGACTACAATGAGGAAATGATCCGCATGCAGGAGAATCTCGAGAACGAGACCAAGCGTCATCAGACATCCCTTCAGTCGCTTGCAACCCAGATCCAGAACAAAGCTCAGAACAATGGCTATCTCTCGCAGGAAAGTTTCGACACCGACCAGCAGAAACTCGCATCCATGCAAGCCAACGCTGAGAAGAGTGTGGGAATGATGCAGCAGAAGTATGCAGAGTCTGCGGCAAAGGCTCAGCAGGCTGTCAATGACTCTATCGTGGCTTTCATCGATGAGTATAACAAGAAGCATGGCTATGATGCCATCTTCAACAAGGCTGCCGCCCTGCACTTCAACCCGGACCTTGACATCACAGACGAGATTGTGGAAGGCCTCAATGCACGATACAACAAAGTGAAGAAGTAAAATTAATCTGTATGAGAAGGCGTATTCACGTCATATTGGCTACACTGATGCTTGCCGTGTCGATAGTTGTCATCCCGGGCTATGCCAAGGGATGGGAGCCGGTGCGTACAGATGTGTCGCAGCTTAGTTCGGTGGCAAAAGACGATGACATTGTGATTCGTGTTGCCCCCGGTCAAGTTGTTGTGTCGTCCTCTCAGCAGATTCAGATTAAAATATTCACTATTCTCGGGCAAGTCGTAAGCAATGAGACATTGCCTGCCGGAGTCAACAGATTGTCACTTTCACATGGCGTGTATATAGTAAAGGTAGGCGACCTCACCTGCAAGATAGCCGTGTGACATTTAATAAAATCAATTATCATGGAAAATATCGATTGGAAAAATCTGCCGTTTGGCTATCTTCGCACCGACTACAATGTGCGTTGCACCTATAGCAACGGTGAGTGGGGACCTATAGAGGTTTCTGATTCCGAATATATACCGATGCACATCGCAGCCGCATGTCTGCACTACGGACAGGAAGCATTCGAAGGCCTTAAGGCATTCCGTGGCGTGGATGGTAAGATTCGCGTGTTCCGCATGGATGAAAACGCCCTGCGTTTCCAGCGCTCAGCCGAGGGTATTGAGATGCAACCGCTTCCCACAGAGATTTTCTGCGAGATGGTGAAGAAGGTGGTGGCCCTTAATGCACGTTTTGTGCCTCCATACGGCACAGGAGCAAGCCTTTACATACGCCCTCTCGAAATAGGCATCTCACCACAGGTGGGTGTCAAACCATCCAAGGATTATATGGTGGTGATGTTTGCCACTCCGGTCGGTCCCTATTTCAAGACAGGTTTCAACCCCACCAAAGTGTGCATGAGCCGCAACTACGACCGCGTGGCTCCTCTTGGCACAGGAGCATTCAAGATTGGCGGCAACTATGCTGCTTCGCTGAAGGCCGGCGAGATCGCACACAGCAAGGGCTATTCAGTGATGCTCTACATTGATCCGAAGGAAAAGAAATATTTCGATGAGTGCGGAGCTGCCAATTTCTTCGGAATACGTGGAAATTCCTATATCACACCGGCTTCCGACTCAATTCTTCCGTCAATCACCAACAAGAGCATCTGTCAGTTGGCGGAGGATTTGGGCATGACAGTGGAACGCCGACATATACCGGTTGAAGAATTGGAGACATTCGATGAGGTTGGTGCAGTCGGTACTGCTGCCGTGATATCCCCGGTGGGTCTTATTGATGACCTTGACACCGGCCGCAGCTATGAGTTCTGCAAGGACGGCAAACCCGGACCGAAGTCAACCATGCTCTACGACAAGATTCGTGGCATACAGCTCGGCGAGGAACCGGACACCCACAATTGGACTGTAGTCGTTGAAGAATCTTAAAGTTTATGGGTTTATGGGTTTATGGGTTTATAGGTTTATAGGTTTATGGGTTTATGGGTTTATTTCTTTTTATGAGCTATATCAATAAACTAAACTCTAAACTCTAAACAAAGAAAAAATGGACATCAAAAGTATTATTAGTTTATATTACGAGGAGGGCACCGCCCTCCTCGATTTGTTGCTGACCCATTCTGAAATGGTGGCTCGCAAGGCCCTGACATTGGCCGATGCTTCCGGACTCAGTATTGACCGGGAGTTCGTATGGAATGCCGCCATGCTCCACGACATAGGAATTTTCAGATGCGATGCTCCGGCAATATATTGCCATGGCAGCGAACCCTACATCAGGCATGGCATTATTGGAGGAGAACTTATGCGCGGCTTGGGTTATAATGAATTCGCAAGGGTATGCGAACGGCACACCGGCAGCGGGCTGACGGCTAAAGAAATCATGGAGGAAGGATTGCCTCTCCCTCATGAAGATTTCCTTCCTGAGACGCTCGAAGAAAAACTGATATGTTATGCCGACAAGTTCTATAGCAAGTCCGGCGATCCGAGAATTGAAAAATCGTTTGACCGTGTGCGTGCGTCAATGGCCAAATTTGGCCCGGATGCGCTTGCGCGCTTTGATGCACTCCACTCATTGCTGAGAAAAGCCTGAAATATCCCTGACGCATACTATATATTTCCTGTCAAAAGGAATTGTCGCTTTTGGATTGTTGTGATAGTATGAATAATACAATTTATGCTATGAACGACAGATTAGATGCTGAGGAGCGTCGGGGACTTCCCGATTCGCTCTATGGTCTTCCCGAACGGCGGGAATACCCAATGCCTGATGCCGCGCACGTCCGCGCTGCCGAGGCCTACTTCCGCTATTGTCCGGAAGAGTTGAAACCGAAATTGGCAAAAGCCATCCTTCGTTTTGCCAAGCAGTATGGTGTGGATGTCGAATCCTCAACCGTCCTATCATACGCAAATCAATGAAAAAACGCCTCAGGATTCACATCCGGAGGCGTTTACCACTAAATCCACGTCAAAAATGAAACAAAATTATTATCACCCTTTCTGACGTCGAACAATACTATAACACGCATAGTGCAAAAAAGGTTCACAAATTATTTTGAAATTGTTGTATTTTTTCTTTGCTATTTAAATTAAATGCATTAACTTTGCAAGAGAAACAATCCCGATAATGCTCAAGAGGGGTGGGATAAAGGCGACATACTGATTGCCTAATCCCTGAGATCATACCCTTGGAACTTGAAGCGGTCAGTACCGCCGTAAGGAATTTGAGCCTTTCATCCCACACTCTGCATGTATCGGACAAAGCAGAAACACCATGATTGTAGAAATCAACAAACGCAGAGTGGATGTGGGAGATGACATCTCCACACTTGGCCAACTTTTAGAAAGAGAAAACCTCGCCGGCCCCGGCAGAGCGGCAGCAATTGACAATAAGCTTGCGCCGCGTCCGCAATGGAACGAGATTAAACTCTCGGAAGGAATGAATATCACTGTGATACGTGCCGTATGCGGAGGATGACCATGAAATTCCAACTTATAGCCGTAACGCCACCTTATTTATATAATGGTGAGGCAAAACACATCGTCAAAGCCCTTATGGGCAGATTTGACCGCGTGCATATACGCAAACCGGGAGCGACAAGCGAAGAACTCTCCAGACTGATTGATGAAATACCTGAGAATCAGCGATGCAGAATCTCCATTCACGACCATCATGAGCTTGCCATGCAGTTTGGCATAGGAGGCATACATCTCAACAGCCGTAATCCCAACGCGCCTGCAGACTGGAAGGGAATTCGGAGTTGTTCCGTTCATGACCCAAGCCAAATCAATTCCTACTGCAATGGGGCAGATTCTTTTGACTATGTATTTCTATCGCCCGTATTCCCTTCGATCTCAAAACCGGGCTACCTTCCAAAATATACTTTTGAAGAAATGTCTGAGAACGCCAATCAAAAGGTCGTGGCACTTGGCGGCGTGACATACGAAAATATGCCACAAATAAAATATGCAGGTTTTGGCGGTGGCGCAATGCTGACAGAGGCATGGCGACATCCTATCGACATGTCGGCTTTCCGACTCCAATTCATCACTCACCCCTACCCCTACAAATCAGTGACAGAAGGGGCAAGACTTGCCCTCGAGGGAGGATGCCGGTGGATACAACTCCGACATAAGGATGCCAACGATGAAACCCTTATTGAAGAAGGAAAGACAATAGCAGAACTTTGCCGTGCCTGTGGAGCCACATTTATCATAGATGACCACGTGGAGCTGGTAAAACCTATCGGTGCCGACGGAGTGCATCTTGGCAAAAACGACATGCCTTTGGAGGAAGCGCGAAAGATACTCGGTCCATCATACATAATAGGGGCTACAGCTAACACTTTCGCCGAATTGAAAGCCGCTGCTCAATCGGGCGCAGACTATGCGGGAGTGGGTCCATTCAGATTCACAACTACCAAACAGAAGCTTGCACCGGTGCTCGGGACAAATGGATACAGAAATTTAATCCAGCAAAAGCAGACTGAAGGAATCAGGCTTCCGGTGGTGGCTATCGGAGGTATCACAAAACATGACATACCGGAAATCATGACAACGGGAGTCAACGGCATAGCTGCCAGCGGCACGATACTCAACTCGCCGGATCCGGCCGAAGCCACTGCAGAAATAATCAAGACAATCAATAATTCAATTACGATATGAGCAATCTGATAATAGGAAACAAGGAATTCGCATCCCGTCTTTTCGTAGGCACAGGAAAATTCCGCAGCAATGACGTGATGGCAGAAGCCATCAAAGCCTCCGGAACAGGAATGGTGACAGTAGCCATGAAGCGCATCGACATGGACAACCGCGAGGATGACATGCTCCGTCACATTGTGGCCGACGGCATACAACTGCTTCCCAACACGTCAGGAGTTCGCAATGCACAGGAGGCTGTGCTTGCAGCCCAACTTGCCCGCGAGGCATTCGGCACCAACTTCATAAAACTTGAGATCCATCCCGATCCAAAATATCTTTTGCCCGACCCGGTGGAGACACTGGCCGCAACCGAACAACTTGCGAAACTTGGCTTTGTGGTGCTCCCCTACATACAGGCCGACCCGGTGCTGTGCAAACGTCTGGAAGAAGTGGGCACAGCAGCCGTGATGCCACTCGCGGCCCCTATCGGGACCAACAAGGGAATGGTGACACGCGAACTCTTAAAAATCATAATCGAGCAAAGTCGTGTACCGGTGGTGGTAGATGCCGGACTCGGTGCACCGTCGCACGCCGCTGAATCCATGGAACTTGGAGCGGATGCAGTGCTTGTCAACACTGCAATAGCAGTGGCCGGAGATCCGGTGCGCATGGCCCGGTCGTTTGCCCAAGCCACCATAGCCGGGCGCGAGGCTTTTGAGGCCGGACTCGGCGCCGTGCGCCACCACGCAGAGGCCTCATCCCCACTGACATCGTTTCTTGACTAATTCAACTTTCGCAAGCGAAAGTTGAGGGTTATAGGGTTATAGGGTTATAGGGCTATGGGGTTATCAGTTTAAGGTTTAATTTATTGGATGATGTTCTCTAAATATTTAGCAGAAAATTATAATTGGGATGAGACAACTGCCCTCATTCAATCCATGACAGCCGACGATGTGGAGCGGGCGCTTGCCAAGGAACACCTGACCGACCGCGACTTCATGGCGTTGGTCTCGCCCGGAGCCGCCCCTTACCTTGAGGAGATGGCTCGGCGAAGCAAGGAGATCACAGAACGGCGCTTTGGCAAGACAATCCAGATATTCATACCGATGTATATCACAAACTCTTGCACCAATTCATGCGTATATTGCGGTTTCAACCGACACAACAAGTTTCCGAGGGTTATCCTCACCCCCGAACAGATTGAGGCCGAGTGCAAGGCTATCAAGGAAATGGGGCCTTTCGAGAATCTGCTTATTGTGACTGGAGAGAATCCGGCCGTAGCCGGGACGGATTATCTTGAAAAGGCACTCCGGGTGTGCCGTCCGTATTTCAGCAATCTTACAATTGAAGTGATGCCACTGCCAACTGAAGATTACGAACGGCTGACACACTCCGGGCTGAACGGAGTGATATGTTTTCAGGAGACATACAACAGGGACCGCTACAAACTGTATCACCCGGCTGGGATGAAATCCAAATTTGAATGGAGATGCGATGGCTTCGACCGCATGGGAATGGCAGGAGTGCACAAAATCGGCATGGGAGTCCTGATTGGACTTGAAGACTGGCGCACAGATGTGACCATGATGGCGCGTCATCTTGCATATCTTCGCAAAAGATACTGGAAAACAAAATATTCTGTCAATTTTCCAAGGATGCGTCCTTCAGAGTCGGGGTTCCAGCCAAATGTGGTAATGAGCGACCGGGAACTTGCACAACTGACCTTCGCCTTCAGAATCTATGATCCTGACGTGGATATCTCCTACTCAACACGCGAGAACCATAAGTTTCGCAACAATATGGCTACTCTCGGCGTAACCACCATGAGTGCCGGATCAAAGACCGATCCCGGTGGCTATGCGACTTATCCTGATTCGCTCGAACAATTTGCCATCTCAGACCCGTCGAGTCCGGCTGCGGTGGCTGCTGACCTTAGGGCACTTGGACGCGAACCGGTATGGAAAGACTGGGACAGGGTGTTTGATTAAAAGTGAGAAGTAATAACAATGTCACTAAATTAATGGGGCCTGAGGCCCCTGGCACAGGAGGAAAACCGATGACATCAGTGATTTTTTTAGTGACATTAGAAGTAAGAAGTATGATGAGAAGTATATACGACAAATACAGCAGGCAGATAATGCTGCCGGAGTTCGGAGAGGAAGGTCAGCAACGCCTTTCCAATGCCAAAGTCCTTATAGTGGGACTTGGCGGTCTTGGAACCCCTGTGGCCCTATATCTCGCCGGAGCGGGAGTAGGCAGAATCGGCCTTTGCGACCCGGATTATGTGAGTCTAAGCAACCTGCAACGCCAAGTGCTTTACATCCAGGCACAGACAGGTATGCCAAAAGTGCTGTGTGCACGCAATGAACTCAGGAAATTAAACCACGATGTAGAATTTGAAATATATTCTTACGGGCTCACACAAGAGAATGCAAAGGAAATCATAAGTCAATATGATCTGGTGATTGATTGCACCGACAACTTTGAGACCCGCTATCTAATTGATGACACCTGCCATGCCACCGGTATTCCATGGGTGCATGGGGCCATCAGCGAGTTTGCCGGAGAAGTCAGCGTTATGAACCATGGCGAGCGTCCCCGCAGATTATCCGACCTCTACCCCGACCGAGAGAGCCTTATTTCCCTCCCAAGGGAAACGATGGGAGTAATTGGAGCCGTGCCGGGGGTGATCGGTTCCATCGAGGCTTGCGAAGCCATAAAACTTATTGTCGGGCTTGGCTCTTCATTATCCGGCAAACTCTTCACCATAGATCTCCTTACTTTACAAACCAACATTATAGATTACTGACTATGAGCAACAAATGGAGCCAAGATGCGTGGATAGCCACTCAATCAATATACCATACCATATTGAAATTACCCTTTTTAGAGGAACTATCTGAAGGCAACCTCCCTAAAGATAAATTTGACTTTTACATCGGTCAGGATTCTCTGTATCTTAATGAATATTCAAAAGTTCTGGCCCACATAGCATCGCGTATGGCTAATCCGGAACACACAGAGACTTTCCTTAAGTTTGCGGCCGACGGAATAGCCGTAGAGCGAGGACTACACGCATCATTCATATCGGAGACACCTTCTGAAAAATCACCGGTATGTCTCTTTTACACATCCTTACTTAAATCCTCAGTCCTTGAAGAAGTCGCGGTGGAATGCGCCGCTATCCTGCCCTGCTTCTGGATCTACCGCGAGGTGGGGAAAAATATAACAAAAAGGGCAAAAATGGAGGGCAATCCTTACTCAAGATGGATTGCCACATACTCAGATGAGACATTCGATAAGTCAACAGACACAGCTATTGCCATTTGCGACCAACTGGCCGAGAATGCATCGCCCGAAATACGCCGTCGCATGACTGAAATTTTCATCAATGCCTCCCGGCTTGAGTGTCTCTTCTGGGATTCCGCTTATAATCTTGATACCTGGCAAGACAAGAAACTATAGTCATGAAACAACACAAAATAGGACTCACCATAGCCGGCAGCGATCCATCGGGGGGTGCCGGACTGCAGGCCGACATCAAGACATTCTCCGCACTCGGAGTGTATGCAGCCTCAGCCATAGTGGCTATTGTGGATGAGAATACAGTAGGAGTATATGACGTGCATCCTGTTCCGGTGAAATTTGTGGAAGGACAAATCCGGTCGGTGATTGAAGACATAGGTGCGGATGCTGTCAAAATTGGAATGCTTCACAGCTCAGAATTAATCAGGAGTGTACTCAACACATTGCAACGTTATCCGGATATACGCAATATTGTGCTGGATCCCGTGATGGTGGCCACTTCAGGAGATGCCTTGCTTCAACCGGAGGCCATGGAGACCCTTCGCGACGAACTTATACCGTATGCACGTGTGATAACACCCAATCTTCCGGAGGCCTCACTGCTGCTCGGAGCGAAGATCTATCACCAGGACCAGTTTGAGGAAGCAGCCCGGATGCTCTCCCGACAGACCGGTGAGAGAGTGTCGGTGATGCTAAAAGCCGGTCATCTTGAGGGTGAATCCCTTACAGATATTTTCTACAATGCAGAGACCGACAAATTCTTAAGACTTTCATCAAGAAGAGTGGAAACAAGGAACACTCATGGCACCGGATGCACTCTTTCTTCTGCCATTGCGGGATGGCTTGCAAAAGGTGCGGACCTTGACACGGCAGCCTCTCGCGCGAAGGAATACCTTGCCGGCGCAATAGCAAGCGGAGCTGCCTTCTCAATTGGACACGGCCACGGACCGGTGCATCACTTTCATCCGTTCTATTGAAAAAAAATCAAGATTGCAAATAAACCTTTGCCGATTAGTAATGTCATAGATAATGTATGTGCGGAAAAGGCATGTGCGAATCAGTATATAAACAGACTATAAAATATTAATCCACACGTTACTATACAACTAAAATGGCTAAACGATTCTTAACCGCGTTTGCAATTTCTATCTTCGCAGTATCGGCAGTGATAGCTGCCACGGTGAAGGGGCGTGTGGTTGACTCCCAAGGGCAACCGCTCATTGGCGCAACCACGACGCTGCTCGCCCTTCCGGACTCCACGATTGTCACAGGCACGATGACAGATGAAAATGGTGCATACAAATTCAAAAATCTGAAACCACGCCGCTATGTACTGAGGGCAAGCATGACAGGCATGGACACGGAGTCTGCAGACTTCACCGTCAACGACACGACCAAGACTCTTGAACTTCCAACACTAAAACTCTACGAGACCTCCACCATGCTGAAGGAACTTGTGGTGAAGGGTGTGAAGACCGCTGTGGTCGCCAAGGAAGACACTCTTGAGTTCAACGCCGACTCGTTTCATACCACCGACAATGCAGTGGTGGAAGACTTGCTCAAGAAACTTCCCGGTGTGGAAGTAGGCAGCGACGGCAGTATCACATCGGGAGGCAAGACAGTCTCGAAGATTCTTGTAAATGGCAAGGAATTCTTCGCTGATGACCCCCAGATGGCGTCAAAAAACCTTAGTGCAAAGATGGTGGAGAAGGTGCAGGTCGTAGATCGCAAGAGCGACCAGGCACGTCTCACCGGTGTGGATGACGGAGAGGAAGAGACAGTCATAAACCTCACCGTTAAGAAGGGCATGGAAGAAAGCTGGTATGGCAATGCCCGTTTCGGCTACGGCACCGACGACCGCTATGCAGGCAATTTCATCCTGAACCGCATGGTGAGCAACAATATGTTTACCCTCATAGGTCGCGCCAACAACACCAACCAGATGGGCTTCGGCGACATGGGCCGAGGCAATTTCAACTCGTTTGGCGGCAGCGGCGGCATTACTTCTTCACAGATGCTTGGCCTTAACTTCAATGTCGGCAACGAAGAAATATTTCGCGTAGGAGGCGACGTGAGCTACAACCATTCCGACCGAAACTCCATCAACAGCAGCGAGACCCAAAACTTGCTTAACGACTCCACAAGTTACCAGAGCTCGAATTCTAAATCGAAAGATGAGTCGCACAATGTCCGCGCCAATTTCCGAATGAAATGGGAAATCAACGAGAACAACACGCTCGACTTCCGTCCTTCATTCACATACAATACCCGCTACTCCACATCAAACTCTGAGAGTGAACTTTTCCAGGGTCACAGAATAATCGGCGGCATAAACGATAGCTGGCAACAGGGCAACCAGGTCAACAGCCAGAAAAACGACAGGACAAACCACGGCGACTCATGGACTGCGAGAGGCGACCTCACCTACGTGTACAGATTCCCCCAGAAGAAAGGCCGCTCACTTAGTGCCAGAATGGAATACTCCTTCACCGACACCAAACAGCACGGCACATCCCTGTCTGAAATCAAATATTTCCTCGATGAAAGCCATGACGACGAAGACTTGTTCCGGTTTACCGACACTCATTCCTGGAACAACAACATAACCGGACGCGTGACATGGACCGAACCAATCGGACGGCCGGGTAATTTCCTGGAGTTTGTATATAGCATAACCTCCCGCCGTAACAATTCCGACAAGTATGTGTATAACCTGCCTCTCGATCTTCTCGGCATCAATGCCGACGGCACTACGTTCATGCCTGACTTCGGAAGTCTTCCGGCAGGGGCAATCATGTCGGATACTCTTTCCAACAGCTTCCGCAACGACTTCCTGACCCAGAGCATACGTCTGGGCTACGTGCGCACCACCAAGGAGATGAATCTTAATGCCGGTATCGAACTGACACCATCAAGCAGCAAGAGTACAGACCTCATAATCGGCGAACGCAGCATTCCGCGCCGCAACGTACTCAACTTCGCTCCATACTTGCGATTCCGCTATAAGTTCTCAAAAAACTCGGCACTCAACATCCGATATAACGCACGGTCGTCGGAACCCTCGTTGACTCAGTTGCAGCCGGTGGCCGACGTGTCGGACCCGATGAACATAAAAGTCGGTAATCCGGACTTGAAGCCTACTTTCACGCAGCGACTGAACGTCCGCTACAATAACTTCAACATGGATACCCAAAGTTCGATCATGGCTTTCGCAAACGCAAGCTATGTCATCAACAACATCATCAGCAAGACCACCACAGACCCTCTGACCGGAGCACGAACTTCAACATACACCAACAGTTCAGGCGATCTCAACATATTCGCCATGGGAATGTACAACCAGCCTCTTCGCAACAAGAACTGGCGTGTGTTTGCCAATCTCAGGGCCAACTACAGAGCCTACAACAGTTATATCAATGAGGACTTCAACCGAAGCGGCGACCTCAGTCTGTCGCCCCGTGCAGGTATCACATTCTCAACGGAAGTGGTACAGATTTCCGCCAATCCGAACTATTCATGGCAGCTCTCCACAAGTACACTTAAGAAACAACCGAACCAAAGCACGCATTCGTATGGTTTCAATACAGACTTCACTCTGAATTTCCCCTTCGGCCTGCAGTTTGACACCAACCTGAATTTCTCGAAGACATCCGGCCTTTCACGTGGCTTTGACTCTGAATCATGGATATGGAATGCAAACCTGCAATACACCATCCCGAAAGCATGGGGACTCAGCGTGTTTGTGGAAGCCCACGACCTTCTCGGCGACACCAAGAACATCTCGCGAAGCGTATCTGCCACCTCGATTGTGGATAACCGCTACAACAACCTGTCGCGCTACTTCCTCTTTGGCGTAAGTTGGCAGTTCAACTCGCTCAACTGGAAGAAGATGGCAGAGAAGGCAGCCGAGAATGGAGACATGCCTATGCCACCGCCCGGAGGATTCGGCGGTCCCGGCGGCCGCCCGGGCGGCTTCGGTGGAAGACCTTTCTGAATTAGGAAATAGGAAAGAGGAATTAGGAATTATGAAAACAATGACAACCATAACAGCAGCAGTCGCCCTTGGGGCGTCTGCTGCTTTCGCTCAGACTGAAAAGGCTTTTGAGTTTCAGCGCGACATGCCGGTTTTTCTCGACAGCCTTAAGACAGAGCTAACTTACCCATTGGCTTGGGGCAACAGCGACATCGCGGATTTCAATCTATGGAAAGAATCGGCAAGAGGAAAACTCATCGAGGAAATGCTCCCACCTCCACCCAAAGCATTCGCATACGACATGGTGATACTCGACTCGGAAAAGCGTGACGGATACACAGCCCACAAGATTGAGTTCAACCTGACGAAGTATTCGAGGGTGAAGGCTTATCTCTTGGTTCCAGATGGTAAGGGTCCATTTCCGGGAGTGGTTGCCCTTCACGACCATGGTGCTCATTTCACCATAGGGAAGGAAAAGATGGTGAAACCATTCGGAGTGGATAAGTCAGTGCTTGACGATGCTGATGCATGGGCCGACAATCTTTATGAGGGACAATATGTAGGGGATTACCTTGCAAAAAACGGATATGTGGTGCTTTCAGCCGATGCCCTAATGTGGGGTGAACGCGGATGCAAGGAGGGGAGCGACAACACGCATCTTGCAAGCGTGGCGGGCAATATGCTTCAGCTTGGCAGGAATCTTAGTTCGTGGATGACGTATGAGGATTCATACGCCACTGAATTTCTTGCCTCGTTGCCGGAGACTGATCCTGAGCGACTGGGCTGCGTGGGACTTTCAATGGGTGGATACCGGTCGTGGATGCTTGCAGCAATCTCCCCCCTTATCAAGGCCAGCGTGGGGGTATGCTGGATGACGGATGCCGACAACATGATGCACTGGACCTACGGACGGCACGAGCGAGGAGGATATGCCAATAATTTAGGTGGTGTGCGAAACTATCTCGACTATCCGCATATCGCGACACTTGCATGTCCGAATGCAATGTTGCTCATAAATGGAGATACCGACAAACTTTTCAAACCTCATGCCGTAAAGAAATGTTATGATATAATGCATGAAGTATGGGACAGCCAGGGAGTCGGCGACAAGCTTGAGACTCATCTCCTGCCCCAGGGACACTGGATGCACAAAGACACCCAGAAGATGGCCCTCGATTTTTTTGATAAATATCTGAAAAATTGAGAATTGAGAATTAAGAATTGAGAATTGATTCAAAATTCAAAATTCAAAATTCAAAATTTCTTAAAAAATATTTGGTGGATTCAGAAAAAAGTTGTAATTTTGCAGTGCTTTTCGGGAGAGACCTTGCGAAGCCTTTAGTGGAATCTCCTTGGGAAGCGACATGGTGGGTGTAGCTCAGTTGGTTAGAGCGACGGATTGTGGTTCCGTAGGTCGTGGGTTCGAGCCCCATCTCCCACCCGCCTTCAGAGACTTGGAGTGGCTCCACACTCCGGGTCTCATTTTTTTTATGCTGACAAACATATAATAAAAGGGTCACTGCATTGAGACCCTTTTGTTTTTTTTTATTAACTTTGCAAATAATTATACCCCAATCGTCACCTTGTCATAATGACAAGATGTCATTTTGTCAACTGAAAACTAATATGTATAAGAACTTCAAAACCCATCTTGCAAAGGAACTGGACTCCATCAAGGAGGCCGGCCTTTACAAAAACGAAAGAATCATCGTCACTCCCCAGAGTGCCGACATCAAAGTAGAAGGCACACAGAATGATGTGCTAAACTTCTGCGCGAACAATTACCTTGGCCTTGCAGACAACACCAGACTAATCGAGTCTGCCAAGAAAGCCATGGATGCACGTGGCTACGGCATGAGCTCAGTGCGCTTCATCTGTGGCACCCAGGACCTGCATAAGGAACTGGAGAAAGCAATCTCCGACTATTTCAAGACGGAAGACACAATACTATATGCCGCCTGTTTTGATGCCAACGGAGGCTTGTTTGAACCGCTCTTCTCTGAGGAGGACGCCATCATTTCCGACTCGCTCAATCATGCCTCAATCATCGACGGAGTACGCCTGTGCAAAGCAAAACGTTTTCGCTATGCCAACGCAGACATGGCAGACCTTGAACGCTGCCTGAAGGAAGCCAACGAACAAGGTTGCCGCTACAAGGTAATAGCCACCGACGGGGTCTTCTCCATGGACGGCAACGTAGCACCTATGGACAAAATATGCGAACTTGCCGAGAAATATGACGCCCTTGTGATGGTTGACGAATCCCACTCTGCCGGTGTAGTAGGGCCAACAGGCCATGGAGTGGCTGAACAGTTCAACTGCTATGGCAAGATCGATATCTTCACCGGCACTCTCGGAAAGGCATTCGGCGGCGCTATGGGTGGCTTCACCACCGGCCCGAAAGAGATAATCGATATGCTTCGCCAGCGTAGCCGTCCGTATCTCTTCTCCAACTCTGTGGCACCATCAATTGTAGGAGCAAGTCTGGAGATGTTTAAGATGCTGAAGGAATCTAACGACCTTCACACAAAACTGATGGAAAATGTGGCTTATTTCCGTGATAAGATGATGGCAGCCGGATTCGACATCAAGCCGACTCAGTCTGCGATATGCGCTGTGATGCTCTATGATGCAAAGTTGTCGCAGGATTTTGCCGCAGAGATGCAGAAGGAGGGAATTTTCGTGACCGGTTTCTACTATCCGGTGGTTCCGAAAGGACAAGCCCGCATCCGCGTACAACTTTCAGCAGCCCATGAACGTGAGCATCTCGACCGCGCCATTGAGGCTTTCATCAAAGTTGGCAAGAAACTGGGAGTTATTTGAATTAGGAATTAGGAAAGAGGAATTAGGAATTATCGGGATATGGCAATTTTATGAAATTGCTGCGGGATCCTAATCAAGAACCCCGGAGAGGTCTAAATTGTTATTACATATAATGACAATTAAAATTTGAAACAAGATGAAAAAGATAATTTTTCCTCTCCTTGTGCTGCTTTTCACCGCATGCGGTGCGAAGGCCGGCAATCAGGAGAATGGCGGACAGGAGGCTCAGGTGACTAAGGAAGGAACTGTGGTCAGAAAAAGAGCGCCGGCTCCCGACTTCACCCTCAAAGACATCAACGGCAAGCCGCTTTCGCTTTCCGATTTGAGAGGTAAGTGGGTCATCCTCGACTTCTGGGGAAGCTGGTGTCCATGGTGCATCAAGGGTTTTCCGGCATTGAAAGAAGCCTACCAGCAATATGCAGGCAAGGTGGAGGTGGTAGGCATTGACTGCCGAGACTCGGAGGAAGTATGGAAAGAGGCAGTGAAGAAATATGAATTGCCTTGGCTTCAGGTGTATAATCCCGGCAATAACGGACTCGTGGAGAAATACGAGGTTCAAGGTTATCCGACGAAGTTCATCATCGACCCGGAAGGCAACATTGCCAATGCCACCATCGGTGAAGATCCCGAATTCTACACCATCCTGAAATCCCTCGTGAAATAACCTTAGCATTGATAAAAACTAACGGAGAGAGCCAAACGACTCTCTCCGCTTTTGTTATATTTGCTAAATTTCACTTGATTACTGACTTGCGGACTGAGCCATCGGAATACTTCACGATGTAGATGCCCTTGGATGCGGAATCCACACGGTTGCCGCTCAGGTCATAAATGCCGACAACTTCAGCAGCAACATTGCCAACCGACTCAACTCCGGAGATTTCCTCCTTGACCTGAATCTCCAGTCTGACACCTGGACCCTTCACAACCACGTTGCCTTCTGCTATCACATCAGCATCGTTGTGGCATACGGTCAGTACACATTCATCATAACGACCTGCAACACTGGCCTCAACACCGGCCGGCACCTCCACCTCGAGTTGGCTGCCATCATAATAGCTGCCGAGAGCCACCTCTACTTTCGCTCCATCGTTGGTGAGACTGATTTTCTCACACTCAGTGGTAAGCCATGGATATTCAGCGTCAACACCTATTGCGAACGCGCCGTAAAGATCCACATACTCATCGCCCTCTTTATATACCATTGGCTTAAATGAATAATATGCAGGGCGGTCAATGTGATTGCTGAGATCAATATGGTTGAGTATATAACCCTGGCACATATAGTTGGGATCAGGAAGATTAGACTGCAATGGGACGAAATAATCCACCTTGTCTGAATTAAACCCGGTGATCATAAATACGTATGCCGGATGCTCAGCAGTAGCCTGAACCACCACCGGCGACTCGAAATCAAACGGCAATGCCAGATATCCCCTTGAGGTTGGGGATTCCGCGATGATGTCCGAACCCTTTATTGATGTTCTTGCAATTTCAGTGAAAGTGGCGAAATCAGAATTCATATCTTCGTTCAAGCCATAGATTATGGCTGTAAACTCAGCATCATCTGCCACCTTACCATACGCATGCAGCGTCAGACCATTTACCACCAAAGGTGCACCTGAGGCAAAGAAGATATTTGAAATACCTTCCAGACGGGAATAATCACCCTCTATTGCCTGAGTTCCGTTGAGCGAATAGTTGAGCCAATAATCATTCGTATTAACATTGTATCCAAACACCGGTATTGCCGGATCACCAATCTGAGGATCATCCACAGTCACCATAGCCAGACCACGGTCATGGAAATTGAAAGGTATCAGAGAGGGCAAGAACTCGCTTCCGTCTGTAAGAGTGCGCTCTGCCTTGCCTCCGGCCTGGAAATAGGCGTATGGAGAGGAATAACTTCCGGGAGTCGCGTAAGGAGCAGTAGCCTTTAACACCGGTGGATAGAAGAAATTGTTTTTCTTTGAGGCCTCAGAGCTATAGTCAGGGACGTACGTCACTTCGAGCACATCCGAGTCATCATCAGTCACAAATTCAGCTGTGATAGGATCGCAATATTCCCAGGAGAATGTAGCGCCATCGATATATGACATGTTGGTCCAGGTCATAGGTTCATAAACCGGATAATGCGCGATTGCAGCGTTAAGATAAGACATCTCCCAACCTTTTTCGAATCCCCAGTAGAGTGTATAGAACGGATCCATATAGGAAATATCCTCAAGAGCCGGATACCCGATGCCTATGGCATCAATAAGCATGGTATTGCCGTCGGTGCCAACATATCGGAATGCCACCTTCACTTTTTTACCTGAGAATTGTGCAAGGCTTATGGATTTCTCCTCAAGGCCGACGGGAGAAATCATCATCATATCCATCAAACCCATATCCTTGTAGTCATCCACATAATCATGCAGCATTTGCCATTCACCGCCTTCCGGCTGAGCCCAAATCTGCAGCGTTGCAGCCACAACCTTGTCACCAATGAACTCGTATTCATTCCAATCCACATTATCAAGACTGAAAAGGAACGCCGGGTCCAAATAGAGCCAGTAGCTTAGAATCATATCTCCTACTACCTCAATTTCCGGAGAAATCAGCCACTCATCCTGACGATTGACCGAATAATTTATGCCATAGTAGTAGTTGCCATCTTTCGCAGAAGGGAGATATCCTCCTCCGGCTACCGGAGTCCAGCTTTCGCTGCGTAGCACATCACCGCGCATGTCAACCGTCCATCCTTCGGGAGTCCACTCCAAATCAGATCCATCCCAGTCTTCAAACCCCTCGTAAAGAGCATATCCATCGGGAGTTTGGGATTCAGTTCTCTTCTGAACCTTTTTTATTGCGGAGATGTTGGCAGGGCGATCCATATTGATGGAATGCAGTTTTTTGACTCCATTGGAAGTCGAAACTCTCACTCCGGGAGCGAGACGCTTGCCGTTTTCACTTTTGAGATTCTTCACTGTCTTCACCACTACCCTATCCTTCATGCTTTCCTTCATAGGAGTCTGAGGGACATTTCCGGCAAGTGCCAAGCCGGCAGCAGTGATCGACAATAAGCCAGTCAGTAAAGTCTGCTTCATAAAATACTTGAATTATGGTTTATTATTGATATATCGCCACAAAGGTAATAAAAATATCAACACAAATTACAAAATCGGCATTTTTTTTTGCAAAAAACACCGATTCCCAACATTATTATAGACAAATTATAGACAACGCTTGAAAGAACTTATGTTGGGGCGACAATCACCGGCCGGTGTTGGAACAATTAGTCAATCTGCTTGGTGTTTTTTGACACCCTGCATCTTCAGATGCAGGGGTGCCGGAAGAATTTGTATTATCGTGTTCATTCAGGTTGGTCAATGGCTGAAGCCATTGGGGAGGAACACAAAGCGGATGGTAACGTATGGAGCGGATGGTGATGGATTTTTCTTTTTGCGCGAATGGGATTTTTTGATTAATTTTACATTTCAAACCGGCAACCACATCATGATTGCAAACTTAGACCCCATCTCATAAAATTTTTATGTCTTAGGGGTCGCAGCCTTGGAGCTAT
>JAMPAV010000008.1 GCA_023667055.1 Muribaculum sp. | reverse complement strand
AAACTTTTAAACTATTAAACTTCTAAACTTTAAGTGAGCTTGCGAAACTTAAATAAGTAATAAGTAAAGGAGACTTTGTCAGATATGACGAAGTCTCCTTTGTTTTTCAGAAAAATTGACTAAGTGAGTCATCAACCGGTGCTTACTGTTTTGCCACCATTTCCTTGAATTCAGGACAAGGCTTGAACGCCGGGATATTGTGCTTCGGGATTATGATCGAAGTGTTTTTAGTTATGTTTCGACCAGTCTTTTCGGCACGCTCCTTAACGATGAAGCTACCGAATCCACGAAGATACACATTCTCGCCCTGAGCGAGACTTTCCTTCACCACTTCCATGAACTTTTCAACAGTGGCAAGCACACTCTCTTTTTCGATGCCAGTGTTCTTGGCTATCTCTTTAACGATTTCTGCTTTTGTCATTTTTAATAAAATCTTGATTTCGGAGTGCAAAATTAGCAAAAAATCCTGAATTATAAAGGGGAAATCGGCATAAGTTTCAAAAAAAGTTAATATTTTTTTGGGGAAGGGCCTAAAGTCGCGGTTTAATACCGGATTTTAGGCCCATCCATTGTATTCTTGTCACGAATACTATCGTTTCTTTTTTGTCTATCGTTTCTTTTTTGTCTTTGGCATGTTGAGAGGCATTTTGGCCACCACTCGCTTTGCAAGCGTCAGTTTGTCGAGGGGGTGGATGTCGTTCCATTCGCCGAGGTCGTAATTCTCTACGAGATTGCAGTTGTCAATGGCCTCGCAGGTTTTTTTCTGCACATCGCGCATCTCAGCCCATGCAGCACGTCCGCCTTTGTTCCATTCCGGCATGTAATTGGCGAGTTCCACGATATGAAATGGCAACGATGAATCCTGCCGGTCTGTGCGCCAAAGATCTATCATCTTAGTGAGCAAATCGCCATACTCATTGCGGTTGCTTACGTTGCTCTCGCCCTGATACCACACCACATTGCCAACACCATATTTTGTGATTGGAGCAATCATTGAATTATACAGCACAGTGGGGGAGTAGCACCAGAAAGTGCTTCCGGGTGCTGAAGGCATACGCATACCTTGTCTATATTTCCAATTGCCTTCGAGAGAAATCTCATCACCGCCTTCAAAGACTATCTTATATGGTTTCTCAGGAATAAACTCACCACGTCCACCATTGGAGACAAGCCGTACGGCGACCGTATTCTCACCAGGCTGCAGAAGTCCTTCGCGAAGTTTGTATTTGCGCGGGGGATAACAGTATGACACAGTGCCTACAAATTCACCGTTGACGTATGTGGAATCAGAATCAACCAACACACCCATACGAAGCATTGCGGGTTTTGCAGCCAATTCTGCCGGGACATTGATTTTCTTTACAAACCAGTGGCTGCCACCCATATTATTGACACCATCGTTGGTCCAGCCTTTGTCTTTAATTATATCGACATCATTCCAATTGGAAATGTCGGTGGTCTTGGCCTCCCAGTGTTGTTTTCTTCCCGGGTCGCCGGCATAAAGAGCGGCATTCCAACGCCCCTGTTTCTCACGTTCTGTGGCAGTGACACGGTTGCGGTAATCCACGTCGCGGTCTATCTTTAGTTGGGCAAGTTGTTTCTGATATCCTTTCAATGATTTTTCACTCATCCAGGCCTCTATGGGAGTGCCTCCCCAACTGCAGTTGATGATACCCACGGGGCGACCGGTCTTTTCATTCATCTCCATGGCAATGAAATAACCGAGTGCCGAGAACTGGGAGCTGGTTGATGGGGATGTCTTTACCCATTTACCACCCTTCAGGTCTGATTCCGGGCCATCGAAAGCGATCTCCTTTGGGGCTATAAACTGACGAACCTTGTCGTTGGAATACTTTGCGATAGTGTCGCCATACATGTCTTCAACACGATACACAAAAAGTTCCATGTTGCTCTGGCCTGAACAGAGCACAACGTCACCGCTGAGCACATCTGATATCGTGTTGTCGCCAATTTGAATCGTGTAGGGGCCTCCCGGCTTAAGCGCGGGAAGTTGTATTTCCCAATTTCCTTCTTCGTCAGCCTTGACTTTTGCTTTTCGGCTCTTGTTGATTTTGACATCGAAAGTCTCGTTGGGATCGGCAGTTCCCCATAGGGTTAACGGTTTTGAATACTCCACTACCATACCATCCTGAATGATATGGGCAGGTCTGACCACTGCGCCAGCGGTCATCATGCTGCAAAAAGCAGCAAGCAGAAAAAAATTCTTCATATTTAAGTTAGCTTGGTTTGACATTTTGTGGAATCCATTTTATAGCGCAAAAGTAATACATTTGGACAACAAAACCAAATACAATACAAAAAAAATTGTAAAAATCTGTGGTAAATTCGACTTTGACAAATGAAAGTTGAGGTTTAAAAGTTTGAGTTGGGGACTAAGTGAACTTGCGAAACTTAAATGAGAAATAGTGAAAAAGCACGTACTCATGAATTGCGCATTTAATTTTTTGCGTTTATTATAGACAGGTTCTATAGTTAATCTTCAAAAACGATTTGGCAAAGGTTGCTCATCTTTTCGGATATTTTTACGATTGCTAAATTTGCACACGTCAACATTAATTATTAACTTTGTGAATTATTTATTGTGTTGACTCGAGTGCCGACACGTTATTGTCTATTTATTGAATTGACATTTCTATGATTAATAGGGTTCTAATAAGAATTAAAGTAGTTCAGCTGCTTTACTCCTACTTTCTGGTGCAATACAATTTCTCTGTGTTGTCGTCGCCGTCTTCGCCAACAAAAGAGAAGCGTTTTGCATATTCTCTTTATCTCGACTATCTTTATCTGATGATGAAGATAGCGGATACCATTAAAAAATCAGACAAGAGATATCCACTATTGGAGACCCGCTTCATGCAGCGTCTTGCATCGGACAACATCATGAAATCGCTGAAGAGTAAGTATTCAGCCGGTTTTTTCCCTCTGTCAGCATGCATTGACGAAATTGCCGATCAGGTAAGTGCATCGGCTGTCTTCAAAAAATTCCTTTCAGATCCCTTGGCAGAACCAACCATCTGGCCTGAGATTTTCAAATTGTTCATTTCCAACAATAGAACATTAGGTACACTTTCAGAACGCTACGAGAATTATTCAATGCGTGGAGTTGACCGGGCCAAAGAGATGGTGGCTGAGACTTTCCGCGAATTCGCATCAAGCCAGGATAACATTTCTGAAGGGCTTGCAGACCTGAAGACAAGTCTGGAGAAAGCGAGGGAACTTTATTTCCGGCTTTTGCTTCTGCCAGTGGAACTTACATACCAGCAGGAAGTGGAACTCGATGAAAGGAGACACCGCTATTGCCGTACGGAAGAGGACATGAATCCCAATCCAAAGTTTATCGACAATGAACTTGTGAAGCTTCTTGGCGCTTCCGACACCATCAGAAGTTATGCAGACAGCAAGAAGATTTCATGGGTGGAGCAAGATCGAGAGATAGTGAAACATCTGCTCGACAAGATAACGCAATCCGAACTTTACCGCGACTATATGGCCGACCCCACGGCCGATCTGCATGAAGACTGCGAATTTTGGAAAAAAGTAATGCGCAATATAGTCTTCCAGGATGCAGAGTTCCTTGAAATGATGGAGAATAAGTCCGTTTACTGGAATGATGATTTCGACATAATAGGAGAGTTTGTCATCAAGACCTTCCGTAGGTTTGAGGATAAAGCCGCCAAACCCGACAGCAAGATTGATGACCCAGTGTTCCCAATGTATAAAGATGCAGAAGATGCCAAATTTGGCAAGGAGCTTTTTGAGGCCACCGTGAAGAAAGCCAAGATATATCGCGGCTATATTGACGAAGCTCTCAACACGCAGCATTGGGAATCCGACCGATTGGCATATATGGATGTGGTTATAATGGAGACAGCACTCGCCGAGATATTCTCATTCCCTAAGATTCCCATTCAGGCTTCGCTTAATGAATACATAGAGATAGCGAAAAGCTATTCCTCAGCCAAGAGTGGTGCTTTCATCAACGGACTTCTTGCCAAGGTGATTGAGAACCTGAAAGAATCAGGCAAACTTAAGAAATAACATTAACAATATATCTTGCAACATGAATTCAATTCTTCTCCAGGCCGCTGCAGGCGGCGGAAGCAGCATGAGCGGCTTGCTCATGATTGTGGCGATGATCGTGATATTCTATTTCTTCATGATTCGTCCGCAACAGAAAAAACAGAAAGAGATAAAAAAGGCTCGTGAAGCCATGAAGAGCGGCGACCGAGTTGTGACCGCCGGCGGCATCCATGGCAAACTGCGTGACATTTCTGACACTACTGTCATGATAGAGGTTGCACCGGGCACTCAGATCAAGGTTGACAAGGGTTCTGTGTATCCCGCAGGAGTGGAAAATCCCAACGCCCAGCAGTGACATAATAATCTAAGGGCCGACAGATGCGTGACTGGTTTCAAAAATTACTTGATTGGTGGAGCGAGCTCCGGAATTCTTCCAAATTCCGGAGTCTGCTCACATTCACGGTTTTTGTGGGCATATCTGCACTGTTTTGGTTTATTCTAACTCTCAATGACTCCGTGCAAACCGGAGTAATGGTGAATCTCAAGATTTCAAATAAGCCTGATTCCATCACATTCATCACAGATGTGCCGAAACATGTCCATGTGGAGGTGAAAGACAAAGGTACCAGTCTGATGCGTACAGCATGGGTGAACAAGCCAACAATAAATCTTGATTTCCGGGAACTTGCGGAAGATGGACAACTTGTGTGTTCGCGCAGTGACATCACAGCCGCGCTTAAAGAAGCATTTGGCGGGAATGCCACAATATTGTCGATGGGGCTGGATTCTCTTCGCCTGACATATACGGACCGTCCCGGCAAAATGGTGCCGGTTCAGGTTTCCGTGGAAGCTCATGCGAAGGCCGGATTCGTGGTGTATGGAAGCCCGGAATCTGATCCGCGTAGAGTCACGGCTTACGGTCCGAGGGAAATACTTGACACATTAACAAGGGTCTTCACCAAATCCTATATTGAAAATGATCTTGATCAGCCGGTGGCTTTCGTATCAGAGTTGAAGACTATAAAAGGCGTGCGTCTGATTCCTTCAACGGTAAAGGTCAAAGTAAATGTAGAGCCTCTTGTGGCCAAGGAAGATGTGATAGCCGTGACCTCGCGAAATGTGCCTGCGGGTGAAAGTCTGTTGTTGTTTCCATCCACAGTCAGGGTTAGTTACTACGTGCCGATGAGTGACTTCTCGAATGAAGACAAACCGGTCAGGGTAATTGCAGACTATGACGAACTTTCACGTCACATGGGTGAGCGCATTCCGTTGAGCATTGAGATTGTGGAGGGTGCGAAGGCTGTAAGACCCAGACTGCATGCCGACTCAGTGGAATATACGCTTGTAAGATAATAAAATTTTAAAATTATAAAAAGATGCTTAAGGAAATACTTTCAATTACCGGTAAACCCGGTCTTTATAAAATACTGTCGTCGGGACACCGCACTTTAGTGGTAGAGGACATGGTGTCGAAAAAACGTTTTCCGCTTGGTCAGCGAGACAGAGTGGTGTGCCTTGGCGACATAGCTATGTACACCATCGGTGAAGATCTGCCTCTTGCAGAAATACTTGACCGCGTATATGCCAAAGAGGAGGGAAAGCCTGTAGATGTGAAGTCGATGGACAATGACGCACTTCGGGAGGAATTTGCAAAGTCTGTAGAAGACTTTGACCGCGAGCGCGTATATCCTACTGACATAAAGAAACTTTTTAACTGGTATAATCTGTTAATTTCCCAGGGATTCACAAAATTCACCGAGGAGACTCCAGCCGATGAGGCGGAATGACCATAAAAACTATTTATCAGAGACACAATACGAAATTTCCAGATAAGTACCTGCTTCTGTATCCTGAAGCAGGTTTTTTTATGTTTTTAAATTGATTTTTCTTAAAAAATGTAAAATATTCAATTTTTATACTTAAAATATGTTAATTTATATCTCAAAATGCCTTTGACATGATGTTAACGATAAAAAAAACATTAACTTTGTGAATCTAAAAATCATCTAAAGGTTGATTTTTGTAAATTTAAACAAAGAAAACTAATAACAAATAATAACTAATACTAATTTTTATGAAGAAAAGTTTACTTTTTTGCATGATGTGTCTGACAGCTGCGGGCATGAGTGCGCAGGCAGTTCCGGAAGTGTTACCGTATTTGTACGGACAAAAGGTTTCCCCCGATGGAAAGTGGATTGTAGGGGAAAATCCGGAAGGGTCTATAGTAGTGTTTGACCGCACCGATGATCCTTCAAAAGCAGGAGTATTTGAGGAGGTATATTTCGGCAATGGCAATACATTTGCTGCCGATGGCACCTGTGTGGGATCCACATATTCCGACGAGGGTGTAATCTACAAAGACGGAGAAATGATAATGGTGGAATCGTTGAGTACGCAAAAATTCTGTGCACTGAACGGCATCACGCTTGACGGATCACGAATTTGTGGCACATTGTCGAATCCGACAATGGAGAAAGGTGGAGTGATGTTTGTGCCATTTTACATGGATTTGAATGAAACAGGTGAATATGGAGATCCCGTGTATCTTCCTTATCCCGACAAGGATTTCACAGGTCATGCGCCACAGTATGTGAGCGCCGTGTGGATCAGCAACGATGGTAAGACCATGCTTGGCCAGGTGGTGGATGACTCCGGAATGTTTATATATCCCATCGTGTATAAAGCTGATGCATCGGGTGAATGGTCATATACCCTTCCCACAGAATCTCTATGGAATCCAAACCATTTAGAATTACCGGAGGATCCCGGAGATTTCAATCTGAAATATGTAGAGCCGACTGACTATATGACAGCTGAGCAACAGCAAGAATATGATGAGGCATACCAAAATTGGCAAGCCAGCGGTTATGATCCAGACCTCTATCCAAACTATGTTGACTTCATGTCGGAAGATGAGCGCGCCGCCTACGAAAAGGCTGCTGAGGAATATAATGAAGCCGCTGCCACTTATAACGAAAAAATACAGGTGTATCTCGAAACCCGCAATCAGATTTATGAGGAATCAGTGCCTTTCCTACAAAATGGTTTCGCCATGAATTCCGATGGCACTAAATTTGCAGCAGCTTCCGAGACATACGTTGATGACCCATCGAGCTGGTGGCCCGTGGCTGTCTATGAAACATACGTTTTTGACATTGAAAATGGCACATATTCAAAAATAGAATCAAAATATACCGATATTGTTCCCAATCAGGTATTGGCCGGTGGTGAAATAATTGGAAGCACCCCAGCATCAGGTGAAATCACACTTTCATACGTGTATCTGCCCGGCTCCTCTGATTATGTGCCTCTGGAGGAATACCTCGCAACCACCAATCCCGGAGTTGCTGAATGGATTGACAACAATCTTATGTGCTACGTCCTGACCGACTACGACTGGGAGACAGGAGAAGAAACATATAGTGAAGCATTGAATACCGGACACGCATCAGTCAGTGATGATTTTTCTGTGATCGCAAGTGGTTTGTTTGCCTACATGTTGCCTGATGAAGAATTAGCAGAAAATGTATTTATTACATACGTATTTGCCGATCTTCAGACTTCAGGCGTGAATGGAGTCGTGGCTTCGAATTCTGATGTCAAAGTCATGCGTGGCGGAGTCCTCTCTGTAAGCAACACTGTTTCCGACCTTGCAGTGTATGATCTTTCCGGCCGCAAATTATTCAACTTGGCCAACGCCAAAGGCAATGTCAACACAAATCTCAAACATGGTGTTTACATTGTGACATACAAGGACATGGAAGGCAACAATCAATCAAAGAAGGTGACTTTCTAATCCAACCAAATAAAATTTCCAAGTGCGGGCTGAAATTTCAGTCCGCACTTTTTCATATATAAGCCCAAGCATGATGATATTAAAGCCCCGACTTAAATATTGTTAATGTGTTAATCCCATGTTGAAGTTTCATTGTTTAATTTTTGGCACGGTTTATGCTATGCCAATATAAAATATCAAAACATAATATAGAAATGGCTACTGGAAAAATTGGGGTAACTACCGAAAACATTTTCCCCGTAATTAAAAAATTTCTTTACAGCGATCATGAGATTTTTCTGCGTGAGCTCGTAAGCAATGCTGTCGATGCAACCCAGAAAATTCGTACGCTCGCCACGTTTGGCGATTTCAAGGGTGAACTCGGTACCCTTGATGTCAGGGTGTCAATCGACAAGGAGAAGGGCACATTGACTGTGACCGACCGCGGAATAGGTATGGACCGTGAGGATGTGGATAAATACATCAATCAGATTGCGTTCTCGGGTGCAGAAGAATTTCTTGCAAAATACAAGGACACTGCAAACAATATAATCGGGCATTTCGGTCTCGGTTTCTATTCGGCCTTCATGGTCTCCAAGAAAGTGGAAATCCGTTCGCTTTCTTATAAAGAAGGAGCCAAGGGAGTGCTCTGGTCATGCGACGGAAGTCCCGAATATACGATGGAGGATTTCGACAAAGCCGACCGTGGCACAGAAATCACTCTTTATCTCGATGATGACAGCAAAGAATTCCTTGAGCAGGCGCGTATCGACACACTTCTTTCCAAATATTGTCGTTTCCTCCCAGTACCGGTTATTTCAGGTAAGGTGCAGGAATGGAAAGATGGCAAGATGCAGGATACCGACAAGGATAAAGTGATAAATGCCACCGAACCGTTGTGGACCAAGAAACCTGCTGATCTAAAGGATGAAGATTATCTGAATTTCTATCACGAGCTGATGCCAGGCCAGGACGACCCTATGTTCTGGATACACCTGAATGTGGATTATCCCTTTACGCTCACCGGCATTCTTTATTTCCCGAAAATCAAGAATGAGTTTGACGTAAGAAAAGACCGCATACAACTTTATTGCAACCAAGTGTATGTCACAGATCAGGTGGAAGGTGTTGTGCCTGAGTTCATGACCCTTATGCAAGGTGTCATCGACTCTCCTGATATCCCACTGAATGTGAGCAGAAGTTATCTGCAGGCTGACACGGCAGTGAAGAAGATATCCGGCTATATATCCAAGAAAGTTGCGGAGAAACTTGATTCCATGTTCAAAAGCGACCGCAAGGCGTTTGAGGAAAAATGGGACGATATAAAGGTGTTCATAGAATACGGTATGCTCACCGATGAGAAATTTTACGAATCAGCCAAAAAGTTCTATCTTCTTAAAGATGTCAACGACAAATATTTCACTCTTGACGAGTACCATACTCTTGTAGAAGGAGAACAGAAGGATAAAGATGGAAGGTTGATTTATCTGTACGCTACAGATAAGACCGTGCAACACAGTTATATTCAAGCTGCAGAAGCCAAAGGTTACAGTGTGCTACTTCTTGACGGACAACTGGCGCCTCATATCGTAGGACTTCTCGAATCTAAACTCGAGAATGTCGGTTTAGTAAGAGTAGATAGCGATACTCCTGACCGGCTGATTCATAAGAGCGATGACAAAGCCACAGGTCTCACGGCCAATGAAACAGAAGTTATGACACTTATGTTCAAGAGTCAGATTCCGGAAATTGACAAAGCTCAATTTATGGTGGGATTCGATGCCATTTCTCCGGATGCAGCTCCGGCCACAGTGACACAGAATGAGTTTATGCGTCGTATGAAGGATATGGCTGCCATGCAGCCCGGTATGTCGTTCTATGGAGATATGCCCGCCAGCTATTCATTGACTGTCAACACTGACCAACCGGCTGTGAAGACAATCGTTGAAGACACAAGAAAAGAGATAGGTGGAGAAGCCGACAAGATTCTTGCAGAAATATCATCGCTCAACGAAGAAATTTCAAAGGCTTCAAAAGAGGCACAGGATAATAAGCAGCCGGTGCCTGAGATGAAGGAAGAAAATAGTAAGGTCGCAGAGTTGCGTTCTCAATTGGAGACACTTGTGAGCAATTATGCTGAAGGGAAACCAAAAGTGAAGCAAATTATTGACCTTGCTCTTCTTCAGAGCAATCTTCTGAAAGGGGCAGCTCTTTCAGACTTCATACGGCGTTCAGCTACACTACTATGATTAAGGCCTGACTCAAAAGATAAGTCTAATTGGCAGGTTCTATAAAATATGCAAAAGTCATCGACTGAAACAGTCGATGACTTTTGCATATTTTGAGGGGCCTAAATACAATTATTGTTTTACATTCCGACTCAAATGATTGTAGATGTGAGGGGCGGATTGCTTCCATACTTGATAGGCTATCTGCCTCATGCCACTTTGCGAGGGATGATTGCGCTGCTTGTCGATGTGGTGAAGCTGAATGTTGGGCACTCCATAATGTTTGCATATCTCACTCATCGATTCGGTGACATTCCTTCCAAGATCACTATTGCTGATGTTGATTACCAATGCTTCCGGATACAGTTTCCGGAGATTGTCGAGCAAATGAGCAAATGCCGGACGGAAGCTATACATGTCCTCCTCTGTCCACCCTGAATATTTAAACTCACCTATCGGACTTTTTGCCCAGTCATCATTTGTGCCACCGAAGATAAAAATCACTTCGGGATTGCCAAGACGATTGGCCCTCGTATTAAACGAACGGTCTTTGTAGTCCTCACCCCGATATCCGGAATAACTCACGGTGGCTCCGCTATAAGAGTCATTCTTTTCCAATACAAGACCGTTGGCATCGGTCATGATGCTCCACCAAGTCTGTTCCGGAGCATTGACATCATTTCCCTGTGTGTCGGTGAAATACCATGGTTCATTGCCTGCCGGGATAAGTCCGTCGAAAGTGGAATAGCTGTCGCCAAGCACAGATACTCTCAATTGTGCACTCGCGGCTAATGCCATCAGCACAGCAAACGCCGTCATTAAAAACTTTTTCATGATAATAGAGTTTTTTTAGTATTTTTACGCAAAGTTAATAAAAAAATTCATTAACTTTGTAATCATGAAAAAAATATTCCTGACAGGAGCTACCGGAGTGATGGGTTTGCACGGATTGCGTGAGCTCGTCGGTTCCACTCAACGATATGAAATAACAGTACTTGCCAGAGAGAGCAAGAAAAACAAGAAGCTTTTGACACCTTTCATAGCCAAAGGTGTGAATGTGATATGGGGAGACTTGCTCGACCGCAAAGCTGTGGAAAGGGGAGTGGATACCGCCGACATTGTGCTTCATGTCGGCGGGATGGTGTCCCCCGCTGCTGACTGGTATCCCGAACAGACAATCCGAACCAATATCGGCTCTATGCAGAATATAATAGAAGCAGCTCAAAAAAGAAAAGACACAGTTAAGATTGTATATATAGGTTCTGTGTCGCAATATGGCCCGCATAATGTGCCGAATCATTGGGGGCGGAGCGGCGACCCTCTTAATCCGGACCCAAATGATGCGTATGCCTATTCAAAGACCGAGGCTGAGAGAATGCTAATCGAATCAGGACTGAAGTGGTGGGTGTCGCTGAGACAAACAGGAATACTCCATAGCGGGTTGCTGAAGAAAGCCTCAGATCCGATTTCGTTTCATGTTCCCATCCGAGGGGTTCTTGAATGGGTCACGGCAGAAGATTCGGGAAGATTGCTTGAGCGCGTTTGTCGCGATTCCGTTCCGGATTCATTCTGGAACAAATGCTACAATGTGGGAGGGGGCGCCCAGTACAGGCTAACAAACTATGAATTCGAATGCCGTATTCTCAAAGCAATGGGATGCCCACCTCCTGAAAAGATTTTCGAGACCAAATGGTTTGCCACCGATAATTTCCACGGAATGTGGTTTGCAGATTCGGATGATCTTGAAGAAATATTGCATTTCAGAAGTGGTATAACCCCGGAAGAATACTTCCGTCAGATGAAGAGAGAACTTCCTTGGTATTTTTCTCTTGCCCCGCTTGCTCCGGCTTTCGCCATTAAGATGTATATGAAAAAAGTGGCTAATACTCCGCAGCTGGGCACTATGTGGTGGATCAAACATAATGTGACATCACGCATAAACGCAGCATGGGGAAGCAAGGAGGCCTGGGAATCACTTCCGGACTGGTCCGGTTTTGATCTTTCGCGCCCCTCCGATGTCGCTAACAATAAATAATTTAGTATGACTATATGTGATAGATTGCTACATAACACAGATAACTTAACCAAAATAATATGACAAGAAGAAAATATTTGCTCCCGATCCTCACTGTCCCTACGGCTTTGTTTGCCGCGCCCGAGACACTTTACTCGCCAGATGGCGACATAGTGCTTAACTTTGATATAAAAGATGGCAAACCCACATATTGGGTGGATTTCAAAGGAAAGGAAATAATAGCACCGTCTCATTTGGGCTTTACCCTTTTCAGTGAGTCGGGACGCAACAGCTTTGAGCACCAAGGCAAAAAGACCGCAGCTGATGCCCTTTCGCTAAAAGACGGATTTCAGCTTGAAGGCACAACCCGCGAATCTGTGGATGAGACATGGAATCCGGTCTGGGGTGAAGAAACCGAGATTCGCAATCATTTCAACGAGATGACCGTAGAACTGAAACAGCCGGCTTTCGACCGAACCATGAACATTCGTTTCCGCGCATACGACGATGGCATCGGATTCAGATACGAATTTCCCGAACAGCCCAACCTAAACTATTTTGTGATTGCCGAAGAGGACACTGAGTTTGCAATGAACGGCGACCACACGGCTTACTGGATTCCGGGTGACTATGACACTCAGGAGTATAATTACACCAAATCTAAGCTTAGCGAAATACGTGATCTTTTCCCAAGCAAGATAAACCCCGACAATGCTTCCACCACTCCATTCTCACCCACCGGGGTGCAGACCGCTCTTCAGCTTAAGACCGATGATGGGGTATATATCAATCTGCATGAAGCCGGCACGGTGGATTATCCTACAATGCACCTCAATCTCAACGACACCACGATGACATTCAAGTCTTGGCTCACCCCCGACAATCAGGGCCGTAAGGGATATATGCAGACACCCACCAAATCACCTTGGCGCACCGCAATAATAACCGATGATGCACGCGACATTCTCGCTTCGAGGCTTATATACAATCTTAATGACCCTACAGCATTTGAAGATACCTCATGGATAAAACCTGTGAAATATATTGGCGTTTGGTGGGAGATGATCACCGGTGCGGGGTCATGGAACTATACCGATGATGTATATTCTGTGAAGCTCGGCGAGACAGATTATTCAAAGACCAAACCCAACGGGCGGCATAGTGCCAACACGGAGAAAGTGAAGCGATACATAGATTTTGCAGCTGAGCATGGTTTCGACCAGGTGCTCGTGGAGGGATGGAATGAAGGATGGGAAGACTGGTTTGGCCAGTCGAAAGACTACGTGTTTGACTTTGTCACACCATATCCTGATTTTGATTTGAAGGGTCTCAACGAATATGCCGCAAGCAAGGGAGTGAAACTGATGATGCATCATGAGACATCCGCTTCTGTACGCAATTATGAGCGCCATCTTGAAGATGCCTATAAATTCATGAACGACAATGGCTACAATGCCGTGAAGAGCGGATATGTAGGCAACATCATACCACGCGGCGAGTATCACTATTCGCAGTGGCTCAACAACCATTATCTATATGCTGTGAAGAAAGCTGCCGACCACAAGATTATGGTGAATGCCCATGAAGCCACACGCCCCACGGGTCTTGCCAGAACTTATCCTAACCTTATAGGCAATGAAAGTGCCAGGGGCACGGAATATCAGGCCATGGGAGGCAACGACAAGTGGCATACTTCCATCTTGCCATTCACTCGCCTACAGGGAGGTCCGATGGACTACACTCCGGGTATCTTTGAATTTGACCTGAGCACATTCACCCCGGGCAACAATAGCAAGATTGCATCTACCATACCGGGACAACTTGCTCTTTATGTGACAATGTACAGTCCATTGCAGATGGCTGCAGACCTTCCGGAGCATTATGAGAAGCATCTCGACGCTTTCCAGTTTATCAAGGATGTGCCGGTGGAATGGGAGAGAAGCGTCTATCTGGAGGCCGAACCCATGGAATATGTCACCATAGCTCGCAAGGACAAAAATTCGGATGCATGGTTTGTCGGAAGCACATCCGGTGTCAACGATCGCAAGAGCACAATTTCATTGGATTTCCTTGACCCGGGACGAAAATATGAGGCCACAATATATGCCGAGGCTCCTGATGCAAACACAGTGGATGGACAGACCCGCTACACCATTACCAAGAAAAAAGTGACATCAAAGAGTAAACTGACTCTTAATGCACTTGCCGGGGGCGGCTATGCAATCTCAATTGTGCCCACGGACAAGTGAATGAAATTGCAATCGTGACCAAAGCAAAGAGGCGGCCTTTTGGCCGCCTCTTTGCTTTGGTCACGGATGGCATCACTGTGGAATTTTCTTATATGAGCTTTCTCCCGCAGCCTCAAGAAAATTGCATACGGCATATACGATGAGTGCGATGCCGGTGAGAAGCACTATCATGTTGATCATACGTTCACTGCCTATTATGATAATGACAGCTCCTCCTATCACGAGGAGAATAGGCAGTATGTAGAATGCAAATGGAAATTTTGCATCCTTAAAGCCAAAGGCAAGCATACAAATGTGGTATAGACCCGCCAAAATCATGAGCCCGGCAAAAACATACACAAGTATGGATGTGAATCCTTCGGGATCAAACAAAAGCCACAGTCCAAGTGCCATTGATCCGATGGCGGTAAGTATCGCAACGTATGGACTTGAATACTTTTTGAATGCAAAATATACGTTAAGCACTGCTGCCACGAGAAAGAACACACCCATCACCATAACCACTGCAGAAATGGCCGCCCCTTTCATAAAAATCAGTAATATACCCAATATCAAGGTGATAATACCGCTATACGTCAAATTCTTGCTTTTCATAGTAACATATTTTTTAAGTTGATATTTTATAAAAAGAAAACAAATATTAAGCCTTTTCAGTTGTATGACAACAGGTCTAATTCAGACATCACATCCGCATGAACCCGGATGCCTGATTGTTGTAGTTGGACATATATATATCAAAAGGTAGAAACTTTATGGAAACTTACTAAAATAATTTGGTGTTTCCTTATTTTTTTGTAAATTTGCATTTGAGTACATCGGGTTTCAAATGCGAAAGCCGATATGAACAAAAATTGATATGAAATTCTCTGATATAACCGGACATAAGGATATCATCAATTCGTTGCGAGATCTTGTGGATGCCGACCGCATACCGCACGCTATTCTGATAGGTGGGGCGGAAGGTATAGGCAAAATGCGAGTGGCGAGGGCATTGACAAGTTATATCTACTGCCAGAACCGGACTCCTCAGGGTGACAGCTGCGGCAAGTGTCCGGCCTGTATCCAAAACGCGCATCACAATAATCCGGATGTGCATTATGTGTTTCCCCGCACGGGAGCCACATCTAAATCTACAGAGACATTCATGGAGCAATGGAATGATTTCATAGATGCCAACTCATATATGCCCAAGGAGGGATGGGCGAGGGCTATAGATGCCGGCAACACAGTGCCTGTGATCTACAGGAGCGATGCAGATGAAATCTCCCGTACGGCAGCCCTATCCTCCTTTGCCTATCGCTTCAAGACCTATATAATCTGGCTTCCGGAAAGAATGCAGACAGCTTGTGCCAATGCATTGCTTAAGCTTCTTGAAGAGCCTTTTCCCGATACTTTGTTCATTCTTGTGAGTGACGAGCCCGACAAACTTTTGCCAACAATATTCTCACGCACACAGCGTTTCAATCTTAAACCGCTGACCGAGACGGAAATCACAACAGCGTTGACATCATCAGGGATTCCGGTGCCTGATGCGATAGAAGTGGCACGCCTTTCGGAGGGCAATATGCTGAAAGCAATCGACATGACCGGCGAAGGGGGAGAAATAAAAGAATTTTCCGGCTATTTTATGCAGATGATGCGTCTTGCATACGCTCGCAATGTGGCATCGCTGAGAATGTTTGGGGAAGCGATAGCATCGTTAGGGAGAGAAAAAAACGGCCGATATCTTGCATATTGTGCCCGACTGACGAGGGAGAGTTTCATCTATAATCTGCATCAGCCTGATTTAAATGTCATGACGCCGGCCGAAGCAAATTTCAATACAAAGTTCTCACCTTTCATCAACAATAGAAATGTCGAGCGCATAATGGCTGAGACAGAGCGGGCTCTCTCGGATATATTGCGCAATGCAAATGCGCGCCTTGTGATGTTTGACTTCTTGCTCAGACTTATGATTTTATTACGTAAATAAAAAAACTTAATAATTAAACCAAAAATTATAACCAATGAAACCAACACTATTCATCTTGGCCGCCGGAATGGGCAGCCGATACGGAGGTCTCAAACAACTTGACACGCTTGGACCTTCAGGAGAAACAATCATGGACTATAGCGTACATGATGCATTGCGTGCCGGATTCGGCAAAGTGGTTTTCGTAATACGCCATGACTTCGAGCAGGACTTCCGCGACAAGGTGATATCCAAATATGAAGGACATGTGCCCGTGGAAGTGGTATTTCAGGATATCAACAATCTGCCGGAGGGATTCACTGTGCCGGAGGGCCGCACCAAACCGTGGGGTACCAACCATGCCGTACTTATGGCGAAGGATGTCATAAAAGAGCCGTTTGTGGTTATAAATGCAGATGACTATTACGGACCGGAGAGTTTCCAACTTGCATTTGAGACTCTGAAAGATCTTGGGGGGAAAACAGGTGAATACTGCATGATAGGATTCAAGATTGAAAACACTTTGAGCGAAAATGGAGGTGTAAGCCGTGGTCTATGTCAGGTGGATGAGAACGGTTATCTGACTGGTGTCAAGGAATGCCACGAGATACAGCGTAAGGGTGAAGGGCTTGTCTTTGTAGAAGGCGGAGAGGAAAAGCCATTTCCTGCCGGTAGCAGTGTGAGCATGAACATGTGGGGCTTCACACCCGATTATTTCGGATATAGCGAAAAGGCATTTGTAAAATTCCTACAGGAGCATGGACAAGAACTGAAGTCGGAGTTTTATATCCCGACAGTTGTCAATGATTTGATTCAGAATGGCGAAGCTACCCTTAAAGTGGTGCAGACACCTTCAAAATGGTTTGGTGTAACTTTTGCAGCCGACCGCGAAGCCACAGTAAATCAGTTTAAATCGCTTGTGGATGCAGGTGTGTATCCCAGTCCACTCTTTTAAATCTTGAATAAATGGCAACAAAGATATTGGTGACCGGGGGCACCGGTTATATAGGTAGCCACACTGTGGTGGAACTGCAGCAGGCGGGATATGAGGTTGTGATAATCGACAATCTGTCTAACTCCAACAAAGATGTATTGAAGGGTATTGAGGCAATAACCGGGGTGGCTCCGGTATTCGTGGAAGGCGACTGCACGGATATTAAGACACTTCGCAAACTTTTTGAAGAAAATCCTGACATCAAAGGTATCATCAACTTCGCCGCTTCCAAGGCTGTGGGAGAAAGTGTGCAGAAGCCGCTCCTTTATTATCGCAACAATCTGAACACGCTCATTAATCTTCTTGAGTGTATGCCGGAATATGGAGTGAAGGGAATAGTATTCTCAAGCAGCTGCACCGTATATGGCGAGCCGGATGTGAATCCGATTGACGAGTCAGCACCGATAAAGCCGGCAACGTCACCATACGGCAACACGAAGCAGATATCAGAGGAAATCATCACAGACTATGTGCACAGTGGGGCACCTATCAAGAGCATCATCCTGCGTTATTTCAATCCAATCGGTGCGCATCCAAGCGCAAAGATTGGAGAACTACCGCTTGGTGTGCCACAGAATCTCGTGCCGTATCTCACTCAGGCGGCAGCCGGCATCCGTAAGGAATTGACAGTGTTTGGTGATGACTACAATACGCCCGACGGAAGCTGCATAAGAGACTACATAGATGTGGTGGACCTTGCCAAGGCACATGTGGTGGCCATGCGCAGGATGCTCGAGGGCGAAGATACGGACAGCATTGAAATCTTCAACCTCGGCACTGGTCGCGGGGTATCTGTGCTTGAACTGATACATGATTTTGAGAAGGCGACAGGGGTGCCCGTGCCACACAAAATCGGTCAGCGTCGCGAAGGCGATATCGAACAGATATGGGCAATACCTGACAAAGCCAACAATGTGCTTGGATGGAAGGCTGACACCCCTGTAAGCGAGACACTTGCCAATGCCTGGCGCTGGCAATGCTCGCTGAAATAAATAGAATTATAATCTTATAATCATGAAATTAAACTCTGCGATAATACTTTCAGCCGCATTGGCTCTTACGGCCAATGCATCAAAGCCGGTAAAATTTCAGCTTGACTTCACCAACCCTCTTGATGAAAGAGTGGTTGGTGTGCCGGTAGTGATTCCATTGGCCGAATATGGTGATGTGAAGACTGCAAATGTATATGGATCCCACGACATTCCATTCCAGTTGGACGACCTGAATCAAGATGGAGTGGCAGATGAACTTGTGTTTCTTCTAAATATAGATCCCGGATATACAAAACACATAAAGATTACACTCAACGACACCATAGGACCGCAAACTTTCGAGCAGAAGTCGCGTGCATATCTTAAACTCAGGGATGAGAAAAAGAAATATCCTGAGATAGATGCAATTTCATATCCGGGCGACTCCAACAACTCAATCATATACAATACCATTTATGGCCATGGCGCTGTGATGGAAAGCATGCTCAATGCGTGGCGTATATATGTTGATAACCGCCAGAGTATAGACCTATATGGTAAAAAAGCTCGACAGCTTGAACTTGAGACAACAGGATTTTACACGACCCCTGAGCAATATGCCCAGGGATTTGGAAGGGATATACTGTGGGCAGGCAAATCTGTAGCCGCCGGTTCGTTCAGAGGTCTGACCAATGGTCAGCCTGCAACCATTGACACAGTGGCAAGGCGCACACAGCGAATCATAGCGTCCGGCCCGATTCGCTCCATTATAGAAGTGCAGGATGACGGATGGGTAATCAATGGCAAGAAAGTGGATATGCTTCAGCGCTATACCCAATATGGATTGAATCCCTATTTTACGGCTGAGATTTTCCTTAAAGGAGAAGGGGCTGATCAGGTGTATTGCACAGGTGTGCAAAAAATAGGCGATGATGGAGGCGAAGGCTTCATCGGTGAAAACGGGCTCGCAGGCAGCTGGGGCACCAATATCCCGGAAAAGGCTTATCCAGAATTGACCGAAACCCTCGGAATTGGCATACAGGTGGATCCAAGCAATCTTGTACGCAGCAGGGAGGATGACCTGAACTATCTTGTGGAAGTGAGACCGGATGCCGAAGGAAAAATCACCTACCATGTCAATTTCATATCGGCAATGGAAAAGAAGGCACCTGCCGGTCTGGCGGAATGGCGTAAGAAACTTGAGCAATGGTCGCGACAAGTGCTTGCCCCATATCCATCGCAGATAATATCTCAACAATAAGACTGTTTCAATATAAAAGGAAGCCATCAGGCTTCCTTTTATTATTCACATCTTACGTTTATCAAGAGTATTGAGCATAATATCTATCTCATGCCTGATATCCATGAGTTCATCTATTACCTTAAGTCTGTTAGAAATATTTTTGCGATTGATGTGCATCTGATGTTTGGCTGCATCAATTCTCAGACCTCTTACTTTCAGAAGAAAGTGTATGATTCGCAATGTCTCTATATCGGACGGGGAATAGTATCTTATACCACGTGAGGCCCTCTTGGGATTAATCTCAGGAAATTCTTTTTCCCAGAAACGAACAGTCGTTTCGGGTACACCTATAAATTCCGCCACATCTTTTATCTTATAGTATTTCTTATCAAACTCTTGCATAGCAAACAGTAATCAGTCCATAACATGACCGGAATTTTCAGCCAATTGAATCATATCGGCATATTCTTGAGGCGACAGATCCATGAAATAATAGTTTACCGGATTCTGAGGTTCACCTTTAAACAGAACCTCATAATGAAGGTGGCTACCGGTGGATTTGCCAGTACTTCCAACTTTACCGATTAATTCACCTCGCTTCACTTTCTGCCCGGGTTTTACCAGTATCTGGCTCAGATGGGCATATCTGGTTTTGTAATTATAGCCATGGTTCAAATCAATGCAATTGCCAAATCCCGGTTTTCTCTCAGCCACTTCAACATCAGCATCACCGGTGGCAAACACCGGAGTTCCCGTGGCAGCTGCAAAATCAAGTCCCTCATGAAATTTTGGAGTTCCATATATGGGGTCTCGACGATATCCATAGCCTGAAGACATAGTGAAATCATTTCTATGTATAGGAAGCACTGACGGGATTCGCGAAATTTTATCCTTCTGTTCGCCAGCAGCCTGCTTCAGTTGATCAAAAGATACCGACTGTGAATAAATCTGATGTTCCAGAAGGTCGATGGAAGTATTCATTCGATTCAAGAGTTCGGAATCGCTAAATTTTCCACTGCTGCCATATTTCGTTTCATTCTCAACCCCCGAAAAACGTTGGTTTGTGCCAAGAGGATCCATCTGCATCATCACTCTATAGAAATTATCATCACGATTGCGAATATCTTCCATCACCTTTATAGAATTGTCAAGACGTTTTTCGAGAACGGCAAATTTATACTTCAATTCGCTGTTTTCCTTTCGCAGTCTTCGTTCATTGGAAAAATCCATAACAAAGAAGAATAGCAGATAGAAACCAAATCCGAACACTAATCCTACAGCAAGATAGCGTCCTAACGAAAACATTCTTGATTTAAGAGTAGGATAATAGCGTTCGAAGTTGTCAGTGTCGGGGTTATATTTATAAAATACCTGTTTCACCGCCCTATAGCAGTTTTATACTTATATATCTTTTGGGATTTTTCTTTATATCGACAATTAGTGAATCAATATCTGCAGAGACTTGGTTGAGTCTGTTATAAAGTTCCGGATCAGAGGTCAACATTCCAAGGGTGGAATTCTTATCGGTAAGTTGTTTTGAGAAAGTGGATAGGTTTGCTGTCAGTTGGTTAACATTGCTGACTGTGGCATCAAGAGGAAGGTTTTTCAATTGATAAGACAAGACACCCAGATTATTGACAATTGAATCAAGCCCCTGTGTGGCTCTGGCTGCATTAGTGGCAATGGCCGGCACCTGTTTGCTGAAGGTAGAGTTAAGGCCATTTGTGGTAGCGAGTAAATCCTCCGTTATTCCGTCAAGACGGTTGATTGATTTACCAATGGCCGGATTTCCGGCAATCTGATTCAAATTGTAGAGAAGCGAATCAACTTTAGGAAGGATGGATGTGACAGCCGGCATAAGACCATCTTGTACGGCAGTCATCAGACCGGCTTTTGAGCCTGTCGGAAGTTCGCTGCCAATTGGAATCATCTTAGAACTATTACCAACAGTGAGTTCAATTCTTGCTCCACTTAACAGGGTTGTGCCAATATCAGCCCTTGAACCTTCCGGAAGTTCGAGATCCTTGTCGAGAGCAAGCACCACTTCTATTTTACCGGGACGCTTATAGTTGAAATTAATCTCGCGCACCTGACCTACCTTGTATCCATTAATCAAGACAGGTGAAGAGATACTTAATTCGTCAACATTGTCATAATAAGCAAGATAATAATGAGTAGGGCGGAAAAGGTTGATACCTTTGAGATAATCAATACCAAACACCAATATAAGAATTGCAAAAATTACAGAAAGTCCGATGGCGAACTCTTTAGTAAATATCTTTTTCATACTTTATTCAGGTAAATTATGTATTAAAAATAACCATTATTCCATCATATATATAACAATCAACTGCGTCTTTCTACAAATTTCTTAATAGCATTATAAAGAGATTCGGCAAGTTTGTCTTCCCCTTTATCAGATGTCATAAACTTGACAGATTCTGGATTACAGATAAAATCCAGTTCCACGAGTACAGCGGGCATTGATGTGGCCCAAAGCACCCAGAAACCGGCCTGACGAACACCTCTGTTTCCTCTGCCGGCATTTCCCACAAGTTCATTCTGTGCATCGCCCGCAACACGTATGCTCTCACCAAGGTTGCGTTTCTGAGACATCTCAAATATAATGTAGCTTTCATCTTTGGAAGGATCAAAGCCCGAATATTTTTCTTTATAATCACTCTCGAGTTCAATCACAGAGTTTTCTCGCATTGCAACCTTCATATTATCTTGATCTCTATGAAGGCCCAACACATATACCGAACTACCTTTGACATTACGACGATTTTTGTTTTTTTTATCAACAGAATTGACATGTATCGACATAAAAAGGTTGCCATGGGCATTGTTTGCAATGTCGGCACGTTGCTGGAGAGTGAGGTATTTATCAGAATTGCGTGTCATGACGATCTCAACGTCCTTGATATTTTTCTCAACAAGGGCAGCGACCTTTTTCGCCACAGCAAGGTTTATGTCCTTTTCTTTGGCTCCATTTTCAGACGCGCCGAAATCCTTGCCTCCATGTCCGGGGTCAAGGACCACAACAATCTTGTCATTTCCATCGCCAGCTTTATCAGCTGCAACTGAAATGCCAATAGTAACTGTAAATATATATAGCAACGATAAAAACCGTCGAAGTATCATATATCTTAACTTTAAATTAAGGGCATGTTCTATAGCGTTTCCAATAGGAATACTATATTAATAAACGCAAAATTAATAAAAATTCCTCAAAAAAATGAGTAAAAATAAACGAAAGTGCAAATATTTCCTATTTTGACCATAATTGGTGAACAAAGACCCATACTGCGATGTTTTATTGTCGAAAGATAGAAATAACGATTATATATACCCAAAGGAACATTTCCGGAGCGGCGCATAACATCCATCCCTATCAAACCCCTTAAGGGCTTACCGAATAGAAAATATTTGCAAAAGGATGTGGCTCCGCCCTGGAATTGTCTTTTCTTGAGGCAACTATTGAAATATCAATTGTATAGGATATATTATTTCATAATTGTTGCATAACAGTTTCATTTTGTTTCACAAATGTATTTATTATTTAACAGGGCGTAAGTGCTTAATTACAATAATGTTGCAATTTTGTTTAGACATATTGCCCTTTTGTTGCAAAAAAATACGAAACATTTCAAAAACGCACCGCGTTATAAAGACAAACAACAACAATTATTAATTCTATTATCAATCTAAAAATTTAATTTGCGACAGCAGATTTCTTTCAAAAAACTTAAATATTATGGCATCGATCAATTCTTTCCGCAGTGAACTCGTGAACCTTCAGTCGAATCTTCTCAGTTTTGCATATCAACTCACTTCCGACCGTGAGGCAGCCGCTGATCTTCTTCAGGAAACCACCTTGAAGGCACTCGACAACGAAGAGAAATTCACTTCAGATGCCAACTTCAAGGGATGGGTATTTACCATAATGCGTAACATATTCATCAACAACTACCGCAGAACAGTACGTCAGGCTACGGTGGTTGACACTTCCGAGGATCTATATCAGATTAACTCATGTCAGGAATCAGCGCTTGAATCTCCAGAAGATACGATAGCAGTGAAAGATATCAACAATATTCTTAAAACTTTTGATGCCGATTTCCGTGTTCCTTTCAACATGCACGTGGCAGGCTACAAATACAGTGAAATAGCAGAGCACCTGAATCTGCCTGTCGGAACCGTCAAAAGTCGTATTTTCTTTACTCGCAAACGCTTGCGTGAAGCACTTTCTTAAAAAATAATCTACAGGTAAAAGCAATATAAAGGCGTGGCTTATATGCCGCGCCGTTTCTTTTTTATCAGTCTTTATCGCTTATGATAGAGTGCGACAGCTGAAAGAGAAAGCATTAGCATCCATCCGACAACACCATAAGCGGATATTTGATAATCAATCACATAGTTAGTGCCATAAGAAAGTCTGTCGGCCGCCATTATAAGAATGTCATATCCCAAATCAAGTACTGATACAAAAATGTCGGGTTCAAATCCAATATATAGCGAGATAGTAAAGACTACGCTCAGAGCAAGATAGAATGGGATTATTGGCAAGAGCAAGAGATTGGTCGGAAGAAACATCAACGGCACTTGTCCAAAATAGTATGAAATCAGCACCCATGAAGCCATTGTGGCCACAATTGTGGCCAACAATGCCTCACTGATACGGAATAAAAAGGGATGATGGCGATGACGAATGGGATTAAGCGGTGAAGCAAAAGCCACAAGCGAGGCAACACACACTACACTCAATTGAAAACCGGCATCAAATAGGGAAGAGGGAGACACCAAAAGAATCAGCAAGCATGACAAACAAAGAGCATGTCCCACGGCGTTTCTTCTCTCTACAATTATTGCTATAAATGCAAAAGTAATCATGATGCATGCACGAACCGAAGAATATGACATGCCCGTGACTGATACGTAAAGCCATAACAACAGTATTGCCAAAGCATATCCCCATTTATATTTACCAACTGCCCTGAAAGGCCATAGTATCCAAATTATCATGACTGCAAGAATCCCCATGTGCAGACCGCTCAATGCAAGCATGTGGGCAATACCTCCATTTGCGAAAGTCAGTCTTGTCTCCTCGTCAAGACCGTTTTTATCTCCCATCAGTATGGCCTTGATAAAGTCTGAAGTTTCCTTCTGCAGATGGCTTTTTTCAAGTGCAATTTCTATTTTCTGACGAAGACTTTCACATCTGACACGGAAAGATATGACTCTTCCCTCAAGTGAAATAAATTTTTTGGGAATATATGCTGTATAGAACACTCCATGCGACCGCAACATTGTGGCTACAGATGAGACGACAGCACCGGAATCACAGTCAATGGGTTTTACCCCATGATATGGGAATGATATTATATCGCCATTGGAAAAAGACGTTGCTCCTGTTCGTATATGGATCTTTGCGCCATTTGTTGATGCTATCTCTACCTCCATCTTATCGCCATAAGTCTTTGGCAAAATATTGATGATTTCACCATAAACCATTTTGGGTGGATTACCTTTAGATGCCTCTTCTATGGTAAGTGGACGATTGCTATATTCATCAATAACGCCAATGCCGGAAAACAATAATATGACCCATGCGACATGCCATTTTCCGGCTTTAAAAGCCTTTATGGGATTATCCGATTTGTAAAGGACTATAAGGCAGATTGCGATAGATACGGCAATGAGTATTACCCCCCACCACCACGACAAAGATACCTCCGACGAGAACAGTATTCCTGCCGCCATCGATACCGTAGGAATTAAAGCCGGGGGGATACTCTTCTTCATGGATATGTGATGGTTGAATTTATTTGTCAGTCCATATTTGCCAGGCACCTACAGCCTGAAGCCTCAACATCTCCAGTCCGTTGCACACAAGACAACCATGCGACTTGCAAACTTTCATGAAAAGAGTTTCGGCCGGATTATAGACAAGGTCAAAACAAATCTGTCCGCCATGAAGATATTGATATGGGAATGGGGCTGCTTTATCAACGTCAGGGTTGGTTCCAAGAGGAGTGCAATTCACCACTATTTTAGCCTCGTAAATCTGCTGCGGTGTCAATTCATCGTATGACATACAGTTTTCCTTATGTTTTCTGCCCACAATCTGCGGATTAAATCCTAATTTACGCAAGGACCATACTACGGCCCTTGACGCACCACCAGTACCTAAGACAAGAGCTGTGGGGGATGAGACACCTTCAGCAAAATATGAATAACCGACATTAGAGATAACCTGCTTAATGGACTCTGTAAAACCGAAAGCATCGGAATTGTAGCCTGTAAGGAATCTCTTGCCATCAATTTGTTTGATTTTTATTACATTTACTGCACCAATTTCTTCAGCCTCCTCACTTAAGGAATCGAGATATTGCATAATTTCCACTTTGTAGGGAATTGTAACATTGAGTCCGACGAGACCGGGATGATCATCCAATAGCTTCGGAAACAAGTCTATAGTATCAAGAGGGAAAAGACTGTAAGAGGCTGGAATATTTTCTCTCTTGAATTTCTCATTGAAATATCTGGCAGAATAAGAGTGTCCGATCACTCTTCCGATTAGTCCGTATTCAGTCATGGTGAATATGTTTTTTATTGGTTTAAGACTTCAACTCCTCCCTAAGAAATCTTGCTGTGGGAGTATTGAGTTTTGCAATATCCTCAGGAGTGCCGGAGGCAAGCAAGAGTCCCCCATCTCTTCCGCCTTCAGGCCCCATCTCTATGAGCCAGTCGGCAGATTTGATAACATCAAGATTATGTTCGATTACTACCATCGTGTTTCCTTTATCGACCAGTCGGTTTATAACCTTGAGAAGCACCTTGATATCCTGGAAATGCAATCCGGTGGTAGGCTCGTCAAGAATAAAAAGGGTACGTCCGGTATCTTTTTTTGCAAGTTCAGTCGCAAGCTTCACCCGTTGATTTTCTCCCCCACTCAGAGTGCTTGATGGCTGTCCGAGTTTGAGATAACCAAGCCCTATTTCCTGAAGCACCTTTATCTTCTTTAGTATAGAAGGTACGTTTTCAAAAAACTCCACTGCCTGATTTATTGTCATATCAAGCACATCAGCTATGGATTTTCCCTTATAGCGGACTTCAAGAGTCTCACGATTGTAGCGTTTGCCATGACATTCCTCACAAGGAACAAGAACGTCGGGCAGGAAATTCATCTCTATAGTTCGGTAGCCATTACCTTTGCAGGTCTCGCACCGGCCACCGCTCACATTAAACGAGAAACGTCCCGGCTTATAGCCGCGGATTTTTGATTCCGGAAGTTCCACATATAGTTTACGAATATCTGTGAATACCCCGGTGTATGTGGCAGGATTGGAACGTGGGCTTCGTCCGAGCGGAGATTGGTCCACTATCACCACCTTATCGATATTTTCAATGCCACCGACTGACTTGTAGGGGAGCGGTTGCGCATGGGAGCGATAGAATTTCTGACTCAGTATAGGATACAAAGTACCATTGACAAGGCTTGACTTTCCGGAGCCGGAGACACCAGTGACACAAATAAACTTACCGAGAGGGAACTCGGCATCCACATTTTTCAGATTGTGTCCGGCAGCTCCTTTGATAGAGAATGTTTTCCCATTTCCCTCACGGCGCACAGAGGGGATTTCTATCGACTGCTCACCGTTGAGGAAACTTGCAGTCAGAGTATGTGTCTTCTTCATTTCATCAGGAGTGCCCTGAAACACTACATTGCCACCTTTTCTGCCGGCGCCGGGGCCTATATCAACAATATAATCTGATTGATTCATTATATCCTTGTCGTGCTCCACCACAATTATGGAATTGCCATTGTCGCGCAATTGCTTCAGACTTGTGATGAGCCGTTCATTATCTCTTTGGTGAAGACCTATAGATGGTTCATCAAGTATATAAAGCACATTGACAAGTTGGCTACCGATCTGAGTCGCAAGTCTAATCCGCTGACTCTCTCCGCCGGAGAGTGTGCCGCTCGGACGGTTGAGCGAAAGATATTCCAGTCCGACGTCAAGAAGGAACTTCAGACGTGAACGAATCTCCTTGAGAATTTCAAGTGCGACAAGGCGACGCTGCGAATCCACTCTGTCTTCCAAGCCGATGGTCCACTCATAAAGTTCCTTTAAATCCATATTTGAAATCTCTGCGATATTCTTGCCATCGATAAAATAGTGTAGAGAAATCTTGTTGAGTCTTTGGCCATTACACTCAGGACAAACGTCGCGTGTGTAGAACTGGTCGCTCCATCTCTTACCCTCGCTTCCAAAATCATCGCTTTGCTGCGCCTCAATATATTTGACCAAACCATCATAATTGGATTCGTATGAATAGGTCTGCATGGAGGAGTTGGCAAGCACAAGCCGAGCATCAGTTCCGTTGAGTATATCATCGAGCACTTCGGCCGGAAGATCGCGTATGGGAGATTTTATGTCGGCGCCATACATTTTACATATAGCTTCAATCTGCATGAAAATCAGACTGCTTTTGTATTTTCCCAAAGGTACAATACCTCCTTCATATATGGATTTTTTAGAATCAGGAACTATTTTATCCATATCAATGATATTTACCTCACCGATGCCCTTACATTTTCTGCAAGCTCCCTGTGGAGAATTGAAAGAAAAATTGTGTGGGGCCGGCTCAGGATAGGAGAGTCCATTCTCTGCATCCATCAGCAACAGTGAGAAGTGATGCACAGACCCGCTTTCCATGTCAATCACCATCATCTGTTTGTCACCTTGCTTGAGGGCTTCATCAATCGCTTCCTTGAGGCGTTGTGTGTCATTTTCCTTCACCTTCAGGCGATCTATGACGAGTTCTATGCTATGATTACGATAGCGGTCGGTCTTCATTCCGAATGAGAGTTCCTTCAGTTCTCCATCTACCCTTACATTAATGTAACCTTTTTTACGGAGATTTTCAAAAAGTTCCTTATAATGACCTTTTCTGTTCTTCACAAGGGGAGCAAGCACATAAATCTTTCTGCCGGCAAAATTTTTCTGCACCATTTCGGCAATCTTTTCCCTTGTATATTTAATCATGGGTTTGCCGCTGATGTAGCTTCTGGCTTCACCGAGTCTTGCATAAAGAAGACGAAAGAAGTCATAGATTTCAGTAGTTGTACCTATTGTAGATCGCGGATTGTTGTTGACTGTCTTTTGCTCAATACTGATTACCGGGTTCAGACCTGTTATTTTATCCACATCAGGTCTCTCCATATTTCCGAGCAGATTGCGGGCGTAGGCCGAAAAAGTCTCTATGTATCTCCGTTGGCCTTCGGCAAATATAGTGTCAAAAGCCAATGAAGACTTGCCGCTGCCACTCAAACCGGTGATAACTGTGAGGCTATTGTGCGGAATGCTCACATCTATATTTTTCAGGTTGTGGACTCTTGCGCCCTCAACCTCAATGTTTTCTGTTTGATTAAGTATGTCGTTCATAATATAATAGACCTTTCGATAGGCGAAAGGCATTTTCAATAAGTTTAAAGGTTTTATTGCTGTGCAGAACCACCGGATGATGAACCAGTGCCACCTACATATTTCACCACATTAATATCACCGCTTTTCTTATATTTTTTGCCATCTGTGCCATTAGCCTCTATGACATAAAAGAAAACACCCGAATCGACAGTTTTTCCTCCTATCTTGCCGTCCCATCCTTGTTCCGGAGAAGTAAGATGACATACCTGATGTCCATTTCGGTCAAAGATATAACATTGGAAATCAAGCAATGACCTATATGCCACTTTCCATTCGTCGTTGACCCCATCCCCATTTGGAGAGAAAGCATTAGGAATCAAAAGTTGACTTTCACCTATTGAAACCTCATATACATCACTGTAGTACTCACAACTGCCATCTGAATTGCTTCCAATGTATCTCACATAATGCACTCCCTCATCAAGAAATGTATAATCAAGGTCCTGTGTAGTGAAACGGAAATCTATGTTTTCAAAAGTCGGGTCATCTGTCAGCTGCCATTCATTGTGGATAACTCCATCAGTGATGTAAGCCTGAAATGTGATGTTGCAAGGAGCCGAGCCACCAAGACCCTCTGTGTTGCCGGCTCCTATTTGGTTGCTGCCGATGCTGTCGGCTTCTGCCACATTATCATCGGTGACAGCGAAAGTGCGAGCATCTACAGAGTGTGGGCTGACAGCGTCTGACTCAATCGTTTCCTCCCAATTCCAAGCCTTGAGGAATTTGTCGCCTGTGATTTTGAATCTTGTGGCGCAATAATTGGGAGGAGTCAAACGATAAGTTGGCTGCAGGCTTTCAAAAGATTTTTCGGCACTTACCTGCTGGAAGTTCTCAATTTGATCCGACCATTCTTGGGTGTAGTATTCCACCGAAATTTCTTGGTCAAGGGTTCTCTGCATACCATTTATGGTGAAATATCTAATAGGATCACCACTTCCTGTCACATCTATAATGCTGACACCGCATTCCTGATCCGGAGACACACTCACTGATGTAAGTCTTAGACGATGTTTATTATAATCTGTAATCCAAAAACAGTATCTTCGGTCGCCATCCTCCACGATATAACCTTTATCGCCCTCCAGAGTTGTGAGAGTACTCGTTTTGCCAACCTGACTTGAGGGTACTTCTTCAGCGTGGCCGCCTCCGAGATTTCCATATTGAAGCCACTGAATCTTGTTGTCCGAAGACGACGAATATGAAGCTGTCACCCCATCAGTGGAGTACAGCACATAAATCTTTTCAAGCCCCGTGGATTTTTCAGGAGTTTCCTCTAATATTTTAAGAGAATTTCCCTGAAATGTCAAGGATTGCGCCGAAGCAGACAGACCTGCCGCGCAATATGCCAATATATAGAGTAAAGTTGTTCTTCCCATATCTATATATTAACGTAAAAATTTGAAATAAATTATAGCAAACACAATAATTAAATGTGCAATTGGTAGGGATGTGCCTTTTGCACGAATGCTTTGTGCGTTGACTATATATCATAAGATGTGTGACAAAAAGAAGAAGCAGAGATTTTGGATCTTTACTAAAAAAGCCGCCCAGAGGCGGCTTTTTTATACGTATGAATTTGAGTCGGGGCCTAAGACGGGGTCTTAGAACTTATAACCAATCTTCATGTTGAAGCAGTTGGAGGTTTCAGCCCATTTGGGAGTCCAGCACAGAGCCTCATAACCTATGCCGCCATACCAACGACCAAAGTTGAGGCCAATCATGGGATTGACCACCACAGCACCGCAATCGGTATTGTCGGTGTTGATGCCGTAGCCGATATCAAGGGAAAAGAAGGGACTAAGTCCGCCTATTTTCCCGGAAACGTCACCCCTGACAAAGATAGGGATAAGCGGGCCTTGGTTGAAGTCCCATCTTTCGGTGATACCGATACCGGCACCGAGTCCGAAGTTGGGATGTACTTTCTCATATATGCCACCTTGCACGTTAAAACGGCAAGTGTTGCCTCCGGCAATTACCGGTGCGAATTCAAGGAACGGTGTTACGGCGAAGCCCGTCAACGAGGAAAGGACAGCTACTAAGGTTAAGAATAGTTTTTTCATAGTTGGAATACATTTTTTTGATTTCTGAATGCAAAACATATTCCCACATGATTTTGTTCGCATCCCAATCAAATTATTTCATACGCTTGAGAATATTGTAGCTTGGCAGGATACCGAGTTCTCCGGCACGTGAAAGGTCGGCGAAGGCTTCGTTTTTTTTGCCGGTTGAAAGCTGGCAAAGACCACGGTTGAAGTAAGCTGCTCCAAATTCGGAGTCAATTTCCAGAGCCTTAGAGAAGCAAGCGGCTGCCTGGGAATAGTCTCGTTGTGCGTATAGCAGACACCCCTTGTCATACCAGGCGTATGCAAGCCTTGGATTCAAGCGTGTGGCAGCATCGAAATCGGCAGCTGCCATAGCGAGTTCACCTGCAGCGATACGCTGGTCTTCCTGCGAGAGGGCATCGCCATATCTGGCCACTCCGCGTGCCATATATGCAATCGTAAAATCCGGATTTTCCTTTATGAGGGCATCGAAATCTTCAATGGCTGCAGAATAGTTTTTCAGCATAGTGAACGCTATGCCCCGGGCAACGCGGTCGGCCGGGCGCACATTGTCACCACTGCCGGAAATCGTTGCGGTATAGTCTTCAGCCATCTTAAAAAGAGTCTCGTAGTCTATTTCCGACTGGTTGTTAGAGAGTGCCGACAAATACAGGGTCCTGTTAATGTATCGGCCCCTGTTGAAAAGGTCAAGTTCGCGGAAATAGTTCGCTCCCGCGCCGAGGGTCTTGGGAGAACGGGCAAAAGATATCACATAAAGCGGTTCCGGCTCAGCCATCACATTCCGGTCCTGTACACGTCCTTTAATCCTTTCGTTGTAGGACAACTGAGTTTCCGGAATCTCCTGCATCGTCACAAGTTGATTGAATCTGTCCATTACCTCGTTTTCGTCTTCCGCAGTGTCGCCGGAGTCGGGTGTCTTATTGGCATGGTTTGGAGTGCCGGCAGCGATTGTCGGACGGTCGAGGGGATTGCTCTCCGGATTCTCTACATACTTACGCACAAGATTCTCGGCATAATTCACGTTGGCGCCGACGGCCTTAAGATTGCCCAAACCCCGTTGAGCTTCAGCTATAGCGTAATATACGGGATAAAACTTAGGATACTTGTGGGCGATAGCCTGGAAATCTGTAAGCGCCTCCTTGTATTCCCCCGATTCGAGTTGAACAAGTCCCCGGTTGTAAAGCGCGTGAAAATTGTTCGGATTCAGGGCAAGCACGTTGGTGAAGTCTTGCCTGGCATTTATCAGATCTTTGACTTCGAATCGAAGCAACGCACGATTGAAAAGAGCCGCAATGTTTTGCGGATCGAGTTGCAATGCAAAATTATAGTCTGACATTGCACCGAGATAATTGTCGGTGTTGTAGCGAAGGAAAGCTCGGTTGATATACAAGGCCGGTTCTTCAGGTTTTAGCCTCACGGCTTCTTCCATGTCGGTCAATGCATTCTCCCAATTGCCTCTCGAACTCTCTATGTCAGCTCTGATGAGGTATGGATTGATGAGTGCACGGTTGAGTTTCAAAGCCTTTTCCACATCTTCGAGAGCAGCCACAGTGTCTTTGCGTTGGAGATTAATGGATGATCTTGCTGCGAATCCCTCGTCGAAACGGGGGTAGAGACGGAGAAGATTGTTCATGGTCTCTATGGCATCATCATTCTTTTCCAGAGAGGAGAGTGCCACAGCTTTATAGAAAAGGAAATATTTGTCGGTTGGGTTGTGACGAAGACCCTCGTCATAATCTAAAACGGCAAGAGAGTCCAGCCCGAGCTGCTGACGTGCAAATCCACGCAGTTTATAAGCTTCCGTCCTGAACTTGTTTCGTTGGATAGCCTCATTGCAATCCGCCTCGGCTCCCTTGTAATCCTCAAGGTTGAGTTTTGCAAGTGCTCGAAAGAAGTAAGGATCGGCAAGATAAGGCTTTGCCTTTATGGCATGGTTGAAATATTGTATGGCAAGCATATAGTCATCCATAGAGAGCACGTTTTTCCCTATGGTGATTACTTGTTCGGCATTAATCTGTGCTTTGGATGGGATTGCAGCAGCAACCGAAAGTAGAATTATGGAAAAGATTCTCAAAAATTTCATACCACAAAGGTAGTAAGTTTTTTTGAGATTTGCAAACTTGCTTTGATAATAAAGCGTTTTAAAGGAAAATGTAATACTATGGAAAAAGAGACTATACTTATAATAGGAGGCGGATTTGCAGGAATGAACTTGGCAAAACGGCTTGACACCGATAAATATGAGATAAGAGTACTTGACAGAAACAACTATCACTCTTTTCCTCCGCTATTTTATCAGGTGGCATCGTCGGCACTCGATGTGCCCAGTATAAGTTTTCCATTCCGCAGGGAGTTTAAAAAGTCAAAAGGGAAAATATCCTATCATCTTGGTCATGTCAAGAATATAGATATTGAAACCAAGCAGATTACCACAAGTTATGAGACCATAAAATATGACAAACTGGTGATTGCTGCCGGATCCACCAATAATTATTTCGGCATGAAAGACCTCGACCAAAACGTATTTGCAATTAAGACTTCCATGGAGGCGAGCCACACAAGAGATGAAATTCTCGACCGTCTGGAGCGCGGATGTATAGAGAAGGATACAGAGCGACGCCGACAACTTCTCAGTTTCCTTGTCGTGGGTGGTGGTCCTGCCGGAGTTGAGATAGCCGGAGCACTTGGAGAGATGAAACGTGATGTCGTGCCACGTGAGTATCCGGAACTTGACCCCAACGACATGACCATCACTCTTGTGGAGGGTTCCGATAGGTTGCTGTCGGCATTCGATAAAAAACTGAGTGACAAATCGGCTGAATATCTTAAAGAATTACTTGTGGATATCAGGCTTAACACGGTGATGAAAGGGTATGACAGCAAAATGGTGGAGTTTTCCGATGGACATAAAGAATATTGGGAAACCCTAATATGGACAGCCGGAGTAATGGGCGAGCCCATGCCGGGATTGCCAAAGGACATGGTGGGTCATGGAGGAAGAATACTTGTGGATGAATATAATCGGGTGAAGGGTGCCTCCGATGTTTTTGCAATAGGCGACATATCGCTGATGATTACAGAAGAATACCCTAAGGGTCATCCGCAGGTGGCTCAGCCGGCCATCCAGCAGGCCAAAAATTTGGCGAAAAATCTTAATGGGGGTGAAATGAAGACCCCTTTTAAATATAAGGACAAGGGAACAATGGCCACAATCGGACGAAATAAGGCCATAGCTCAAATTGGGAAGGCGACATTTGCCGGCAGGTTTGCGTGGTGGCTATGGATGCTTATCCACCTGATTAGTATTCTCGGTGTACGGACAAAAGTCACTGTATTGCTCAATTGGATCTGGAATTATTGCACCTACAGCACATCGCTGCGATTGCTGATGCGTCCGACTAAATATCCACTGCGGCGACATTGGGGGGACTGACAATAAGTTAAGAGTTAAGGGTTAAGAGTTAAGGGTTAAGGGTTAAGAGTTAAGGGCAATGTCACTAAATTAGCATTGTATTAAGGGGCTTGAAGCCCCTTACACAGGAGGAAAACCGATGATTTCGGTGATTAATTTAGTGACATTAGGGTTAAGGGTTAAGGGTTAAGGGTTAAGAGTTAAGGGCAATGTCACTAAATTAGCATTGTATTAAGGGGCTTGAAGCCCCTTGCACAGGAGGAAAACCAATGATTTCGGTAATTAATTTTGTGACATTGGTGTATAGTAAAGTGTAAGTTGGGTAGAGGGTGGGGATGGAATTTGAATATGTGGGAAATTTTTGCTAACTTTGCAAAAATATAAACGATAGAAATATGAGGATAAATAAATTTATATTGATTTCGGCTGCCGCGGTGTTTCTTACGGGTGCTTCGGGATGCTCTATATTCAAGCCATCCAAGAATGGAGAGGGTTCCGGCAAGGGCCTTCAGGGCTGGATAGAGACGATGAAAGGTAATTCCGACAACAGCAAGGATGAGGCAAATACTACATCCGGAAGGGTGAAGAAATCAAAGGAAAATAAAGGAAATGAGGCAGCGGAGGTGAAAGAAAGTGAGGCGCAACCGACGGAGGAGACAAAAGCAGTGAATCTTACCGGCGACTGGGCAATCGAGACGGTGTTTGGCAAAAAAGCGGTGGGAGAGACCGCTCCATTCATCAAGTTTGTGCCTTCTGAAGGAAGGATATACGGCAACAACGGATGCAATGTGATAAATGCACAATATGAATTGAACGTTGCTAACAAATCGCTTACATTCAGCAATCTTGCATCAACGATGATGTTGTGTGCCGATAGCAATATCACAGATAGGGAGGTTGGTGAGGCTTTGGGAGCAGCAACTTCTTTCACTCTTGACACGTCACAACCTGATCAGCAGCTGAAATTGTATAATTCATCTGGTGGTGTTGTGATGACCTTGATGCACAGAGACTTCCATTTTCTTGATGGGACCTGGGCTGTGGAAGCTATAGATGGGGAAAAGGTTGATATCGACGGAATGAAAATCGCCCTTGATGTGGAAGAGAAATACATGCATGGCAACACCGGATGCAATATCATCAATGGAGAACTGGAGACAGATATGGAAACGGCCAACTCTATTTCATTTTCAAAAATTGGGATGACACGTATGGCCTGTCCTAATTCAGGATGGGAAACACGAATGACTATGGCTCTTGAAGAAGCAGTCACGGCAAAAAAAGTAAATGAAGACGAAATAGAATTCATAGGAAGTAACGGGCAGCAAGTGATGCTGCTTAAGAGAACCTCACCGATAGAAGACTGATGGAAGTAAGAATAGACAAGTGGCTATGGGCGATGCGTGTGTTTAAGACACGCACCATAGCTACAGAAGCATGCAAAAAGGGTAGAGTGACGATGGGAGGAGTACCGGTGAAGCCGTCTCGTCCCATAAAGGAGGGCGACATAATAGATGTGAAGAAACCTCCAATTACCTATACGTTCAGGGTTAAGGCAACCACCCAGAATCGTCTTGGAGCTAAACTGGTGCCTGATTATCTGGAAAATCTCACGCCCCAAAGTCAATATGACCTTCTTGAGATGACTAAAATATCCGGTTTTGTGGACCGCCGGAAGGGTCTTGGGCGTCCCACCAAGCGAGAGGGCCGCGAGATGTCTCGATTTAAGGAGGATACATACGCCGACACATACTTTCTTGATTGGGAGGATGATGAGGATGAGTAGTTTTTAGTTTTTAGTTTTTAGGTGGCAGTTTTCAGGTGGAGAAGAGGGGGATTTAAGATATTTTAATATGAATTGGCGCGATATTTGCTGATTTGGATTTGATGGATAAGAAAATTAAGGATCAAAAATATATAGAGGTCAAGGGTGCAAGGGTCAATAATCTCAAGAATGTTGACCTTATGCTACCCCTTGGCGAATTCATAGTGATGACGGGGGTGAGTGGAAGCGGTAAGTCTTCGCTTGCCTTTGACACTCTCTATGCCGAAGGTCAACGTCGCTATGTGGAAAGTCTGTCATCCTACGCCCGCCAGTTTTTAGGGCGTATGTCAAAGCCGGAATGTGACTACATCAAGGGTTTGCCACCGGCCATAGCGATAGAGCAAAAGGTGAACACCAGAAATCCGCGAAGCACCGTGGGGACATCTACTGAGATATACGATTATCTTCGTCTGCTCTTTGCAAGAGCCGGACACACGTATTCTCCGGTGACCGGCGAGGAGGTGAAGAGGGAATCAATCGAAGAAATAGTGCGACAAATTCTTGTCAATCCCGTAGGTACCCGTCTTGCCATACTTATACAGCTATCGCTGCCGGAAGGACGCGACATGAAGACCCAGTTGGAAATATATCGCAAGGAAGGGTATTCAAGACTTGAAAGGGATGGGAATTTTATCAATATATCTGATGTGATTGCCGGTCTGGAAAGTAATGAAACCACAGAAAGCGAAGTTCTGAAAAGTCGTCTGCTGATCGACCGTCTGTCGGTCAGTGTGGAAAAAGATGAGGTGTCGCGGCTTACGGATTCTCTCGAAACTGCATATTTCGAGGGGCGAGACCGGTGCATCGTGAAAATATGGGATAAGGAAGGAGTCAGGGAGAGAGAATATTCACGTCAGTTCACTGCCGATGGCATAGAGTTTAGGGAGCCATCTGATCTGATGTTTAATTTCAACAACCCATACGGAGCCTGCCCTACATGCGAGGGATTCGGCAAGATACTGGGAGTCAGCGAGGATCTTGTGGTGCCCGACAAGACTTTGTCGGTGTATCAAGATGCGATTCAATGTTTCCGTGGTGAAAAAATGGGTGAATGGAAAAAATGGCTCATCAAGCTCGCACCCTCAATAGGATTTCCCATCCATAAGGCGTATCTTGAACTCACGAATGGAGAAAAAGACATTTTGTGGAAAGGAAAAGGGGAATGGGAAGGTATTGATGGTTTCTTCCGTTGGGTTGACGAAAATCAGTACAAGATACAATACCGTGTTCTCAAGGCCCGCTATCGGGGCAAGACTACATGTCCTGATTGTCATGGCACGCGACTTCGCAAAGACGCCGAATACGTAAAGATAGGAGGGAAAAGCATCACCCAGCTTGTCAGAATGCCAATCTCCCGGCTTCAGGAATTTTTCGAATCTCTCACTCTCAGCGAGGCCGATATGGCCATATCGAGCCGTTTGCTCATAGAAATTAAAAGCAGGCTTGATTTCCTCAACAAGGTGGGATTGGGCTATCTTACTCTCGACAGACTATCGTCATCACTTTCGGGAGGCGAGAGCCAGCGCATTAATCTTGCCACATCGCTTGGGAGTTCGCTTGTGGGAAGTCTTTATATCCTTGATGAACCCTCAATCGGCCTTCATTCGCGCGACACAGAAAAACTTATCGGAGTCTTGCGCAGTCTTCAGCGTATAGGCAACACAGTGGTCGTGGTGGAACATGACGAGGACATAATGCTTGCTGCTGATGAGATAGTGGATATCGGTCCGGATGCCGGAAGCAACGGCGGCAAGATAGTGTATCAGGGCAACCTAAAAAAAACACTTGGAAGTGGAGAATATGATGTGTCATATACGCTCGACTATCTCACTGGGAAGCGTACAATTCCGGTCCCGGCTCTTCGCAGGCCTTGGAAAAAATATATTGAAGTGCAAGGTGCGCGGGAAAACAATCTTAAAAACATCGATGTGAAGTTTCCCCTTGGGGTTATGACGGTGGTGACGGGAGTGAGCGGAAGCGGAAAATCCACTCTTGTCAGGGAAATTCTCTACAAGGCTCTTGTCAGGCTACTCGGGGATCCTTGCGACACTCCCGGGGCGCACAGGAAAATAGCAGGTGACATAAAGTCGATAGGCGCAATAGAATTTGTGGACCAGAATCCTATAGGCACTTCATCCCGGTCGAATCCGGCTACCTATCTGAAGGCATACGATGAAATAAGGAAACTATTCGCGGAGCAACAACTCTCGAAGCAGATGGGATTCACCCCGGGTTTCTTTTCCTTCAATGCCGAAGGCGGCAGATGTGAGGAGTGCAAGGGAGAAGGCACAATCACAATCCCCATGCAGTTTATGGCAGACATCACAGTGGAGTGTGAGGAATGTCACGGCCGGCGCTTCAAGCAAGATGTGCTCGATGTGGAATTTCATGGAAAGAACATATATGATTTCCTTGAGATGACCATCGATGACTGCATTTCGTTTCTTTCGCAATACGACTCCGACTCTCAGGTGAAGAAAATAATAAAGAGACTTTTGCCTCTTCAGGAAGTAGGACTTGGCTATGTGAAGCTGGGACAAAGCAGCAGCTCATTGTCGGGAGGTGAAAGCCAGAGGGTGAAACTTGCATATTTCATCTCTCAAGAGAAGCAGCCGCATACAATGTTTATTTTTGATGAGCCTACGACCGGGCTACACTTCAACGATATATCCACATTGCTGAAATCGCTCAATCGCCTTGTCGAGGCCGGACACACGGTGATAATAATAGAACACAATATGGATGTGATCAAGAGTGCCGACTGGGTGATAGACATAGGACCCGATGGGGGAGATGCCGGAGGCAATCTCGTCGTAGCCGGCACGCCGGAGCATGTGGCGGAATGTCGGGATTCACATACGGGCAAATATCTACTACCAAAGTTGCAGCAGAAATGAGAAGATTTATATTTATGACGATGGCAGCCCTTGGAATAATTTCACTTTCGGATTGCAGTCCGGAAAAAAAGATTAAAGACCGAAGCCATGCCCATGATATGTTTGAGCAAATCACATCCCTTACAATAGAATATACAAAAAAAGTTGAGGCAACGGAAGACAGTGCATCATGGGAGGCTGTATGTCTTGAGTATGAAGACAGTCTTGACAAAATAAATTTTCACTATCCGGCAGACACAGATCTCTTGCTTTCCGAAGGACAAAATGACACCATAATGAGATTGACTGAAAAATATGTTAAAGCAAGGGACAAAAGGATACAAACAATATTGCATCCTTTATTGGCCAGTGACACAGTGGATACAATATCTAAGGCCCGATTCACAACAAGACGTTCATTTCGCAATCCTTGCAATTGAATTTAAGAGTGAAACAATTTTTCCCGGAAGAAACTGTAAGGGGCTCTGCAATGTGTCGGGTCCCCTTTTCTTTTTTGCATAAGCCAAGTTCCCGGAGAATGCAATGTCGGGTTGTCATTACCCTTGTGTGGTGCTGACAAGATGATTTTGAAATCTCCAATGCACGTTGGACGTCGGTCACACCATGTTGTATGTAAAACTTCACAGCGAGTGAATTGGCTACATTGTCACGGTGGTCAAGACAGGTGGTCATGTATCTTGCGTCGGGGTTTTCTTTGTCTCTATAAAGGAAAGGATAAGAGGATATATTTGCACTATCAAGTTCGTTAAGAGCATTTCTTCTCAACCGGGTTAATTCGCCGGCCGGAATGAATATATTTTTATCGAGTGCTGAAGAGAAGTCTCGCAATCGGTAGCATGTATTGCCAAGTTTGGAGAAAATAGTGGTGTAGTCCATTTCCTTTCGAGCCACGTCGCGTGTGACATTTAGGGGGATGCGTATCATACATCCTCTTTCATCATAAGCCGTTAATCCGGAATTGTCAAGATGAAAAGAGACAGCGATTTTTCGGGTGGCTGTGTCGGCTTGCATTTTTTTATCCCAGACACGATCGAAAGTGCGGTAAATTTGAGTTCCTATCGGGATGTCGGCGTGGCGAGCCGTTATGATTCTGTTTCCTTGAATGCCATTGACCAAAGCACCTGAGAAATTACCTTTGGAGTCGAAAAAACTGATACCGTCACCATTGTTGAGAGTACGAATGTCGCCGATCGGCTCACCTATCGCCTTGGGCGTATCCGGCGATGTGATAGATTTTGGTTTACGCTCGTTAAGAAAATAATGTGTGAAACCACGATTGAAAGACTTATAAAGATTAGGCTCAAAATTAATATCTGAGATGCCGAAACTGCTACGTCTATATTCAAGAGGGTTTGATGCAATGATTTCATCAAGAATCTTGCGATATGACGCCACTACGTTTTTAACGTAAGAAGATTCTTTGAGCCTGCCTTCTATTTTGAAACTTGAAGCACCGGCTTTCACCAACTCCGGCAAAATGTCGGAGGTATTGAAGTCGCGCAAGGAAAGCAGATGCTTGTCTTTGGCAATAATTCTGCCGTAAGCATCTCGCAGTGTATAAGGAAGCCTGCATATCTGAGCGCATTCACCACGATTGGCGCTTCTGCCACAAGTCGCGAAACTGGCATGGCAACGTCCTGAATAACTAACACAAAGGGCACCATGGATGAAGCATTCGACGGGAATATCCACTGCATCGACCACATTTTTTATTTCGCCCAAAGTCAATTCTCTTGGCATAACCAATTGACTGAACCCAACATCCTGAAGGAATCTTGCCTTTTCAGGAGTGCGGATGTCACACTGGGTACTGGCGTGAAGTTGTATGGGAGGAATATCGAGACGCATGATTCCCATGTCCTGTACTATTATTGCATCCACACCTGCGCCATAAAGATTAGAAATGAGACGTTCCACCTGCCGCAACTCATTTTCATATATTATGGTATTGACAGTCACATAAACACGCACCCTAAAGATGTGAGCAAAATCAACCGTACGCCTGATGTCGTCAATGCTGTTTGCGGCTTTTTGCCGGGCACCATGACTGGAAGCCCCCATATATACGGCATCGGCACCATGCAAGATCGCCTGCATGGCAATCTGATGATTACCTGCAGGGGCAAGAAGTTCAAGATTCCGCTGCTTTTTAATCATTTTTTCATCATTCTGTCGAGCATACGTTTGTCTTCTCTCTCTTTTATGGTTTGGCGTTTGTCGTATTGCTTTTTGCCTCGTGCTATACCTATAAGAAGTTTTGCATAGCCTCTTTCGCTGATAAAAATTTTAAGCGGAATCAATGTATATCCCGGGTCAGCTATAGCCTTTTCTATTTTTGCAATTTCTTTTTTTGAAAGCAGCAGTTTTCGGTCGCGGCGAGCGATATGGTTATTGTATGAACCATAGAAATATTCAGAAATGTTCATTCCCTTCACCCATATCTCACCATGCTCGACAAGGCAATATGAATCGGCGAGTGAGGCTTTCCCATCACGTATGGATTTAATTTCGGTACCTGTCAGTACCATTCCGGCAGTATATGTGTCGCCTATTTCATAGTCAAAATAGGCACGTTTGTTTTTAATATTAACTTTCGATGCTTCCATTTGTTAAAATATTTTGTCAAAGAGCCACATAAAAATGTATGGCATTAAAACTATGGTGACAATGATTGTGACCATACAACGATTCCTATGCTTTTCCGGCAAACGCAAGAATCTAACACCTTTTGTAATGATAAACACAGTCCAAATAGGAAGAAAAACGGCTATTGGTTCTACAACAGGAAATACTTCAGACGGTATCCAAAAAAGGGCAAGACTTGATAGGGAATATTGCACCAGAAGTTTGAAATATTGATTTTCTGTTTTACTTTTCGCCTCAACCGGTAAAAAAAGTTTACACAGCACGATAACTGAGAAAAAACTAAAGAAGAAAGAAGCAAAAATAGAAGCTGCATTAACCAGAGTATCCGAGAGACTGAAATCGGGGAGATAAAACCAGTCTGCAAATTTGCAGACAGCAGCAATGGCAAGTATTGGGTAAAAGCAGTTTGCGGCTGTCTGTTCGGGAGTCAGACGAGAGCGTCTCAAGCGTTTCCATCCTGCAGTTCCCGTGAAAAGAATGTCAAACAGGTAAGCAAAAGGTCCTTTGTGCTTTTTCTCATCAGGATTTTGTTTTTGACCGGAAGATATTGCCGTGTAGTCGGAATTTATGTTGTCGATATTGTCGTTCATTCTATATATAATTACGTTTACTTAGTAATAACAAAATTAGAAAGATTTTGTGCAATAGAAACGTAAAAATAAGAAGTTATTGTTCGAAAATATGACGGAATAGTTCTGAAACAAGACTGACTTCCACTATATTGATATTGAATTTGTCGTGTATCCCTTTAAGATTTCCCTTAGGTATATAAATAGTGTCGAATCCAAGTTTTGCAGCTTCCGCAACCCTTTGATCGATGCGAGTGACAGTACGAATCTCACCGGAAAGGCCAACTTCACCTGCAAAGGCGGTATTGCGCGGAACCGTCACATCAAAATTGGAAGACATCACAGCCGCCACCACGGCAAGGTCAAGAGCCGGGTCAGTAACTCTCAGCCCCCCCGCAATATTAAGGAACACGTCTTTCTGTCCAAGTTTGAATCTGGCACGTTTTTCCAGAACAGCCAAGAGCATGTTCAGACGTCGTTGGTCATAACCTGTCACTGAGCGTTGGGGGGTGCCGTATGCAGCCGAGGAGACGAGAGCCTGAACTTCAACGAGAAAAGGTCGAGTCCCATCGATTGTCACACCAATTGCAATTCCGCTCATTTCTTCGTTGCGGTTATCACTTAGAAGCATTTCAGAAGGATTTTTCACCTCGCGAAGACCACGCTCCACCATCTCAAATATTCCTATTTCGTTTGTACTACCGAAACGGTTCTTAATCGCTCGCAATATTCTGTAAAGGTATTGTCGGTCGCCTTCAAACTGAATTACTGTATCTACTATATGCTCCAGAACCTTAGGACCGGCAATAGCACCATCTTTATTTATATGTCCCACAAGAATCACAGGCACTCCGGAAGTCTTGGCATATCGGAGAAGAGAAGCAGCACATTCGCGGACTTGGCTCACACTTCCGGAAGCCGACTCAATGTCGGCTGAAGCTATGGTCTGTATGGAGTCAACCACCACAAGCTGGGGTTTCACGTTTTCTATTTGAATGAAAATCTTGTCGAGCTGAGTCTCTGTGAGAATAAAGGTGTTTTCCGACACCTTGCCAAGTCGGTCGGCCCTTAGTTTAAGCTGGGATGCTGATTCCTCACCGCTGACGTAAAGAATTCGTCGGCTTCTGATGGAAAGTAGATTCTGCAGAAGCAGAGTGGATTTGCCTATGCCCGGCTCACCTCCTAAAAGAGTAAGGCTACCTGCCACGAGTCCTCCTCCGAGCACACGGTTGAGTTCATCGGAAGGCATTTTGATACGAGGTTCGTCGAGGGGCTGGATTTCAGACAACCTTATGGGTCGTGCACCTTCGGTAGGTATAAGACCTTTCTGTCGGGAATCTTTCTTCGTTGATACCTTTTCCTCTGTGAAAGTGTTCCATTCGCCGCAGCCAGGGCATCTTCCGAGCCATTTGGGCGACTCATGTCCGCAGTTGCTGCAAAAATATACTGATTTGGTGGATTTCATCTTGATATAGCTGACTTTTGATTACTCTTGTTGACCCTTGATAACTCGTGTTGCTTCTTGACAATCAAAGCGGAGAACTAAGAGATTGAGTTTCGGAGGAATTCTGAGATTGTTATGGCAGTGGCGGCTGCCACATTGAGCGACTCAGCATGTGGGCCGGAAGCAAAAGAGGGAATAAGCAACGGCTGATTCACTCTTTTCCGGATTTCTTCGCTGAGTCCATTTCCTTCATTGCCCATCACCACAAACGCAGGAAGTTTCAAATTTGCGTGATATATGTTTTTGCCCTCGAGCATTGTGCCGCATACCGGAATGTCTGGATATGAATCTATCAATGGTATCAAGTCAGTCTGAATGATTCTGACCATACCTATCGCTCCCATGGAAGACTGCACCGCCTTGGGATTATATGGATCAGCACACCCTGTGCCAAGCACCACTTGCCTGATGCCAAACCATGAAGCTATGCGGAGAATAGTGCCAAGGTTGCCGGGATCCTGCACGGCATCGAGCATCAGAGTCATAGATTTATTAAGAAGAGACTTGTCAATGGAAGAATGACTCGGCATTTTATAGATGGCCACCACTTCGGGCAGCGTCTGAAGTTGAGACAACTTCCTCATGTCGGAGTGATCAATGGAGAAAATGGGTAAACCCTCAAACTTTTTTTCCTCAAGTAATTTTTCGTCTGTGGACACAATAGCTTCCGGTTGGAAGAAAGGGAGAGTGTCGTTGACGCACTTTACACCCTCTGCTATAAAAAGTCCCAGCTTTTGTCTAAGTTTGCGACTTCCCAGACGTGAATACGTTCCGATTTTTGTCTTAGATAAATTCATAATGCAAATATAATGTTTTTTTATAACATTGTAATCATAGATTGCGAAAAAATTGTTAATTTTGTATGTTGAGGTTTTGCCAAGACGATAGAAAACAGAAAATAAATTTTACCAAGATTATCTTTCAAAGTAAAATAATAGGAAAAATGAAATATATCGGAGCACATGTAAGTACGTCGGGGGGTGTGGCCAACGCTCCCCTCGAGGCAATAGCCATAGGAGCGAGAAGTTTCGCACTCTTCACCGGGAGTAGCAACAGATGGCAATCGAAGGCACTGACAGAAAAGGACATAGCCGGATTTAGAGATAATTGCAAAGAGGGAGGATATGAGCCGGTACAGATTTTGCCTCATGATAATTTTTTGATCAACCTTGGAAGTCCGGATTCTCAAAAGCTTGCCATGAGCCGCAAGTCATTTCTTGATGAAATGCAGCGTTGTGAGTTGCTCGGATTGACGATGTTGAATTTTCATCCCGGCAGTCATGTCAATGAAATACCGGAGCAGCGATGTCTTGATCTCATAGCCGAGTCAATAAATATATCGCTTGAAAAGACTTCAGGAGTCACGGCAGTGCTGGAATCCACTGCCGGACAGGGCAGCAATATGGGGTACCGCTTTGAGCATCTTGCCTATATTATAGATAAGGTGGAAGATAAAACCCGAGTAGGCGTATGTGTTGACACATGTCATACATATTCCGCCGGATATGATCTTGCGAGCGATGCAGGATATAAGAAGACTTGGGAAGAATTTGATGAAATAATAGGTGCTTCCTATCTTAAAGCCATACATCTCAACGATGACATGAGGAAACTTGGCAGCAGAATAGACCGACATGCAGAAATAGGGAAGGGAACTCTTGGAATGGAATTTTTCCGACGATTTGTGAATGATCCTCGATTTGATGATATGCCAATAATACTTGAAACACCTAATCCTGCCATCTGGCCTGAGGAGATAAAACTTCTCTATTCAATGATTGATAATAAAGTTTAGGGTTTAGTGTTTAGTGTTTAGTCCGTAAGGAAGAAACCTTGCCGATAAAATAAACCCATAAACCCATAAACCCATAAACCCATAAACAATTTATAATATGACAAAAACAAAACCAGACCTCAGTTTTTGGAAACTTTGGAATCTTAGTTTTGGATTCTTCGGAGTCCAGATAGCGTATGCGCTCCAGAGCGCAAATGTGTCGAGAATATTTACGACGATAGGTGCTGATCCACACGACCTTTCATATTTCTGGATTCTCCCGCCACTTATGGGGCTGATCGTACAGCCGATAGTAGGGAGTGCGTCAGACAAGACATGGAATCGGTTCGGTCGCCGTCTGCCTTATCTTATTCTTGGAGCGGCAATTGCAATTATAGTGATGTGCCTGCTTCCGAACGCGGGAAGTTTCGGGCTAACTGTGAGCAATGCCATTCTTATCGGTCTTTTTGCTCTCATGATGCTCGACACATCCATCAATATGGCCATGCAGCCTTTTAAAATGCTTGTGGGTGACATGGTAAACGAGAAGCAAAAGGGTTTGGCCTACTCCATACAGAGTTTTCTATGCAATGCGGGTTCCATCATCGGATATATATTCCCGTTCTTGTTCGCATGGATAGGTATTGCCAATGTGGCTCCGGCGGGAGAGGTTCCACCCACGGTAATATGGTCTTTTTATATAGGTGCGGCAATATTGCTGCTTTGCGTGGTTTATTCGTTAATAAAAATCAAAGAGTGGCCACCCAAATTGTATAATGAATACAATGGTGTGGAGGAGACATCAAAGGAAACCGCTCCAAAGCAGAATCTCTTCAAACTTCTTGTGCATGCGCCAAAAACATTCTGGACAGTAGGCTTGGTGCAGTTCTTCTGCTGGTTCGCATTCCTGTTCATGTGGACATATACTCCCGGCACAGTGGCTCTTAATGCCTTTGATGCGCCGGCTGTGGATAATGTGAAAGGTATCACATTCACTAATGAGAATGGTAAGAAAGTCACAGAAGATGCTAAGTATATTCTTACCGACAAGAATCAGGTGGTAGTGGCCGGCAACAAGGCGGAAATGGATCTTTCTTCTCTTCCGGCTCCGGCACATTTAAAGACCGTGGGGATCATGACCACTGATCCAAAGACAGGAGAACTGTTTCTTGATGAGGTGAAGAATTTCACAGTGCCTAATCCTTCCGCCGCTACTTACGACCGTCAGGTAGAACTTGATGCAGCATCCGAACAATATAACGATGCCGGCAACTGGGTGGGTATTTTGTTTGCGGTCCAGGCTATAGGTTCGGTTTTGTGGGCTGTGGTGCTTCCACGTTTTAAGAATCGCAAGTTCTCATACGCTTTAAGCCTGCTTTTAGGAGCGGCAGGGTTCATAGGAAGCGCTTTCATCACGGATAAGTATCTGCTATTTGTGGCATTCCTGCTTATAGGTTGCGCTTGGGCTGCCATGTTGGCATGGCCGTTCACAATTCTTACAAATTCTTTGAAAGGTGGGAATATAGGTGCGTATCTCGGTCTGTTTAATTGCACCATTTGTATTCCGCAAATAGTAGCTGCCATATTGGGCAGAGTCATACTTGGAGGTATTAGCACTCCAACTGAAGTGGCACCACAGGCTACAATGATGGCGATAGCCGGTGTGTCGATAGCAGTTGGGGCTATATGCGTAGCCTTCATCAAAGAAAAGGAGTGATGATGAATATAATAGAATATCAAGGCGTGGAAATACAACGCGCTGAAAAGACAGTTTTGCAGGATGTTTCCCTGACTATTGGCGAAGGGGAGTTCTGTTATCTTGTAGGGCGGGTAGGAAGCGGCAAAAGCAGTCTCCTCAAATCCATGTATGCAGATGTCCCCATCAGGCATGGGGAGAAGGCGGAAGTGCTGGGATTCAATTTGCTTAATCTGAAAAAATCGGATATCCCTTATTTACGTAGGAAAATAGGAATAGTGTTTCAGGATTTCCAACTTCTTCAAGACAGATCCGTGTATGAGAATCTTGCTTTTGTGTTGAGAGCTACGGGATGGAAAGACCGTGGTGAAATGGAACATCGCATCGAGGATGTGCTGATTGATGTGGGAATGCAGAATAAAAGTTACAAGATGCCGCATGAACTTTCCGGAGGCGAGCAACAGCGCATAGTGATAGCGAGGTCATTGCTCAACAATCCCAGGCTGATATTGGCAGATGAACCGACCGGCAATCTTGATCCGCAGACCGGCATTACAATTGTTAGTCTCTTGAGAGACCTTGCATCCAACGGACATTCCGTATTGATGGCCACACACAACCTACAGTTGTGTGAAGATTTCCCCGGACGTTTGATAAGATGCCGGGACAAGCAGCTTGTTTCAGGTTGATTGTTTTTGTCATGTCAAAATGTCAATCCTTAGGCCGTGTAATTTAAGAAAATCATGATAATCCCCAAGATTCAAAAAGAATCTTGGGGATTTACTTTCATAATTAAAATAATTTTATTAAATTTGCGCGTGTTTAGAAAATTCCGCAACACGGAACTTTAAATGTAGAACTAATATCATCAGAAATAAATACAATCTGTTAAATTATGGCAGAAAACAAAGAAAAACTTTTCGACATGTTCCCGCCTGTGACCACCGAAGAGTGGATGGCTAAGATAAATGTCGATTTAAAGGGCGCCGACTTCAACAAAAAGCTCGTATGGCGCACCAATGAAGGCTTCAATGTGATGCCTTTCTATCGCAAGGAAGACATCGAAGGGCTTCCTTCTGTAGGCACAATGCCCGGACAATTCCCATACGTAAGAGGCACTCGCACCAACAATGATTGGCTTATCCGCCAGCAGATTTTAGGTGGTTCTGCAGTGGAAATAAATGCCAATGCCAAGCATGCCATTGACAAGGGTGTAGAGTCATTGGGCATCCATCTTTGCCATGGACTTGAAACATCCGACCTTGCAGCTGTGCTTGAAGGCATTGACCTCAAGAAAGTGGAGGTAAACGTAAATTGTTGCCCCGGCAAAGCAGTGGAAGTCGCTAAGGAATTGGTTGCTCTTGTTGAGAAGGCGGGAGCGGTTGCTGAATTCCGTGGCTCAATCGGGTTCAATCCATTCAAGCGTCTGCTTAAGCATGGACTTGAATTCCCAAAAGATCTCAAAGAGACTGCGCTTGCTGTATTTGAGGCTGTGAAGCCTGTGGCAGGTCTTCGTTGCTTTGCTGTTGACAGTTTCATGTTCTGCAATGCCGGAGCATACATCACCCAGGAACTTGGTTATGCGCTCGCATGGGGTGCAGAATGGATGACTCTTCTGACTGAGGCTGGCCTGAAGCCGTGTGAAGTCAATGACCGCATTAAGTTCAATATGGGTATCAGCAGCAACTATTTCATGGAACTTGCAAAATTCCGGGCTGCCCGTATGCTTTGGGCTGAAATAGTTAAGGCTTACGGTGCTGAGGAGGAATGTTGCAAGATGACTGTGCATGCTGTGACAAGCCAGTTCAACATGACAATCTATGACGCACACGTGAATCTCCTCCGCTCCATGACTGAGACTATGAGTGCGGCTCTCGCAGGTGTGGATTCAATCGAAACTCTTCCGTTCGACCTTCAATATAAGACTCCCGATGAGTTCAGCGAGAGAATAGCTCGCAATCAGCAGCATCTGCTCCGCGAGGAGTCTCATCTTGACAAGGTTGTTGACCCGGCAGGTGGCAGCTACTATGTAGAGACGCTTACTTCGTCTATCGCCGCTCAGGCCTGGAAGGTATTCAACGAAATTGAAGACAATGGCGGTTTCTACTCAATGCTCAAGAAAGGTGAAATTCAGGCCAAAGTCAATGAAAGCGGTGTGAAACGTCATCTTGATGTGGCTCGCAGAAAAGAAATTCTTCTTGGCACAAACCAATATCCAAATGTGCACGAGATGGCACTTGACAAGATTGAGAAGGATTCTTGCTCTTGCAAGTGTGGATGCGGAGAAGCTGCTGACGGTGCTGTTGATTTCCTAATCTTTGATCGCGCTGCAAGCCAATTTGAACAGCTTCGTCTTGACACAGAACGTGCCGCCAACCGTCCTAAAGTGTTCATGCTCACAATCGGCAATCTCGCAATGCGTCTTGCCAGGGCTCAGTTCTCAGGCAACTTCTTCGGGTGCGCAGGTTATGAAATCATCGACAATAATGGTTTTGCAAGCGTGAAGGAAGGTGTGGATGCCGCAGTGGCACAGGGTGCCGACGTTGTCGTGCTTTGCTCAAGCGATGACGAATATGCGGAGTATGCTCCTGAAGCATTCAAGGAACTCGCAGGCCGTGCGGAATTTGTAGTGGCCGGTGCTCCCGCTTGCATGGACGACCTCAAGGCTCAGGGTATAGAGAACTTTATCCACGTTCGCGTCAATGTGCTTGACACTCTCGTGGCTTTCAATGCTAAACTCCTCAAATAAGATTGCGACATGAGACCTAATTTTAAAGAAATAGATATCACAAAAGTTGTCTCTCCCGCAACTGCCGCTCCTGCGGTGAAAGGGGAGGAATACCTGACTGCGGAACTCATTCCCGTGAAGCCGGTATATACAAAGGAAGATCTTGAAGGTCTTGAACATCTCGACTATGTGGCCGGTTTGCCACCGTTCCTCCGTGGCCCGTATAGCGGTATGTATCCTATGCGTCCATGGACAATCCGCCAGTATGCAGGTTTCTCCACAGCAGCAGAATCAAATGCTTTTTATCGTCGCAACCTTGCTTCTGGACAGAAGGGCCTTTCAGTGGCATTCGACCTTCCTACCCACAGAGGTTATGACGCTGACCACGAGCGCGTGGTTGGCGACGTGGGTAAGGCCGGTGTGTCCATCTGTTCCATAGAGGACATGAAAGTACTTTTCGATGGAATTCCATTGGGCAAAATGTCAGTTTCAATGACCATGAACGGTGCCGTTCTTCCGGTGCTTGCATTCTACATCAACGCAGGTCTGGAACAAGGTGTGAAACTTGACGAAATGGCAGGTACAATCCAGAACGACATTCTTAAGGAGTTCATGGTGCGCAACACCTATATCTATCCGCCGGCATTCTCAATGAAGATTATCGCCGATATCTTCGAATATACCTCGAAGAATATGCCCAAGTTCAATTCTATCTCAATCTCAGGCTATCACATGCAGGAGGCCGGTGCAACAGCCGACATCGAACTTGCATATACACTTGCCGACGGACTTGAATATCTTCGTGCCGGTGTCAATGCAGGTATGGATATCGACGCATTTGCACCACGTCTGAGCTTCTTCTGGGGTATCTCCATGAATTACTTCATGGAAATTGCCAAGATGCGTGCTGCGCGTATGCTTTGGGCTAAGATTGTGAAGCAGTTTAATCCGAAGAATCCTAAATCACTTGCACTCCGTACGCACAGCCAGACATCAGGATGGTCGCTTACTGAACAGGATCCTTTCAACAACGTTGGTCGTACTTGCGTTGAGGCAATGGGCGCAGTGCTCGGTCACACTCAGTCGCTACATACAAACGCTCTTGACGAGGCCATCGCACTCCCGACCGACTTCTCGGCACGTATTGCACGTAACACACAGATCTATATTCAGGAGGAGACATACGTCACCAAGCAGGTTGACCCGTGGGGTGGCAGCTATTATGTTGAGGCACTGACAAATGAAATTGCCCAAAAGGCTTGGGACCATATTCAGGAAATTGAGAAACTCGGCGGCATGGCAAAAGCTATTGAAACAGGTCTTCCGAAGATGAAGATTGAAGAGGCCGCGGCTCGCACACAGGCTCGTATCGACTCCGGCAAACAGGCTATCATCGGTATCAACAAATATCGTCTTGACCATGAGGATCCAATTGATATCCTTGAGATCGACAATACTGAGGTTCGCAACGAACAATGTGCCCGTTTAGAGGAACTTCGCAAGAACCGTGATGAGGAAGCAGTGCAGAAGGCACTTGCCGACATCACTGAATGTGTGAAGGATCCGAGCAAAGGCAATCTTCTCGACCTGGCAGTCAAGGCAGCCGGTCTTCGTGCTTCTCTTGGTGAAATTTCAGACGCTTGTGAGGCAGTCGTAGGTCGTTATAAAGCAATAATCAAAACTATTTCAGGCGTGTACTCCAGCGAAGAAAAGGGTGATCCCGAATTTGAGGAAGCCCGCAAGGCTGTGGCAGACTTCGCAAAACGTGAAGGTCGCCAGCCTCGTATCATGATTGCAAAGATGGGTCAGGATGGTCACGACCGTGGTGCTAAGGTTGTGGCAACAGGCTATGCCGACTGCGGTTTCGACGTTGACATGGGGCCTCTCTTCCAGACTCCTGCGGAAGCGGCACGTCAGGCTGTGGAAAACGACGTTCACATCCTTGGCGTAAGTTCTCTTGCAGCCGGACACAAGACACTTGTGCCACAGGTTATCGAAGAACTCAAGAAACTCGGTCGTGAAGATATTCTTGTCACTGCCGGTGGTGTGATACCTGCTCAGGACTATGATTTCCTCTATAAAGCAGGTGTTGCGGCAATCTTTGGTCCCGGCACACGTATCCCGAAGAGCGCAATTGAGATGATCCGTCTTCTCAACGAGCAGACCGCTGATTAATTCAACCATATTCCATATATAAGATAAGGGAGATGAGCAAATTCATCACCCTTATTTTTTTGTATGAAAAGACATAAAACAGATAATTTTTAATAAATAATGATATATTTTATGAATAATTAAAAAATTATTGCTAATTTTGCGCAATGAATTATGTCATCCGTTTAAAGGATGGGGCATTTGTGATTTATATCGACAATTTCAATAACAATTATGCTTATGAAAAAATTTACTTATTTCATGGCTGCTTGCCTGATGTCGACTGTGACATGTCAGGCTGCAGATGTGCTGACAACGAACAAGTCAGCATCGCTTTTCTCAATGCCAAGTCCGTCGCCACGACTGACCAACAAGGTTGCCCATTCTCAGAAACCTATGCAGACACGTGCCATAGAGTCTGAGGAATGGTCGGAATGGTCAGATTTCGGAGAAGGCACACTTTCTTTCCTCGATCCATTTGCTTTTTCCGAGGCTATAGAGGCTCTGTTTCACGATCATCATGTGACGGTGCAACATCGTACAAATGTATCAGATTCTGACCAACAGCAATTTCTAATCAAAGGACTTTTCGAAGGACATGATATTATTGCCGATTATTCTGAATCAACACGAGCCTTGAAGATTGCCAAACAATCTACCGGTATCGAGGAGTATGGTGAAGAATATCTCTTCTGCGATTTGGGTAGTGCGTATGCCGACATGAATCCTGAGGATTTTGGCATGACACAGGAGGAACTCGACAAGACAGCTGCTTACTATCACTCTTTCAATTATTTTATACCATCCACAGGTGAATTCTACATATACTGCGGTTTTTACAGCGATATGATGGGTGACATGGTTTCCCTTACTGATATTTATATCCAGCTTGACGGCTATGGAAGTTGCGTGCCTGTAATATCAGTTGAGGAATTCATGGATTCTGCGGATGCCAAGGCATCAATTGATTTCAGTGAAAGTTGTACATCTACAAGATATTGCGTTTTTCCGGGCACTCTCCAACAGTATATGCTTGATGGAATTATGAATGGTAGCAAGCCATATAAGGAATTGAATGCACCGGGAGAGATAGATCTAACCGTGTCACCGGCCAATACATTCTATTCGGTGGTAGCTATTACTTACGATGGGGATCAGCCGGTAGATTACTCATGGGCTTATTACACACCTGTTTCAGATGAATCCGATTCCTGGAAGAGTCTTGGTGAAGGAACGCTGAGACATGATTTCTTTGAAAGCATGATTTTAGGTGAGGCTCCTGAATATGCCGTAGAGGTGCAAGAGAGTATGGAGACTCCGGGACTTTACCGTGTGGTGAATCCTCTTGGAGAGGCTTACCCATATAGTTTCGCCGGCTTCTACGAGACGGAGTATAACCACTACATGATTGTGGATGCAACTTCTGAGAATGTGGAATTGCGCAATTTCGACACCGGGTTTGATATGATGGCAGGCAATTTACTTGTCATTTCATACACTGATTACTATAGAGATTATGGCCTGAGTGAGCAGGAGATAGCAGATTCCGGCAAGTGTGGAAGTCTGAAAGATGGGGTGATAACATTCCCCGCCAATTCATTTATGCTTTGGTGTCCGGATTGGGAGAATCTTGGAGGGGAGGATAATGCATATTATTACTCCAACCCCAATGGCGACTTCAGATTGACATTGCCTACAGGCTCAGCTGTTGATAAAGTTGAATCCACGGTTTCAGATGAAGTGGAATATTTCAATTTGCAAGGAATATCACTTGGCAAGAAAGCACCCGAAAAGGGATTGTATTTGGAACGTCAAGGTGAAAAAGTGACAAAAATTATAAGATAACTTAACCTTTAAATAATCTACAAAAAGAGGATTCCCGAGGTCGGAATCCTCTTTCTTGATATTTCTGTAGAGATTCTTATATTGATATTGATTGGTCCTTATTTTAATATAGTTGATGAATCGATATAATGTTCATAGAAAAAATAAAGTTATTAATCGCATCGTTTTATTTGTCGTTGCCTTCTCATCCTACACTCGGTTGAATGCTCAAACGGAAGTGGCAGATTCAGTTTATGCTCTTGAGGAGTATGTGGTGAAAGCACCAGCCGGAGTACGGAAACTTAAAGGTGCGGGCAATACCGAATTGATAACATCTGCAGAACTTAGTAGGGCCGCTTGCTGCAACCTCGGGGAAAGTTTCTCAACAAATCCATCGGTGGATGTAAATTTTACAGATGCAGCCACCGGTGCCCGCCAAATCCGTCTTCTCGGACTGTCCGGAACATACGTGCAGATGCTCAATGAAAACATTCCGGCAATGCGGGGAGCTGCAGCTCCTTACGGATTGAGCTATATTCCCGGACCCTGGATTCAATCAATGCAGGTTTCCAAGGGCGCTTCGTCGGTAAAAAACGGTTATGAGTCAGTGACAGGTCAGATAAATGTTGAGTTGAAGAAACCCCAGGCAGATCCATCGCTTTCCGTGAATATGTATTATGATTCTGAAAACAAACTGGAGGCAAACGTGGATGGCAACATGCATTTCGGCAAGAAATGGAGTGGGGGATTACTTGCTCACTTCGAACATAAATTCATGGCTCACGATGACGATGATGATGGATTTATCGACATGCCCAAGATAAGACAGATCAACCTTATGCCGCGTGTTGCTTATCTCGGAACGAAATACGTGTTTCAGGCCACAGCCAAAGTTTTGAACGAAAAACGTGAAAGCGGTCAAAGTCATCATGCTAATTTTCAGGAAGACTTACCACTGTATGAGATTGGGATAAAGACAAACAGGATTGAGGCTTTCACCAAAAATGCCTATATCTTCGACCATGAGAATGATGGAAACATTGCTTTGATACTTTCAGGTAATTTCCACGATGGCAAATCAGATTATGGCATGAGAAAGTGCGACATTCTTGAGCGCAGCATCTATTCCCAACTGATGTTTGAGCGAAAGTGGGGTGATTATCATGCACTAAGCACAGGGTTGACTTTCAATTATGACAATTTTCACTATGGACTGCGCTTGAATCAGAATGTGGGGGATGAAATTGATTATCCACATGAGCATGAGGCCGTGGTGGGCGGTTATGCTCAATATACGTTAAATCTGGATGATGGTTTCATAGCTATGGGTGGATTGCGCTATGACCACAGTTCGCTATATGGCTCAATGGTAACACCACGAGTGCATTTGCGGTATAACCCTAACGATAAAGTGTCAGTCCATGCATCTGCCGGCCGAGGCTTTCATAGTCCCAGACCTTTCGCTGAATATTCCTATCTTCTCGCTTCTTCGCGGGAATTCAAGATAGATGGAAACCTTCAGCAAGAATCGGCATGGAACATGGGAGGAGGTGCCTCATTGACTCTTTCGCCTTTTGATAGAAATCTGACTCTGTCAGCTGAATATTATTTCACGGACTTTTCAAACCAACTGATGGTGGATCTTGATGCGAATCCACATGAAGCATTAATATTCAGCTCGGCAAACAAGTCTTTCAGCCATTCACTCCAGTTTGAAATGAGTTGGGAGCCTTTTGATGACTTTTCCTTCACTGCCGCATGGCGACTGAATGACGTGAAAGTGGATTATGGTCGAGGACTTCAGCAGAAACCTTTGATGTCGAAGCATAAGGCACTTTTCACTGTCAACTATGCTCCGAATATGGGAATCTGGCAGTTTGACGTTTCTTGTGCGATAAATGGAGGTGGAGTGCTGCCTACCCCATATACTCTCTCAGATGGAAGGGAATCGTGGAATCACGCATTTAAAACTTTTCCGACCTTAAATGCGCATATAACACGTAATTTCCGCCACTGGAGTGTATATGTGGGAGGTGAAAATCTTACAGGTTATCGCCAGAAGAATCCTGTGGTGGGTGCGTCTAATCCATGGGGAAGGGATTTTGATGCCACAATGATATATGGACCTTTGCATGGGGCAATGTTTTACGTCGGTTTCCGTTATAACTTTACGAAGTACTTGTAAAATAGGTTATGGGGTTATATGGTTAAGGGTTGTGATGAGTTGATTTGTAACGTAAATATCAAAATATTATGAATAGAATAATTTCAATATTGTTTGTCACTCTGGTGATGATCTTCTTTGGCGCGAATGATGCAATGGCAAAAGATGATGTCAAGAAGGAACAGGTGGTGGAGTATTCCTTAGTGCCGGCACCTCATTGCCAGAATTGTGTCAATAAAATCAAAGGGAATCTGCGTTTCGAAAAAGGGGTTAAGAATGTTGTGGTCGATCTGGAAAAAAAGAGTGTCGCAATCACATTCTCTCCTAAGAATACAAACGAGGAAAAACTTGTGGGGGCACTTAAGAAAATAGGCTACACTGCAACTCCTTATTCTGATGAAAGCACGAAAACAGAAGGAGAACAATGCGATAATTGCAAATAAGACTTATGCTCAATGAATCTGAAATTCAATACAAAATCCATACACACACCTTATCCCAAGAAGGATCCATACGGTGCCCTATCAATGCCGGTATATGATTGTCTGGCATACGAGTTTGCCGATTATGCCCAAATGGCAGATGCCTTTTGTGGGGTGACAAATGAACCGGATTATTCGAGAGTCACCAACCCGACTGTGATTCACCTTGAAAATATAGTAAAAAAACTCCGATGAGATTCACAGTGAGATGATGCTTTGGGGAAAGCGTCATATTCCTTTTATGAGGTGTCTCAGGCCGCCAGAGATTGTTCTGTTACATTTGCAGCCCCAACTAAGACTTTCAATATAGCAGGAGTGGTGTCAAGTTATGCCATAGTGCCTAATCCGGAACTGCGCAATAATTTTTTTGATTTTCTCAAGGGGTGTGAACTTGACGAACCGACAATTTTTGCTCCAATTGCAACCATAGCATGTTATCGCCAGGGATACCAGTGGCGAGATGAGATGCTTGCATACATTGAAGACAATATACGGTTTGTGGAGGAATTCTGCAAAAAAAATCTTCCGGGCATACTTCCGGTAAGGCCCGACGCGTCATTTCTTGTCTGGCTTGATTGCAGGGGTCTGAATCTGCCACACGAGCGGATTGTGGCTCTTTTCAAAGAGAAAGCACATCTTGCTCTCAATGAAGGCGAGATGTTTGGCAAAGAGGGAAAATGCTTCATGCGTCTGAATGTTGGCACTCCGAGAACTATTTTAAAAAAAGCATTGGTTAGTCTGGAAGAAGCCTTAAAAAAAGAGGGTGTACCAAACTGCTTAATTTGATACACCCCTTTGTTAGTCAGAATAATTATCCATGAATGGTTTCACATGTCAATTATTTTTATAACTTTGGAGACTGGTAGTGTATTTTTATAGTTAAATAAGTATATAGAATAGTTGATATGGAAAAAGGCTTAAAATATCCGATCGGGATCTATTAGTCCATGATAAATTTAGATTATAAATTGTTATAACAATATGTGCATAAATATTCTTTTATATGCATATATAAATAATATTCAATATATATATCTAATTAGACGTTTTACTTATGGAATCAAAGAAGTTCATACTGCAGGAGAAGGATATACCGACAGCATGGTATAACGTGGTGGCCGACATGCCTATAAAACCGAAGCCGATGATCAATCCGGCTTCAAAGGAGCCAATCAGGGCAGAGGACTTGATGCCACTTTTTTCCAAGGAGGCTTCATTGCAGGAGGTTAATGATAAGGATCGCTTCATCGAGATCCCTGAAGAGGTCAGGGAAATGTACAAGATATATCGTCCCACTCCGCTCGTAAGGGCACGAGGGCTGGAGAAGGCTCTAGGCACAAAGGCACATATATATTTCAAGAATGAGAGTGTGAGTCCGGTGGGTAGCCACAAACTGAACTCTGCCATTCCACAGGCTTATTTCTGTAAGAAGGAGGGAGTGACCAATATTACCACAGAAACCGGGGCGGGGCAGTGGGGAGCGGCACTATCGCTTGCTGCCAAACATTTTGGACTCAACCTTGCGGTATATATGGTGAAGGTTTCATACAACCAGAAGCCGTATCGCCGATCGATTATGCAGACATACGGTGCAGAGGTCATTGCCTCTCCGTCAATGTCAACAAAGGCAGGGAAGAAGATAATCACGGAAAATCCCACATATCAGGGGTCGCTTGGTACTGCCATTTCCGAGGCAGTGGAATTGGCCATGACCACTCCTAATTGTAAGTATGTGCTTGGATCTGTGCTAAATCATGTGGCTCTGCATCAGACTGTGATTGGACTTGAGGCTGAGAAACAGATGGAGATGGCAGGGGAGTACCCCGACATTGTGATCGGTTGTTTCGGTGGTGGCAGCAATTTTTCAGGTATCTCGTTCCCATTCATGCGTCATAATTTCAACGGTGAACGAAACACACGTTTTATAGCGGCCGAACCGGAATCATGTCCGAAATTGACACGAGGCAAGTTCAGATATGATTTTGGCGATGAGGCGGGATATACACCAATGATTCCTATGTACACTCTTGGTCATGATTTCGCTCCTGCAAATATTCACGCCGGTGGACTCAGATATCACGGAGCAGGTGCGGTTGTGAGTCAGTTGATCCACGACAAACTTATGGAGGCTATGGATATTCCACAGCTTGAGACGTTTGCGGCAGCCACGCTGTTTGCCCAATCGGAGGGTATCATTCCCGCTCCGGAAAGTTCTCATGCCATAGCAGCGGCAATACGCGAGGCAAAGAAAGCCAATGAAGAAGGAACAGCTCCAGTGATTTTATTCAATCTCTCCGGTCATGGACTCATTGACATGTCGGCCTACGATAGCTACATAGCCGGTGACCTTACCAACTATCATGTATCCGAAGAGCAGATTGAGAAAGACACGGAAGGTTTGCTGAACGTATAAGCCCCGACTCCACCTTGAGTCCTTGATGAAGTCTCAGGGAATGCATTCTTATAAGAAGCGATATAGGATTGGGGCGAGGATATCTGAACTCAATGTCTCGTGAGATTGTTTTCAATTAAGTAAATAAATGTTATTGACAAAATTTCCACGTTAGACTATGAGATATTTTGCTATCATATCCATCCTATTGGCTTCCCTGCCATTACAAGCACGGAATGTTTTGGGCACAGTTGTGGACGAAACAAATCAACCTGCATCGTTTGTCAATGTCGTGCTTATGTCAGATTCTACTTTCATAGACGGGAAGGTCACTGATGATGCAGGAGGTTTTCTATTTGAAAATGTGGATAGTACTGCCAACAAGATCAAAATATCAATGATTGGCTACGAGGATTTGCTTTTGCTTATACCATCCGATGGTAATTTTAATACTCTCTCATTGACACCATCTTCAATGATGCTTGATGAGGTTGTGGTAAAAGCCGATTTACCGTTTACACGTATAAGGGGTAATGCCATAGTCACCAACGTGGCAAACAGTGTGCTTGCGACTACAGGCACTGCTAATGATGTGCTTAAAAATGTGCCGATGCTGACTGGCAGCAACGGCAGTTTCAGCGTGTTTGGACGTGGCGATGCAATAATCTATATCAACGGTCGTCTCGTGAGAAACTCAAGCGAGG
>JAMPAV010000085.1 GCA_023667055.1 Muribaculum sp. | reverse complement strand
AATCCTATCATTTATTTATATCCATTTCTATCCGTTTTCCACTGATTGAGTTATCCGGTGTTTCGATGCCTGGGCAGCCATATATACGAAGAAAACCTCCGAGTTTGAATTCGGTGTGACCAACAACCTTATCCAGAAGGAGCGGTTCCGCTACTTTATAAAGGTGCCGGAACTCGCCCAGTTCTACAACGAGATAACGGACTACCGCACCGCCGAGAGTGTGGGTGTTGACCGTCCGAGGAAGAACGAGATTCTTCACAATATACCTCCTACACCGCAGCAGGAGGAATTCATAGAGAAGCTGATGAGATTTGCCGAGAGTGGGGATGCCACCATCCTGGGCCGGGCGCCTCTGTCTGAGACCGAGGAAAAGGCGAAGATGCTCATTGCCACCGACTATGCCCGGAAAATGGCACTCGACATGCGGATGATTAATACATCTTTTGAGGACAATTCCGAGAACAAAGCGAGCCACTGTGCACGTCAGATTGCCGGATATTATAAGAAGTATAATGAGCAGAAGGGCACCCAGTTTGTTTTCAGCGACCTTGGCACCTACAAACCCGGCGAGTGGAATTTCTACAGCGAGGTGAAGAGAAAGCTTGTCGAAGACCACGGCATTCCCCCTCACGAGATAAGGTTCATACAGGAGTGCAAGACCGAGAGGTCAAGGAAGGCTGTCATCGAGGCCACGAACTCCGGTGATGTGCGTGTGCTGTTTGGCAGCACTTCCATGCTTGGCACCGGTGTCAACGCACAGAAACGCTGTGTGGCGATACATCATGTCGATACACCATGGAGGCCGAGCGACCTTGAGCAGCGCAATGGCCGTGGTGTGAGGGCCGGCAACGAGATAGCCAAGTTCCACGCCGACAACAAGGTGGATGTCATCATATATGCCACCGAGAAATCTCTCGATGCCTATAAGTTCAATCTTCTCAACTGCAAGCAGACCTTCATCTCGCAGCTTAAGTCGGGAGCAATGGGTGCACGTACCATCGACGAGGGGTCAATGGACGAGAAATCCGGAATGAACTTCGCCGAATACATGGCCGTGCTTTCGGGCAACACCGATTTGCTCGACAAGGCCAGACTGGAGAAGCGGATCGCCTCGCTTGAAAGCGAGAGAAAGTCGTTTGCAAGGGACAACACACAGCGCCGTTCGCGCATGAACGCGCTTGAAAGTGAGATAGGGGATACAAAGTCTTCCATAGAGAAAATGAAGCTGGATCTGGAGGAATATAAGAAACGGGTCAAACTCGATGGTGACGGAAAACCGGTGAATACCCTGAAACTTGACAGTTGCAAATCTCAGGATGAGAAGGAAATGGGCAAGAAACTGCAAAGTATAGCTGCCTATACCAACACATGCGGCAAGCTTGAACGTGTGGGTGAGATTTACGGTTTTCCCGTTGTGGTCAAGTCAACAGGTGTGGTTGAGAACGGCAAGGAGGGATTCCAGAACAGATTCTATGTTCAGGGTGCATACCGGTATTCATACAACAATGGCACCATAGCCATGGCCGACACTCATCTGGCCTGCATGAATTTCCTGAATGCACTTGAGAAACTGCCCTCCATAATCAGGCAGCATGAGGACCGTATTGCCGATGACGAGAAAAAGCTCGAGCAGATGAAGGTTATCTCGCTGAAGACTTGGGGCAAGGAGGAAGAGCTCAGGCAACTCAAGTCGGAACTTTCCTCATTGGAGCGGAAGATTGCAGAACAGATCAGACCTGCAAATTCGGACGTGTCCAAAGCCATGAACACTCTTGTAAAGGAAGAGAACATACTGCTGAGACATGACCATGTCTCAGACAAGTGGTATATCCGCGTGGAACTGCCCGAAAAAGGTTCGACACCTGAAAGGGTGATGGAAAACAGTGACAAGATTCTTTTGAATCTGCAAAGAACAACAAAGATGCAACTGGCTACAAAGTATCTTGCAGACGATGTTTTTAATTTAAGGAAGTCAGACAATAGGGTCGTTACCGCTCAAAAAGGTGGAATGAAGATATAAGTTGGTTTATTAATTACTGAAATTAGATGTTCCTCGGACCGTTTCTGTCGTGAGACAGGGGCGGTTCTGTTTTAACAGTCAAGATGTTTTTTTCTTACGGTATATTTATTCGGTCAAAATGTTAAAACCGGACGTTTTTAAGCACTTTTTTTGACATAAATTGAATGTTTCTTTCCCTTTTGTTCCACTTTCGGAGGTTTCTCTCTTATTATTCGGAATACTGATTTAACTTTGCACTCAAATCGCTATAAAACGCTTGTTTGATAACAAAATCTAATCATTATGCAGGAATATGACATCCCTTATGAGCAGCTCGAAAACATCGGCATAACACTTGAGTTGCTGAATCAGTTGCCGGATCATTTCAAGACCCAGCTTAAACTGGGTGTACCTACTGGCATCATTGTTGTTCAGACTCACAATGACAAGGGATATATTGTGGAAATGCCAATGAAATTGCAAATACAGAATGACGAATATGGCAAGTCCGAACTTAAAGTGTATCCGGTTTGCAAAGAATTTGCCAATGACATGAATCTTCCCCAAAGTCAGTTTGAAGAACTGAAGAATGGTAAGGTGCTGCATATCGACGGACAGTATATCCAACGCGATCCGGAAACCAACTCTGTCATCAAGGTTTCCGACCAAAACATGGCTATAGAGAAAAAATTTGCCGAGATAGAAAAGTTTCAAGACATCGAACTTGGAGTTGACCAAAAGAACCAGTTGAAAAATGGCAAGCCCGTAGAACTTGAAGTTGGTGGTGAGAAAGTCGTGATGGACATAGACTTGAAGAATCCGAATTTCTTCCGTACTCTTCATGGTGATCTTGCAGAGTGGGAATACAACAAGAAGATGGAATATGACATACTGCATCCGGAATATCTCGGTGTGGTGAAAACAGATGAAAACAGATGGGAATACCAACAGATGCAACTGGGAGAACGCTTTCAGGAGGCTCTCGACCAGAAACCGAAGATGACAAGAAGTTCGGGAATGAGTATGCATTAGCATTACTTTATTTGATCGGACACATATAGCATTCCCTAATATATTATATGAAACGGACATGAACGGCTTTCGCCAAAGGGAATGAAAAAGGTGTATG
>JAMPAV010000084.1 GCA_023667055.1 Muribaculum sp. | reverse complement strand
TGGATGACCACTACGTCTGGCAGTCCACCCACCGGAGGAAATACTTCGGACCCACCAAGCTGGAGGTGGCTTTTGTGTGGCTGATCGGGCGCGACAACGTCAACCGCAAGAAAGGAGGTGAGATATGAATGCACGACGCACATTGGGCAATGCACAGTTGAGTCTCCGGAAAATTCTCCGGTCATTCCTCCCGGTGCTTCTCGCACTGCCATTCATCCTTACATCATGCGAGCACAAGGAGCTCTGTATGCACCACACTCATGCTATTACAATAAGGGTTCAATATGACTGGCGTTATGCTCCTGATGCCTCCCCGAGAGGAATGACTGTATATTTCTATAATGAGGATTCCGGCACCCCAATTGTCTATAATTTCAATAATACGGAGGGCGGATACGTGTCGCTTCCCACCGGCAACTATAGGATATTGTCGTACAACAATGACACTGAACTGACACTGTTTGACCGGCACAATTATTTCGACGAGCATCTGGCTTATACACGGTATGGACATGTGCTTGAGCCGGTAACCGGACCACAGACCCCGGAGCCGGTGGGTGACGAGGATGTAGTGGTGTGTCCCGATGATATATGGACATGTTCGGCAATTGACGTCAGCATCACGGAAGACGGCATAAGTTATATATGCCAGCCATGGGAAGAGGGGATGGAAGATTTTGGCCAGAAGGTTGAGACCACCGAGCAACTTATAGTTTTGTATCCACACGACATATTGTGTCATTACTCCTACGAGGTGCGCAATGTGGATGGACTTGACAGAGTGGAACAGCTTTCAGGTGCGCTTACCGGGATGAGTCCCTCAGTGCAACTTTCTGACGAAGCCTTGCATACTACGCCTGTCACCCTACCTTTTGAGGGCCACATGGATTTGCAGGGGTCCTGCATCACCGGTGAATTCCTCACCTTCGGTCACCACGATTCAAACCTTAAGGAACACAGGATGCTGCTGTACGTCTGGATGAAGAGTGGCAAGAAGTATCTTATAGGAAGAGAGGGGAATGCCTTTAATGTCACCCGGCAAGTGGATGATGCACCCAACCGACGGCGAGTGCACATCATAATCGACAGACTGAAAATTCCGGATGACGACCAACCTGGTTCGGGTGACAATTCCGGGCAGGAAGCTTCGGCCGACGAATGGTTTGAGAATAACATTGACATAGACATATAACGTAATATACAAAAACTTACATAAATACATTAATAACATCTAATTTTTTTCGCAATGAAACAAGCCAAATTATTTATGACTGCTGCATTGTCAACAGCCTTGTTGAGCGCTTGCTCCGATGAGGTTATGACATCGCAGGAGCAACGAGGCGACGAGATCTCTTTCCGCGCCTCAACAGAGAACCTGACCCGTACGGTAGATTCATACTGCAACAACAACCTCCCCGGTCAGTTCAATATATATGCAAGAACTTCTGATGATAAAAAATCTTACATTACAAACGAGGTTGCAATCAGAGAGAATGGTAAATCAAGTTACAATCTTTCGGGAGGTGTACGATATTGGCCTAACAACGATGGACTTGACTTCCTCGCATTTCATAATGACAATGGAACATTCAATAAGGATCTCGAAAATCCACAGTTTGTTGACTACACAATAAATGATAATGTCGAAGACCAACTTGATCTTATATACGCCAAAGAATATGGTAAGACTCGTCCTGCCGAAGGAGGTAATGTTAATTTGAACTTCCGTCATGCATTGTCACAGGTGGTGTTCCGCGCAAAAGTGACTAATCCAAATATAAGCGTTGCCGTTAAGGCTGTGACGATAGGCAACCTTAAAAACAAGGGTACATTTACTTATCCTTCCGGATCAAGCACAACCGGCAATTTTACTGATCATGAATCAAATGGGGTTGATGATTTTGAGGAAAATACTGTTGGATCATGGAGTAATTTGTCGAACACTACATCCGGAGAACTCAATTATTATACTATAAGTCTTAAAGAAAATCTATCCATAAGTTCATCAGGTACTGACATTTCAAAAGCTCCGAATCATCCGAACTCAAGTAGTGAAGGATGGAGCAATGTTATGACTTTGCTTCCCCAGCAAAATGATGCATGGGATCCAACAAAATCAGGTGACACTGGAACATACATTGGCCTTTACTGTACAATACTCAATTCGGCTTCCAACGCAAATGATGCATCCACAATTCACAGAGGATATATCTATGTTCCATTGGCAATTGATTGGAAACCAGGGGTACGTTATGTATATACTGTTAATTTCGGATATGGTCAGGCCGGATTCTATGATCCTCAGGCTACACCCCCGGGTGATGAAGATCCGAATCCGGAAATTCCGAATAACCCAAAACCGACTTTGGAAAATGTTTCCGTTACATGCACCACTGACGATTTTCAGTCGGCTGATTATGACAATGTTGAGGAATCCATATCAGCTAATGGTGTAATAAGACTTCATTATAATTATGGTGACGACAGTGAAGATAATTTCAATTCTGTTTACTTTTCAACAAGTTTGCCCGACTTTAAATATTACTTTGTATTCGACGAAAAGTATGACCTTAAGAGAGCTAATTATAAGTTCAGAGGATGGGCTAAAAGTAAATATGCTAACTATGAAGGAGTAGATTTTCCATCAGGCTCATATACCTGGCTGAATCTTACAAAGGATGCCAATAACATTTTCGATTATTATGCAATATGGGGCGAATATGGTTATACAGTTGTATATACTGATGGTGTTGAAGGAGAAACAGTTTTCGCTGACCAAGGTCATGAGGACTTATACGAAGGAGATCTAACGCCCGAATATACCAAGGATCTTACACGAGAAGGATATGAATTCAAGGGTTGGTATCCTGCAATAAAAAGCACTGTTGATGCAAGTATGGCTACCAATAAAGTAATCACTTATACAGCTACATGGCAAAAAATTTCGACTTCAACTGATGAAAACACTCAGACAGAAGGCGAACAATAATCTGTAAAAAAGGCAGATAATATCCAAACCGTGTCCGGGTGAAACCGGACGCGGTTACCAATAAAGACATTTATTGATTCAAATGGTGGTCCGGGACTTCGAAGGGATTCGCGGTTCCGAACAGGTACTATGAATTTACACGTATATCTTTACACCTCGACCGTGCCTTCCGGCACGGTCTTTTATGTAGTTGTTTCAGGGTGACGCAAGTCATCGCAAACCGTTGCTTTTGAAATGGATTTTATTG
>JAMPAV010000083.1 GCA_023667055.1 Muribaculum sp. | reverse complement strand
CTGAAGCATAAGAGCCGCAAGACTGATGCTGACAAGAAGGAGAAAAAGGCTGCCCCGCAGGAGGCTCGCAAGACTCTCGACGTCGGCGACTATGTGCGTATGTCTGACGGGGGAGTGGTAGGGAAGATATTGAGCATCACCGGGAAGAAAGCCGAGGTAGCTTTCGGCGCGTTGCGCACAATTGTGGAGCTTAATAAACTGAAGGCTGCACAGAAGCCAAAGCAGACTGCCGCCGCCTCTGTCCTGACCGTATCCTCTTCCACAAGCAATGAGAGCCGCGAGCGTCAGCTCAACTTCAAGAACGAGATAGACGTGAGGGGAATGAGGGCTGACGAGGCTTTGCAGGCCGTCACCTACTTCCTCGATGACGCCGTGCAGTTCAACGCCAACCGGCTGCGCATTCTCCACGGCACCGGCCACGGTATCCTCAAGACCCTTATCCGTCAACAGCTCAAGGCCAACCCCAACGTAGCCGACTTCCACGATGAAGACGTCCGCTTTGGTGGCGCCGGCATAACCGTCATCGACCTCAACTGACCTCCTTCGTAAAAGACCTGCCCCCTTTCGTAAAAGAGAGGCGTCAGTCTTTGTGTGAAGACAGGAGCTTACATGCGCTGTCAAGGTCTTCCATATCTACAAATTAATTGATATCATGAAATGAAAAGGAATTATCTATGCGGCATTTTTGCCGCAGGTTGCATAATATTATCACCCGGATTTTCGAATGCTGACAACATCAAGTGGTATGATGGCACCAAGCCTGTAAGTGTGGGCTTTGACACTAAAAAAGACCTTGTGGTGGAGACTGCCATGGAGATGTTTGCCTCCGATATGAAGGAAGTCACCGGACAAGCTGCCACAATCTCCAAGAGTGACAAATCAATTATCAGGGTTGCTCAATTAAACAAGGCATCCAAAACCATCCGAAAATCACTTGAACGTATCGGCGTACCCATAAGCCAACTCGACACTCTGACCGATGGCTTCAACATAACAGTGGCCGATGGCAGGATTTACGTGACTGGCACTAACGGACGAGGGGCGGCCTACGGACTGCTCGAGCTTTCACGAGAGGCGGGGGTGAGTCCATGGATATGGTGGGGCGATGTCAAACCTCAAAGGAAAGAGACACTCGAATTGCCAGACGAGTACAACGAAACCCAAGGTGCATCGGTGGAGTTTCGCGGAATTTTCCTCAACGATGAGGACTGGAGTCTTCGCCCGTGGAGCTATGGCAATTACGAGCCTAATGAATTCGGAACAATAGGACCGAAAACAAACAAAGAGATATTCAAATTGATGATGCGTCTGCGGGCCAATGCAATATGGCCTGCAATGCATACGGGGACAACAGCATTTTTCAAAGATCCGCAAAACAAACTTGTGGCAGACAGTTGCGGAATTGCTGTGGGTACCTCTCACTGCGAACCGCTACTGCGCAATAATGTGGATGAATGGGATGTGTCGGAAAGGGGGGCCTTCAACTATATAACCAATAAACAGGCTGTACAAGATTACTGGATTGAACGGCTTGACGAGGTCAAGAACTCAAGTGGCGGCAATATGTTCACCATCGGTATGCGTGGCATCCATGATGGCTCCATGGAGGGTGTGAAGACAAATGAAGAGAAATTCAATGCTCTCCAGCAAGTGATTAATGACCAACAGACTATTATCCGCGACCATATAGGGGATCCTTCAAAACAGATGCAGGTGTTTGTGCCTTATAAGGAGGTGCTTGAGTTGTATGAAATGGGTCTTGAGGTGCCTGAATATGTCACTCTGATGTGGTGTGACGACAATTACGGCTACATCACCCGATTGTCCAATGAGGATGAACAGAAACGCACAGGAGGTGGAGGCATATATTATCATCTGAGCTATTGGGGACGACCTCACGATTACTTGTGGCTTACCACGACACAACCCGGGCTGATTTACAATGAGATGCGGAATGCCTACGACCATAACGTTCGTAAATTGTGGATTGCCAACGTCCATGACCCAAAGGTTGCCGCCTACGATATTGAACTCTTCCTTGACATGGCATGGGACATTAACAGTGTCCGGTCAGATAAGGTTGGCGAGCATTTGAGAAGCTGGTTGAAAACCAATTTAGGAGAGACTGTTGGAGAAAAATTATATCCGCAGATGAGAAAGTTCTATGAGCTGTGTGGCAAACGCCGTCCGGAGTTCATGGGATGGAATCAGGTTGAGGTCGACAAGAAATATTACAATCGTGGACTGAGTCCGGTGGTCAATACCGAGTTTAGCTTCACAGAGTTTGGCGGCGAGGCCGATCGCTTTATGGAAGAATTTGTCGAGATATCTGAGAATGTGGCAAATATAGGGAAGGAAGTGTCTCCAGAATTAGCAGATGCTTATTTCGCGGCCATAGAATATCCGGTGGCATGTGCCGCCAACAATGCCGTGAAGATGCTGGAGGCTCAGAGGGCGCGTTCTTATGCCAATGGAAGTACCAAGGGGGACATGTTTGTAAACAATGAGAAGATTTACACCTCCGTGGCAAAGAGCCAAAATGCTTACCAGAATATCAGAAAGTTGACTGATAAATATAATAATGAGATGAGCGGAGGCAAATGGAAACACTCCATGAATATGCGTCCACGAGATTTGCCCGACGGAGCAGCCCCACTCGTGCCGACATCGCTCACCGATATGGAGGCTGTGGAATATTTGAACAAATCAGAATCCACTGCTCGACACGCGCTCAATGCTGATGGAGTGATAGCCGGAAATGCCGACGGCTTTGCCGCGTCGAATGGAGGTGTGCGCGTAATCGACATGCTCGGACATGGCAGCCGGAGCGTGGAGCTTGATAAAGGCAGCTCTGTGTCCTACGAGTTTGAAGTGACTGAAGAGATGAAGAATCCAGTAGTGACAACAGCCATGATTCCGACCCAACCAAACGACAATGGTCGAGTGAGATACAGGGTCAGTGTGGATGGCTTGGAGTCGGTGGAGTTTGACCTGAAGGAGCCGTTCCGTTCAGAACGCTGGAAACAAAACGTGTTGAGAGGACAAGCTCTGCGTACTCATGAGTTGCCGGCACTCTCACCCGGCAAGCATACACTGACTATTACTGCGCTCGACTCACATATAGTTCTTGATCAATGGAGCATAGATCCTAAAAAGAATAGAAACCATTACCTGATACCGGTTGCGGAGATTGAGAACGGCATTGACGCACAGTTCGAGGATGTCGTCCGCCACCTCATGGAAAAAAACAAGAAGAAGTAGCTCACAGCGCGGAACGCACTGAGCTATGCCTACGCAAAATTGAGAAATCTCACGAAAGAGAGTGAAGGATCGCCAAACCCTCACTCTCCTTCTATTTTTATAGGTGGTTTCATTTGCACACATTTTCTTGACGTTCATGATAAATCCATAAGAATTCTCTATCATAGAAAAATTAAATTTTGTTCTTTCATTTATTTTGACTAATTTAGCAAAAAATTAGAAAAGCCATGGAAAAGAAACGAATTTTCATGAACCTGATGACCGACTTTGCTTTCAAGCGAC
>JAMPAV010000082.1 GCA_023667055.1 Muribaculum sp. | reverse complement strand
CTATCATTTATTTATATCCATTTCTATCCGTTTTCCACTGATTGAGTTATCAGCTGCCTCACCATCGCCCCGACCGGCACCACAAGCCTCATGACACGCACCACATCCGGCATAGAACCGGTGTTCCTGCCGGTATATAAACGCCGCCGCAAGATTGTGCCCGGCGATGAGAATGTCACAGTAGATTTCGTGGATGAGGTGGGAGACGCTTTCGAGGAATTCATTGTGTATCATCCGAAGTTTATCGACTGGATGAAGAGCCAAGGCATTGAGCCCAAGAAAAACATGAGTCAGGAAGAACTTGACGAACTCGTGAAGAAGTCACCTTATTACAAAGCCACAGCCAACGACATCGACTGGATGGAAAAAGTCAGGATGCAGGGAGCAGTGCAGAAATGGGTGGACCACTCAATCTCAGTGACCATCAACCTTCCCAACGATATATCCGAGGAAATGGTAGGCAACCTCTACATGCAGGCATGGAAAGCCGGATGCAAGGGATGCACTGTGTATCGCGACGGATCGCGCAACAATGTCTTGGAGGCAGTCAAGAAAAAGGAACCCAAACCGGAACTGATACATACCCCCGACCATGTGGCAAAGCGTCCGAAAGAACTGGATGCCGATGTGGTGCGCTTCCAGAACAACAAGGAGAAATGGATAGCCTTCGTCGGACTTGTAGATGGGAAGCCATACGAGATTTTCACCGGTCTTGCCGATGATGAAGACGGCATATTCTGTCCGAAAAGCGTCACCCACGGCAAAATCATCAAGGAATACCTGCCTGACGGAGTGAAACGCTACGACTTCCAGTTTATCAACAAACGCGGCTACAAGACCACGATAGAAGGGCTGAGTGAGAAATTCAAGCCGGAGTTTTGGAACTATGCCAAACTTATCTCCGGAGTTTTGCGCTACGGTATGCCCATCGACCAGGTCATCAAACTTGTACAGGGACTTGAACTCGATTCCGACAACATCAACACTTGGAAAAACGGAGTGGAGCGAGCCTTGAAAAAATATATACCCAATGGGACTGCAAGTTCGGGCAAATGTCCGAACTGTGGAGCCGAGTCGCTTGTTTATCAAGAAGGATGCCTCATCTGCACAAGTTGTGGCAGTTCGCGTTGCGGATAACCTTAAAAACTACAATATATGAAAGTAAAAATTCATCTCGGCTACCATACAGAATGGGGGGAATCGGTATTTATAACCGGTTCAATTCCCCAACTTGGAGCCGGCGACAAAAATCAGGCTCCGATCCTGGACATGACAGCCCCGGATATCTGGTCCATCTCATTCGACATTCCACCCGAAACAGAAAGTTTTGAATACAATTTCATTGTAAAGGCAGAAGGAAAGCCTTGGCGTGAAGAATGGGGCGGTCCCCACAAGTTTGAGGCGGGGGAAGGAATCGAATTCTACGACATTCACGCCTACTGGCAGGATGTGCCCTCAGATAAGCCCTATTATTCCTCTGCATTTGTAGAAGGAATGCTCAATCGCACTCATCGCGACCAGCCTGTCAAGGAAAAAGCCGACACAACATTGTTGCGTGTATTGGCACCGATGGTCATGCCCGACGAAGTGCTCGCAGTGAGTGGCGGGTGCCGGAGTTTGGGCGATTGGGACCCAACAAAAGCGCTGCTTTTCAATGATGCCCACTATCCGCTTTGGGAGGTGGCACTCGACATGAAGGATATCACGCTGCCACTTGAGTTTAAATTTGTGATTCTCGACAAACGCACACGGGAAGTGAAAGATTGGGAAGCCCGCAACAACCGAAGGCTTGATTTCTTCCCGGCCCGAAAGAATGGAATCCTTATTTTTGATGGAATTCGATTTGAGAATCCCCGTAAATCGTGGAAAGGAGCCGGCACAGCAATACCGGTGTTCTCTCTCCGCACGAATGAGGATGAGGGCGTGGGGGATTTTTATGATATCAAGAAAATGGTGGACTGGTGTGTGCAGACCGGTCAGAAAATCCTCCAGGTTCTTCCAGTAAACGACACTTCAAAGACCGGAACATGGACCGACTCCTATCCTTACAGTGCCAATTCCACTTTTGCCCTTCACCCGATGTATCTTCGTCTTCAGGCAGTAGGACATCTCAAGGACAAGGACCGCCGACGCGCTTACCGCGATGAGATGGATCGGCTCAATGAACTTCCGCAGGTAGATTACGAAAGAGTCAACAATTTGAAGAACAGTTATCTTCACGAAATATACAACGAACAGGCAGAATCGACACGAGATTCAGCTTCTTACAAGAAATTTGTTGAAAACAACGAGTACTGGCTCCGCAGCTATGCAGCCTGGTCAGTGCTACGCGACTATTTCCACACAGCCGACAACTCGCAATGGGGAGAATATGCAGTATATCGCGAAGATGCCGTGGAAAATTTCATAAAGCAACATGAGCATGAATTCGGATACTACTATTTCGTGCAGTATCATCTCGACCGCCAGCTGCGTGAGGTGCGCGACTATGCTCACCAGCATGGCATAGTACTGAAAGGCGATATACCAATCGGTATAGGCCGCCAGAGCGTGGATGCATGGAAAGACCCGCAATTGTTCAACATGGACAGCCAGGCGGGAGCTCCACCGGATGATTTCTCAGTACTTGGTCAAAACTGGGGGTTCCCTACCTACAACTGGGATGAGATGGCCAAGGATGGTTTTGCGTGGTGGAAAAACCGTTTCCGCAAGATGGCGGAATATTTCGATGCTTATCGCATAGACCACATACTTGGTTTCTTCCGTATATGGCAGATTCCGATGGATGCAGTGCACGGGCTTCTCGGATATTTCAATCCCGCCCTCCCCTACTCACCGGAAGAATTGCGCAAGAACTATGACTTCTGGATTCATCCGGAAGTCCAGGCAAATCCCCACATCACGGAATGGATGATTTCCGACTTCTTTGGCAACAATGCCGAAGAAGCAAAAAGAGAGTATTTCGAATCTTCGGGAGACGGGGTGTATAAACTCAAGGGCTACGTTGACACGCAACGTAAGATTGAGGAACATTTCTCGCGATTGAACCCCGATGAGCACAACACTCTAATGAAGAACACCCTGATGAATGTGCTTGATGATGTTCTCTTCATTGAGGATCCATATCAGAAAGGCCACTATCATCCCAGGATTTCGGCTCAATTCACGTATCAATTCCGCCAGCTAACCGACTATGAGCGTTGGTGCTTCAATCGGCTTTACAATGATTTCTTCTATCACCGCATGAACGACTTCTGGTATGGGAAGGCAATGTGGAAACTACCTCCTCTTATTGACTCCACCGGTATGCTGACATGCGCCGAGGATCTTGGCATGATTCCCGACTGCGTTCCGGAGGTGATGCACCGTCTGCAGATTCTTTCGCTCGAGATTCAGCGTATGCCGAAGGATCCCAAGACTGAGTTTGGCAATACATACAGTTATCCCTACTATAGCGTCTGCACCACATCCACCCATGACATGAACGGCATCCGCGCATGGTGGGAGGAAGATCCAGCTGCCACCCAAAGATTCTTCAACTATGTTTTGGGCGAGCATGGACAGGCACCATTTTATGCAGAGCCTTGGATATGCAGCAAGATTATCGACCTGCACCTGAAGTCGCCATCGATGCTTTGTATTCTCCCTCTACAGGACTGGCTAAGCACCAATGCGCAACTTCGGCGTGACAATCCGCATGATGAGCTGATAAACATTCCGGCTGAATCCCAGCATTATTGGCGTTATCGTATGCACTTGCCGGTTGAGACCTTGCTGTCGGCCGACAGTTTCAACGCCGGCCTTGCCGGATGGATTGCCGAGACCAACAGGTGAACGAACCTATCTAAAAAAACGAGTCGAACTTGAAGTTCGACTCGTTTTTTTAATTACATAATTTAAGTTTCGCAAGCTCACTTAAAGTTTAGAAGTTTAATAGTTTAAAAGT
>JAMPAV010000081.1 GCA_023667055.1 Muribaculum sp. | reverse complement strand
GGAATTTGCTTCGGCATTCAAAATGCACAATTACTTTGTGCGTGTACTATAATTTTCGCAAAACGAAAATTAAAAGTTTATAGGTTTATGAGTTTATAAGTTTAATATGTCTGTGGCTTGTCTTCACCAGAGGACACCTTCCCTTCTTTCCAAAGCTGATGAAACGATTTCCTTGCGAACTTGGGCATGGTGTGGCCGTAGTGCCATGGTTCCATTGCCATGCCGGTCAACCATTCGGGAAGACAGTTGGCTACTGGTGCCACCTTCAAGGCTGTGGCATATAGGCCGGGATTGTCGAACATCACCTTCATGCCCTGCGACATAGCTTTCTTCATCGGGTCGGCATGGTGCATGCTGTCGAGCTGCTGGCGCCACTTGTAGATCTGCGTGGAAAGATCCACCTTCACCGGACACACATTGTCGCAGGAACAGCAGAGCGAACAAGCCGAGCAGTTGTTGAAATTCACATCGCTGTCTTTTAGCATTCCGAGATTTATGCCAATTGGGCCCGGGATAAAATAAGTGTAGGAGTAACCTCCCGATCGGCGATAGACGGGACAGGTGTTCATGCAGGCGCCGCAACGCATACATTTCAGAGTCTGCCAATGGTCTTCATTGCCCAGGATGTCGCTTCGGCCATTGTCAACGAGAATGATGTGCATTTCGCATCCCGGGCGTGGACGGCGGAAGTGTGAGGTATATACAGTAGTTGCCTGGCCTGTCCCGTTGCGGGCCAGCAGACGCTGGAATACAGCCATCGACTGATAGTCGGGAATCAGTTTCTCGATACCCATCGAGACGATATGGAGCGGAGGAATGGATGTTGACATATCGGCATTTCCTTCGTTGGTGCAAACCACTACCTCCCCCGTTTCGGCTATTCCGAAATTGGCACCGGTCATTCCGCAGTCGGCTGTCATGAAATTGTCGCGCAGATGATAGCGGGCGCAGCGGGTGAGGAAAGTCGGGTCAGATTCCGCCTCAAGTTTCTTAAGGTCGCCATTCATGCTCTTGGCCGCCTGTTGTCCGTTTTTCTGAATGATTCCATTCTTTCGGAAACATTCGGCCACCTGTTCGCGTGTGATATGGATGGCCGGCATCACAATATGACTGGGAGGAACTCCCATCAGCTGGAGAATGCGTTCGCCCAGGTCGGTCTCCACAACGTCGATGCCGTGGCGCGTCAGGCTGTCGTTGAGACCGCATTCCTCAGTGAGCATCGATTTGCTCTTCACCACCTTCTTCACATCATGATCGCGCAGAATCTGCAAAACGATGGCGTTGTATTCGTCGGCATCCTTCGCCCAGTGCACTTTCACTCCATTGCGTTGGGCATTTGCCGCGAATTTCTCGAGATAATCGGCAAGATGGGTGATGGTGTGCTTTTTGATCATGCTTGCCGTTTCGCGCAGATTCTCCCATTCCGGGACCTCATGAGCCCTGTCGTCGCGTTTCACGCGCACAGACCAAAAGGTGGCATCGTGGCGATCTACTTTCGCGGTGTCTTTCACGTATTCATTTGCTCTCTTGGCATGTATTGTACTCATAGACCGTAGGATAATATTTGTGCGACATGGATGAATTTGATGGGCAGATGCTGCTTGGCAGCTATGCCCTGCAGGTGCATCAGGCATGAGGAGTCGGGGCCTGTGATGAATTCAGCGCCTGTGGCAATATGCCTGTGGAGCTTGTCGAGTCCCATTTTCGTGGAGACACCTTTCTCCTCGATGGAGAACATGCCACCAAAACCGCAGCATTCGTCGGGGCGTTCCGGCTCGACCACCGTGATTCCCTCCACCATATTCAGGAGATCCTTGATTTTGTTGAACTGAGGGATATTGCGTTCTGAAGGCGATGAGAGTCCAAGTTCACGCACACCATGGCAGCTATTGTGTAGGCTTACCTTGTGGGGGAATCTGGCCGGGAGGGACTTCACTTTCAGAATATCGTGAAGGAACTCCACGAGATCAACGGTCTTTGAGGCCGCCTCACATTCATGTCCGGCTATTTCCGGATGAAACAGCCTCACGTATGCAGTGCAGCTTGCAGAAGGAGCCACCACATAGTCGAATCCCCGAAAGAGATTGTCGAATCTATCCACGAGGTTGTCCGCTTTGTTTTGGAACCCGGCGTTGCCCATCGGTTGCCCGCAGCAAGTCTGTTTTTCGGGATAATATACATCCAGACCCAGGCTTCTGAGTAATTTATATGTAGATACTCCAACCTCAGGGTACAGAGCATCTACATAACAAGGAATAAAAAGACCGATTTTCATTAATGTGTCTGTAAATAAGTGACGTGAGTGCGCAGATATTCCTCCACGCCATGTTTGCCATCGGCACCTCCGATGCCGCTCTTCTTCACTCCGGCATGGAAGCCCTGTATTGCTTCGAAATGGAAACGGTTGATGTAAGTCTCGCCGAATTCGAGTTCGCGCACACAGCGGGTGGCATTGTTGATGTCGTTGGTGAAGACAGATGAGGCAAGGCCGTATTCGCAGTCATTAGCCCATGCAATCACCTGGTCGAGATTGTCCCAGACAATGATTGGGAGTACGGGGCCGAATGTTTCCTCATGAGCAATGTCCATATCCTGGCGGCAGTCGTCGAGAAGAGTGGCAGCATAGAAATAACCTTTTTCTCCGACACGGTGTCCGCCGCAAAGCACCTTGGCACCCTGCTTGACAGCCTTCTCCACCTTAGCCTCGACGCTTTCGAGGGCACGTTTTTCCACCAAAGGTCCCATATCGATGTCGTCGGCCGAGAAGGGGTCGCCAACTTTCACGGCAGCGAATTTCTCCACCAGTTTCTTTGTCAGAGCGTCCTTGACATCCTTATGCACGTAGAGACGTTCGGCATTGTTGCAGATCTGGCCGTTGTTGCCGATGCGGCTGTCGAGTATAGCCTGGGCAGCAAGGTCAAGGTCGGCATCCGGGAAGACGATGACGGGGGCTTTGCCTCCGAGTTCAAGCGAGACTTTGGTGATGTTGGTGGCAGCATCTTTCATGATGCTTTCGCCGGCGCCCACAGAGCCTGTCACGCTTACGATGTCGATCTTCGGGCTTGCAGCGAGCTCGTGGCCCACTACGCTGCCTTTGCCTGTCACTACATTGAAGAGACCTGCCGGGAGACCGGTTTTGTCAACTACCTCAGCAAACACGCAGCAGTTTTCAGGGGTCAGTTGAGAAGGTTTGACCACTATTGAGCATCCGGCGATCAGAGCGGCGCCGGCCTTGCGGGCTATGAGGAAGAAGGGGAAATTCCATGGAAGAATTCCGGCAACGACTCCAATAGGTTTTTTCGAAAGGAAGATGGTCTCTCCCGGATTGTCGCTTGGAATGATCTCCCCTTCAATGTGGCGTGCGAAAGAGGCCATATAGTCGAAATAGCTTATTGTGGCATCCACCTCTATAGTGGCCCAAGAGCGGGTCTTGCCTTGTTCGCGCATTATGATCTCGATGAATTCATCGCGGCGACCGCGGATACCTTCTGCCATTTTGACAAGATACGCGGCACGCTGGATAGCCGGGGTTTTCTCCCATTCCTTCTGGGCTCTCCGGGCAGCGTCGAGCGCTTCCTCCACATCATCTTTAGTGCCCTCCGGCTGGCGGGCAATTACTTCTTCTGTAGATGGATTGATGACATCAATCCATTTACCCGATTTGCTTTCGACGAATTTACCGTCGATATACATCTTTAAGTTCTTCATGCTATATGTATTATCTGATTGAGATAGCAAAGATAGTAATTTTTTTCCAATATTGAAAAACTTATACCAATTTTTTAGTTCTTTAGTTCCCGTCAAGTCTCCTCGTATCTTCCCTGTTTAACTTTCTCAAACAACCTATAAACCTCAGTTTGAGCTTGTGAAAGCTGAATAAACTTATTAAAGCGACAGAGCGTTGTAATCTCACAATATAATAACCCTTTAATTTGAACCACCAAGAGCTACAAAATTGAAGAAGAGCGTATGGTGGAGCAAGCCAAAGAGCTTCCTTCGTCGTTGCGTCACCCTCGAAGATTTATGCCATCAAATGGGGTTGGATAGGAATGATTTGACTCCAACGCAGATCCGGCGAAGGCCGGTTAATGCGCGGATAGTTGCGGATTTTTTTATTAAAAATCAATCATTTGCTTTCGGGTTCGACACGACAAGGCAATGCAGATCAATTTTGCCCAGCAAAATTCCGGATGGTAGCCGATGGCTACGGAATCTGCTTCGGAAAGCATTGCCAATATCAGACGTTCCGTTTATGTGCTATTCAATGCCATTCACTATCCTGTAAATTCCCTTGTCGTATGGAAAGGGGGCCGAAATCTTGCCGGTCTTGAATACGTTTGCGCCAAAGTTTATCAGATAACCCAG
>JAMPAV010000080.1 GCA_023667055.1 Muribaculum sp. | reverse complement strand
GCGGAATTTGCTTCGGCATTCAAAATGCACAATTACTTTGTGCGTGTACTATAATAAATAGGCATTTGTAAGGGGTGAGTCTGATTTGCAGTTGCTATTTTTGTGGTAAAAATAGTAACATTATGACTTCAATAAAAGTGAAATTCCGCCCTTCATCTATCGAAGACAGAGAGGGAGTTATCTACTATCAGATCATCCACGAAAGAAAAGTGCGTCAACTCAACACTGTCTATCATGTATTTACCAGCGAGTGGGACGAATCTCGTTCGATGTTAACCTCCAGGCCTGGAAGTGATAGGCAATCGTATATTCTCTCAATACGAGAACGTATTCGCTGGGATGTGGAGCGTATTACCAAAATAGATAAAAAACTCGATAGCCAGGGACTCGTATATACTTCTGACGATGTGATAGATGAATTCAAGCGCTATGAGAAGGAATATTCCATGTTCAATTTCATGGAGTCTTTGGTCATCAAATTTAAGCAGAATGGAAAGACCCGCACATCAGAGACATATACCGCAGCTCTCAATAGTTTCAAAAAATTCCGCAAGGATGAAGATTTGATGCTTGATTGTCTTACATCCGAGATAATGGAAGCATACGAGGCATGGCACAGGAACAAGGGAAATTCTCCTAATACAATATCGTTCTATATCCGTATCCTGCGTGCTGTATATCATCGTGCGGTGGAAAATGAAATAATCGAAAACAAGAATCCATTCCGACATGTCTATACGGGGGTAGATAAAACTGTAAAGAGGGCATTGCCATTACCGATAATAAAAAAAATCAAAGCTCTTGACCTATCACTCACTCCTTCTTTGGAATATGCAAGAGATATGTTCCTTATGAGTTTTTTCCTACGCGGCATGAGCTTCATCGACATGGCTTATCTAAAAAAGACTAACATGAAAAATGGCTCAATTGTATATCGCCGTCGAAAGACTGGCCAGCAGCTGACCATCGGATGGACACAGGAAATGCAGACATTGCTCGACAAATATCCCCAAAACCCTACACAATATCTTCTCCCTATAATCAAGACCAAAGGCTGCAATGAGCGAAGCACCTACCGCAATGTGGGTTACAGCATCAATCACAGTCTGAAAAAGATTGCCGGTATGGTTGGGGTGCAAATACCTATTACGATGTATGTGGCGCGCCATAGTTGGGCAAGTGCTGCTAAATCAAAAGGCATTCCCCTCAGTGTAATCAGCGAAGGCATGGGTCATGACTCGGAGACAACAACCCAAATTTATCTAGCCTCGCTTGATACCTCCGTTGTTGACAAAGCCAATGCCATAATCCTCAAATCTCTATAAATTGTTGAAGGCCACGATGCAAGGTTGTATCGTGGCTAATTAGTATGGCTGCCTATAATTGTTGTGGAGGCAAGTAAAGAAATTTTTTGTAGGGTGAGGTATGGTGATGAAATATTTTTGGCTTTAAATTTGTTATATTTAAGGTGAGTGTTGCCTTCCGAGTGGCAACACCACTCTAATTTTTATTTACCCCTTACGATGACAAATATTTCAGATATAATCATTTCAGCTATTCAAGACAAGAAAGGACATTCTATCAAAGTGATGGATCTCTCAAACGTAGATGGCGCACCCACTCAGCAGTTTGTGATTTGCACCGGCAATTCCACAACTCAAGTCAGTGCTATAGCAGACAATGTAAGAGAGGAAGTGCAAAAGCAAGCCGGTGAAAAACCCGTAAACTATGACGGTTACCGCAACAGCCAATGGATTGTGGTGGATTATGGCAGCATAATGCTCCATGTATTTCTGCCGGACACCCGTTCATTCTATCGCCTCGAGCAGCTTTGGAGCGACGCACCTACTACAGAAATCCCCGATTAATTTACATTTTTTTTCATCTTCAATTTTTAATTTAAGAAATGGCTTTCTTTCCAAATTCAAATAAAAATGGCAATTCGGGAAAACGTCCCGTGTTCAGCATGTACTGGATGTACATACTTATTGTGGCATGTCTTTTTGGTCTGTATTATTTCCAGGATGGAAGTCAGACCAAAAGCGTAGATTGGACAGATTTCGAGGTGGCTGCCAAGTCTGGTGAGTTCACCAAAATTGAAGTCATTGCAGAGACGGGAACCGCTATCGGATTTCTTAACAAAACCGGAGAAAAAAGCCAGGGCATGAAAGATGATGTCTATCAGGGTCCTGACTCTGAAAAGCGTCTAAAGACGACCATTCCAAGTGCCAACAAGATTCAAGATAAAATTGACGCTTGGAATGAGCAACTTGCAGCTGAGGGTAAGCCGGAAATAACAGTTAAATATGAAAAGGGTAGTGATTTCATGAAACTTTTCTGGGCATTCGGCCCAATATTGCTGTTTGTATTCCTAATGGTTTACATTTCACGTAAAATGAGTGGCGGACCCGGCGGAGGTGCCGGTATCTTCAGCGTGGGGAAATCGAAAGCCCGTATCTTTGACAAGGAAAACAGTACAGATGTCACATTCAAGGATGTCGCCGGTCTTGCCGAAGCCAAAGTGGAAATCGAGGAAATAGTGGAATTTCTTAAGAATCCTCAGCGCTACACAGAACTTGGAGCGAAGATACCACGCGGTGCCCTGCTCGTGGGCCCTCCGGGCACCGGTAAGACTCTTCTTGCAAAGGCCGTGGCCGGAGAGGCCGGCGTGCCTTTCCTTTCCCTTTCCGGTTCTGACTTTGTGGAGATGTTTGTGGGTGTGGGTGCTGCACGTGTCCGCGATCTCTTCAAGCAAGCAAAGGACAAGGCTCCTTGCATAGTCTTTATTGACGAGATTGATGCCGTTGGACGTGCCCGTGGCAAAAACCCCAACATGGGAAGCAATGATGAGCGTGAGAACACGCTCAACCAGATGCTGACAGAAATGGATGGTTTCGGCACCAACAATGGTGTCATAATACTTGCCGCCACCAACCGTGCCGACATGCTTGATAAGGCTCTGATGCGTCCCGGACGTTTCGACAGGCAGATATATGTGGATCTGCCCGAACTAAGCGACCGTGTGGAGATATTCAATGTGCATCTGCGCAACATCAAGATCAACTCCAGCCTTGATGTGGAGCAACTCGCACGCCAGACCCAGGGATTTTCCGGCGCCGACATAATGAATGTCTGCAACGAGGCGGCACTCATAGCTGCCCGCAACAATAAGCAGTCGGTGGAGTGGAGCGACTTCATGGCAGCCATCGACCGCATTGTAGGTGGTCTGGAGAAACGTTCAAGAGTAATCACCGATGATGAGAAATTTGCAATAGCCACACATGAGGCAGGTCACGCCACTATAAGTTGGATGACAGAATTTGGCAATCCTCTTGTTAAGGTTACAATCGTTCCTCGCGGAAGGGCTCTCGGTGCCGCGTGGTATGCTCCAGAGGCCCGTCAGATTATACCTACCCAGGCTCTTCTTGACACAATGTGCGGTATGCTTGCCGGACGTGCAGCAGAGGAGGTTTTCCTTGGAAAAATCGGGACCGGCGCCTCCGACGACCTTGAGAAGACCACAAAAATGGCACGGGCTATGGTGATGATGTATGGTATGAGCGACAAACTACCCAACATCAACTACAATGACTCCACCGGCCAAGACTATGGTTTCACGAAGCCATATTCAGAGGAGACTGCACGCATGATTGATGAGGAAGTGATCCGCATCATTAATGAGCAATACGAACGAGCAAAATCCATCCTGCGAGAATATGCTTCCCAACACAATCAGATACGCGATCTACTGGTTAAAAACGAAGTTATATACAACGATGATGTCAAGGCTATTCTTGGTCCTCGGAAATGGAAGAGCCGCACCGACGAGATCATTGCTATCAACAAGAAGGAGGAGTTGGCGCGTAAATCGCTCGAATCGCAGCCAGCCCCTGCCGATACCGAAGACAAGGATCCAGGCACGCCGCCTCCGTTCAACAAAAAAGCATCAGTTTAATGTGCTCTGTTGAAATTTTTTAAGGTAGGTTCTATATGAGTTGAGGTTTAGGGTTTAGAGTTTAAGGTTTAATTTATCTGTAAGGGGCTTTTGTAAGCACGGGGTCAGAATTTCTGGGTTATATAATACTTTTCGAAACGATGTCCCTACAGATAAATTATATTACGTGTACAAAATAAATGTGCATTTTATCTTCTGCAATGGATGGGAGGGATTTTGACCTCAGACGCGGATCCGGCTTCGCCGGTTGGGGCGCGGATTTGGCGCGGATTTCTTATATTTCAATGCTTCGGCAGGGCAATGCAGATTGATTTCGCTCAGCGAAATCTCGGATGGAAGCCGATGGATGCGGAATTTGCTTCTGCAATTAAAATACACATTTAGTAATCGTTAAAAAATAACTTGGGACAGTTCTCCCACTACTTTGACA
>JAMPAV010000007.1:63474-65437 GCA_023667055.1 Muribaculum sp. | reverse complement strand
TCTATCTTGATGTTCTTGATATATAGAGTGGAGAAAGAAGGCACGGCGAAACGGAATGATATTTTTCCATCATTGCCAACTTCAGCGATGTCAACTTCGACGGTTTCGTAAGTAGAGGAACCGTCTTCGTTCGTGCCGTTTCCGGCAGAGGTCATGGTACCGCTGTAGGTGTTGATGGTCTTGCAGAGGGTGCTTCCACCGTAAATTCTGAGATAGCCTGAGTCTCCGAACTTGCCGGGGTCGCTTCCCTGCGGAATAGCCACGCCGCTGTCTTCAGTCTCCGCTGCATCTCTTACGGTCTCCATGGCGAAGTCGAATGTAAGTTTGACAGAAGTGTTGAGCGGAAGAGCCGGAGATGTGAGTTGCACTTCGATTTGGTTGCCGTTGTCGTCAACGCCGGTCTTTGCTACAATGGCCACATCACCCTTGTATGCACGGGGATAAGGCACGAACTGATATTCGGTGGCAGTCCAGCCTTGCAGTGTTTCACCCACGGGATAGTTCTCGATACCGGGTTCGTAGGGGAATGACGGAGCCGGAACTCCTGCGGCATCGATGGCGGTTGCGGAGAGAACACCGTTCTTGACCGTCCATGCACGGAGATACATCATCTGGTTTGCATCGCAGTCTATTGTCGCAGTGCCGGGTTGTCCGACATAGACAATCTTGCCGCCTCCCCCTATTTCGTCGCCTACTTTGGCATCAACCGAAGGAGTGCCGAAAGTTCCCATATAGCCAACTTGATAACCTGACAACTTTTCAGGAGTTGCGGCCACTATCACATTGTCAGTTGCCGTGACATTGAAGGATATTGAGGTGGCTGACTCCGGTGTTACAGTAAGGGCGGAGGGCGCCGCCTGTGTGGTGGCAAACACCTTCTCCGCCGGATTTGTACGGTTGTAGGCCGGATAGCCGTTCACGCTCAGGGCGCGTACATAGTAGCTCTTGCCGGGTTCTATTCCGGCTATCTCTGCCGCCATGTTCTCCTTGTTACCGTAATAAAGCGTAGTGGCGTTGCCGAAGGTAGCTCCGGCACGGAATGTCTCGCCGTCAACGGGCATGTCGGCGTCGGTGAAGGGAGAGTCACTGTAGATAAGCACGGTTGCATCAGAGTTCTCGGCGCGTGTGGCCGTCACCTTCAGGGTGGACCCGTCCTGAACAACCTCAAGACCGGGAACTCCGGAGGGCGCTGTGGTGTCGGCTGACGGTGTGAACACAAACACAGGCTTGTAGTTCTTGTCATAGTCGTCACTGTCCCACAGGATATATGAGTCAGGCTCGAGCATGTTGGTCCGGGTCTTGGGCGATATTGTTATAGGCTTGTTGGGGTCGTTGGGGTTGATTGTCTTGCCCGTCAACTGAAGGCCGTCCTCCGTATCCCAGCCTGCAAGCCCGGTGTCGAAGCCGTTCTTGTTGTAGAGCGTCTCATTCTCGTTGAAGGCAATCTCCACCTTGCCATCGGCTTCATACATTCGTATCTGCAGAGAGTATTTTCCCTTGTCGGAGCTTGACTCCTTTAATACGGCGTTCTTGAACTGCACGGTGCATATTCTCTCCCCCTCGCCGCCTTCGGTCTTGTGGCTTATGCTTGCCCTGTAAAGGCCGTGCATAATGGGGCTCATGCCGATTCGGAATGCGTCGCCGCCGTAATCGACAGTTCCCTTGCCAAGATAGAGGTTTCCGCTGGAGGACACCACGAACTGGTCAAACTTCTGACCGCCGAAACGGAAATCGAAGCCAATGGGGAAGCCCTGGGCGTTGAGGGCGTTGGGTGTCTCGGTGCCGTTGGGGAAGATGATGATTGTTCCCTCGGAGGACCAGGTACACTGAATGTCAGAGCCATCGGAAAATTCGGTGTATGGAACGCCGCCAAGGCTGAACTGATACTGGGGTATGTTGCCCGCCGCACACAGCAACGGTACGCCTAATGCAAAAGCCGACAGGAGGCTTTTTGCCAATGAGT
>JAMPAV010000007.1:0-63374 GCA_023667055.1 Muribaculum sp. | reverse complement strand
CGGTCATAGTCTTATTGGATTCGGTGAATGGAGAGATGAGACGCGAGTCCTGATAAGACTGACGACAAAGATGACGAAGGACACAGCAATTGCCTTTCGGGAAGCGTTGCCGTGTCCTTTTTATAGGTACTGCCTTGTATGACAGTATAGTAGCATAGTATGGATTCGAACTGATTATATTTTGTAATATATTGATAATCAGTATCTTTCGGGGGGGGGTAATGCGCAACGCGCAGATTAGAGCCACATTTTGCGATGTGGTCTCCGGCATGAATATCGGTGCTTGTGCGCTCTTTCATCAATTGGAGGGTATGAGAGGTTTATTATTTGACGTTTAAGGAAACATTGTTTCGCTCTTGCGAAGTATGTGTAAGAGGTCTCCTATGGTGCAAAATTAATCAAAATTTGTCAACCCACAAAATTTTAGCGTATTTTTAACAAAAAAATCACGAAAATCGTTATTTATCGGTTGAAATCGCGAACTCTAAAGGCCTATATGGCAAAGGAAATCTGAAAAAATCATGAAAAAAAGTAAATTCTTATTTGCGAACGAATTAAAAAATTGTTATTTTTGCAAGAAATTATATTAGATTCACATTTATGAAATTCGACAATCAATATATCCGCTTCGACTGGGCTATAAAAAACAATCTTCGCGATAAGGCCAACTTCAACATACTTGAAGGACTAATTTCAGTACTCATTGGTAAAGATGTAAAAATCATTGAAATCCTTGAGAGTGAGAGCAACCAAGATGCAAAAGATGACAAATTCAATAAGGTAGATATCAAAGCACGAAACAGCGAAGGTCACATAATTCTTGTGGAGGTACAGTTGACCACTCAACTCCATTACCTACAGCGTATCCTTTATGGCACAAGCAAGACTATCACAGACCACATGAAACTCGGTGACACATACGCCAACGTAAGTAAGGTTTACTCCATAAGTCTTCTTTACTGCGACTTCGGAGAAGGTGACGACTATGTTTACAAAGGAGAAACCGTATTTAGGGGTATTCATACGGGGAATCCACTGATAATTCGAACGAAGGAAGATGGTGTCATAAAAACGTATCATCCCAAGGATGTTTTCCCGGAATATTACCTTGTCAGAGTTAATTCTTTCGACAAGATTCCTTCCTCGCCTCTTGAAGAATGGATGGACTACCTCAAGAATGGTAATATCAACAACAACACAGAGATCCCCGGATTGATAGAAGCAAAGAGCAAACTTCAGGTTCTTTCTATGTCCGAATCCGAAAAACAAGCATATTTCTACCATCTTGACAGCGTAATGCAGCAAAACGACGCTTATGACACTGCAATAGCCGAAGGTCGTGAAATTGGAATTGCAGAAGGAATAGAGATAGGTATCGCTAAAGGTATGCAACAAGGTATGGAACAAGGTATGGCGAAAGGCATAGAAGAAGGTCGTGCTGAAGGTCGTGCTGAAGGTCGTGCTGAAGAAATGAAAAAAGCTATCAGACTCATGTATGATGCTCATTTATCTATGGATGTCATTGCAAAAAGTTATGGGGTGTCAATTGAAGTCGTTAAAGAAATAATTGAGAAAGATTAAGGCCCTATTTCTGAAATTTCAAGGATTACGCATTTCTTGTATTTCTCCGGAATCGGTGATCAACATCAGAGTCAATTGGCCGGTTGGATAGCAAGAGCGGCAGGATAACCGACATAGAGAAAGGAGTCTTGGGAAAAACTTGTCGGAGTCTTCAGACGAGAGTGTAGTCCACAACTCCCTTGCCATGTTGACCGACAAAATTGATTCTTTTGCTTCACTGCTGCATCCGGCTTCCTCGGCAACACCGCATAGGAAATCCCGGTTCATAGTCACTTTGTGGCTATGGGTATCGGTGTTTCCCTCCGCCAATTTCACCGCCTTTCCGAGCATCATACCTACCGTCACTTTATCGATTCCCAATTCAGATGCAATCCTCAATGATTCGCCTATGGCATTGCCATAATGGATGAAAGCCGCAGAAGGGAGTTCGGGATATTTTGCCCTTACAACCTTTTCGCTTCTTGCTCCGGAATTGAGCACCACCCTCTTGCATCCTAACGCCTTGGCAACCTCCATCTCTCTCCTGATTGCTTCCATAAACGCTTCATTGGAAAACGGCATCACAATCCCTGATGTGCCAATTATAGAAATACCGCCAACGATTCCAATTCTTGAATTGAATGTTTTTTTGGAAAGTTCCTCTCCTCCGGGGACGGATATCGTCACATCGCAGCCATTCGGGTAAATCTTAAGCAACTCATCACGCATCATCTGTCGCGGAACGGGATTGATGGCCGGCTGACCAATCTCCAATCCGATTCCGGGCAAAGTCACCTTGCCGATTCCTTCGCCTCCATGGAATCTGACATCATTATGATCTGCAAGTGTCACCTTGGCAACCACACGACATCCATCGGTAACATCCGGGTCATCCCCCGCATCCTTGATCACACTTGCCTCTGCAGCATCCGGTGAAATCACTCTTACAGACTCAACCCTCATCCGCATTTCCTCACCATCTGGAATGCAGAATGACACATGGTCAGACTCCTCGTCGCAAACAAGAGCAAGCATGGCCGCCTTTGCTGCTGCCGTGGCACAAGCACCGGTAGTGAAACCGCTTCTCAACTCATAGAATCCCGGTAATAATTTCTCTACAGCCTTGCGCAATCCATATTCGCCGGTTACAGTCGCAGCATATTCCGGTAGTCGGGGACGGGCAATGGCATAGACTCTGATACCATTGCTCAACGCCTCATACACCTTTTCATCAAATCCACCGGTCTCACCACTTTCTTTGGTGATTATGGCATCCGGGTGATATTTATCTAAAAGTGTGGTTATATCACCATTGTCTTCATAAAAACAAAGATTTTCTTCAGGAAAACCGGACTCCTTGGCCTTGATAAAAGATTCTTCCCGGTTCAATATCCGGAAATGGCATTCGTGCGACTGCCAATAATCCTTTAATTTGGCAATAGTCTGTACTCCCGTCAGTGCAAGCAGATTTCCGACATTATCATCCATCAATTTCTTCACTGCATCATCATAATCCTCACACCATACAATGCGTACATCTCTTGGCTGGTATCTCCGCTCAAAACGGACTGCCGGAATATCCAAGGTCTTGCATACTTCTGCAATCGTGTTATGAAGATTAGCGGCAAATGGATGGGCGGCATCCACCATCAGTTTGATCTCATTCCTGGTGCAAAAGTTCGTCATCGACCGACGGTCAAGCCCACCGGTGATTCTGACAGCAAGATGCGACTCCACCTTCTGCAAATTGCTTTTGGTGGAGTAAAAATATGGTTTCCCGGCCCTGTCAAGTGCCTCCACCACCTTTCTTCCCTCCGTCGTCCCCCCAAACACCAGTATCATGGGCGGAAGAGGTGCTTGAAGTTGTCGGCGTAGAGCTTGGAAAGACCCTCGCGATTGTCGATGGCATCCCCTACCACAAGAAGAGTGGTGAGTGTCAGATTATTGTCATGCACTATCTTTGCAAGATCCTTCAGTTGCCCACGATATATCTTCTGCTCCTTCCATGTCAACTTGTAGCAAGCCGCCACAGGCGTCTCAGGCGGATAAGACATCAGAAGTTCCTTCTGAACATCATCCACAATCGCGGCACTAAGATAGATACACATGGTGCTTTGCGACCTCGCAAGCAGATGAAGTTTCTCCTTCTCCGGCATCGGTGTCCTCCCTTCTCCACGTGTGAGGATGATAGATTGCACCTTCTCCGGTATCGTGAACTGAGAACGCAGTTCTGCCGCCGCAGCCTGAAACGATGAAATACCGGGAGTTATGTGATATGACATGCCATACTTGTCGAAAAAGGCCATCTGTTCCTGAATGGCGCCATAGATACATGGATCGCCCGTGTGCAGACGGACCACAAGAGCATCCCTGTCATAAAATTCTTTCATTAATGCAAACTGCTCCTCAAGGTTCATGCTGGCACTGCTGCGCACCACGCATCCGGGTTTTGCAAAATGGGTGAGTTCCTCAGGTACAAGACTCCCGGCATACAGTATCAAATCAGCCTCCTCAAGAAAACGTTTTCCTCTTACTGATACTAATTCCGGATCTCCGGGACCGGCCCCGACTATCTCTATATGTCCTCTCTTAATGTATCGACTGTCGATGGCCAAAGCAAAGGTGAAATCATTGTCGGCCGACAATTTCCCTTTCTGCTTTTCCATGATTAGTTCTCCACCATTCGCCCCGGCTATGGCACAACTCTCGGCCACGCCCCATACTCCGGTCACTTCCTTCACCTTCTCAGATGGATTGGGTACCTCTATGTCGGAAAGACTTTCGGCTGAAAAGATTTTGGTTTCCTCCAATGAAAACTGATGCGCCAGTTCAGCCACCAACCTTTCATCTTTCTTCAATTCTATAGTAGATAGCGACCGCAGGGAAAGGGGACTTATACCGGAATCAATCATTTTCGAGATAATATGCTGTCCCACTCCATCAGGATTGCAATCCTTCCTGCAGCCAATGCCGAGATTAAGTACCTTGGGGTGATAATTAAGCACAGCAACACCTTTCTTGTTGCCGTAAATATACGGAGTCACTGCGATGATAAGCCTGAGCCCTTCACAATCGTCTATATCGGAAATCACCCTTACATTTTCAGGCAAAGTACGCAATAATTCATCCGTACCCTTGTCTTTCACATCGAGAAGCAATCCTGTGGGTTCGCCATTTACAAAACGGAATATCGACTTGTTCATCTGTTCCTTGCCGGCTTCCGTGGTCCAATCATATTTAGCCGCCAACGTATCAAGTGCCCATAAGTCCGTATTGTCGCTTTGGGTTGTCACTATTGCTTCAGCACCAAGTATCCTCGCGACTCTTCTGCATAGTTCATTGCCGCCTCCGATGTGGCCTGACAAAACAGATATGGCATATTTGCCCGTGGAGTCAACGCATACCACAGCCGGGTCTTCATATTTGTTCTTGACCAACGGCAATATGGTCCGCACACAAATGCCAAGCGCACCGATGAATATTATGCCTTGGCAATCGGCTAACGTCTCCTCTGCGACTTTCCTGTGGCTTTCTATAGAAGTGTCGCTTAATTCCCCGGAAAGTATTTTAGCCAATTTCTCGCCTTTCGGGGAAACATATATGATGATATTCTTCATTGTGCTTTCAAAATTGTAATTGGATTAAAAGAATCAAGTGCCAAGGTATGTTCTTCTACTATCTGCATACCGATATCCTCAATTGATTTGCGGAATAACTCGCAACTTTCGTGACTGACGGAGTTGAAGACCACCACACATCCGGGAAGCATCACGCCCCTTAACCTTTCGAGCATCTCATACAGTTTTCCGCCATGACCTCCTATGAAAACGGCATCCGGCCGTTTAAATCCGGATATGTCCATTTCGAGAAAATCGCCGATAACATAATCTATATCCGGCGCACCGAATTTTCGGCAATTTTTCTCCATCAGTTCGCGTGATTCCTCCCTAATCTCAAACGACGTGATACGCAGATTAGGAAATTGCAGCCGAGCCTCAATCGATACTGAACCGGTGCAAAAACCTATATCCCAGAAAGATTTTCTCTGATGCAGGTCGAGCATTGACAGCGAAAGTAGCCGTATCGGCATCTTGGTGATCATTTTCTCACGTCCGTCAAGGTGATGAAACTCAGATTCAGGAATACCAAAATATCTCTTCTTTGGAAAAATTTGCCTGAGGAAGACGCAATTGGGATTTCCAAATGTCCTATCTGAGACTTCAGTCAACGAGAGCCTTTCTATTTTCTCCACCTCCTCATTGCCCAAACAAGTCCCCACAGTCATGTCATAATTGTCATAACCATATTCAAGCATTCTCCGTGCTATGGCATCGGGGCTTTTCGTCTTGTCGGTGAGCACTCCGATCAATGGATATCCTTTGATCAGCGCGTCACCGAGATTTTTCCACGGACGCCCTGTCAACGACACATTTATCATGTCCTGATACGGCAGATTGATACGGTGGGCAAGCATCTGGAGGGAATTGAAGGCCGGATACACCTTGATTTCAGCATCAGGAAATTCTCTTTGCAACGTGGCGGCATACCCGAAAAAAAGTGGGTCGCCGGATGCAAACACTGTCACATCCTCATGTTTTTTATATTCCTCATATACATTTTTCAGTGGAACTGTGACATCAATCCATTCGGTATCCTTTGAAAGATAACTCCCCATGATCTCATGATGCCTCTTTCCTCCGGAAAAGACTCTGGAGTGGCGTATCACTTCCAAAACATCCGGCGGAAAGAATTGCCTGTGGCTGTCTGATATGCCTATGATTCTAAATTTCTTACACATCGCGCCCGGGTTTTAAGTCTTTGGCATCCGGCCAACACAATATTGAATTGACAAGTGTGGCTGCAAGGTTGCTTCCTCCCTTACGCCCCTCTACTATTATTTTCGGAATATTCGTGAAAGGTTTCACTCCATGTTTGCTTTCACACACATGTACGAAACCAACCGGAGCGGCTATGATGCCACATGGCTTGGCCTTTTTATGCCGTATCAGTTCGGAAAGTTCCATCAACGCTGTTGGTGCATTTCCAAATACAAACAAGGCATCAGGATGTTCTTCAACCGCCTTTCTGATTCCTGCCTGGGTTCTTGTGATTCCTTTTTCTTTTGCAAGTTCCGCCACTCCGGGTTCATTCAGATAGCATTTCACCTCAATTCCCATACGTTGGAGCGCACCTTTCCTGATGCCGGATGCCGCCATAGTCACATCGGTGACTATGGTTGAGACCTCTCCGGAGGATAGCCTTCTGTATATTTCCTCGACTGCCCCCGCATCTACCTTGACCACATTTTCCATATCGAAATCTGCAGTGGTATGGATGGCATGGAGCAGTGGCCATTTCAGTCCGAGCGGGATATCCGGATTCTTGAGTTCCTTCTCTATGGTTCGGAAACTCTCAATCATTATAGACTGACCGATTCCCGTTTCTTTCTTTTCTTCCTTGTTGTAGTATCCTCTTGGCGTTATGAATTTGCCGCCAAATTCATAACTCATGCTGTTGCCGATTATGACAACTGTAAACATATCCACATCTTCCGGATTGAAATCATTCAGAGTGGTGACTGTGATTTTCTCCCCGTCACGTCCGGCCTGACGCACGTATCCAACTGTGGTGTCAGGATTCCGGCTTTCAAGAAAAAGTTCCTTAAGCCTGTATAGTTGCCAATATCTTGAATTACTCTTGGGATTGTATATGGCGGTGACAAAATCAGCATCTGCCGCAGCCTTTATCCTTCGCTCTATCAGTGACCATGGAGTCATCAGGTCACTTAGAGAAATGACACAGAAATCATGACCCACCGGTGCTCCAAGCAATGAAGCGGCCTTTTGGAATGCACTGATGCCGGGAATCACCTCAACCTCGGCCTCGATTCCTCGCTCTCTCATCATCTCATACACAAGAGGCGCCATACCATAAATTCCGGAATCGCCCGAACTGATCACGCACACATCATCGCCTGAAGAAAGTTGGTCGAGAGCCAATCCGATTCTCGCCCTTTCCTGCTTCATCCCATTTTGGATAATCCGCACATCCTCTCGCAGGAATTTCTCCACAAAAGGAATATATATCTTATACCCGACCAACACCGCACATTCTTTCAGAGCCTCAACAGCCCTGACAGTGAAATCTCCGGTGCTTCCCGGTCCTATCCCTATTACCGTTATCTTACTCATCTTTTATCAATATTCATGATTCATCATGTTGCATCAAGATTCATCATGATAAATCAGGTCAATCAAGTTGCATCATGATGAATCATGATCAATCTTGTTGCATCTTGTCTATCTGGTATTATCAATCATTCTGGTTCCAGTGCATTTGGGATAATCACTGCAACCCCAAAATTCCCTACCCTGCATCTGTCCCTTATTTTGCATTCTGCGCAGCATTGGTTTCCCACACATTGGGCAATTAGGAGCCTTGGCAATAATTGCATTTTGGCGACGTGCCTGAAGACGCTCTGCGGTCATATTCTCAGTAAATCCTCCTTGATTCCTGAATTTTTCAAGAAGTCCCCGCAACTGAGCTTCAATCATCCTATTGACCCTGACACATAATATCAGCATGGCATTAGCTACAACTTCCGCAGATTGATTCTGCAACCAATAATCGTACTTACTCTTTTGCCTTTTGATATGAATTGCAGCATCGTGTAGCAAGCTATTTGAATATTTTGGAGCATCCAGTTCAATTTTCCATATATTCTCTCTGTCTTGATTCCCGATAGCCCAGACATCGGCATCTATACGGAGCAAATAGTTGAAAAAATCACCTTGCAACTCATCTATACTGGCTCTCGCCACATCAAGCAGACGCATTTCAGTCTCAATGGAAGTAGAATATCTTGAAGTTCCTTCTGCAATATTAGCCACACCACACCTTGCAGCCATAACCATCTGGTCATAAAGTCTTCGTCCCGGATCCAATCTATAATCTACAAATCTGTCGCAAAAACTTTGGGTACCAAGCTGGATGATATTGGCCAACACCCATGAATTTAGCCAGAAATATGATTGGGAAAATTTTATATCAACTCCCATATTTTTTATCTTATTAGTTATTGTTTCAATGTTTTTCATGATTTATCATGATGCAACATGATTCATCTTGATGCAACTTGATTCATCTTGATTGATCATGTTGCATCCTGATATAATGATCGAGTAAATTCAATCTCTTGGTCGATTTCTTCCATTAACTTTGAAGTCCGGCTCAAGGCGACTACTATCTTTTGAAAATGACGAATCTCATCCCCCGTAAGTGCTTTGTTGGATCTATCCTTCAGCCACTTGTCGAGTGGTTGATATCCTGAGATAACCAAATCCCATGTTTCTTTTGGCACATTGTCAAAATACTTGGTGTCATTAATCCATACTTTGCCCAATCCATTTTCATCAGCTTCAAATACTCGCTTAGTGACAATGTCAGAACCCTCCGCTACAGGATATTGAGTGATAAAATCAGATTGGGATATCCCTTTAAGCAGGTGTGATTCGCGAAGTTGCCTGCCCGACTGCACCATCTTCATGAAATATTCCGCATCCTTGGGATATGGAATCACCGGGAAATTATTCTGTAATAATTGATGATACCTCTTTCTGTATTTGCGTGAGTGTAAGACTGCATATATATAGTCCATCACATCCACTCCCAAGAATCCTCCATCCTTTCTTTCAGTGTCCTCAGCATTTTGCATCCGAAGCCCGGTTTTCTCTTCTATAAATTCAATGATGTCTAAATTGAAATTTAAAACTTTATTCCCAAATACTTTATCTATATTGTCGTCGTATGAATACAGAGGAAAAAGATACGCACCTCCTCGGGGATTTACATTTTTTGTCGATGCGAGATATTCGAGTTTATCCTTCCTTGTGCCATATACATCCTTATAATGAACTTTGGCCAAAGTTCCCCTTGAAGATCCTTTTCTCTTAACAAATATATTTATGCTGACACCCACCATAATGTCAAAGATGTTTTCGTCCTTGACATTTTCTGTGGATTCATCAAATTTGGATGAGCCATGGAGATTTATGATATAAATGTCGTCAAAATCTTTAAGCAGTTCAAACCTCATCCCTCTGAAAATGTTTGTCTTGGTGAAAGTATTGCCGCATATATATGTCATGACACCCTCTTCAGTTTTTTTCACAAAATTATGACCAAGTCTGATGAACTTGCAATAGTCATTGTTGATACCTTTTGCGTTGGTCTCCTGAAGTGTGTTCTTGCGTATCTTCTTGCCTTTGTTTGTTTGAGTAGTCTTAAGTTCTCTGCCCGGTTCTTGCTTGTAATCATCCATCAGACCCATTATCCATTTTCCCTTGTTGGATGATTTCTCATTGTATGGAGGATTTCCTATTACAACCATCACCGGTGTGTCACGCTTAATTATACTCGCTGCGTTTGATTCATCTGTGATATACCTTGCGAAATTGAATGTGGATTCCGGATATTCCTCATCAAGAGAGTTGGTAAGGAAAATGTTCAGGCGTTCCGGTAACTTGCCTGAAATTGTTTCAAGTTTAAGAGCTGTCGCAAGTTTTAGATGCGCCATGGTATATGGCGCAATCAGATACTCAAATCCGTTCATCCTTGGGATAATGTGATGCGCGACATCATGTCCCCATAGTCCTTCCTGTCCTTTGTAGTTTTCATAAATCTTATCAGCAATTACCGACAGGAAGGTTCCGGTGCCTGTAGCCGGATCCAAAATCTGCACCTTATGCCATTGGCCATTTTCCACATAACTGTTGTCTGCCAATCCACTCTCTATATTCAAATGACTTTTAAGGATATGGTCTGTGGCATCAACCATAAATGAGACTACTTGAATTGGTGTATACCATACGCCGAAGTCTTCCCGTATTTTGGGATTATACGCAGCAAGGAAATCTTCATAGAAATGTACCAAAGGATCTTTCTTATACATTCTAAGGACCTTACCCATATCTGTGGCTTTAAAAAGTAGTACAAGGTCTTCAACCACACCCTTAATCATGGGATGTAGATTTGCCAAAGCCATATCTTTGAATATTTTCCTGAGAAATGGATTTATATTTGGTATTAAATCAGATGCCTCTATGAGGGAAAAAGTTTCCGGCGTCTTATCATTGATTCGGGCAATGAATAATCCATACAATATGGTCTGGGCATAGAAATCGACAAATTGACCGGTGGTCATATCGTGGACAAGATATTTTTGAAAAGTTTTCAACTTTCCCCATAGCTCTTTATCCTCAGCAGATCGGTCTGACTCCTCAATCTCCATTGCATTTTGCAGAATTGTTGCTATTAGCTTGGCTTTATTTGCCATTCTTTCGGCAAGAATTGTTGAACTTCTGATAGGCCGGGGGGTGGCATTCCCAAGAATTGTTATAATTTTAGCAAACGATTCCACCTGATCGATGTCATCGTTGAATACTATCTTGCCATGCTCTATTCTACCAATACTACTTGCCAAGCTCTCCTCCCCATTCTCGTATAATATGATGTTTAGATAGTCAGTAAAGGCTATTGTTGAAATAGCATCTTTATATCTGTCAAATTGCTTTTTATTTCTCTTGACATTCTCTCCCCTCAAATCGGGGTCTCCAATTTGTTTGGCCTCAATGAAAGCGATCGAGACGTCATCTTTAAGTAATTCATAGTCCGGTGCCCCATACGCTTTCCGTTTGGGTTCGTTGACAAGAGTGTAGAGTCCTTTTTTACCTTTTTTATGGTTTATATTAAGGCATTCTTCACATAATTGTTTGAATTCTCCTCTGTAGCTATGTTCGGTGGCGTTGCCGGTGGAATATATTACATCAATTTTATCAATATATCTTTTAATTATTTCTTTCATTGCAGACATATTATTTCATCCTTCCCCAATGTGGTCATGTTTGCAAATTTAGGGATTTTTTATGACATTTGCAAAATTTACTCATTCCTTTTCTTGTTGAAAAGGACCCAAAGCACCACCGGGGCGCCGACAAGGGCGGTGACGGAATTGACAGGCAACGCTCCTTCAAAGCCTGGCATCCTCGCTATCAGGTTACACAAGAGTGCCAACGAGGCTCCGGCAAAGAGCGAGGCCGGCAAAATGGTTGCATGGTTGGAGGTGCGGAAGATGCCCCTGCACAGGTGTGGCACAGCAAGTCCCAAGAATACAATCGGCCCGCAATATGCCGTCACTATCGCCACCAGCACTCCCGATGCCGATATCACCAACAGCCTTGCTCTCTTTATGTTAAGTCCTAAATTCTTTGCGTATGAGTCGCCCAACAGAAGCAGATTCAACGTCTTGATTAGGAGGAACGTGAGTGGCAGAAGAATCAGCATCAGCACTATAAATACTGTAGTCTGGCCTCCGGAAACCCTTGCAAAACTGCCGAGTCCCCAAATCACGTATGCCCTTATGTCCTCCTCCGCACTGAAGAATTTCAACACTCCAATCACTGCATTTGCTATATATCCTATCATCACGCCCATGATGAGGAGCGTGACATTCCCCCTCACTTTCTGAGCCACAAACGCTATGAGTGCCATTATCAAGAGTGAACCGACAATCGCCGACATAGTAATAGTGACTTCACCGACAACTCCCAATTTACTAAGCGCAACCCCTCCGATGCTGCCTGAAAGAAGTACCACAAATGCCACACCGAGACTTGCACCTGAACTGATGCCCAATACCGACGGACCGGCAAGCGGATTACGAAAAACTGTCTGCATAAGCAAACCGCTTACTGCAAGTCCGGCCCCGGCCATAACAGCAGTCAAGGCCTGTGGTACCCTCGACTTAAGAACTATATTGTTCCAGATTGGCGACTCCGAAGGTGTGCCTGTCAATATTCCCATGATGTCACCAGCCGGAATATGCACACTCCCCAAAAGTATATTCAGGAAGAAAAACAACACTATCGAGGCCACCAAAAGAAGCATCAGCAGCGCGGTGGTGGATTTTTTCATTTCAGCAAGTGATAGTAAGACGGCTCATGATCCGGCAATGCCGCCGGATGGAAAACATATATGAAGTCGGCAAGCACCTTCTCCGGCTCTACAGGCATACTCTCATAAAACGGCACTTCACGCATGTTGCAGTAGATCACGCCATGGTCTTTCCATGCCTTGAAGTCGGTGTAGCGATTGTCGAGTGATTTAAGCGAAGAATAATCAAACTTTCCTTCGTTGCTGTTGACAATTCTCCAGTAATCAGCGTTGGCTGCATTGGTATAGACAGTCTCATAGTCGAGAGTCACACCTCCTGACTCTTCATTATCCTTGAGGAAATAGTCTGCACCGGCATCGCGGAGTTGCTGTGCAAGAAAACTTTTGCCACCGACAGCATACCAATTGCCACCTCTCATCTCACCGCTAAACACCGAAGGCCGCTGCGATACTGTATCGACAAGCGCTTTCAGACTGTTGTAGCGCGATTCAATCCCCGCAAATACTTCATTGGCTTTTTGCTCGTTGCCAGTTAGCAAACCTACCACCTTTATCCATTCTGCCTGACCAAGAGGTGTCAGTTCCTTATAGCCCAAATGTGGCACCATAGGTATATCCACATTTCTTATGGCATCATAGCCGCCACGCTTAAAGGGAGAGATGAATATAATATCAGGATTAATGGCCATGATAACCTCATTGTCGAAATTACCCTCGATTCCGATTTTTTGAGTTTGACCATTCTTAAGTTGCTCTTTCATCTTCTCATTGTGAAGGTGACGAGTGCTTGTAATGCCAACCACCTTGTCGGTGATGCCAAGTTTGATGAAGTTGGAGAGTTGCAGGGATGTCATACAGATCGCACTCTCAATCGGAGTTTCAATCTTCGTGTAACCCTCCGGCAGAGAAACCTCGGAATCTTTCGGCACAAGCGCAAAGTGGAATTGCTCAGCCTCTTTGTTTTCAGGGTCGTTGATGTCGAGAAGGGTAACGCCGTTTTCGTATCTTACATTAAACCCCTTGGCATACTGAGGTGATATCACCGAGAGGGAATCAACATCTGCATTTCCATTGTCGGCAGATGCTTTTCCATTTGTTTTCTGACCATTGCAGGATGCCAATACAGCAACAATCATGATTGTCAATATACAGTTTATTTTCTTCATCTCACTCTTTGTTTTTACGTTTGCGGATAAATATTATAGTCATTAATATTATGGCAATCGTCACTATAATTATAACGATACGTGACACGTTGATATTATGTTGGGAGTCTATTATACCCGACATATTCTCACGTTTCATGACGGTTCCCGCGGCGTCTCCACCGACAGCTTGTGAAATGTTGTCCAGATACTTTTCAGAACCGGACGCATCAAGTTTTGAAGCTATGAACTTTTGGAGTTTTCCGTTGCTGCATACGAATTCAGTGCATGGAGCGCCATTCTTTTCCGTGATTTCCGCGTGAAGTTCTGCCGTCTTTTCAAGTTGCTCCTTCGAGGGCTTCCAGTATCCTTTCCGGGCAGATTCCATCATCGTTGCTGTCATTTCCTGAAGGGCTGCAGGATTCACACGCTCAAAATATTCCTTTATGCCGAGATTATTCTCATCCTCCACATACATTTTGTATAGTTCGCCGTAAGTGTTCTCATTAAGTGCCGAAGGACGCATCACACTCCACCCAAATACATTGCGAAACATTTCGCCAAACATCTGAGCTGTACCGGCATCTCCTTTCATTCTTTCTTTCACAAAATTGGGATTCAAGAGCGAAGCCCTCATTTCCAACGCCACTGCCTGTTGTGCATCTTGCATTCTCGGCAGATAAGAATTCCGATAGTCTGCCATGACAGCATCCGGTTCCTTGCCATTGACAGTGGTTGCCACAAGCGAAAGTCCCCCGGTATATTCATATACATGGTCAAGGCTGACAGGCCCCCATGTGTTGCTATGTCGAGGCTGCACCACCACATCAGTATCCACGATGGCTGCCTTGAATGCTTGGGGATTTGCCTTTCCCCAGTTTACCGTGTCGCCATATATTGCACACATGTTATTGATAAAGCCGTCTGCGAGTTCCGATCGGTCATCCCATTCACCGGAATTTTCAGTATAACTCAGCATTCCGGATCCATAGCCATTGTTGACCGGGCCAAACACCCTGGCTGTTGAAAGCATTCTGGCATCTTTGGGCGACACCCCATTATCTACCAGATTTTTCTCTTGTTCGAGAGTTCCTTCCGCCACATAATTTGGGAAAATGTCATCTTTAGCTTCAGAAGCAAGTTTCACGGCATCCGTCAGCATTTGCAATCTTGATCCGGCAATGTCGCGCAACTGTCCTGACACCTGAATCATTACATTTATTCTTGGTCTTCCAAGTTCCTTGGAGGAGGTCAGTTTCAAGTCCATCACTCTCCCTTGGTCATCCCTTACCGGTTCCACTCCAAGCATTCTGAAAGCCTGTGCAAGAGTGGCCCCCTGGGTGCTTATAAATTCTCCGGCCCAGAATGTATAAGTCACCTTTTTAGGGTATTCTCCATGTTCTTTTTTATAGTTCTCTATGGTTTGGTCAGCAAGAGTGACTCCATCGTTCCATGCCTTCTCACCCGGTGTTGCCTCGGCGTTAATGCTGAACATGTTTCTACCCATCGGCAGTACATTGGGATTAAGAACTGGATCTCCGCCGGGAGCCGGACGAACCGGTCGCCCCGAAAGCGCACCGACCATAGATTCTATCTCGCTGCCGGCGGAGCTCTCCAATAACCCTTTGTATTCCTTTATCTGTTCAAAATCATAGTTGTCAGTAGCAGAGCCTTTGGCTGCAGACCTGACAGTTGCCTCGGCTTTGTCGTAATAGTGATGTCGTATGAAAGTGGCATCTTGCAAGTTCTTTTCCGATATTTTCCCCTTTTGAAAATCTTCTTTTGCCCTTGAATATGCAATTTTATCGGCAGCTATTGCAACAAGCGTACTTTCCATCTCCTTGTCAGAATATGGTTGACCCATCACATAGTATGCACCGGTGATTTTCTCATTTGCAAGTTCCTCGAGGAATGAATCCACAATTTCAAGATCCTCACTTGAAAATGGTTTGTTGAGAGTGGAGTCGAGTTTCAGATCCGAATGCAGTCCCAAATCCATTATCTCTTTTTTCAGATTCAGGTTGTTTCTCTCAGGATATGCCAAAGCCGAATGTATGTCGTCGAGAAGCGACGAATACCGTGTTCGCATTCCTGTTTCCATGTAAGGGGGAGTGAGATGTGTCACTAAGACCGCATGACTCCTTCTTTTGGCAATTATGGCTTCGCCTACATTACCCGTGGTGTAAAAATAGAAATGGGGTCTGTTGCCAATAAGGACTTCCGCCCAATCGGCTTGAGATAGCGCAGCATTCTTTCCGGGAGTGAACTCAAGGTTCCCGTGAGTTCCGAAGTGAATGATTGCGTCTGCGTCGAATGCTTTTTGGACATACAGATATGGTGCAAGATAACTGTGAGGAGGTGCTACCTCGGCACCATGCACAAGTTTGAAGTCATCATCGCCCAAAGCCGGTCGGGGCTGGGGGAATAGCAGTATATTGCCATATTGGATTGCAGCAAAAGCAATGCTGTCGCCGCGTGAAAGCAAATGTCCGGGGGCATCGCCATATCTGTCTTTTACTTCCTGATATTTCTCCGGCAACAAAACTTCCGATGCCCATTTTTCATAAATGTCCTTCTTAATCCACTTGGGATAGCATTCTTCCATGAATTTCTTTTGTGCCGCCGGAGCATAATCACCCATCACGGCACCTCGAGTCATGATATCTTTTTTGAAAGCATCCAGAGAAGTTGGTAGTCCGGAGACTTCGTAGCCTTCAGATTTCAGACGCTTCAGGAAATTATAAAGCGACGGCACTACTTCCATCCCTGAGGCAAGCAACGCATCCTTACCGGGAGATTTGAAATAACCGATAGCGACTTTCTTATCCTTGTTCGACTTTGTCTTGAGGTTCATGAAGCGGGTGAATTGCTCCATAAACGCATCCATTCGTTCCGGATCGGGATTATACATCAGGTATCCATCATCATTTGGATCCTGAGTGGAAATACATATCGGAGTCATGGCTCCATCAATTTCCGGCACGACTATTCTCGCGTTTAGGGTGCCGGCACTGACCGGTTTGTTGACATCAAGCCAATCTTCGCGGGTCTGTATAAGAGGGAATGGCATAAAAAGCGGAATTTCCCTATCGTAGCACCAGTTGATCAGACTGTCATTTCCCAGTCTCCCCATCGGTAGATATACTATCGCGTCCGGATTAACCTGCCTTATAAGCTTCGCCCGTCTTTCTCCTTTCGCTGAAAGCGGATATACGTTATATCCGGCTTGTGTGATTCTGGAAATAAGAGTGTCGATATGAGCGCGGTTTCCCTCCACCGGGAATGTCAGGCCGGAAATGAGGGCTATGTTTTTGCCATCTTTATGATATAATTTGTTTCGCTTAAGATACTCTGTCAATTCAGATGCTGATTCAAAGTAATTGCCTCCCTCGAGATGATAAAACATATTGGATGGGAGTTCCACCGGCGGTTCGTAATCCATCGAGCCAATACGATGAGGCGTTGATATCGCACGGACATATTTCAGCAAATTGACATAGTTGGCCTTGCATGGATTCCTGAAGTATGAATGCAAGGTCTCCATCTGCAGGGAGTCTATGTTGTGGTTTACCACAAAACTGAAATTGCGGAGTGCGTTTGTATAAATCTTTACTCCTTTTTTCGCAGCTTTGTCAATCTCTTGCATTTGCAATGAATCAAGAAACAGACCACGCCCATACATCAAGACGGCATCATAGTCAGAGAAATCATGAGCGTCTTCCATGCCTACACATCGAACCTTTATGCCACGGCTGTCGTTGTTGAGTGTTATCTCGGCAGCCTGAGCCGGCAATGGATTCACCACCAATATTCTCGTCGGTTGAAACCAGTGGCAGAAAATAAAGTAGAATATTAATGCCGCTAAAATGCACAAGGCGATTATTATGGTCTGTTTCCTATTCATCCAATATAATATTTCGGCGTAGGGACGTGCCTTTGGCACGTTTAATTGGAATCTAAACGTGCCAAAGGCACGTCCCTACTTTATTTATAACTATTTAAAAATGCAGCCTTACGCTCTACCGGAGAAAGTGGTCTTTCCTTAAGTCCATCCTTTATGTGGCGAATATATATATCCTGAATTTCAGGTATCTGTCCAAGTCCCTCTATCACACTCTTTGCATTCAAACCTTCTTTTTCAAGATTCTCGCGCCATTCTCCGTCAATGTCGTTGCGAGCATGGTCGCCGGCTACAAACATGAATGGCACAAGCGTTACGTTCTTGATTTTATCGGCTTTCAATTGGGCAAGAGTGGTCTCGAATGATGGATAACCCTCAACCGTGGAAACAAGGAAGTGAGGATTTCCCTCAGCCCTGAACATATAGTCCATTTGCGAATATATGGCATTGGCAGGTGTCGAGGTGCCATGCCCCACAAGCACCACTGCTGAATTTTTACCGGCTGAGGATGCGTGCCGGTTGGCAAGAATCTTTTCAACTTCAAGGCAATCTTCAATGGTATAAAGCAAAGGATTTCCAACCCTTACTTCTTTGAAGAATGGCACCATATAATCCGCTTCATTCCTGAGCGATTGTGCTTCTATCCCGTCAATGACATTGGTACTCTGTATAAAAACATGAGTATAACCTTCTGCGGCAAGCTGAAGAAGAGCCTGACGAGGGTTTTGCTTTATGATTCCCCTCTTTGCAAGTCTTGATATAATGATCCGTGAGGTGAAAGCCTCCACAACTTTCATATCCGGAAACTCTTTTATTGCCTTTTCATTGATGGCATCTATGGTGGCGGTTCGTGTGTCGTCGAATGTAGAACCGAAATGCACCATCAGCAATGCCGCCTTGTCGCCCTTGCCGAGTTCAAAAGCCTCCGCATTGAGTATCGCGCTCACCATGGCAATGATAATTAGTGTTAATTTTTTCATTTTCTGTATCTGTTTGTTTCTTTTGAGAAAAATATTGCTACTCCGGTGACTATTACAAACACACAGCCTATGGCCAAAATCCAAAGACATGCGTATCTGAGGGTATTGTGCAAGACGAAATATTTGATGTCAAGATAGTGGCATGCCGAGAAAAGCCATTTCTTCACCATTCGGTTTTCATTCAGATATTTTACATATCCATCCGACGGGCAGATGTATATCCTCGAACCATCCTCATTATCTATTTCTATTTTCCAAACCGGAAGGGGTTGCTGCCCCTTGGCCGACAGATAATATTCGTCATAATCTTCCATTAAGACCATCGAGAAATCTGCATCATCGCCAAAATATCTTCTGACTGCTTTCTCTATCTCCTTTTTTGAAATTTCAAGAGGCTTCACTTTGTCCGGTTGGGATGCATCGACATAATATTCCTTGTCACCCGAAATCACAAGGTAGGCTGGAGTGCTGCCAAAGTGCTGCCAGGAAATTGATTTGACATTGGAATATTTGTCGAATACTTTTCGGTAGTCGAGTTTATAGTCTTTTAGTTTCAGAGGTTTCTTACTCCAGAGTTTAGTAGCACTGAGCGTATAGTCTCCCTCATAATCCACCATCCACTTTGGTATTCTTTGCGTTGACAGTGCTCCGCTTATACCCCATCCGATTAAGAATATGCCAAATATAAGACCTGCTATATGATGATACCTCCACATTCGCTTTTTGAATGGCGATGCAAAGGTGTGATGTTTCTTCTTGTTGATAAAAATATAGTATATGCCGATATACATGCCCGACAATGCAGCAATGAGACATATAAGTCCTCCTATCAGCATTATGGTTTTCCACCTTTCGGTGTTGGTCCGGATTCCGGATATGTAAAATTTGTGTGGAATAGCTCCTAAGTAAGCCCAGAAACGTTCCGATTGTGTTGAGGCCTGAACAACCTCGCCGTTTTTCATTGAGATGAAGATTTCGGTCTTGTCAGGATTATCGAAATGATATCGTAATATTGGTAAGGATTTTTCAAATCTGTCATACAATATCCACTGCTGACGTTCCTTCAGTGTGTCAACCTTGGTTATTGCATTGCTAGCAGCCCAAAGGCATGCGATACTGTCAATTTGAGCCGGTGTGATTTTCTTTTGTGCTATCAGAGTGTCTCCCGTGAATATAAAACTCATGTCGTCTTTGCTTCGTTTGTCCATGGCATTGTCCTTTCTGGATGATGCCGCGCTGATGGTCCATACCGTGTTTCCGAGATTCCGGCTCACCGACAAGGTCTTGATTTTTGTGGTGTCGGTCATTCCGGGGATGTCATAAATGGAGGGAAGGTTTTGTAAATCCAAAACTTCCGCATGGCTGTATGTGTCATGCTCATCCACTTTCGGATATTTGTGATAGAGAAGCACAATGCCGGAAACAAACCACATCAAAAAGAAAATGGCTATTACCAATCCTGAGATTTTATGGATTTTCTGTATGGACTTGTTGAGTATATTCATGATGAGGGTTAGGAGTCGAATGATCCGGAGTGGCTCACGCCACCCCGGTCACCATATCAATTCAGATTATAAATACAAACTGCTAACATTCTTATTAGCAAATATCAATAGGATAACTTATTTTTTTTCATTTTCGACAACGCGAATCTGCTCGAAATATACACCGGCCTTGAGTTCAGCCCCCTTGCTGGTCTGCTTGCTGTTCGCGTCATAGATGTAGATCACGGGATTTGTTCCCTCTGCGTCAACACCGATGTATGCCTTGTGATTCACGAAGCACATGCGTGAGGAGAAACGTCCGCTGCTGTATGCAAGACGTTCGCCGTTGTAAGTGACGGGCGATGCCGCTTTTGTATTCAGGTTGATCACTGTGTAATAGTGGCTGAAATCATCGATATTGACTCCCTTTGAATCGTCACGTGCGTATGCCATGATTTCGTTGCCACCCATGTATAGGATGGAAATCAGTTTGCCGCCTGCTGTGAAACCGTCGTATGACTGGTCAAAAGAAGTGGAGTTTGCCGGTATCTTGAGAAGATGGCTATGTTCGCCGTCTTCTTCATCGGTCACACAAGCAAGGTATAGGTTGTTGTTGTCGTCAATGGCGGTTGTTGTCTGGAGAAGTTCGCCGTATGCGGTGCCCACCATCTCGCAGTCGAGGAAACAGGGGGTGTCGCTTTCCACTGCCATTGTCTCGGGATTGATGACGGCTGTCATCATCGGGGTCTTGCGGACACCTCTTTTGCCTCCTGATTTTGAATAATAGAAATAGAAGAGTTTGTTGTCAGATTTGCGGTAGGTAAGGATACCTGATGTAGTGAACAGTTCGGCACCGTCAGCAAGCTTAACATCAAGTGTGCCTTCCGAAACAATTGTCATGTTGTCGGCATTTAGCTTTGTCCAAACCACTTTGTTTCCATCACCGTTGGATGCCATAATCACAAGTGTGTTGTCGTTGATCCAGGCGTGGGTGTATTTACGAGCCGAGTATGTGTTGGTCTGAAAACGGCGTTCTGCCACGACATTGATCTTATTGTCTTCAATGGTATATTTAGCAAAACGGTCGCCTGATACCGGCACCTGATAGTAGTATGCTCCTTTGAGGATGGTCTCGAGGGTAAGGATAGAGTTTACCTCTGTACCTTCTCCTTCGAATGTGATCTGGGGCTGATCAGCCTCAAGTGAATTGACACTTCTCACGAGAGTCTGCACGTCACGACCCATGCCACCGTGACGGTCAAGTGCGACCCAGAGGTCGAAGTGGAAATCTTTGATGAGGGTTGGGTCATCGTCGTTGCCGTTAGGGTCATCGTCATTTGAGCAGCTTGTCATGGACATCGATATCATCAATGCCATGAATGCCATCAACAGAAATTTAAACTTCTTCATTTTGATTGATTATTAATGTTGTTATTAGTTGATTTCTTATTTTTTCATGTTATATCAAGATTCATCATGTTTCATCTTGATGTATCATGATTTATCTTGTTGCATCATGATTAATCTAATGGAGGAAGAGTCGGAATTTGATATAGAAGGCTCGTCCGGGCTTCTGCAGCATATAGTTGTCGTAGGCAAGCCGGTCGAAGAGGTTGCTGCATTCAAAGGAGATATTGTAGCGTTCTTTTTGCCACGAGTATGTTGCGGAGAGGGACGTTATATTTTGCGTCGGTATTTTGGCCTTTGATGAAACAGCTCCGTATGCTTCCCAGTTGAGATAATACCAGTTTATCCATTCGTGGTCAGCTTCAATTCTCAATCTGTCGTTCCATTCGGAAAGGTCGCTGAAGGTGTATGACACTTCCACATTACCGAATAGCCACGGCTTGTTTGGCACACGGTTTTTGTAAGTGGCGGATGGGTTGCCGTCTGTCTTGTATTTACGCATGTTGCGGGCGTCGTTCCAACTTCCGTTGAGTTTTACATTCAAGCGGTTGTTCCACATATATCCTAAGTCAAAGTCAAGACCTTTGATTTTTATGGCTGGTTCGTTCTGATACTGCATGTATCCCTCGCGTTCCGATACGCTTGCCCTTATATAGTTTTGCACATGGCGGATGAATCCATTTAATTCGTAGGTGAAGACATTTTCGTCGTTGGCATACCAGGTTCCGAAGACTCCGATGTTGTAGTTGTTGCTTTCCTCCGGTTTTATGGCAAGGTTCGCGAGGACGGTGGTGCCATTTCCAAGTAGCTCTCGGGAGAGTGGAAGACGCACACTGTGCTCGTATGATCCCTTGAATGATATGGACTGTCGCAAAGTAAATCTTGATCCTACACCGGCTCCCCAATAACTCTTGGTGGCATCCGGATCTATGTCGTTTGCTCCGGTTATTGTGGCATTCTCCGTCTGTTTAATAGAAGTTGAGTTGATGTAATCCTTTACGAAAAACATGTTCTGCCAGCGCTCATCGAAAAAGGAATGGTTATATGCCAAAGACAAAATGTGTTTGGTAATCACATCATTGGTAGGTTCATATAGTTTGTCGGCACGGTCGGTTTGTTTATTGCCACGCCTATTTAGCATGTAGGCAAATGCTATGCTATGGTTTTCAATAAATTCGTAATCGACAGAAGCATTTAAAACAGTCAGAGGACGCTGATAAACCCTCCATGTCCTTGCGCCGTTTCTCATCTCATTTCCCGAAGAGGGCATCCATGTTCCATCCCATGAATATTTGCGATAGGCTGTATCCACTGTTTCGCTGTGATCCCAAGTGTGTGAGAAATTCAACCGAGTTCCCACCTTACCAAAAGCCTTAGCATATCTTGCACCGACATACCATGCATGGGAATGTCGCTCTGCCATACCATAGACTTTATTCTGCATGGCACCGGTCTGTATCTCCTTGTTGATTTTTGTATATCCTCCGTTGATGAAGAATGCATCAGCCCATTTCACATTCGATACTCCTGCCTCGATACCGGCATTGATGGAAAGATAGTCATCATGGAAACGTTTTTTGTCGGTGAAGATATATTTGTCCTGCTCCTCGCTCCAGATTTCCACGCCCTTCATCTTATAATCATTCTTTGAAGATGAGAATTCAAACGAAGGGCGAATGGCAACTGCTGTTTTCGGAATGAATACCTGTCCGGCAAGGTCAACTGTCTGGCTATGAAACGAACCAACTCCGTATGAAGCATCAAGATAATTGTCTCTTTTCTTTTTTGTCACTATGTTGACAACTCCGCCGAGAGCATCTGAACTGAGATGGATTGGAACCACACCTTTATATAGTTCCACTCGCTCTACAGTGTTGATAGGAATGTTGTCAAGATTTACCTCGCTTCCTCGCGAATCGAGTGGCACACCATCTATGAAATATCTGATTGAATTTCCGGAGAGTCCATTGATGGAAAGGTCCAAATCGCTGCCGGCACCTCCCTCACGTCTCACTTTTACCCCTGCGCTCCTGTTGACGAGCGAGTTGAGATTTGTCATCCTGTTGATGTCGGCTTTTATTTCTACAGCGTTTACGTTGAGCGCACCCTCTTTCAGTTTTTTACCCTCGCTCTTGCCTACTATTGTCACAGCATTGAGTTGCTTGAACTTCTCCTCATCCAATAAATCCCCGACACTGTCAGCGACAGTAGCAGGGTACTCAGGTTGTTGCGCAAAAAGTGCTTGAGATGATAAAAGCAACAACAGTATGACAATAATCTTGGAAATTAACCTCGTTTCCATTATCTATTTCTATTGTGTATGTTGTCTTGGCAGGTCTTCTGACTTATCCTCTCTTTACATCTCCTTCCCATGGAGTTATCCCACAGTGGCATAGCGACATAAAGAGTTTTGTGTAGGACTCACAGCAGCGGGTCTGTCCGGGATTCTCACCCGGTTCCCATTTTCATCGCCAACGGCGAAACCAAAACGTGCTGCAAAATTAATAAATTTTCACGAAATTACAAAATTTTTTAGCAATACAGGTGTCCAGGTGTCCACGGGACTCCAATTTATTCATTCGTGGAAAGGCTAAGCACACTTTACCAAGTTATTTTTGGAAGATTATAAATTTCAGAAGAGACCTAACTTTGCGAAAAATATGTTGTACAACATATTTTTTGAAACTTTTTTGAGACGTTTAGCGTTATATTTATTGAAGTGCAGTTCAGAGGAACTGCCAAAATAGATAAGTTTTGGCTCGTATGATATTGATATAGCCATAGATGTCGTATCACGGGCGGCAATTTGCAGTTTTAATGCCGTAAAGTCCGAAACGCCCCGGAATTCTCCTTGGCCCGCGTTGACGCGATGCCTTTTTCCGGGTATGTTTAACTTAAATCTTATTTTATGAATTTTAAACTGAAAATGGCGGGAGTATTCGCAGGACTTGTCGGTATGGTCGCATTGACATCCGCAATATCCACCGAAAACGTACCGCTCGAGGTAGGCAACCAGGCTCCGGAAATATCAGCCGTTAGTGCCGATGGAAACACTCTTCATCTTTCTGATCTGAAAGGAGAGGATGTGATTGTCAATTTCTGGAGTGTGAAGGATGCGGAGAGCCGTATCAGAAATGTCCGCCTCGCAAGAAAGGCCGAGAGCGAAGGTGTAAATTATGTTGGCATTTGTGTGGATTCGGAAAAGGATCTTGCGCGTGAGGTGCTAAAGGCAGATAATTTACATGGTGAAAATCAATTTTTCGCTGATGAGCGGATAAGAAAAGAATATCAGCTCGACCAAGGCACTCGGACAGTAAAAATCGACCCTTATGGCATAGTTGCCAAGATTGATTAAAAAAGAAGCGTCCCAAGCGGATGCTTCTTTTTTGTATGGGCACCGGCTTCGTAAAATTTACGAAATAGGGTATTAAACCAATTTGGAACGCTATTTGTTAAATATTACAAAAACATTAATATTCAATTTTCGTTTGCGAAAATTGAGGTTTATAAGTTTATATATTAAGCTTAATTCATCAAAAGCAATATTTCCGATAAATTAAATCTTAAGCTTAAACCTTAAACCTTAATTTTAACAAAGTTAAAATTAAACACTATGAATTTCAATAATTTCACTATTAAATCGCAAGAAGTGATACAAAAGGCCATCGACTATACCCAGCAAGCCGGGCAGCAGCAGATTGAGCCTGTTCATATCCTGAAAGCTATCATTTCAGAAGGTGAGACTATTGTCAATTTCGTATTCCAGAAACTCGGGGCTAACCTTAACGCCGTGAATATGGCTGTCGAAAGCGACATAAAGTCATTGCCAAAAGTGACCGGAGGCGATGTGGTCCTCAGTAGAGACTCCAATGAGGCCATGCGTAAGGCCCAGGACTATTCAAAGAAAAATGGTGACGAATATGTTTCTGTAGAGGCTATGCTCATGGGTATCCTTCAGACCAAGTGCAATGCTTCACGTATTCTTAAGGATGCCGGAATAACAGAGCAGGGCCTTGATGCTGCAATAAAGGAACTGCGTAAAGGCAACAAGGTTACCGGTCAAAGTGCAGAGGATTCTTATCAGGCATTGAGCAAATATGCCATAAATCTTAACGATCGTGCCAGAAATGGCAAACTTGATCCTGTGATTGGTCGTGATGAGGAGATAAGAAGGGTGCTTCAGATTCTGTCTCGTAGAACCAAAAACAACCCTATGCTTGTGGGTGAACCTGGTACCGGTAAGACGGCTATCGCCGAGGGTCTCGCACAGCGTATTGTGCGTGGTGATGTGCCGGAAAATCTGAAGTCGAAACAAATATTCTCGCTCGATATGGGTGCCCTTGTGGCTGGAGCCAAATATAAGGGAGAATTCGAGGAGCGTCTTAAAGCCATCGTGAATGAAGTGACCCGGAGCGATGGTGAGATTATCCTGTTTATAGATGAGATTCATACGCTTGTTGGTGCCGGAAAAGGTGAAGGCGCAATGGATGCTGCCAATATTCTAAAGCCTGCGCTTGCCAGAGGTGAGTTGAGAAGTATCGGTGCCACTACGCTTGATGAATATCAGAAATACTTTGAGAAAGACAAGGCACTCGAACGTCGTTTCCAAAAGGTGATGGTCGATGAACCTGACGAGATGGCTGCAATCTCCATACTCCGCGGCCTGAAGGAAAGATATGAAAACCATCACAAAGTCCGCATAATGGACGAAGCAATTATTGCAGCCGTTCAGCTTAGTGTGAGGTATATCACTGATCGCTTCTTGCCTGACAAGGCAATTGACCTTATAGATGAAGCGGCGTCCAAACTGCGGCTCGAGATGGACTCGATGCCCCAAGCTCTCGATGATGCGACACGAAAGATTCAGCAACTTGAAATAGAAAGGGAGGCGCTGAAACGTGAAGACAACAAGTATCGTCTGAAGGAAATTGACGAGGAACTTGCCAACATTCGCGACACACAGAGTTCCTTAAGAGCTAAATGGAAAGCTGAGAAGAATGAAATTGACAAGATTCAGCAGAATAAGATAGATATAGAGCAACTGAATCATGAGGCTGAGAGAGCTGAGCGTGAAGGTGACTATGCCAAAGTTGCAGAAATACGTTATTCTAAGATCAAACAGAAAACGGATGAGATTGAGGCGACGCAGAAGAAACTTCGTGAACTTCAGGGTGACAATGCCATGATTAAGGAGGAAGTGGATGCTGAGGATATTGCTGAAATCGTAAGCCGTTGGACCGGTATTCCTGTAAAGAAAATGGCTCAGAGTGAGAAAGAGAAACTGCTGCACCTTGAGGAAGAGCTGCATAAGCGTGTCGTCGGACAAGATGATGCCATAAGGGCAGTGAGTGAGGCAGTGCGCCGTTCGCGTGCCGGACTTAATGACCCGCGTCGTCCCCTTGGATCCTTTATCTTCCTAGGAACAACAGGTGTGGGCAAGACGGAGCTTGCAAAGGCACTTGCAGAATATCTGTTTGATGATGAGGATATGATGACTCGTATAGACATGTCGGAATACATGGAGAAGCACTCGGTGAGCCGTCTTGTCGGAGCACCTCCGGGATACGTCGGATACGAAGAGGGCGGTCAGCTTACTGAGGCTGTAAGGCGTAAACCTTATAGCGTGGTACTCTTCGATGAGATAGAGAAGGCAAATCCTGATGTATTCAATATTTTGCTGCAGGTTCTTGATGACGGTAGGCTTACTGACAACAAAGGTCGTTTCATCAACTTTAAGAATACCATCATTATTATGACATCCAATGAAGGCAGTCCTATTATCCGGGAGGCTTTCAAGGATTTGGATGCGAAAAATGACAAAGAACGGCAGGATATTATCTACAAGACCCGTCAGGATGTCATGGACTTGTTGAAGATGAAGATTCGTCCTGAATTCCTCAACCGTATAGATGAGATTGTGATGTTCACTCCGCTCAATAAGAAGGAGATTGAGGAGATTGTTGGCATTCAGGTTCGTTCAGTGCAGAAGATGCTTGAGTCTAATGGAGTCAAGCTTGAAGTTACAAAACCGGCAATGGCTTTGCTTGCCGAGGACGGATATGATCCGGAATTCGGCGCTCGACCAGTGAAGCGAACCATACAGCGCCTGGTACTCAATCAGCTTGCGAAGGATATACTTGCCCAGAAAGTAAACCGCGAGCATCCCATAATAATCGACGTGAAGGACGACCAACTCGTATTCACGAACTAAGAATACTGTTTAGACAATGAAAAAAGCGGAGGGAATCGCAGATTCTGCGATTCCCTCCGCTTTTTTCATTGTCGTGCTAATCTATTATATTTCATCAGAACTTATCCTGATGCATCGATTGATCTTGATAAAACCAGTATTACTGTGCTGTGGAGGTTGCTTCTTGAGCAACAGGCGCGGGACTTTCCACTCTGCGTTTTGCTTCCCAGCCAAGGGCGGAGGCTCCCAACACAGCGGCATCGCTTTCTTTCAGTTGAGAAACGAGAATCTCAGTCTTGCCTCGGAAAATCGGCATGACACTTTTCTCAAACGATTCTTTGAGCGGCTTGAGAAGCAGGTCTCCGCTTTTTGCCAATCCGCCGAAGAGAATGATAGCCTGTGGGGATGAAAATGCAACCATATCTGCAAAGGCCTCGCCAAGGATTTTGCCGGTATATTCAAAGATATCCTTGGCTATCTTGTCGCCGGCTATGGCTGCGTCGTAAACATCCTTTGAAGTGATATCCTCAATGTCTATATTGCGTAGTGTAGATGGTTCCTGGCGAATCTCAAGAAATTCGCGGGCGGTTCTTGCAACTCCGGTGGCTGAGCAATAAGCCTCAAGGCAACCCGTACGTCCGCATCCGCACATGCGGCCATTATTGCGTTTCATGACAAGGTGTCCGAGTTCTCCGGCGTTTCCATCGTGGCCATATACCATCTGGCCGTTGATTACTATTCCTGAACCGACACCTGTGCCAAGTGTAATCATGATGAAATCTCTCATACCGCGTGCGGCACCATAGGTCATTTCGCCGAGCGCAGCTGCATTTGCATCATTGGTTACAGCCACGGGAATTCCCCCGAACGCATCGCTAACCTTCTCTGCAAGTGGAATCACCGGACCCCATGGGAGGTTTGGCGGGTTTACGATTTCTCCGGTATAGTAGTTGGCATTAGGCGCACCGATTCCAATACCCTGGATTTTGTCTTCTGCATCGTTGAGTTTCAGAAGACGTTCGATACTTGCGTGGAGTTCTTCGACATAATCGTCAAACTCGGCATGCTTTTTGGTCTTGATGGAATCACTGGCTATCACCTGTCCGCGGGCATCCACGATACCAAACACGGTGTTGGTGCCGCCGATGTCGATTCCCAATACATAAGGTTTTGTCATTGCATATTTAATTTTTGAGTTATTCATTAGCCGCCGAAAATGCCTGTCTTTGGCTTTCACCTACAAAGATAACGCTTATTTCTATAAAAGAAAAATTCTGAATATGAAAATTTATGAATTATTTGCAATATATTCGGAAATGTTCGCATATAAGTGTGATTCTTTTCTCATCCCTATTTGATTGAGCAATGCAATGTGCTTCTCCAAAGTGTGACTGTCTTTTCTTATGGCCGGACCGGTCTGGGCTTCTTTTGCAGGTATTTTCTTGATTTTTTCAAATGTCTCTGCTATGAGGGGATTGACAATTGCGGCATCTATTCCTGTTTCGCTGAGAATTTTCTGACTTATTGCTATCATGGCATTGGTGAAGTTGCATGCAAAAGTGCCTGTCAGGTGCACGATACCTCTCTTTTTGCTGTCGGCCATTTGGATTTTATCAAATCCATATTCGTGTGCTGTGTTGACAAGAAAATCTGAAGTGGCTGTGTCGCTCGCTTCCAGCAGTAGCGGTATTTCCTCGGCATCAAGTGGACGTTGCTTGCTTATCGTCTGAAATGGATAAACTACACCGTAGCCTTTACACTCCACATTTTTGAGTGCGGACATCGGGACGCTGCCTGTGGTGTGAACCACAATTCCTTTAACCTTTGGCAATTTACCTGCGACTTCTTCTACAGCAGAATCGCTTACAGATATTATATATAAATCGGCGTCATCCGTCAGCCCTTCAAGTGTGCGTGAAGGAATGGCATCCACCCCAAAAATTCGTGAGAATTGCGTACCCACGTTTCCTCTTCCAATGACCTGAATTTTCATTGTCGCTTCAAAATTCTTTTAGAGTCTTGTAAAGTTGATGCACGGGAAGCCCCATTACATTATAATAACTGCCATCGATTTTTGCCACCGCCGCACATCCAATCCATTCCTGAATTCCGTATGCTCCGGCTTTATCAAGCGGTTTGTATTTCTTAACATAATATTCCGCTTCCTCTCGGCTTATTGCAGCAAAGGTGACTCCTGTATAAGTGGAGAAACTTGTGAGTCTGTCTTTTGTGGCTATGGTCACTCCGGTGGCTACTGTGTGGGTTTTTCCTTGCAGCTGCATCAGCATGCCGATGGCTTCATCTTCGTCTGCCGGTTTTCCATATATTTTCCCATCAAGTATCACCACTGTATCTGCTGTGATGACCATCTGATTGTCGGTGATATCTTCCGAATAGGCTTTTCCCTTTAGCTTCGAAAGATATTCAGCCACCTCTTCAGCCGGTAGTTCTGTGGGGTAGGTCTCGTCTATTCCATCTTTTGTGAAGATAGAGAATGGAATGTCAAGCATTTCCAGAAGTTCTTTCCTCCTTGGCGATTTGCTCGCCAATATGACATCGAATTTTTTTATGTTGTCAAGCATATTTTCTTAGTTTTCTTTTCTGTATTTTCTCCATTTGTCAAGTAGCGTGGTCATATCTTCCGGAATCGGGCATTCGAAGTCCATCTGTTGGCCGGTGCGTGGATGCCTGAATCCTAAAGTGCGTGCATGAAGAGCCTGTCTGGGACATGTCAGGAAACAGTTTTCCACAAACTGACGGTATTTGGCAAATGTGGTGCCTTTCAATATCTTGTCTCCTCCATATCTTGAATCGTTAAAGAGGGGATGTCCCTTTGACAGCATGTGCACTCTTATCTGGTGTGTGCGTCCTGTCTCAAGGACACATTTCACGGCTGTGACGTATCCGAAGCGTTCTATGACTTTGTAATGGGTCACTGCATGTTTCCCAATGTTAGGGTCGGAGAACACTGCCATTTGTAGTTTGTTGCGGGGGTTTCTTGCTATGTTGCCCACGATAGTACCCTCATCTTCATCGAAGTCACCCCACACAATGGCCACATATTCACGTCGCGTGGTTTTGTTGAAGAATTGAAGTCCAAGGTCAGTCTTTGCCTCCGGTGTTTTTGCGATGACAAGGAGTCCGCTTGTGTCTTTGTCAATGCGGTGAACAAGTCCGAGCCTTGGGTCGTTGACATCGTAGTTTTCATTATCGCGGAAATAGTAGGCGAGGGCGTTGACGAGAGTGCCGGAATAGTTGCCGTGTCCCGGATGCACCACAAGACCGGCAGGTTTGTTGACTACCATCACATCAGAGTCTTCGTAAACCACGTCAAGAGGAATGTCCTGGGGAATGATTTCAAACTCGTAGCGCGGACGGTCCATCACTATGCTCACCACATCGAGTGGTTTCACTTTATAACTGGATTTGACAGCCTTCCCGTTGACAATGATACATCCGGCATCGGCAGCCTGCTGGATACGGTTGCGGGAAGTCTTTGTCATCCTGTCAACGAGGAATTTATCTACTCTCAGCAATTGCTGTCCTTTATCGGCCTCAAATCGGAAATGCTCATAAAGTTCACGTCCGTCTTCGGTGACGTATGTCGGTTCTTGCACCTGGTCTTCAGAATATGTTTCCGTTTCCGGCAACTGGTTTTCGAAAAGTTCTTCAGAAAAGTATTCTTCCATCTTGTCACCAATAATATTCGTTAGATTGAGATTCTGAAGATTGCTCTGTCTCCTCTACAGGATATGTCTCGCTGTTGTCGTCATTGTCCTCGATTGGCTCGCTTGGTGCCAGGTTATAGCCCGGGTCAAGGTCCATGCTGATTGAGTCTCTTACTGCATCAAGGTTTCCATCGAATACTTCCATCACAATCTTCGCGTTGATGGGGGTTTTTTGCATCTTCTTGACAACTTGACCATTGGCATATATTTTAGATATGCAGTCGTTTTCGCCTAAAATTTTAATTACCCTGATGTTTTTAAAGCCCAGTTCTTCAAGTCTGGCTTTACCCTGACGGAATGATGTCGATTTGAGTGCATCTTCCCTCGGATTGTTGTCTTCATCAATGATAACTTCCTTTGGATGCACTGCATTTATGTAGAGGAATATCTTTCGTCCCGGCTTAACCACGGAATTTACTTTCGGAAATTGTTCAATTACATAGCCTGGTTTTTCATCTTCCTTATAAAGTGAGTCGCGGATATCTACCTTGAATCCCTTGTCGTGAAGAATTTCTATGGCTTGTGTGTATGACATCCCCTCCACTCCGGGCACAGTCTTGCTCTCGCCATGATGTGTGAATATGGCGAATGAAAAATATACAATTCCTACACCTGCGAGAGCTACAAGTATGATTATTATCACGTTGGCAAGCACCGGATGCTTTGATATGAATCCTTTTTCCTTCATCTTTTTGCTGATATTTGTGAAATCGACTTCAAAATTAATAATTTTTTATGGAAAAATCGCTCATATTCCAATTTTTTTTATTAATTTTGCGTGTTAATTGCGCGAAATGAAAATCTTGTGTCCGTTGATCTTATGATTTTAATGAGAAAGCTATCGAAGATATTTGTTTGTATGTGCTTGATGATTGTTTGCCTTTCATCTTGCGGCGAATATAATAAGGTGCTGAAAAGCACTGATATGATGTATAAATTTGAATATGCCAAGAAAGCGTATGAGCAGCGTAAGTTTATGCAGGCCATAACTCTTCTTCAGGATCTGCAGTCGCCTATGCGCGGCACTGAAAATGGCGAGGATGCCACATTTATCTTGGCTATGTCTTATTTTGAAAATAAGGATTATCTCAATTCGGCTGTATATTTCAAAAATTATTATCAGAGATATCCCCGTGGCAAATACGCCGAATTGGCGAGATTCTATTCGGGATATGGATATTATCTTGATTCCCCTGATCCTCAGCTTGACCAGACATTTACTGTTAAGGCTATTGAGGAATTGGGAGCCTTTCTCGACTATTTCCCTAATAGCGACAAGGCCGGAATTGCAAAAAATGCAATTTTTGAAATGCAGGATAAACTCACATTGAAGCAGTTGCAGAATGCACAGCTTTACTACAATCTCGGCTTTTTCCTCGGTAACAACTATGAGTCATGTATAATAACAGCCAAAAATGCTCTCAAAGACTACCCGTATTCTAAATATCGCGAGGATTTTGATCTCCTTATCCTGAAATCAAAATATCAGGAAGCAAAAAATTCTGTTGCCGAAAAAAGTGAGGACAGGTATCGTGATGTTATCGACGAATATTATTCATTCATAAATGCTTATCCTGAATCGAAAAACCTCGAAGAGGCTCAATCCATTTTCAATATAGCATCACGCCATGTGAGTGAATGACCTTTTTATTGTATCTAATCTCAAAATCATACGTAAATCATAATTGCATATTATGGACTACAAGAAGACTAATGCACCTCTCACCACTGTGACCCGCGACATGATCGCGATGGCCGAACAGACCGGTAATGTATATGAGACTGTATGCATCATCGGTAAACGTGCCAACCAAATTGCTGTCGAACTCAAAAAAGAACTCGAGAAAAAACTGGCCGACTTCGCTTCTACTGATAATCTTGAAGAAGTGTCAGAAAATCGTGAGCAAATCGAAATCTCACGTTTCTACGAAAAACTTCCAAAGCCAACTCTGATAGCAACTCAGGAATATCTCGAACATAAACTTTATTTCTCAAATCCGCTTAAGGAACGTGAGAAACTGAACGACTGATGAGATTGCTCCTGTTTAATCCGGAAACTGAATACGCCCTCGCTTCGGGGGCGTCTTTTTATACCCCTCCGGCTGTGGTGGAGAATTTCAGGCGCGCAAACCAGTTGCTCCCTGAAAAATGGGCTCTTCAAGGGGATATCATACTTGTCGATGATGCCGATTGCCTTGGTTCGGATTTTTATTTGGTCGATTGGTCGATGCTTGGAAAACTCTTTATGGAATTCCCCGATATAAGTATCGAACCATGGGGTTGGAATCATGCCCTTGTGCGCAGACTTAAAGATCATGGGGTCCCGGAAGATAGACTGCCATCCATGGAATACATTGATAGAATCAGGTGTTTGGCTCACAGACGCACCACTATAACTTTAAATCATCAGTGGAATATGATGGTAAGTGCTGGTCTCTGTGTAGATGTCCCTGTCGAACTTGACAGGGAGGATGAATGTATGGCATTTTGTCAACTTCATCCTCGCTGCTGGATGAAAGCCCCTTGGAGTTCGAGTGGGAGAGGGGTGATTAATACTGCAGCCGACATGAATGAAAGGCAGATTCTGCAATGGTGCCATGGTATTATACGGCGACAAGGGAGTGTGCTTGCTGAGACAGCGGCCAACAAACTTGCGGATTTTGCCACAGAATGGATGCTTGATGGTATGAATGCCACCTTCCTCGGCCTTTCTTGTTTCAACACATCCAACCGTGGCAAATATATTTCAAATGAGTTGCGTCCTCAATCAGAACTTACGTCTCTCTTCAATAAGATTTCCTCCATTGATCTAAATGACGTGATCTGCCTGCAGCGTAGCGCTTTGTGCAAAGTTCTCAGAGGATATTCGGGTCCGTTGGGAGTTGACATGATAGTCGAAAATAATGGAAGTATAAGACCTTTCGTAGAATTGAATCTTCGTCGCACCATGGGCATGCATTCAATTTTGCTTTAGAGCCCCATATTTGCCTTTATGAATATCAATGTTGTTTTCCTAAAGCAATAGAAGTTTCCGTTTTGTCCCCTTTATTTTGCTCGACGCAAGTCTTTGTATGAGTTCTGAGGCTTTATCTGAGGGGACAGCCACAAGGGCATGATGGTCTGATAATGTTATGTTGCCTATTTCTGATGCTTCAAGATTACCTTCTTTACATAGAAATCCCACAATGTCGCCCTTGGACAGTTTCTCTTTTCTTCCGGCGCTTATTCGTATTGTAGCCTTGTCGCTAATAAGTCTGGATTCAGCTTCTTTGTCGATTTTGTATGTGCCATCTACGTTTATGTAGGGTCTTACTTCCTCTTCCGGACCTGTAAGAATATATATGTCTCCCGAGGCATCGACGCGTGCCGTGCGTCCGTTCCTGTGGGTATAGGTTTCCTCTGTCGGAGGTTGATGATAATGGATGATGTTGTTTATTCCCTGAATGTCCAGTCCGCGCGATGCAAGGTCTGTAGCCACAAGAATGGGAGCAGACCCATTGTTGAACATGGATATTGCGTCCTCCCTTTGATACTGGTCAAGCTCACCATGGTATAGAGCGTATGCCACTCGATGTTTCTTAAGAAACTCGGATACTCTTATCGCGCTTTCTCTGTAATTCACAAAAACTATGGTCTTTTCAGGAATGTCGCCTGTCGTTATGCTTTTTAGCAATTGTAGTAGAGACTCAAGTTTGTCTTTTTCTGTCAGCACACGGTAGATTTTCATTCTCTCGCGCACATTGCTCAAGTCTTTCGAGAAATCTATTTCTATCGGGTTGTCAAGTTTCAGAAAGGATGGCAGGATGGTGCTTCTTGTGGCGGATGTAAGTATGAATCGGCTTGTGTTTTTTAGTCTGTTGAATATCTTCCTCATGTCATCCTCAAATCCCAATTCTAACGATTTGTCATATTCATCAAGTATAAGAATACGGTTGGAGGCCGGATCCACGTTGCCGCGCTTAAGATGGTCAAGCAATCGTCCCGGAGTCGCTACAATGATATCCGGAGTGACACTTAGGGTGTTGACTTCATCTTCCACATTATGCCCACCATACAATGATGACACCTTATATCCGGTTGCCAGTTCCCTGACCACGCCCGCTATCTGTATCACGAGCTCTCTCGAAGGTGCGATTATGATGCATTGCACTCTTCCGGCTGCAGGGTTAAGCCATTTGAGCATTGGCAATGTGAATGCCACTGTCTTTCCGGAACCTGTCGGTGACACCAATATTATTTCTTTGCTTTCTGTTGCAGACGACATTGCTTTCCTCTGCATTTCATTTATCTCTGATATGCCTAACTTTTTCAGAAGCGGCAGAAATTCTTTCTCTCTCATAATGATTGTCTGGTCCAACCGTCTTGTAGTTGTTATTCCGGATTATTAAAAAAGGCTAACCTTTGTTAGGTCAGCCTTTGTTGGTGGCGGGAGCAGGACTCGAACCTGCGACCTTTGGGTTATGAGCCCAACGAGCTACCACTGCTCCATCCCGCGTTGTGATTACGTGTGCAAAATTACAACATTTTTGACCTTTTGTCAAGTCTTTTTTGGTTAAATTTTGTTAACAAAAATAATGATGCTTTATATCGGCCTGAATTTCAATGATAAATTTATTTCTTGATAGTAAAGGCTGCGCACGAATATCCTCCTCCGAACACCATCAATGAGATGATGTCGCCTTTTTTTAGTTTCTGTTGGTTTTGAGACAACACAAGAGCTGCGCTTGCACTTCCGGTGTTGCCAAGTTCCCTTATATTGTTGAGAAATCTGTCCATAGGCACTTCAATCATTCTTGCAAGCTGTTTCACTATTCGCATGTTTGCCTGATGTGTGATGAAATAGTTGACGTCATTCTTAGTCAGACCACACATTTCGAGATTCTTTACCAAAGCGTAGTCCATATATTTGACTGCATACATAAACACATCCCTGCCATCTGGCATCATTATCCCTTCTTCTTTAGGCCTTAAAAGAACTCCTTCAGGCCCTTTGCCGATTTGTCCCAGACCTTCTGTGAACACCGATAATACCTCTATGTCATCCTCTGACTCCTTGTTGGAACTTATGAAATATGCCACTGCTGCATCACCCCACAGATGCCCTGCTTTCGAATCGTGGTCATTAGAATAATAAGAGTTCTGCTCGCTGCATATCAATATGGCACGTTTGGCTTTTCCCATTGCAAAATACCCCTCTATTATCTCAAGGCCGTTCACAAATGAACTGCATGCTGACGATGCATACAATGCTTTTGCTCCGGCTATCTCATACTTTCTTTGCACCTTGTGGGCCACGGTCCCTACCGTGTCGTAGGCGCAATAATGGGCTGCGACAATAAGATCCACATCTTTTATGGAGTAGGGGAGGCGTGGAAGCGCATCCTCCACTGCCTCGTATGCCATCGTATCTACATTCTCATCTTCCATGCAACGGCTGCGGGTTTCAATGCCAGTGCGCTGCAGAATCCAATCGGAGTCAAGTCCGTTTAATTCTTTGTAGTATTCATTGGTTATTCGTATGGCTGGGATGTAGTGTCCTATTGCATTGATATACATGGCTATATATTTTGGTTCTTAATTATTCTTTATTGGTTCAGTCTTCTCGCTTCTTGAGTCCGTTGAGCAAAATGGAGGAAAATATTTTCGACAGTTCATATTTATCTACTCCGGTTTCGGATATGTCTTCTCTTATATAAGGCACGTCAAGCCCCTGTATAGTCTTTGTTATCACCATGGCCATCCTTGGGATGTTTTCAATGTGGAATATGCCTTCTGCCACTCCTTCGGATAATATCTGGTGCAACAGGATGGTCTCTTTACGGCTTACGGCTCTACGTGCCCGATCTACTTTCCTCACGTCCCTGAAAAACCATGCCCGAAGACTTCCGTTGCGCGATACAACTTCTCGCATTGTCTCGAAATGTGCCTCGATATATTCCTGAAACTTTATATCTGCAGGGATTGGCTTCGCAACTATGGTCCTAAGACGGGACATCGCAATGTCAGTCTCTTGTTCTATCACTGCATTGTAGATGTCTCGTTTGCTCTTGAAATATGTATAGATAGTGCGTCTTCCTTTTTCCGATGCCGACGCGATATCGTTCATTGTTGTGTTTTCGACACCTTTCCTTGCGAATAGCTGTCGGGCTACCTCAATGAATTTTTCACGTGTCTTCAGTCCCATGGTCTTTTCACTTTAGGTGAATGATTTTTGCACATTAATGCTATTTCCGTGCAAAGTTAGTCAAAATTTCTCAAATTCCCAATTATTTCGTATTTATTTGTTTAAAATTTTGGTCATTTCCGGCAATGGATCTGTCTCTATATCGATTTTTACCTTTGACACTGGATGTACAAATTCTATGCGTTTTGCCAATAACGAAATTCCTCCACCGGGATTGCTTCTGTGTGCGCCATATTTCAAATCTCCCTTTATAGGTGTACCTGTCGATGACAGTTGAACTCTGATCTGATGTTTTCTTCCTGTCAGCAATTTCACTTCCAAAATGGAATATCTGTCTCCCTCTGCGATTACTTTATAGGTTAGTTTTGAAAGTTTGGCATCAGGTGTGCTTGCATCCACTACTCGTGTTTTGTTGCTTCTTCCGTCTGAAAGCAACCAGGATTCGATTTCTCCTTCTTTCTCTTTTCTCTTCCCTTCCACTAAGGCCCAGTAAGTCTTGTGAATTTCACCTTTTTTCAGCATCTCGTTGAGTCTTGACAGCGCCTTTGAGGTTTTAGCGAAAACCACCACACCGCTCACCGGACGGTCTATGCGATGCACCACGCCACAGAAGACGTTGCCCGGCTTGTTGTATTTGTCTTTGAGATATGACTTGATGATTTCTGAAAGCGGAGTGTCGCCTGTCTTGTCTCCCTGCACAATCTCACCTGCTTCTTTCCGAACGATGATTATATGGTTGTCTTCGTAGAGTGGTGTCATTTTTGTATTTTTAGTTGATTTTCGGCTGTGTGAAAGTCACCGGGATATGTCACTTTTATGTTAGTCGGGTCTCCTTCATAAAGATGTATTGGATGTCCGTACCATTCCACTACGCTCGCATCGTCTGTAAAGGTTGCATCGCTTGCTTGAGAGGCCTCTTTATAAGCATTCTTCAGAAGAAGAATGTCGAAAACCTGAGGTGTCTGGACAATAAAAAACTTGCTCCTATCCACACTTTTACTACTGTAATATGTCCCTTCTCGTAATGATTCCGTTACCGGCACTGCCGGTATGCCAACATACCATTCGGATGCGCACCTCCACCCATCGTTTATCAGTTTTGATGAAACTATGGGCCTGGCGGCATCATGCACTGCAACTAATCCCTCTGCATCATCCGGCACCATACTTAGTCCCGCCGCCACGGAGGCGGTGCGGTTCTTCCCTCCAATGGTGATGACGTGCGGAGCGCAATCATTACCCTTTATATCGTTCCATAACTCCACAAAATCTTTGTGCATTACGACTATCAGTCTTGTCTCGGGGTTCTCTTGATGGAATGCTCGCAATGTCCACCAAAGCATGGGATGCCCGGCTATCTCATGAAATTGTTTTGGAAGAGAATCGCCGGAGCGGCTTCCAACCCCTCCGGCGACTATAATTGCATAATTCATAAATGTCTGTTTACATATTCATGCCGCCGTCAACCTGAATGACCTGACCGGTCACATAGCTTGACATATCGCTTGCAAGGAAGAGTGCCACATTTGCAATGTCATCTACCTGTCCTCCCCGACGCAATGGTATCTTCTTGCACCAGTCGGCGCGGACTTCCTCCGGCAACGCTGCTGTCATTGCTGTCTCAATAAAGCCTGGAGCAATCGCATTGGCGCGGATGCCACGGCTTCCTACCTCTTGAGCTATGCTCTTTGCAAGAGCGATAAGGCCGGCCTTGGAAGCCGCATAGTTTGCCTGTCCTGCATTTCCATGCACTCCAACCACTGATGCCATGTTGATGATGGAGCCGCTGCGTTGGCGCATCATGATCGGAAGCACGGCATGGATAAAATTGAACGCTGACTTAAGATTGACTGCAATGACAGCATCCCATTGTGCTTCGCTCATGCGCATCATTAATCCGTCTTTGGTTATGCCGGCGTTGTTCACAAGAATGTCGATTGTTCCAAAATCTTCCTTTATCTTATTGATCACTTCTTCTGTCTGTGCAAAGTCTGCTGCATTTGATGCGTAGCCCTTGGCTTTAACACCGTATGCGGCGATTTCTGCTTCGGTCTGCTTTCCGTTCTCATCAATTACAAGATCAGTGAACGCCACATTTGCTCCTTCAGACGCAAATTTCAGTGCCAGTGCCTTGCCGATGCCACGGGCTGCGCCTGTGACCACCGCTGTCTTTCCTGCTAAAAGATTCATGATTATATTCTTTTTTAGTTAGTTTCTATTTGTTGTTCATTTTCAGACTGCAAATTTAGTAAAAATTCACGTAATCTGCAAATCCGTGCCGTTTTCGTGCTGTTTTCAAATGATTATTTTAGATCCCGACTCAAAAAAATGGCAGGCTCGTGAAGTATTACCTAAATATTGGGATGATACCAAAATATAGGGAATATAAAGTCGAAAATATGTGTGAACCGGATAACTATTTTTAGTTAGCGTCAGCAAGAAAAAACACAAAAAATCGGTATTGACCGATGGGGTGAAGAAGTAGTAATTTTGCAAGCGAAAATCAACATCAATATAACCCAACAAAATTATGAATATTTACAAATCAATTCTTGCCACGACCTTGGCTGTCATCTCTCTCATATCCTTCAACTCTTGCAGCGACAGAGAAGACAACGAACCAGCCGACACTCCTGCTGCAAAAAGTGTAGCCGGCACCTACAAAGGTGATATGACTTGCTCTGTAATGGGCCAGGAATCCACTTTTGAAGACATGACATTCAATGTCACCTCCACAGATGATTCCACAGTCAGCATTGAGATCTCATCCTTCGGGCAACCTCCAATGCAAGTGCCGGCAATCACAGTGACGGATGTGAAAGTTGTAGGCTCTGATGGCAAATACACACTTGCCTCTACCTCATTCAACGGAGAAATGTCTAATGGCAAGACTTATTCCGGTACACTCGACGGAAGCTACGCATCCGATCAAATCACGTTACGCTTCAACCTGCAATATGGAGCAATGCCAATGCCGATGATATGTTCCTTCACAGCACCGAAACAGTGAAATGGATCGCCTTTTTAATCTGATTGTTACAGTGGCAATATGTCTGCTTTCCCCTTTTTGTCTTTCAGCGTTGAACAATGAGAATCCGGAAGAAGTGGCACAACATGACACAATCGCAAATTCTGAATTCTCTGCTCTTGATGAAGTAGTGGTCACAGCAACCCTAACACCTAAGGCGCTTAAGGATGTTCCGGTAGTGACCAGAGTCATCACTGAAGATGAAATCGGGAAAGTGGATGCCACCAACATCCAGGATCTTTTGACTGAGGAATTGCCCGGTCTTGAGTTCGGATATGCAATGAGTCAGGAGACGTTGTTAAATATGAGTGGCTTCGGCGGGAACGCAGTTCTATTCTTAGTGGATGGTGAACGTCTTGCCGGAGAAACAATGGATAATGTCGATTACAACCGACTGAACCTCGACAATGTAGGACGAGTAGAGATCGTGAAAGGTGCTTCATCAGCACTATATGGTGCCAATGCAGTTGGCGGTGTCATAAACATCATAAGCCGTGAGAGCACGGACCCTTGGAGAGTGAATCTTAATTCCCGCTACAGAAGTGCGGGCAATGAATGGAGAAACGGTGCGGATGTGAATTTTCATTCCGGGAAATGGACTTCAAATACCAATCTGCAATTTACAAAGGTGGATCGAATTGAGCTGACCGATGCCTTTGACACTGAATCAAGGATTCATGAGATTTTCGGTGGAAAGACACTGAATGTAAAGGAACGCCTCTCTTATAGGATCTCAGACAAAGTGCGACTTATAGCACGCGGCGGGTATTTCCAGCGTGAAAGCAACCGTGCCAACTATGACGACCACTACAAAGACTACACGGCCGGGTTGAGATCCATTATCAATTTTTCTCCGGAACAGAATCTTGAGTTGTCATATAGCTACGACCAATATGACAAGGTTAGATTCATCGGAGGGAAAAGAACTCACGATCATGACTACAGCAACCGGCAACATATTGTCCACGCGCTTTACAACCGATATTTCGGTAAGGACGCCCTTACAGTGGGGGGTGACTATATGAACGATTATCTTACCACATATCAGTTTACAGACAATGAAGTACACAGGCAAAACTCTGTGGATGTTTTTGCTCAGTATGATTATAACCCGCTCAATTGGCTTAATGTGGTGGGAAGTGTCAGATACGATTATTTTTCCGCCTCATCAAAGAGCGCCATAACAGCAAGGCTTGCCACCATGTTCAAGCTGGATTGGATGTCAATCCGAGCATCATACGCCGGTGGTTTCCGCGCCCCGACTCTGAAGGAAATGTATATGAACTTCGATATGGCCGGCATTCAGATGATTTATGGCAATCCCGATTTGAAACCGGAAAAAAGCCACAATTTCAATCTGGCGCTGGAACGCGACGGCTACGTGCATCATGATTGGATTGGCGGAGCCTACAGTGTGACAGTTATGGGCTACTACAATCTCTATAACAGTCGTATCACCACGACCGATTTTCCGGGAACTTCTGACATGGAAGCGGGCGCCATATATTGCAATGAAGATGGCGTGCGCGTGTCAGGATTGGATCTCACAGCCAGATACAAGATGAAAATGGGACTGGGCGCAACGATAAGCTACAATTATCTTCACACTGCCGGCAACACCATCGATTCACAGTTCACCCAACCACGTCCACATTCAGCCACTTGGAAAGTGGATTACGAAAAGAAGTTTTCCAAATACTACAAATTGTATGCCGGAATATCAGGACGCTATTTGTCAAAGCCAGTCTCGAACTATGAGACAGACGGAGCATATAGCCTATGGAAATTCACCCTTCAGCAAGAGGTATGGAAGGGCATCAGCGTGAACTTCATCATTGACAACTTATTCGGATACCGACCTAAAATTTATTATTGGAATTCTGCACCGACCACAGGCAGAACATGGTCGATTGGCCTTTCCCTTGACATTGATAAATTTTTCAATTAAAAATGAAAATATCAAAGAAAAAATTAATACTGACATCGACATGCTGCGTCTTGATAATAGGCGCAGCATACGCCGTATGGCACAACCTTATTTCTTCAACAAAAATAGCGTTCGTCAATTATCAGGCAATAAATCTCGGACATATAGCAAAAGTCAACGACAACTCATTCATCAAGATTGAAGAATTGCCAATAGAAGATCTTGACAAGGCCCATAAATATGATATGGTCTTCGTCAACGGCATGGGTCTTCGCATCACAGACGAACAGCGTCAGGCACTGACCGAAGCAGCCGACAATGGAACTCCGGTGATGACGACCGCAGTCACAAATCCTCAGAATCTTATAGTTTCGGTAGATTCCGTTGACCGGATATTTCTGAAGCAATATCTTGCCGGTGGAAAGAACAACTACAAGAATTTGCTCAAATATGTAAGGAAATTCATTGATTGCAAAAAAATTTTTGCAGATATGCCCGGCGACCCCGAAGGGTATGTATCCTCACTTTTATATTATCCCGGTGATGACGATCTGAATTTCAATTCAGTTGCGGAATTTGAAAAATATCTCATCGACAAGGGGACATTCGATGAAGATGCAAAACGTGTCATCCTTACGGGTCAAATGGGCGTTCCCGACAGTCTTGTGTCATCGCTTGAAAGAAAGGGATTGATTGTATATCCCGTAAATTCAATCCAGCAGTTCATCATGGGAGGACATGCGGATTCCATTCGGGTGGCCGCCATAATCAATATGGCCCACGGAAGAATGGGAGACATGGTGGTAAAATATCTGGATTCTCACAACATACCACTTTTTGCGCCATTGAATGTCAACCGAAACTATGACGAATGGATGGCAGACAAAATGGGTATGAATGGCGGATTTATGTCGCAAAGTGTGGTTACTCCCGAGATAGATGGTGCAATACGACCGTTCTCATTGTTTGCACATTTTGAGGGTAAGGATGGTCTTCCCTACGTCGAGGCTATTCCTGACAGACTCGAAGATTTCACTACAACAATAGATAATTATATTTCCCTTCAGTCCAAAGCCAACAAAGATAAGAAAGTGGCGATATTCTATTTCAAAGGACCCGGGCAGAATGCCCTTGTAGCCGAAGGAATGGAAGTGGCACCATCGCTATACAACCTACTGAAAAGATTGAAATCTGAAGGGTATAATGTTGGCAACCTACCATCAAGTTCGGAAGAACTCGAAAGAATAATCAATGAAGAAGGGAAGATATTCAATCAGTATGCAACCGGTGCAAAAGCTGATTTTGTGGAGAAAATTTCCACTGAAAAAATCAGCAAGCCAGACTATGACAAATGGTGTGAAATTTCTTTTTCCAAACAGATGCGCGAAGAAATCGACAGTGTTGACGGAGCCTTCCCCGGTCACGGATTACAGACAAAGGAAGGTAATCTTGCACTTGCGCGTATAAAATTCGGCAACGTTGTGCTTATACCGCAGACCGCAGCCGGCCTTGGTGATGACGACTTCAAGATAGTGCATGGCACGGATGCCGCACCTCCGCACAACTATGTGGCCGCTTATCTCTGGGCCAGACATGGATTTGGCGCGGATGCCCTCATTCATTTCGGAGCGCATGGAAGTCTTGAGTTTACCCCGCGAAAGCAGGTGGCTCTTAGCAGCAATGACTGGTCGGACAGGCTTGTTGGCACAATGCCACATTTCTACATCTATTCCACAAGCAATGTCGGTGAGGCTATGATGGCAAAACGTCGTTCGTATGCCGGAATCATCAATTATCTCACACCTCCGTTTATGGAAAGCAACGTGAGAGGAATATATAAGAATCTCAACGATGCCATAATGGCATACGACAAAGCAGCCGGAGACGAAAAGGTTAATAAAGCAGAACTTGACCAGGCTTCAATGCTTGTGAAAAAATATGCTATCGAACTCGGCATACACCGTGAACTCCGTCTTGACAGCGTGATGACAAAGCCGTATTCTCCAGATGAAATCGCAAGGATAGAGAATTTTGCCGAGGAACTTGCAAATGAAAAGATAACCGGAGCTCTCTACGTGATGGGTGAGCCATACGCGGATGAAAACATCAATTCCACAGTCTTGGCCATGACCTCCGATCCGGTGGCTTACAGCCTGTATAATCTTGACAAATTGAAAGGGCGCACCAAAATTGACTATGACAGACAGCGTAGCCGTTTCAATCAAATCTATGGATCACGTGCCAAAGGTCTGGCCAATTCAATTCTGAATTCAGGCAAGAACTATGATGACGCTGCAATCTGCAGTGTGGCATCAATCACACAGGCAGAACTTGACAGTGCAAGGTCGATAATGTCATCGATAAGTGATTCAAAGGACCTGTTGTCGCGCATGATGGTTATGGGTTCAATGGCAATGCCTTCCAATCAACAGCCTACTGCCAAAATTTCGGACAGACCTAATTCCTCTGCCATGAAATCTATGATGAGGAAGAGCGGAATGTCGCCTGAAAAGGCACTTGAGATGGCTCGCAAAATGGGGGCTGATGAAAAGGCTCTGAAAAAGATGGAGGAAGCGATGAAACGCAAAAGCGGAGGTAAGCCTTCATCAGGAATGCAAGGACACGGCAAATCGGATGGTATGATGTCGCGACAGGAATTCACTCCTCAGCAAATAGAGTTTGCGACAGCAGTAACAGAAGTGGAACGTGCGCTGAAAAATGTAACTGCCTACAAAGAAGCACTGAGAAACAGTCCGAATGCAGAACTTGCATCTGTTATAAATGCACTTAACGGAGGATATATCGCCCCCACTTCAGGCGGAGACCCTGTGCTCAATCCAAATATTCTACCCACAGGTAGAAACATGTTTGCCGTAAATGCCGAAGAGACACCTTCTGCAGTGGCTTGGGAAAAGGGAAAGACTCTTGCAGACAACACTATTTCGATGTATCGCAAGGCACATGGAGATTCAATTCCACGCAAGGTCAGCTATACCCTTTGGAGCAGTGAGTTTATAGAGACAGAGGGGGCTACAATAGCACAAGTGCTTTACATGCTTGGTGTGGAACCAGTGAGGGATCCATTCGGAAGGGTTACTGATCTACGACTGATTCCATCCAAAGAATTGGGAAGACCGAGAATTGATGTTGTGGTGCAGACTTCCGGACAGCTCCGCGATCTTGCTGCATCACGTCTGTTTCTCATTAGCCGTGCTGTGAAAATGGCAGCCGAGGCTGATGACAAGGATTATCCCAATTATGTGGCTGAAGGTGTCGTGGAATCAGAGCGTCACTTGGTAGATAAGGGTGTGACGCCCAAAGAAGCGCGTGAATTATCTACTGCCAGAGTGTTTGGTGGAGTAAATGGCAACTACGGAAGTGGAATACAAGGTATGGTAGAAGCCGGCGACCGCTGGGAGGATTCTTCTGAAATAGCCCAAACATATATTGACAATATGGGTGCCATCTATGGCAGTGAGGAAGATTGGGAAAAGATGCGTGATTACGCTTTTGAAGCAGCTCTCACACGTACGGATGTAGTGGTGCAGCCACGCCAGAGCAACACTTGGGGAGCACTGAGCCTTGACCATGTGTATGAGTTCATGGGTGGCATGAACCTCGCTGTCAAGAATGTTACCGGCAAGGACCCGGATGCCTACCTAAGCGACTATCGCAACCGTAACAACGTCAAGATGCAGGAAGTGAAGGAAGCAATAGGAGTGGAGAGCCGTACCACTATTCTCAATCCTACCTATATCAAGAACAAGATGAAAGGTGGCTCCGGAGATGCGTCAGGATTTGCCGATGTCATACGCAACACATACGGCTGGAACGTAATGAAGCCCGATGTAATCGACAATGAACTCTGGAATGACATATACGACACATACGTTAAGGATAAGTTCAACCTTGGCACAAAAGACTATTTCACTTCAAAGAATCCTGCCGCCCTTGAAGAAATGACGGCAGTAATGCTTGAGACTGCACGCAAGGGAATGTGGAACGCATCTCCGGAGCAGATAAAAACTCTTGCTGATCTTCATACTGAAGTTGTTAATGAGTATATGCCGTCTTGTTCCGGTTTCGTATGTGATAATGCCAAGCTACGTGATTTCATTTCATCAAATGTTTCCAAAGAAAGTGCGGACCAATATAAACAGAATATAAGTTCAATACGCGCTGAGAATATTGGAGCAGGAAATGATGGCATGGTGATGCGGAAAGAAGAAGTCAACACAATGGATAAAGTTAAAAGCCATATCAACGGAATAATTGTTGGTATAATCGTGGCAATTGCCCTCGCATTCATTGTTATATTCATTAGGAAGCGAAAGCAACAGTATTCCTCGAAATAAACGCAGATATATTCACAACTAAACTAAACCCTAAACTCTAAACTCTAAACCAAGAATGGAGTTAGTTGTAATCATAGTTATGTTTCTGGTCATTTTCAGCGTACTGCTGAAAATGACCTGTCTTCCACAATATCTTCGTGCACCGGTAAGTATGGTGCTCGCCTTCTTCGTGGGAGAAAACTGGGAGTATGCCGCCAATCAGTCCAAGACACAAATAGCTGACTGGCTGCAAAATCCCGACCTTATGCTCGACATGGCGGTGTTGCTCACGATTGATGTCCTGATGCAGATTTCATTCTGTGTTTTGGAAGCCAAACGGCTCTCCGGAGAATCTCTTTCAAAAGCCGAAACTGCTGCGCGATATGTCACTCTATGCATACCCGGAATTTTGATTTTTCCAACTCTTCTCGCTATTCTTGTGGAGTCTATATTCACATTCCCCGGAGTGGATTTTATTACCATAGCATGGTCTTTGGCTGCTGTTATTATAATTATCGGCTCGCTTGGTCCATTGCTGTTAAAATGGCTATTGCCGGAATGGGATTTGCGTCTTGAACTGATTTTCATGATCAATGTCATGATAGCCATCCTCGGTGTAGTTGCCACTGTCAACGGACGCACTGCCGTAGCCGGCACCAACTCCCTTGAATGGCAACCGCTGATCGGAATAATTACTCTTCTCCTCTGCGGCTCCGTCTGCGGTTACATCCTATTCCATCGCAAATCTCAACAACTGAAAACTGACAACTGAAAACTGACAACTGAAAACTGACAACATGAACACCATCTCAAACATTCTCTATTGGATCTCTACCGGCTTGCTTGTACCGGTGATTGTACTCCTCATCTTCTTTTTCATTCGCTCAATCATTCTGATCGGTGGATTCTTCGGACAATACATGCAGGTGAAAAAATTGTCTGTCCCGCTACAGGACAAGATTGCAAAACTCACCACTGATTCATATTCGGAATTTGCAAACGAACTGCCCGAAAAGCCTAAGACGTTGCTTGCTTCCTATACAAAGCAAATAATTGATGCGCGAGGCGACGAAGCAAAGCTCGAACTTCTTCTTTCTGAATATGAACTTGACGCCTCCAAAGAAATTTCCACTTCGAAGATGCTTGCCAAGTTGGGTCCGATACTCGGTCTTATGGGCACACTTATACCCATGGGACCCGCACTGGTGGGTCTTGCCACCGGTGACATCGCTTCCATGGCCTACAACATGCAGGTGGCATTTGCCACCACGGTTGTCGGCCTTGTGGTCAGTGCCATCGGATTCATCACCCAGCAGACAAAGGAGCGTTGGTCCATACGGGATATCACCGTGCTCGAATATCTCGCTGAACTCTCCAAAGTCTCAACACATACAACTGAAAACCGACAACTGACAACTGACAACCGATATGAGAAGACGCAGATTAATAGGAAAAGGGGAGGATACTGATCCCATGAGCGTGGTGAGCAATCTTTTTGACGTGGCTATGGTATTTGCTGTGGCACTGATGGTGGCACTTGTCAGCCGCTACAACATGACAGAGATGTTCTCGCAGGAGGATTTCACTATGGTGAAGAATCCCGGCAAGGAAAACATGGAAATTATCACAAAGGAAGGAGACAAGATCAATCGATATACTCCGTCGGAAGACGACAACTCTTCCGGCAACAAAGGAAAACGTGTGGGAATCGCTTACGAACTTGAAAACGGCGACATCATCTATGTCCCCGAATAAATAGGTGTAAGGTAAAAGTAGCGATTTTTATTCAAAACTATATTAATATTTGAATAAAAATCGCTAATTTTGTAGTGTTATGTTTATACAAGTTATTCTTCCGCTTCCTATTCAGGATAAATTTACCTACGAGGTGCCTGACGATACTCCGCAAAGTGTCGGCTTGGGTACCAGAGTGCTTGTGCAGTTTGGCAGAAAGAAATATTACACTGCAATAGTAGCCGGTCTTGACCAGCGACCACCTCAAAACTACGAGGTGAAAAAAATAATGGCGGTGCTCGACTCCCAACCGGCTTTGCGTTATCCTCAGTTGAAATTCTGGGACTGGATTTCTGATTATTATCTTTGCGGTGTTGGAGAAGTGATGAAGGCTGCCATACCCACAGGACTGAAACTGGAAAGCGAGAGCATTGTGACCCTTAATCCTGATTTTGACAATGAAGATGGTGTCCGACTTACGGAACGTCAGTCGATGATAGTAGCCGCTCTCCAGCATTCCGGCAAAGATTCGCTTTCAGGCCTTGAAAAAAACACCGGCATCAAGAATGTCGCTCCTCATGTCAATGCCCTTCTTGCTTCAGGAGTGGTAAGAGTTGATGAGAAGATTGTAGAAAAATACAGGCCAAAGACCATAAGCAAAGTCCGGATTCTGTGTGAAAGGGATAATCAGGAAAAAATCAACGACTTCTTCGACATAACATCCAGAAGCCGGCAGCAGCAGGCTGTTCTGTTGGCTTATCTTGACCTCTCCAAGTTTCTGCAACGAAATGAACCCCTTCAATCCGTGGATAAGGAAACTCTCCTTAAAGTCAGTGCAGTATCCCCGGCAGTACTTAAGGCCGTGGTTGACAAAGGTATTATGGAGATATACAAGGAGAAAATCAACAGATTTGATACGGCTGAGGATACAGCATTGACGGAAGTAAGATTGTCTCCCCTTCAGTCTGCGGCGGCAAAGGAAATAAGAGCCTCTTTCCGTTGTCATGACATTACTTTGCTACATGGAGTGACTGGATCCGGCAAGACTGAGATTTACTGCGACCTCATTAGGGAAGTTCTCAATCAGGGCAATCAGGTGCTTTATCTTGTGCCTGAGATTTCCCTTACCACGCAATTGACCGACCGGCTCAAGAAAGTGTTTGGCAATAAGTTGCTTATATACCATTCAAAATTCTCCGATAGTGAGAGGGTGGATATATGGAACCGACTTCTCAACAGCAACGACCCCATGGTGGTGCTCGGAGTAAGAAGTTCAGTGTTTCTTCCATTTGCAAGATTGGGTCTGATTGTCGTGGATGAAGAACACGAATCATCCTACAAGCAGTTTGATCCGGCTCCCCGCTATAATGCACGTGATGCTGCCACTGTGCTTGCATCCATGCATGGAGCTAAGACTCTGTTTGGCTCAGCCACACCTTCTGTCGAAACCTACTGGAAGGCCACCAATGGCAAGTATGGTCTTGTTGCGCTTACTGAGCGATATGAAGGTGCCCGAATGCCGGAAGTCGAGGTTATTGATATGAAGCAGATGCGCAAGCAAAAAAGCGTGAAAGGCATTCTCTCCACTCCGCTGAGAAAGGCCACGAGAGATGCCCTCGACGATGGATGGCAGGCCATAATGTTTCAAAACCGAAGGGGATTTGCACCTGTGGTGGTATGCCACACCTGCGGCTGGAGTCCCAAATGTAGCAATTGTGATGTCAGCATGGTATATCACAAAGGCAGTCAATTGCTTAGATGTCACTATTGCGGTGCCACCAAGACTCTTCCTAATGTATGTCCGGCTTGTGGGGAAAACGCTCTTGAGAAATATGGATACGGCACCGAACGGATTGCGGAAGAAATACAGGAGGAATTTCCCGACAAGAAAGTCTCGAGAATGGACCTTGACACTACACGCAACAAACAGTCCTATCAAGATTTAATAGAGGAATTCGCCTCACACCGGACCGACATACTTGTTGGCACGCAAATGGTATCGAAGGGTCTTGATTTTGACAAGGTAAAGATTGTCGGTGTGCTTAATGCCGACACTTTACTCAACTTTCCTGATTTCAGAAGCAACGAGCGTGCCTTCAATATGCTGGAGCAGGTGTCCGGTAGGGCAGGTCGTCGTCAGGAACCGGGCAAGGTGTTGATACAAACCACAAAAACAGACGAGCCCGTGCTTGTACATGTCCGTAATCATGACTATAAGTCTTACTATACGGAAGAATTGGAAAACCGACAGCGATATGGTTATCCTCCTTATACAAAGATAATAAATGTTTTTATTAGAAATAAAGATGCCGCCACATGTGATGCGGCGGCTGTCATGCTGGCCATGGCTTTGCGCCAGGTTTTCGGCAACAGGGTGTTGGGGCCTGAAAAACCATTTGTATCGCGTGTCAACACTTGGTATTTGCAGCAGATAATGCTAAAAGTGGAGGCACAGGCATCAATGAAAAAAGTCAAGGTTTTGCTTCGGCAAGTGTATGAAAACCTTGCCCCGGCTCCGCAAATAAAGACTTCTCAGGTTCACTATGACGTGGATCCTGTCTGAAAATTCAGGCAAGCCCTAAAATTTGGTCAGCGGCAGCTTTTGTGTTCACTTTCGTAATGATTTGTTCCACTGTGCCATCCTCCGACAGCAGGAAAGTGGTGCGCACTATACCCATATATTCCCTTCCGGCCATCTTCTTTTTCTGCCATACCCCGGCAAGTTGACACAGCGTTGTGTCGGTGTCTGCCACCAATGGAAATTGCAGTGAGTATTTGTCGATGAATTTCTTATGGCTTGCAGCTGAATCTTTGCTTACTCCTATCACCTGGTAGCCTGCGGCCGCAAGACGGTCAAGTCCCTCGTTAAGGCTACATGCCTCGGCACTGCAACCGGGAGTGTTGTCCTTAGGGTAAAAGTATAATACAAATTTCTTGCCGGGGAAGTCGCTCAGACGCACTTCCTTTCCCTCCGCATCACAGCCGAGTAAATCCGGAAATTTATCTCCTATTTTCATTGTTTTGTCATTTTTATTATTAATGGTTTATATGTCAGTTGCTTTGGAAGAGCCGTTAATTTTATGGGCTCCTTTGTTATTAAACGATTATGAGGCATATAAGGTTGCACCCCCGTGTTCTTCAGATGAAGAAGAAGTTCGCGTGGAGAATCAAACTCAAGAATGCTTGTCCATTGTTGCGTGTAAACCTCTCCGGTTGCCTTATATACGCCTTCTATATATTCTTCTGATGTGTGATAGATTATTGGTGAAGGACGCAGTGAGTCAAGTTCCCTGAGATTCCCTTTTATGAAGGTAGATAAAATGGCAATTCCCCCGGGATTGAGATGATTCCATACTGCATCTATAAATTTAATGGGATTGGCAAACCATTGCATTGCTGATGCGCTTAGTATGACATCGAAGTTGTCCCCGGTCTCTTCAAGCCATGTCTCTGCATCCCTTATCAGGTATCTCTCTTCTTCGGCTTTATCGAAAAGCTGCATATCGTATAAGTCAACGTAGGTAGCCTTTTGCGGATGTATTCGCTTGCACCATTCTTCTGTCAGCATACCTTTCCCGGGGCCAATTTCAAGAAGAGATATCGTTTTATTAAGTCCTGACTCAAGTATTTCATCAAGAATACTTCCAATTCTATTGCATACTTCTGCTTGGACTATGGCATATTTCTTGTAAGTCGGTTTTGCATTGGCAAACCCTTCTCCGATGTGCTTGGGATTGGGAACACACTCCTTTATTATCTTGGAGATATCCACATAATGTGGTGACTCAAGCTCTATTATCTCAGTATTGTCAAATTTCTCCCAATATTTTTGCTGGTTTGCAGTAGGAATAATCCTGTCTTCCATCGATATATATGCGCGATGCCATTTGTGGTCAGATGCAGCCTGCTTTTCTGCATTTTCTGCTATGGCATACAATTCTTCCTTTAGGATTGCAATATCCGGATTCTCAGGCAATTTATCTCTGTCTGTCTCATATTGCTGCTTGTTGCCCGACATTCGGGAGTGAAATTTCTTGAGGGTTGTATCCGTCAGATTATCGGCAGTCCCTATAAATATCGATTTAGGTATCCCGTATTGGTCTGAAACCGGGGTGCCTGTGCCGAATATCGCCACCCTCACAGCCGCATCTATTGGGGTGATTGATGCTGCCCATACGCCAAGCGAATATGCGAATACGTATATTGTGCCATATTGACATGGTATGTCTGGCAATGTCATGTCTCGATAATCGCTTATCACTGCCGTGTCCCACCCATCCACCACACAATCTTCATAAAATTGCCTGTTGGTGCTCCAGCCGGCAAATATAAGAATGAGGCGCGTCGCCGCGCCTCGTTTTATAAATTCTAACTTCATCTTCTTGTTTTTAGAAAAGAACTGCGAGATTGATGCGGAAACCATCAGAACGTGCGGAAAGATTCTCGAGAATCTTTGTTTTTGCGCTATAACTCAAACCCCACAGATATCCTACCGATATCTGATATTTTTGCATAAGCTCACATCCAAGACCGAAGTCAAGAGCCACTGTGCCGAATGGCTGTTTTAAAGCCCCGCAGTTGCTGCCCACATTAAACTGGAATACCGGTCCTACATACGCAAGCGGTGCAATGGTCTCTTCTATGCCTTCAAGACGGGTGTATTTAAACCTGAGGTGAAGCGGTATGTTGACGGTATGGAGCACTACGTTTTCATCTCCATAGCCTTGGCTTTTCCATGCCTCCCACTCACCGAAATTCACACGGCCACGTCGCATACCGTAGGTAAGGCCGGCATCAACTCCAAATCCGATGCCGGGTATCATGATTTCTGTCATGATGCCGGCGTCAAAGCCTGTCTGTAGATGAGTCTCAAGCAATGGCTCTTTCCAATGGAATTTGTTGAAATTCACACTTGCCGTAGGCCCCCAACGGAGTTCTGCGTTGGCTCCGAGGCCACATATTATGGCCATTAGGACCAAAACGAGTTTTTTCATCAATTTTATGTTATATCGCCGTTAAAAAAGATACGCTGCCGACACCGACCAATAGTTCTTCTTGACTGTAAGGTCTTGTGTATCTACCATATATTTTGCCACGCTGTTTAGGCCGAAGCAATATCCTGCCGTAACTTGCAAATGACGCACTAATTCGAGTCCGATGCCTAAATTCCATCCCACCTGGCATTTTTTTGTCTGGATATCCTTAAGTGTGTTCTTGTTAAGTGCCACCAAAAAATCCGGTCCGGTATAGATGATTGGTGAGATAATTCTGCCTACTATTGGAAGTCCAATCTTCCATTTCAGGTTTACCGGTATGTCAAGAAAGTCCTTGTTGTTATATACGTTCTCACTGTTCACCAACATTTTGTCAAGATTCTGGCGTGCATACATCAGTGATACGTCTGCTCCTATATTCACAATGGGTATGGTGAATTCTGCCATAACTCCGGCTTGCCACCCAGTTCGGTTGCCCGGATCTGACACCGTTCCCTGAACATTTTTTATGTCCATCTTGTTGAAGTTTAGTCCGGCCTTAATTCCAAACCGGAAATCTGCTGATGCGTATCCGAATGAGAAGATGGCCACTATGGCTACCAGTAATGCTTTGTGTAGTGTCTTCATGATTAATAATTTTTGTGGTGCTTTCGTTTCGGCGAAAGCGGAGTTATAAGTTTAGTCTTTTAAGTATGTATTCACATGCAATTTGTAATATCGCACATCATTATAACGCCTTTAGACTATGCAAAGTTAATAAATTTATTGAAGATGTCAAAAAAAAATTGTAACTTTGCAGTGGATTTGGGGTTGTGAAACCTACGGGAGTCACACTAAATGAATTTTAATTGTAATGAATATATCGATTTCCAAACAGCAACTCGCATGCCTGCCGGCTGCCCATTACGCCGGTAGCATTCGCATCATTGATAATCCTGATGATGTAGCCGGTGCTGTGGCTGAGTTATATCAGGCTGATTTGATAGGATTCGACACTGAGACCCGTCCTTCTTTTAAAAAGGGACAGACTTTTAAGGTGGCTCTTATGCAGTTGGCCACCATTGATACCTGCTATTTATTTCGCCTGAACAAAATTGGTGTGCCTGAATCCCTTGTGAATTTGCTGCAGGATGAGTCCAAAACAAAAATTGGTCTTTCCATTCGTGATGACTTTCGTAATCTCAACAAAATCTGTAAAGTGTCGCCGGTTGGATTTGTGGAACTACAGAACTATGTGACACAATGGAATATCGCTGATAAAAGTCTTTCCAAATTATATGGAATACTGTTTGGAAAAAGACTTTCAAAAACTCAGCGCCTTACAAATTGGGACGCCGATACTCTCACTGAGGCGCAGACACACTATGCTGCTCTCGATGCATTTGCCTGCATTCAGATTTTCACTTGTCTCCGCGATGGCAAATTCCACCCTGAGGTGTCACCCTATCAAGTAGAAGATGTTTCTTATGAGAAAGTATAGATATATTTGGCTTCCGGCTCTTTTGGGCGTATATTTCCTTTTTATGACTTTTCATTTTGGCATAGATCTTCTTAGGTCTGGCGAATCTGTTAGGTTTTGGGGCACTGTGGTTGCAGAGCTGGTAATTCTGGTTGCTCTCGCATTTTTCCTGAAAAAGAGGGAGAGACTCCGCCGGGAGCGTGAGGAGGACATGAACCGACTTGACAGATAGCTATTATGATCTACGAGGATATTCTTGCTAAAGTCTCGTCCGAACAGCGTCTTCGGTCCATCCCCGGCGATATGTCGGGCCTCGACCTTATTTCCAACGACTATATGGGACTCGCTGCAAGATATTCCGATTTCATGGGTGAATACGCTGTCCGTTTTCCCGATGCTCCCATGTCGGCATCTGCCTCAAGACTCCTTCAGCGTTCGCAAAAATATCACAATTTGCTTGAGTCTAAACTTGATGACCTTTATGGCAAACGAACATTGCTCTTCAATTCTGGTTATCATGCTAATGTAGGAGCCTTGTCTTCTCTTTCTCTTCCTTCCACGCTTATCGTCAGCGATAAACTCGCCCATGCTTCCATGATCGACGGCATCAGGCTTGGCAAGGGCGACTCTTTGCGTTTTGCCCACAATGATGTGGATATGCTGCGTCGTATCTTGCAGAAGAAATCCGGTGATTATAGGCAGATAGTGGTTGTCACAGAATCGGTCTTCAGTATGGACGGCGACTTGGCCCCTTTGCAGCAGTTGGTTGGTCTGAAAAAGGATTTCCCTAACGTGTTGCTTTATGTGGATGAGGCGCATGGTTTTGGCGTTTTCGGCAACCGGGGTCTTGGCCTTTCCGAACAGTTGGGACTGATAGCGGATATTGATATTATTGTGGGCACATTTGGGAAAGCTGCGGCCGGTTGCGGCGCTTTTGTTGCAGCCTCTCCGTCGCTGCATGACTATCTGCTTAATTCTGCAAGAAGTTTTATATTTTCCACTGCACTTCCACCCTCGGTGGTTGCTTGGGATATCCTTATGGTTGAGAAACTTTTGGAGATGAATGAGGAGAGGGCTTATCTAAAGCAACTGTCTGATTGGTTCCGGTTGCGTGTTGAGGCGGCTACAGGAACGCTATGTCAGAGCAGAAGTCATATCATTCCGGTTCATGCCGGAAGTGCTGACAGGGCGATTGAGTTGGCTGCCCGCCTACGCGATGTAGGTGTTGATGCCTTGCCCATCAGGCGACCCACTGTCCCCATCGGGGGGGAAAGGGTAAGGTTGTCTCTTTCAGCCGGCATATCTAAGACCGACCTTCAGTGCGTGCTCGATGTATTGTAAGCTTTTCACCCGGTTTTAATACCGCGTAGGAGAAGTTGCTAATCCAGTCGCCAAGCACCGTCAGGTCGCAAGTCGGTGAGAGTTCTTCCTGTCGCAATATGTGAAGATGTCCATAGATGAAATGCCTTATGTCCGGGTGATCTGAAAGGTAGCCTTTGGAGAATTTCATAAGATTGTCAAGAAGTGGATGCCATTCCTGGCCGGGTTCGCGCCCTGTGGCTCTGCTGTGGCGACTCCAGGAATATGCAAAAGGTATGGTCCATCGAGGATGTATCCCCGAATAGAAAAACTGGCAAACTTTCGACCTGAATATGTAGCGTATCATTCTGAAACTCCATGGTTGTTTTCCCGTTCCGTCGCCATGTGCCATATAGATTTTTTGCCCGTATATCTCCTCGGTCAATGCGCCATCCACTACTCTTATTCCCAACTCATTGGGAATGTAATCGAATATCCAGATATCATGGTTGCCTATCATCCAAGTTATTTTCACCCCCGAATCTGAAAGTTCCGCAAGTTTTCCGAAAAACCTCACAAATCCGCGTGGCACCACGTATCGGTACTCATACCAATAGTCAAGAATGTCGCCGAGCAGATATATAGATTCGGCGTCATGCTTGATAGAGTCAAGAAATCTTACCACGCGGAGCTCCGCTTCGCGCGAATCAGCAAAATATGGTGCCCCAAGGTGCAGGTCGCTCAGAAAATACGTGGACATTGGTTTTCAGTTTTCAGTTGTCAGTTGTCAGAAAAAATTCTCAATTCTCAATTCTCAATTCTACAAGAATCCCAGTTCGAGCTTGGCTTCTTCCGACATCATCGACTGATCCCAGGTGGGTTCGAATACGAGGCGAAGATCAACCTTCTCCGGCCCTTTGATGCTCACAAGTTTTTGACGCACGTCCTCAAGAATGAAGTCTGCTGCCGGGCAACTCGGTGCCGTAAGTGTCATATCCACATGGAGCGTTTTCTCATCCACATTATAATCTATCTTGTAGATCAATCCGAGATCATATACGTTCACCGGTATTTCCGGATCATACACTGTCCGGAGCATTTCAATTGCTTTTTCTGTCACGCGGAGTTCTTCCGCATTCTTTTCTTCTATAGTCATATTTAAGAGTTAAGAGTGTACTTTGATAACAAATTAAGAGTGTATTCGTTTCAGAATTTCTATCAATGTCTTTGCAAGATACTTTACTTGGTCATCAGTCACTGCAAGATAAGGAGGCATCAGATAGGCATTGTGAGCGAATGGTCTTATCCAGACTCCTTCTTCCACACACATCTTCTGAAATTCGCCAAGCCAAGTGATATACTCATGCAATTCGATCACTCCGATTCCTCCGAGCACCCTCACTTCCTTTACGAATGGCAGCGAGGAGGCCGGTGCGAGCTCTTCTCTGAGAATGCCTTCAATCACCTTTATTCTCTTTTGCCATGGACTTTTTAGCAGAAGCCGGGTGCTTGCTAATGCCACCGCACATGCAAGCGGATTCCCCATGAATGTTGGTCCATGCATGATGCATCCGGCCTCACTTGATGAAATCATCTCAGCCACTTTCTCTGAGGTCGCGACTGCCGAGAATGTCATATATCCCCCTGTCAGGGCTTTGCCGATAAGCATTATGTCGGGTTCCACTCCTGCATGTTCCCACGCAAACAGTTTCCCGGTCCTTCCGAACCCCGTCGCTATCTCGTCAAAAATCAGGAGTATTCCTTTCTCTTCACAAGCCTTACGCAATTCCCTGAGATATTGCGGATGATAGAATCGCATTCCTCCGGCTCCTTGCACTATTGGCTCAAGAATCACGGCGGCGATTGTGTCGCCATGATTGTCGAGGATATCACTCATGGAGTTGAAGTCATCGGGATTCCACTCATCGTGAAAGCCGCATTGTGGTGCTTCGGCAAAGAATCTCACCGGAAGAGCGGGTCCAAAAGCACCATGCATGCCTGTCACCGGATCGCATACAGACATAGCATTCCAAGTGTCGCCGTGATATCCGGATTTTATGGTGGCAAAGTTAGTGCGTTTGGAGTCATTTTGTGCTTGAACAGCCATCTTCATTGCTACTTCCGTGGCCACACTTCCCGAATCGGCATAAAATATTCTGTTCATTGAGGGTGGAAGAATATCAAGAAGAAGTTTGCCAAGTTCTATGGCCGGGTCATGAGTTAGTCCGCCAAACATGACATGGCTCATCTTGTGTATCTGTTTTTCAATTGCCTCGTTGAGCACCGGGTGATTGTATCCATGGATTACACACCACCATGACGACATTCCGTCAATTAGTTCCCTCCCGTCAGCGAGGGTAATGGTAGCTCCATTCGCATGGTCCACTTTGTATGTGGGCAGTGGATTATGGGTGGATGTATATGGATGCCAAAGATGTTCTATGTCAAATGTATCATGCATGATTGAATTCCGCGTTGGTGAATGTGGGGGTTATGGGTTTATATGTTTATGGGTTTATGGGTTTATGGGTTTATAGGTTTATGGGTTTATGGAGGAGGGGGAATGCGGTTGCAAAATTACAAAAAAATACAAGAACTCACAAACCAACAATAATTCAAAATTCAAAATTCTCAATTCTCAATTAAAAAAGAGCCTAACCACCACGGCCAAGCTCTTTTTATGAGTTTCTACAGGTAAAAAATCTTAAGGTAAAAAGATTGTTTAGATTCTGAATGCAAAGTTAATGCCTAATTTCTTATTTTCCAAATTATTTTTGACAAAATGACATAAATATGTTGCATAACATATATTTCTTGACTCATTTTGCTAAAAATAACATATAAATTTTGACATTTTTATCAATTTTATGTTTTACAACATAAAATTCATCGTCTGCCGTTATTGCATTTCAGAAAATAATGCATCCGGAAAATTCTTCGCAAGGTATTTCTTGAGATACATTATTGTATCATCACATATTGTCTTGTCCTTGTCGAAATGGTGGTTGTATATCACCTCTGAGAGCCGGATGCCTCTTTGTCTGATGGCTTCAAGTGTAAGCAGCGTATGGTTGATTGACCCCAACTGCCCATTTGTGACCACCACTGTCGGTAGCCTGTGTGCGTCAATGTAGTCTATTGTCAGATAATCATCCTTCAGTGGCACCATGATTCCCCCGGCTCCCTCAATCAGAACAATGTCATATCTTCGTTCCAGTTCATCCGATGCCTCCTCTATCTTTTTGAAATCAATCTCTCGATTGTCGATTTTGGAGGCAAGGTCCGGGGAGCAGGGGTAAGAGAATATTTCAGGGGCGGTGAGCATTTCCCGGTCATCATCCGTCATGGGGATTCCCATAATCTTCCGGTGAACTTCTATGTCTTCGCTTCTGCCTTCATTGCCGGTCTGGATAAATTTCTGTGTTATTACGCTCTTCCCTTCTTTTATAAAGTTGTTGGCAAGCCAACCGGTTGCCCAGCTCTTGCCAACATCAGTTCCAATTCCTGTGATAAAATATTTCATCAGTATGCGAACATTGGGTAGTCGTTCATTATCTCATTCACTTCGCGTCTCACAGCGGCTATCTCGGCTTCATCATCGGCATTGCAAAGCACACGGTCAATCAATTCTGCAATCTTCACCATAAGTTCTTCCTTGGCGCCTCGGGTTGTGATAGCAGCAGTACCGAATCGTAATCCGGAAGTCAGAAAAGGACTGCGGGAATCGTAAGGCACCATGTTCTTGTTGGCTGTGATGTCAGCCTCCACAAGTACCCTCTCTGCTTTCTTGCCGCTCATGTCGGGGAACTTCGTGCGAAGGTCAACGAGCATGCAGTGGTTGTCGGTGCCGTCTGAAATAATTTTGTAGCCTCTCTTTGAGAGCTCATCTGCGAGTACCTTGGCATTCTTCTGCACCTGAAGTGCATATTCTTTCCATTCCGGTTGAAGAGCCTCTCCAAAAGCCACTGCTTTTGCAGCGATCACGTGTTCGAGCGGTCCTCCCTGCACTCCGGGGAAGACAGCACTGTCAAGAAGTGCTGACATCTTCTTGATTTCACCCTTGGGTGTTTTCTTGCCCCATGGATTGTCGAAGTCTTTGCCCATGAGAATCATACCGCCGCGGGGCCCGCGAAGTGTCTTGTGGGTTGTTGTGGTCACGATATGGGCATGTTTAACGGGATTTTCGAGGAGTCCGGCTGCTATGAGTCCTGCCGGATGAGCCATGTCAACCATGAATATGGCACCTATCTCATCGGCGAGTTTACGGATGCGGGCATAATCCCATTCACGGCTGTATGCACTTGCACCGGCTATGATGAGTTTCGGACGTTCGGCACGTGCTTTCTCTTCCATCTCCTCATAGTTGACTCTGCCGTCTTCTTCCCTCACAGTGTAGCTGATAGGCTCAAAAACGAGTCCGGAGAAGTTCACCGGGCTACCGTGGCTAAGGTGTCCTCCATGGCTAAGGTCCATCCCCATGAACTTGTCGCCCGGTTTAAGACACGCCATAAAGACAGCCATGTTAGCCTGGGCCCCGGAATGCGGCTGCACGTTTGCCCATTCTGCATCAAAAAGTTTCTTTGCACGTTCAATGGCAAGGTTTTCTGCCTCATCCACTACTTGGCAACCGCCATAGTATCGTTTGCCGGGATATCCTTCGGCGTATTTGTTGGTCAGGCAGCTGCCCATGGCGCGCATCACTTCGTCGCTGACGAAGTTTTCACTTGCTATAAGTTCTATGCCCCTGCGTTGTCTGAGGTGCTCGCGGTCTATGATGTCAAAAATCGCGTTGTCTCTTTTCATTGTTGAATTTGTATAGTTTAGGTTTTTAGTGTTTAATGTTTAGTTTATCTGTATGCGAAGCATATTGTGCATTGTGCATTATGCATTGTGCATTTCTTAGGCTCCGAAGTTGTCATAATGAATTGATTCCGGTTCCACGCCAAGATCATAGAGCATCTTGTTCACTGCATTGCTCATCGGGCCGGGACCACACATGTAGTATTCAATTTCCTCCGGAGCGTCATGATCTTTCAGATAGGTCTCATACATCACATTGTGTACAAATCCGGGCGTATATTTCACTCCTGCAGCATCTGCAGCCGGATCCGGACGGTCGAGCGCGAGGTGGAAATGGAAATTGGGGAATTGCTTTTCGAGTTCAAGGAAGTCCTGAAGATAGAACACCTCATTTAGGGCTCTTGCTCCGTAGAAGTAATCCATCTTGCGGTCGGTGGTATGGAGTGTCTTTGTCATCCACATTATCTGTGCACGCAGAGGTGCCATGCCGGCGCCACCGCCTACCCATATCATATCCTTTTTAGAATCCACTATCGGATGGAAATCTCCGTAGGGTCCCGACATCATCACCTTGTCGCCGGGCTTAAGCGTGAAAATGTAGCTCGATGCTATGCCCGGCGGAACATCCATGAATCCTACTTGGGGTTTCGGCTTAAATGGGGGAGTGGCAATACGCACGGTAAGCATGATTCTGTCGCCCTCCTCAGGATAGTTGGCCATGGAGTATGCTCTCACTGTCTCTTCGTCATTCTTGCATTTAAGCGTGAATAGCCCGAATTTCTCCCACGATGGAAGATATTCGTCGCCTATCAGGCTCTTGTCGATATCCTTGTCATAGTCCATTGAGAACTTTGGAATGCGGATCTGGGCATAACTGCCGGGGATGAACTTCATGTGTTCGCCGGGAGGTAGTGCCACTATGAATTCCTTGATAAAGGTGGCCACATTCTTGTTGCTGATCACCTCGCATTCCCATTCCTTGACATCAAGCGCGGCTTCGCTGACGCGTATTTCCATGTCGCTCTTCACCTTCACCTGGCAGCCAAGTCGCCAGTTGTCTTTTATCTCCTTGCGCGTGAAATGCACTGCCTCTGTGGGTAGCATTTCTCCGCCGCCGGTATCCACCTGACATTTACACTGACCGCAGCTGCCCTTGCCACCGCAAGCCGACGACAGGTGCACCCCGGCATCATTGAGTGTCATGAGAAGTGATTTGCCACTCTTTGTCACGAGAGCCTTCTGTCCGTTGTTGATGCTGATGGTCACGTCGCCGCTCTTCACCAGCCAACCTTTTGCCAATAGCAACACTGACACCAGCACAAGCACTATCACAAGAAATATCAGTGCTGCTGCTATTACATTATGCCATATAATCATAGTCTTATTTAATTTTAGCTTTGCTAAAATTAAGGTTTAAGGTTTAGGGTTTAAGGTTTAGTTTATTGATGGAATTCTATAGCCAAACTAAACTTATAAACTTATAAACTTTTAAACTTCAAATTTCGCAAAGCGAAATTTGAATTATAGTTTGATTCCCAAGAAACTCATGAAGGCAATGCCCATAAGTCCCGTGATGATAAATGTGATGCCGGTGCCACGCAGCGGTGCCGGCACTGCTTTCTCGTTGAGCCTTTCCCTTATGGCTGCCAATGCGGCTATGGCGAGGAGCCAGCCTACACCTGAACCCACACCATATACTGTGGCTGTCCAGGCATTGCTGAAGTCTCTTTGCTGCATGAAGAGCACCGCTCCGAGAATTGCACAGTTCACTGCGATAAGAGGCAGAAATATGCCGAGGCTCGCATATAGGGAGGGTGAGAATTTCTCAATCGCCATTTCCAATATCTGGACCAAAGCTGCAATGACGGCGATAAACATTATCAATCCCAAGAAACTCAGGTCTGTTTCTGCGTATTCCTGTCCGAGCCATGAGAGTGAACCGGGTTTCAATATGTATTCGTTGATGCACCAGCACACCGGTAATGCTATCGTCAGGACGAAGGTCACGGCTACTCCGAGTCCGAAAGCTGTCTTCACATTCTTCGATACTGCAAGAAAACTGCACATACCCAAGAAATAGGCGAATATCATGTTGTCGATGAATATCGACCTTATAAACAAATTCAGATTTTCCATAATTAGTTTAGGGTTTAGAGTTTAGGGTTTAGTCTATCTGTAATAGTTGCGAGTTTGATCATTTTCATCATATAATCACCTAATTCAACTTTCGCAAGCGAAAGTTGAGGTTTAAAAGGTTAAAAGTTTAGGAG
>JAMPAV010000079.1 GCA_023667055.1 Muribaculum sp. | reverse complement strand
TAATCATAATTCTCAGTTTTTGATTGTATCGTTTTAATTTGAACAGCTACTTAAACTTTTAAACTTCAACTTTCGCTTGCGGAAGTTGAACAGTCTATTAGGGAAAACCCTAATTTTTTTGATTTTCAGTTGTTTGATTTTGTTTCTTTCAGAATTTATTTGTAAATTTGCGTCCTCTATGGATAGTTAACCACTGACAAAACTGTTCCGTCCGAACCAAAATGACTTACATAATGCAAACTACTAATTAAAATTTTTCAGATATGAAACGTTTATTCAATTTCGTAATCGCAGCATTGGCTGTAGTGCTGACAATGTCGGCCCAGGACCAGAAGAAAGCCAACCTTCTTGTGGATTATTTCTACACCCCCAAGTCAGTGAAACAGGCTCACGCAGCACTTATCCGCAACATTGTGATTGATGAGCTCAACAAGTCAAACCGCGTGAGAATCATCGACGTCGAGTCCACTCCGACACTTAGTCTGGAGGAGAGCCGGCGCGAGGTAGGTGTTTCAGCCGGCGACGACATGGAACGTCTTGCCATTATGACCCAGGAGGGTGCTGATGTACTTCTTCAGGGTGTGGTCAACGACATTTCTTTCAAGGAAACCACTACCACAAACTCCAAGGGAGAAAAGACCACTTCGGTAGCCGCCACCGTGAATGTAACCCTTAAGGTGATTGATCCCAAAACCGGCACTGTAGCGGAAACCTCCACTTTCACATACCCTTCCGGCATGCTGGATACGGATGCCCTTCTTGTAGTGGCATATTCTGACGATGAGGCAGTGACCACATATTCTCAGAAGATGCTTCCCAAGAGACTTAAGAAGTTCATCAACGAGGCTTTCCCCGTTGTGGGCAAGGTACTCGAGATAGCCGATTCCAAAAACGGCAAAGAGGCCAAGACACTTTATATCGACCTCGGTGACAATTTCGGAGCCAAGGCTAAACAGAAATTTGACGTGCGCGAGATTCGCATGGTCGGTGGAAAGCAATCACGCAAGATTATTGGCGAGGTGGAAATCACCGACGTGGAGGGTGATGAGTTGTCACTTTGTAAAGTCAACAAGGGTGGCAAAGAAATCCAGGCTTCCCTAGATGCCGACAACCAGCTAATCGTAACCTCTAAAAATTAATTTCGATGAGGGTCACATTAAAATTGCTTTTGCTCCTCATGCTTGCTCCGGCTTTGGCATGGGGGCAAATGCAGTATCCGGAGGCTGATGTCTCCTTCAACTCAGAAAGTGGCTCTGAAGTCACATTCACTTCAGTATGCATTCCCCAAAAGGGTACGGATGCTATGAATTATGCCGTGGAGGGTACTTTTTATGCCATATTGATGAAAGGTGTGGAAGGATATAAAAGCGGGCAACCCATGATTACGGGCGACGCCAAGCGCTTCCTCTATGCTTTCTTCAAAGACAAACAATACGTGCGTTTTCTCGCAGCAGAGCCTATCAAGGTAGGAGAGCAAAAGATAGCCGGGGCCAAGCAACTCACCGTGCGCACCACAATAAAGATGAATGCCTTGCTTGGCAAGGTGAGAGGCGGAGGTGTCACTCTGAGTCCGGCATGGAATGATTCATCCGCTCCTGTCACTCCCGGCAGCGGCACCCAGGCTTCCCCAATGCAGCCCACGGTAATCGTATATCCATATTTGAAGGGTGTTGACAAGCCTGACTTCCGAAGCATGAAGAATCTGCTCGACAACTCCCCGGCATACGCATACGCTGTAGGCGAAATATCGAGTATATTCACGGCGAATGGCTACAAAACCCGCGATTTCCGTACGGCACTTGCCAATCTGGAAACAAGTTCCGTTCTCAACGAGGGCGTACAGGAAGATGCGAAAAGCATGATTGTCAGGGCTCTTCCGGGCGATATTGTTGTCGAGGTGGATCTCTCCATCTCCGGCGATGGAAAATCAAGCGGTTGCTCCATAAATCTGCGTGGTATAGAGAAACAGACCGAACAAATGCTTGCCGAGAAAAGTTACGCTTCCGGCAAATATATGACAAACGACTCGGTAGCTCTCATCAACCATGCTCTCAAGAAGGCAAAAGGTGAGTTTTTCGACCAAATAAAAACTGCCTTCGACCGAATTGTTGAAAACGGACGCACCATGGCAATAGAGTTTAATATCGACAAGTCTGTAGCCGACTGGAATTTCTCTGAGCCTACTCCTGAGACTGATGAGATGTTTAACGACGTGCTTGAAGATTGGCTCGCAGCAAACTCCTTCCATGGCATTTACAATATGGGAACGTTTACCGACAATGTGATTCTGGCAAGCATCAACATTCCTCTCTGGGATCAGGTCAGAAACCGCTCTTACTCAACATCAAGATTCACGGGCGAACTTAAAAAGTTCCTGCGTCAGCAACTCGGTGACAGCTACAAGCCGGAAGTGACTGCCATGGGACAGAAGATTCATATCACCATCAAGTAACCCCACCATTCTCATGAGAAGTTTATTGACCCTATTCCTTGCAGTGGTGTCGGTGTGTTCCTTTGCCCAAGACAACATTCAGTTTGGTGTCGGCAAGGTGTCTTCCACATCCGGCTTATCGGATGAGGCATCCAATGTGCTACAGTCAAAGTTGAGTCAGATTCTCAACCGCAACTCGGCAGCCGCCGGTGGAGAGTTTGGCGTGTTTGAGGTGGTGGCCACAATTGATGTGGAAAGCAGCAAATCCACATCAGGACTGATTAAAAATGTGATGCAAATCAGCGGAAATGTTGTGCTGACTGCAAAAAATGCCTGGGACAACGCCGAGTATTATTCTGTCTCGGTGCCGGTGAGTGCCGTCTCAAACGAAAGTGTCACTGACCCGGCACTTCTGCTCGCCAGATCAATAAAGGTGACGGAGCCGGCCTATGTGAGATTTATCAAAAAAGCACGTGAGAATATCTCACGCGCCCTTGAGCAAGACTGTGATGTCACAGTGGAGCGTGCCCAGGCATTCATAACTTCCGGACATTACGGTTATGCGCTGAATCTCCTGCTGGCTCTGCCGCCGGGGAATTCTTGCAATGATCTCTCACAGGAACTCATAGCCTCAATTCGTGCACATAAAGATTCGCAGATTCAGAAACGAGAGGATAAGGAGAGAGAAATACGTGCCGACAATATGAAGATTGCCGAGATGATACTCACCGGAAACGCTCCCTCTTCTTCTGCTGACGACGAGTCTTCATCCCAGACCAATACAGACGATGCCGACATTTTTAGCAGCGATCCCAACTGGACTCTCAGTGTGGTCTCCTGCAAATGGATTCAGGCCAACAGGAGAGTTTCTGTCGCTTTAAAGGTAGAGACTAAGAAAAGTACCGGCAACTCTTACTTTTTCAAGGTAGAGAATGCGATCTCTGAAAGTGGCGACACGTTCAGCAGCAAGGATTTCACAAAAAGCAGCTCCTATCTGACAGTCCCGGCCAATGTCGCTGTCAAGTGCAGTTTCGACATCAAGTGCGACAATGACCCAAAAGAGCTGAGCTACATAAGACTGTCTATTGGCGATGCTTCCTTTGAGATTAAGAATCTTCAGGTTAGCCATGATTGACCCGCATGCTAAAAAATTCATGGCAATATTAATGGCCATGCTGTTTCCGCTGGCTATGTGGAGTGCTGACTGGAAGGTTATAGACAGGAGCGACAAGCATACTCCCGATTGGCTTGGCAGCATTTCCGACGACTATCTTGTGGTAGAAGTGGAGCGTCCCAATCTGGAGGAGGCTCAAAAAGCAGCGGAACTGGAACTTGCCCGACGTATAGTCTCGTCTGTAGCCATAAGCGTGGATGCTTCAAGCAGTGCCGGTGGAAATGAATATATGTCGGACGACTCTCTGTCGTCAAGTGAATATTTCGAATACGACACACGGACAGCATCAGCACGGCTGCCGTTCATGAAAGGCATTTCATTGGCCTGGGCTCTCGATACCTACTGGGAACTGAGAGAGGATAAAAAGACAAAACACAGATATGTGATATTCTCTGTGAAATACCCGCTCTCAAAGAGAGAACTTGATGACATGCACTCAGAGTTTGAAAAACTTGATGCTGAGAAAATGGCTGAGTTCAATGCCTTGAAAGATGGTATAAGCGATGTCGATTCCAGTCAGGATATCCGGCTGGCGATAGCAAAACTTGGGGCTCTCCAAGAGTATTTCTTCGACAAGGCCCGCATTGCAGAGGCCAAAGGCCTCGAGAAATCATATAAAAATCTCTATAAGGCCCTTACTCTACATAGCGAAATCGACACCTTGCGGAAGCAAGCCGTGGTTTCCGTCTTGCTCAACGGTCATCCTTTCAAAAGCGATGCAAATCCGAAAGTTACCTCAGAGTGTGCCGGAGAAATTGAGGTCAGTCATTCCGACGATGGCTACGACTTCATCATAAAATATGACGACAAGTATTGCATCGAAGGCGAAGACAATTTCCTTGAATTTAATCTCCGTCTAGAGGGAACCAGACTGAATACCAAAATCTATTTCTGATTGAATGGCACTCTATAAAAGTGCGCTTCAAAATCACAACCGACAATAAGAGGGATATGCCAGTGGCTTATCCCTCTTATTTCTTATGCTGAAGTTGAATCAATAAAGTGGCAATCATATACATTCAATCCGATAAAGGATTTGAGTAAAAATGCAGTCTGAAGAGTAATAATAGTAATGAATATTACTTAGTAATCGTTAAAAAATAACTTGGGACAGTTCTCCCACTACTTTGACAAT
>JAMPAV010000078.1 GCA_023667055.1 Muribaculum sp. | reverse complement strand
AAACTCCTAAACTTTTAACCTTTTAAACCTCAACTTTCGCTTGCGAAAGTTGAATAATCAACTAATATTCAATATTGTTAAACCATATTCAAAGACAGGTATAAAGAAGGCAGAGACTGCAAATGCAGCCCCCGCCTTTTTTATAGTCATAAGTATTTTATTCCGCCTGTGCTTTCTGATTTACCGACAACGCCAATCTCAGTCCTCCTATATTATTTACTGAGGAACTTACTGTGCAATTTTTTGCTGAAGAGCTATAACTTCCACCATAATAATATATCTTATTCTCAGAATCAATCACCATCTCCGCATAATTGCCACACATATCATAGAAACCAAGTTCGTTGGGTCTCAATCCTTTGACATTATGAGTATTCTTTGAATTTAGTTCATACCATGCCACTTCATCTATGTTGTTACTTCCTGAGTATGTGTATCCTTGTGATTTTTCTCCGCCAATATATGCATATTGCCATTCCTCCAACAATGGAACCCTAAACTCAAGATTGGTAGCCATATTTAAAGGTGTTATTAAATTTCGATAATAAAGACCACCACTGCCGGAACTTATATATTGTGGCTTTAGGCTATTGTTTGTTTTCTTGCTCACTACCGCATCATAAAGTTGCTCAGTGGTTTCCGTCTCTGCGAGGAGGAAGTTGCCTTCCGAGTAATTCACCGGAATCATCTTAAACTCAACACCATTCACTTTAAACATAGCGTAGTTTTGCCATCCTTCGTATGCCTCGGGTGTCGGTATTTTCATGTAGCCGCTTTCGCCGGCTTGATAGGTGCTCACCGGCATCATGCGGGTATAAGCCGACACTGTAGTGATTATATTTAGTCGTGGACTCTCGACCTCTGTATATACTCCATATATGTAGGGAGTGCTTTCTGCATCAACCGATGTATGGATGGCACCATCCGACAGAGAGAATGTCCCGCTTGCCGCATCGTAAGCAGTGTGGTGAGATATACCGTTGACGGAGACAATCTCGCCGGCTTCGCCATTAAAGCGAATGCGTCCGGTCTTCGGCTTGAGATTAGCTGTCACTGTAAGTTCATCGCCGGTAAAGGTATATGAACCTTCAAGGTCTTCGTATATACCGGTGTGGGGATTAAGAGTGACCACCGACCCATTGTCAAAATCGGCATTTTCAAAATAGACTGCCTTGCAGACCATCTCCTCCCCCTTTGACAGGGTGCCATAATAATCCACAGTCCATATCCCTTCATTATAAACGGCCTCTCCGTGGGAGGTGGTGGCGTCGGCAGTGAATGTCAGATAAATCTTGTCGCCATTTTCCCATGCTTCCGCAGAGCGGGTCTGAGGTTCATCATCATATCCGGTCCTGGATACATTTATCTTTGCCACACACGAATTTGGTTTCCCGGAATTGTCCGTTCCACCCCCGGGCATCGGGTCATCTTGGCTTGAGCATGATACGACACCTGCCGCCATCACGCAAACCGATGCTCCACAAATAAGATTCTTTAAGTAGTTCATATCTATAGGTCTTTTTTTGTTATTGTTCTTTTTTTAAGTAGCTGTTCAAATTAAATGCATACTATCTGCGCGGGGATTTTTGAGACATTTCCTTCACTCGAAAAAGGAGTAATGCGGGCATTACGACTGATGAGGGGAGGAACTTATCACTCAGTGACATTGTCCCAGTTTATCTCGCCTCCATATCCTGTGACCGTAGGACTTCCGGAAGTGGTTGCCGAACTGCTGTCCCAGTCTGTCTCATCGCCAAATCCATTGATCTCGGGATTGCCGGATGCCGTCTGGCTGCCGTTCCAATCCTTGTCCGTGCCATAGAGGGTGATTGTGGTCCTGCCATTGTAAGGATCATTGCGGTTCCAATCCCGGTCGGTTGAGAACCCGGTGACATTCACAGTCATCGGATATCCATGTGCATCCCAGAATTTGTCGGCTGTGTATCCCTCTATCGTTATGTTAAGGCTTCCTTTTCCGATGTTGTCCCAATCCATGTCTGTGCCGGGATACCCTTCCGTGATTAGTGTACCCTTCATGGCCGCCTGCATCACACTGAGCTCAACAGCAAGACTTCCTTCCACCAGATCAGTAAGCGATATTGTGATCTTTCCTTCTCGGCTGCGGTCGCTTTTGTTCTCAGTGGCTACGACCTTGAAGGAATCACCCTCACCTCGCTCTATGACGAACCATGACGAATCTCCTGTGATCTCATAACTTCCATCGGTGTCGATGAATATGTCTTCAGAGCTTCCCCCCTTATCGAAGAACTGTACGCCTTGGGTACTCACATTCAGATACCTCGGCATTTGGCTCACCAATATGCGAATGCTCTGATAACCATCGGGATTGATGACAACCGCTGTAGATCTCACGTTGACGGATGCGTTGTCACCCGCTGTGAGGGTTATGACCGCATCCCCTTCGCCGGAAGTGTCGGAAAGTTTCAACCACTCTGCATCATGCTCCACATAAGCGGTCCATTTAAAATTGGTGGCCAACTCAATTGTGTGTGTGCCGCCCCTGCTTCCGAAACTGAACGATTCGTTGTCTATGGTCAAATATTTTGCCAACTGATGCACATTAACACCGGCCAGATTACCGGCACAGTCGTAAGTTATCGTTCCAAACCGCTCATCTGTCGAAAGATTCTCATCGGCAGTCACATCAATTGAAGCGTCTCCGAAGCCTTTGTCGGGTGACACCGCAAACCAATCGGCGGATTTCGCGGATGTCCATGACGCATTTGAGTGAAGACTGTAGGCAAGAGTGCCACCCTTGTCGGTAAATTCGAGAGTAGTGGCTTCAATATCGAATGTCTTGCCCTCTTGAATTACACTTATGGTTTTCGTCATGCTGAATCCGGTGTGTCCGATGGTGATTTCTCCATTCCTTACAGCCATATTGTTGTTCTCGCTTGCCGTCACCGATATTTCAGCATTCCCTTTCCCTGATGTTTTGGAGAAGGTCAGCCAGTTGGGAGCTGTCAGCACCTCCCATTCCATGTTGCTGCTGATGGATATTGTTTTCGTTTCCGACGAATGTGAATACTCGAGCCGTGATGGAGTTGCGTCGAGATGCATGCCTGCCTGATGCACTTTTATTTGAAGTCGTTCGGTGTCGCCCGTCCTGATATATACATTTCCGCTACGGTCTGACGTTGAGAAATTAGCCGAAACTTCAATTCCGACCTTGGTCCTTCCGGCTCCGGCTTGCGACGGATTCACATATATCCAACTGTCGGATGCTGATGATGACCATTCTGCCTCAGATTCTATTGTGACGTCATATCTGGATGCCACATAGTCATATTCCAGCGTGTAATCAGATACACTTATAGAAGATGGCGACTGCAGGATGCTTATAGCCACCGACATGTTTTCTCCATAGCGAATATAGGCCGTGCCCCTCCGGTATTCATCGGTCGGATTCGCACTGACCGAAACCGTAAGATGCCCGGACCCTGAATTTCCGGCCAATGTCACCCATGCCTCGCTGCAATCTGCTGTCCATTTACAATTTGACGTCACATTGATGGTCTGCGAACCTGCGGACCCGCCAAACTCCAACATGGTCAAGTCAGTTGTCAGGAAAGGCATGGCCTTTTCCTGTGAGACAGACATTGCCCGGTTGTAATTCCACCCCTCATCGGTGGATTCGAGATAAAAAATGGCGGTGCGTCCGGTTTCTACCGATACATTTTCTTCTCCCGTCATAACCACTTCCGAGGATGACTGTCCCGACGCGGGTGTGAGCGAAACCCAGTCAAACTCTCCGGAAAATCTCCATGGGGTAGTATAGCTGTCCACCTTGAAATTCTTTGAGAAGGCTGTCGCGTCCGATTCAAACATTATCTCGGAGGGCCTGAGGAAATGCCCTGTCAATGATGGCTCAAGATTGCCATCAACATCAAAACTGTCTGAACATCCGGATGCCAACATAACCAATGCGGCCGCCCCAACGTATATAGTATTGTTCATTTTCATATATAGTGTATCTCGTTAGAAGGAAATGGTAAGATTGATGTTGCATCCAAAGCCCTCTCCATATTTTTTTATTTTGGAAGAAACTTCCGATAGAGCCTTGAACCCATCCGATTGTTTTACTCCTTTAGTGTATTCAGGTGTCACGGAGAGTCCTATATGGCTGAACAGGTATATGCTGAATCTTGCTCCTACTGATGCTCCAATCGAGTGGGAGCCATCGGCCGCCTCATGATACAACTGCGGAAGGTCGCTATATTCGCCGGTGGTGAATTCGCTGTCGCCTTTCTCCTTAAGCGTGATGTATTGAAGACCGATCTGGGGCGTGATCCTTATCCTCTCCCCTATCCCTATGCCATAGCCAATCTTGATGTTTCCCCCGATTGGACGGTAGGTGGCAGCGTATGGCATAGACTCGCCATCAAGGTCGTTCCAATAGATTTTCTCGCTTGTGGATACTCCGGCCATTAGATTCCCTTCGAGATTGAATCCCTTCATAAAGCCACCCAGGCCAAGCACTACTCCCGACGTGGCTGTGTTGTAGCCCGGTTGGATATAGAACTCGTAATCCTTGTTTTGGCCTTCAACCTGCAGGCATAGAAGCATCGGCAGCAAAATGGTCAAGTATAGACGTTTAAGCATTATCAGTCTTTTCATGAATGCAACTCGTTAGATGTTTGAATTAGGTCCCAAGCCAAATCTTCATTTCCAAATCCCGTTGCAAAGTTAATCAGATTTGACAAAACTACAAAATTTCAGTGCCAAATAATTCACTATAATCCAATATTTTAGGGTTTTCCCTAAGTTTTAGGGCCCAATTTTTTTGTTCTCACACAAAAAAATTTTCACATACCTACCACGGCAAACCATCTAAATTAGCAATTTAAACTCCTAAACTTTTAAGTAGCTGTTCAAATTAAATGCATACTATCTGCGCAGGGATTTTTGAGGCATT
>JAMPAV010000077.1 GCA_023667055.1 Muribaculum sp. | reverse complement strand
GGGGTCAAATCACTCCCATCCAATACAGAAGAAAAAGAACATTTTCTTTATTCGTTATCCTAAAACCGAAACTTAAGTTAGTCTTATACTTCTAAATCGCAAAACAAGAGAGGTAGTCGTTTACAATGATGAAGCAACCGATTATGACTGGAATTATGGAGGTGGTAAATTAAGAAATACCCTAATCAAACTTGAACGGTTTGTACGGTCCATACGATTCTATCACATTTTTTGAAATAAGAGAAATGAGAATTAATTTAGTTCCGGAAAAGCTTCATTAGGAAATGAGAAAAATATTAGTGATAATAAAATTGTTAATTATCAAGATTCTTAAATATTTATTTATATGGTTTGTAGTGACAGTGGTGATTGCTATTATAATATGGATTAAATCAGCTCCACTTCGAAACAATGAAACTGTTAATAAAGAAATACAAATAGAGAGACCTCCTATGGGTTCAATGCCCTCATTTTAATTTAAAGAATAAGAAAAGACAATCCTACGATAACATAAAAAAACAATATGGCTCCCTTAACCAACAGCCGATGAAATCCACCAAGACAGAAAGCGGAGGGGAGACTATCGCGAAGGAGAACTCGCTTGAATTCATGCTCAACGGGGGAATCCGCCGCCTGCAGCGACACGGACTGAAGGCTGACGGAAACTACGGCAAGATTGACATGGTGCCAAATTTATCTTAATCTCACAAATTTTATGACATGTTGTAGTGTCTGCCGAGTTTGCCAATTTTGAATTTGCACTTTTAAGATTTTTTTTGTAACTTTGCGCGCAATTATTCAATTGCATAACTTCATAACATCTACACTATGAACGTAACCGACAGATTTCTGGAATACATAAAATTCGACACCCAGAGCGACGAGGAAACAAATCTTACTCCCTCCACTCCCGGACAAATGACTTTCGCACGACACCTCAAGACCGTGGTGGAACAGATGGGGCTCGAAGATATAACTCTCGACGACAACGGTTACCTTATGGCAACTTTGCCCGCAAACATCGACAAAAAAGTTCCGACCGTAGGCTTCATTGCTCACATGGACACAGCTCCTGACATGAGCGGCCGACATGTCAACGCTCGCATTATACACAACTACGATGGTCAAGCAATCTCTCTCAACAAGAATCTTGACATCACCCTGGATCCTGAAGAATTTCCCGAACTCCTGAATTATATCGGACAAGACCTCATTGTCACCGACGGCACTACCCTTCTTGGAGCGGACGACAAGGCCGGCATTGCAGAAATTCTTACGGCAGTGGCAAGATTGCAGTCCACTCCGGATGTGAAGCATGGAAAGATAAGAATTGCTTTCAATCCGGATGAGGAGATTGGCAAGGGTGCGCATAAGTTTGACGTGGAGCGTTTCGGTTGCGATTTCGCCTACACTATGGATGGGGGTGCTGTAGGAGAACTCGAATATGAGAACTTCAATGCCGCTTCTGCAAAGGTCTCTATAAAAGGAAGAAATGTGCATCCTGGCACTGCAAAGCACAAGATGGTCAACTCCATAAGAGTGGCTAACCAGTTCATTCAGATGCTTCCCCGTTGGGAAACTCCGGAGCATACCGAGGGATATGAGGGTTTCTACCATCTCATCGGAATAGAGGGAAGTGTGGAAGAAACTGTGCTGACCTATATCATACGCGACCACGATCGTGCCCGCTTCGAAAGCAGAAAACGCGAGATAGAGCATCTCTGCCGTAAGACCAACATGGAATATCCCGGTTGCTGCTCAGTGGAGATCAACGACCAGTACTACAACATGCGTGAGAAGATTGAGCCGGTGATGCATATCATCGAAATCGCAGAAAAGGCCATGCGCGAGGCCGGTGTCACTCCTAAGGTGCAACCAATCCGAGGCGGCACAGATGGCGCACAGCTATCGTTCAAGGGTCTTCCATGTCCCAACATCTTTGCCGGAGGTGAGAACATGCACGGTCGCTATGAATTCGTCTCAGTTCAGTCGATGGAAAAGGCCACCGATGTCATTTTCAATATCGCGAAGATTGTCGCTGAATGAAGAAACTCATTGTAGTGACAGGGCCTACTGCTTCCGGAAAATCGGATCTTGCAGTAAAACTCGCCTTGCAACACGACACTGATATAATATCTGCCGATTCCAGACAGATTTATAAAGGAATACCAATAGTCACCGCCGTTCCTGACATGTCGCAGCGAATGGGGGTGACTCACCATCTTATGGAGATGCTTCCACTCGACGCTTATTACTCTGCCGCCATGTTTGAGGAAGATGCATTGCGAATTGCCAACGACATTTGGAAGAAGCGTGATGTGGCTATCGTATGCGGCGGCTCAATGATGTACGTGGATGCGCTCATCAACGGTATCGACGAATTGCCTACTGTGCCCGATGCCATACGAAACCATCTTGATGCAGATTGGAAAAGCTATGGCGACGATTGGCTTCGTGATAGGCTTAGAGTTCTTGATCCGGAATATTATGATATGGTCGATCTCGCCAACATGAAAAGGGTGTTTCATGCAGTTGAAATTTGTATCGCGGCCGGTGTGCCATACTCATCCCTGCGTACAGGCAAAAAGAAGCAGCGCTATTTTGATATTGAAAAAATAGTGATAGAGAGACCTCGTGAAGATTTGTTTCAACGCATAAACGAGCGGGTGCTGAAGATGGTTGAGGCCGGACTGGAAGAGGAAGCCAAGAGGGTATATCATCTGCGTCATCTGAATTCCCTTAATACCGTAGGACTCAAGGAGATGTTTGCCTATTTCGATGGAGTAATGGACTTTGACACAGCAGTGGCGAGAATACAGAAAAATACGCGGGTTTATGCAAAGAAGCAACTCACTTGGCTTAAAAAATCCCTATTGACAACTGACAACCGACAACTGACAACTGACAATTGACAATTGACAACTGACAACTGACAACTATATGAAAAAACTCATCATAGGAATCATAATCAGCATTTTGATTGCTTGTATCATATATTTCGGATGCAAACTGGCGGATGCTCAAAGCGCGTCAGGCTCCGTAGATTCGCATATTTCCTTACGTGGAATTGAAAATGTGATTATTCCTTCCGGATCTCCATCCATAGTAAAGGCGTATGAGGGTTTCAGGGCAGATTTTAATCCTGAACGGCATACGCCAAACTGTGTGTCGTGGATTCTGCATCGCGATGAAACCGACGGAACATCACAACGCAGCAACAAATTCTGGACTGACCCCGAAGTGAAAGGATGTCCCGACACGCGCGACTATACTAAATCCGGTTATGACAGGGGACACCTATGCCCCGCCGGCGAACAAAAATGGAGTCCTGAAGCCATGCGACATAGTTTTGTAATGACAAACATTTGTCCTCAGAAACATGACCTCAACAGTGGTGCCTGGAAAACTCTCGAAGATAAAGAGCGTCTCTGGGCCAACCGTGACTCTATCCTTGTCATTGCCGCCGGACCTATCTACAATTCACCTAATCCCGAACGAATCGGTGACACAGGTGTAGCTGTGCCCGACGCCTTCTTCAAGGTGATTCTGGCTCCATTTGCCTCGCCCATCAGGTCAATTGGTTTTGTATATCCCAATATGAAATGTTCGGGCAACATGGAGAATTATGCCACCACAGTGGATGAAATTGAGAAAATCACAGGCTATGATTTCTTCTCCACCCTCCCGGACAACATCGAATCTCAGGTAGAATCCGTCGCCTCCTTCAAAGAATGGAATCACCGATAATTCATTCGATTGTCTAATTATAGATTATGAATTATGAATTATGAATTATGAATTAACCGACACCATAGTGGCTCTCGCCACCCCACACGGCAAGGGTGCTCTCGCCATAGTTCGCATCTCCGGGCCAGACGCTATCAACATAGCTGATTCTGTATGGCAAGGCAAGTCCCTGCTGTCATGCAAGTCCCATACAGTCCACCTCGGCTACATCAAAGATGAAGCCGGTCAAATCCTCGACCAGGCCGTAGCCACAATCTTCATCGCCCCAAACACATTCACCGGAGAAAACATAGTTGAGTTTTCCCTCCATGGCTCTCAGTGGATTGTGCGCGAGGTCATAAATCTCATCATACGAAAAGGTGCCAGAGGAGCAGAACCCGGCGAATTCTCACGGCGTGCATATATGAATGGCAGAATGGACCTCGCCTCAGCCGAAGGTGTGGCCGACCTGATAGCCTCCTCTTCCAAAGCGTCCCATACACTGGCCATGAAGCAGACCCGTGGTGCATTCTCACGCGAATTCAATGCTCTTCGCGACAAACTCATCCAACTCGCTTCTCTCCTCGAACTCGAACTTGACTTCTCGGAAGAAGATGTCGAATTTGCCGACCGCACAGCATTACTCAATATCGCCAATGAACTCATTTCAAAAATAGACCGTCTCACCAAATCATATTCCGCCGGACGTGCATTCAAGGAAGGTGTGCCGGTTGTGATAGCCGGAGTTCCCAATGTGGGAAAATCCACGCTTCTTAATTCCTTGCTCCAGGAAGAAAAGGCAATTGTATCTGACATACCCGGCACCACTCGCGACGTGATCGAAGACACATGCGAGATTGAAGGAATCCTATTCCGGTTCATCGACACAGCCGGTCTTCGACAATCGTCCGACCAAATCGAAAGCATCGGCATCGACCTCGCCCGAAAACGCCTCTCGCAAGCCTCAATCATCCTCTGGCTAATTGACCCGTACATTCCGGTTCGTCCGCAAATCAGTGAGATGAAATCAGCCATAGAAAGTCTTCAGCCCGACCAACAAATCATTCCAATCATAACAAAGGTGTTAGCAAAAGATATACCCGACACTCTGATAGATGATATTATCGGGCAATTGCAAAATGAATTGCAGTCGAGAGACAAGACTTCCTCAGATTTGGAAAACAGTCATAATAACAAGGGAAAAATACTAAAAATATCTACTGTAGAGAACCTCGGCATTGACATACTTTGCGATACACTGAGGGATGCCGCCACTGCGGAATACAATCCAGAACGGGAACTCATACTGACAAATGCACGCCATTATGGCGACCTCCTGAAAGCCGGGGAATCCCTGCGAAGAGCAGTTTCTCAAATCGAGAATGGATTATCGGCAGACATCATAGCAATGGATGTGAGGCAAGCGATATCGGCTCTGACATCGCTCACGGGGAGCATCGCAACTCCAGATATACTCAACTCCATCTTCTCCTCCTTCTGCATCGGAAAGTAAGTCACTTATTATAAATGATATACTCCCGACAAGGAGACTGATGAACTCACCGATTTATTCAATCGGTGGAATAATGCCG
>JAMPAV010000076.1 GCA_023667055.1 Muribaculum sp. | reverse complement strand
GAACATCATGATAAAACCAACCCGCACCGACTCCAACTTTTGGTAGATAATTGCCAACTTCCATCCGCTTTTCGAGCTTTTTAGCTTCCACATTTTTAACGAGAAGCCTATGGTCGGTAGTTTGGCCTACCGCAGCGGCCTCTTCCATATACATCTCCATGGGCATGTCAGGTACTTCGCGAGGAATCTCTCCGACAATATCTATATTTGATGTCGAGCCCAGCCCCATTTGTTGGGCAAGAAGCATCTTCATCAGGTTGATGCCGTTGTCGAGGTCGACGAGGTTGTTGCGGTATTCATTGCGCTTGAGGTTCACTTTCATAAGGTCGTTCTGCACCACCATCCCTGCATCGACGGCAGCCCCCACTGAAGAAGCGAAACTGTCGAGCATCACAATCGCACTCTCCACGGTTCGTTTAGTGGCCTTCAGCGACGTGAGATTCCAATAAAGGTTGTCGGTGGTAAGCATCACATTGTCGGCTGTCTGCTCCTTTCGGATTTTAGCCACTTCCTCACCCACGCTCGCGAGTTTGTTGCCATTGATTATCTGCCCTCCCATGAAGACCGGTTGCACGGCCCATACACCTGCCGTCTTCCCTTTTTTAATAAGGCCTAAGGTTATTAGGTCAAGTACGTCATACTGGAGCATGTCGTGGTTTGCCCGAAAGGCCGAAGCTCCGGCCGAAATCTCGGGGAAATACTTCGTAAAGGCTTCTCGTCGGGTTTCTTGTGCAGCCTTCATATTATTCTCGGAGGTTGCCATTTCGGCATTGTTTTTCAAAGCGAGCTCGCGGCAGTCTTGAAGCGTGAAAACCGAGTCGGTCGTCTGTGCATTGATGGCAGGAATGGACGTAAAGGCCATGACCGCCAATATGAACGCTATATATATATTCCTTTTCATAATAATGACCTGAATTAGAGGATGAGTTTTTTATGACCCTTTATAGCATATGTGTTTCAAGAGGCTCGGACAGCGGCTTGTCGGCATCTTTCGACTTTCCTTTCATTAGGGCGTAGGCCACTGGAATCACAGTGAGGATAAAAATCATCGTCACCGGAGTGCCCCAAAAGATTACAGCCCCCATCGGTTGCCAGAGCGCATTGTCACCCATCACCATCGGGAGTACACCCATCGTGGCGGCAGCCGAGGTCAGGAAAATCGGACGCATCCTTCGCTTGGAGGCGTTAAGCACGGAATCATGCACATTCTGCCCCTGGTTGCGAAGTTCCTCCGCATAGTCGAGAAGGACTATCGCGTTTCTCACAAGGATACCCATCAATGAGACAATGCCGAGCACGCATGTGAGTGAAAGTGAGATGTCCTGGATAATCAGGCCAAAGGCAGCACCGGGGATGCAGAGTAGCAGCGAGAGGACGAGCAGGATTGAGGTGTCGGCCTGGGCGTAATGGAGCAATAGGATGAAGAAAATCACGGCTACCGCCAATATGAGGCCCATGACAATCTGTGGAAGGGTGTCCATCTCATTTTCCCATTCTCCTCCACGTGTGATTGTCACGCCATCAGGGAGTTCTATCTTCGAGATGCTGTCCATAAGGGCCTCCGTGCGGTTGATGACGTTGATGTTTCGTTCAACTTCGGATATAACCGATACGGTAGGCACTCCGTTGTAATGGGTCAACATCCCCGGATGCCATTCCGGCTTGACCTCTGCAATCTGGGAAAGCGGGACAGTCCCAAGTCCGAGCACCGGAATAGGTTCGTGGTGCAACTGGTCAATATTGCCGCGATTTGAAGTATTGGTCTTGAGAGTGACGGGAATCCCATAATCACCTTCCCATACTGTTGCGACAGGAATCCCGGAGGAGTAGCGCATGGCAAGAGTGGTTTCAAGCAGAGTGGAATTGAGTCCCATGCGTTGCGCCCTCGTCTCGTCGGGCAATACGGCGGCCGAGGCAAGCGGATTGTCGAGCGAGAGACGCACATTGCGCAGACCGGGTACGCGTCGTGCTATCGATGCGATGGTATCGCTAACTTTGTTGAGTGTTGCTTGTGATGCCCCGGATAAACGAATCTCTATCGGATTTTCAGCCATCGAATAACTGAGTTGTTTGAATTTTATGAAAGCATCAGGGAAATAAGATTCATATTTTCCAGTGTACTCATTGAGTACGTCCACGGTAGCCTGATTACTTTTAGTATTTACGATGAACTGCGCATAATTCGGCCCGGCTACCTGTGGGGCATATGTGGTTTGGAATCTCGGAGACGAGCATCCGTGGAAGGATGCGATTGATACCACCCTTGGGTCTTTGGATAGAATTGACTCGAGTGAATCAGCCACCTCGGTTGTACGTTCCACCGATGTGCCGGTAGGCAAAGTTATCTCCACGGCAAACTGGTTGCGTTCGGCAATAGGCATCAACTGCATTGGGCGCGTCACAAACAGCCATCCGCCCACAACGATACAGACAATACCGACAATGATTGTGGTCTTGGGAAATTTAAAGCATGCGTCGATGAGTTTGTTGTAGCCGTTCTGCATGGATATGAAGAAACTGAACTTCTTTTTTCCCGATGCATAAGCTTCCTGCTGCAGTTTGTAAATCGGTTTCTTTATGAGCTTGAATTGGAGATATGGCACGAGTAGTTCCGCCAGGATCAACGACACAATCAGGATAATCGTCATGCCCCATGGAAAATCAGTGAGGAAGTCGCGAAACATGCCTGTGACGGTGACGAGGAATGGGAAGAATGTGATGGAAATTGCAAGTGTGGCCGAGAATATGGCCTTGAAAAATTCAGTCCCGGCCCGAAGGGTGGCGGAATAGTGATCCATCCCTTCGGAGATAAGCTCCACATAATCGTCGATAATCACCACTGAGTTGTCGACAATCATGCCAAGAGTCACAATCAGACATGCAAGTGTGACGGTGTTGAGTTCAATCCCGAAAATGTAGAAAAGACCGAGTGATATGAATATCGCGATAGGAATGGTTGAGGCTGCAATAAGAGCCACTTTCAATGGAAGAAGCAGCATGATCACCACCACTACGGCTATGATGGCCACAAGAAGTTCGACAAGGAAATAATTGACCGAACTGTTGACTACCACCGGCTGGTCTGTAATCTTGAAGAGGGTGACGCTGTCGGGTATCTCTTCCTTAAAGGCTTCAATTTTACGGTCTACTTCCTTGCCCATTTCCACAATGTTATAGCCGTCTTTCATTTGGACTGAAAGCAGGATGCATTTTTGGAAATTATTGGTGATATAGCTGTCGGGGTCGGGATATTCGCGCTTGATGTCGGCCACATCGCCAAGGCGCACTACATTGCCATCAGGTGAGGAGAACACGATCATGTCGGCAATATCTGAAATTGAATTTACCGAACGCCTTACGATGATTGGATTTGAGAAAGAACCGCTTTTGAGCGACCCTCCGGTAGTTTGAAAGCCTTGGGCGATAAGGGTTGCACCGACCGAGGCTTCGGAAAGGGTGTAGTGTTTCAACTTTTCAGGGTTGAGATATACTGCAAATTCTTCCGTCTGAACACCGGTGACATCCATTGTGCCGACGCTCTCGACAGTGCGCAAGCGATCCTTAAGATTGTCCATGTAGTCTTTTAGTTCCCGGTAGGTCTTGTCGTCGCTCTGCATTGTAATGAGCAATGCTGACGTATCGCCAAAGTTGCTCATGGTCTCCACTCCAAGTACCCCCGGGGGCAATGTCATCTTCACCTGCTCCATGCCAATCTTGAATTCATTCCAAAATGGTTGGGTGTCGGTGACATCGTTGTCAAGTTCAACGAAAACAATCACCATGCCCGAGGTGATTCTTGAATGGGTCTTTTTCTTGTCGACTTCCTTGTAGGAGAAGATATAATCCTCGAGGGGCTTCAGCACTTCCTGCTCAATCTGTTCGACTGTTGCGCCCGGATAGACGGCAGCTACAACTCCTTCCCTGATTGTGAATGACGGGAATTCGTTCTTGTCCATCTCCTTGAGGGCATAGATGCCGAAAGCGACGAATATGCAAACAAGAAGAATGACCTCCTTGCTGTATTTCATTCCGGCCGCCACAATTGGATTGGGATGGGCCAGGGGTTTAGGTATATTGTCGGTAGCCATGATCTCTTAGTGTTTGATGGTTACACTTACCGGAGAGCCAACGCTGACTTTCTGCATCCCGGCAACAATCAGGGAATCACCGGGCATAAGTCCGCTTTTTACAAGCACACCTTCCTGATGGAGCTCGTCGGCCTCCACGTATTTGCGTTGAGCCTTAGCTCCATCCACAATCCATACGAACTGACGGTTGTCTGACGCAAGAAGTACGGCTTTTGAGGGTACAACAAATTCATTTCCGATTTGCACCCCTGCAACAGAGTCGAGACCGGTGACAGACACATTGCCAATCATGCCAGGAAGTATGCGTCCATCGGCTGTTGGAAGCCGGAATTTAACTTTATAAGATCTCGTGAAGGGATCGGCCACAACGTCTTTAGATGCCAAGGATGCCGGTAGAGTCAGCCTATCCAGAGCATCGAATGTGACAGTCGCCGTAGTGTTTTTCCCAAAGCGGGAAATTTCTTCTTCAGGGACTGGAATTGAAATTTGAAGGTTGCCAATATCGGTAATTTTCAAGATGGGTTGGGCCGGAATGATGCTCTGCCCTTCATCGGCCAGTTTTTCCGTGACATATCCGGAAATAGGAGATGAAATTGTGGCATCTCCAACGGCACGGTCGGCGAGAGCCGCCGCACTTTTGGCCTGTTTCAGTTTGGCTTGTACTTCCACCCATTTCACATCGGGTAGCGCATTTTGGTCATGGAGCTTTTTGAGACGGTTGTAGAGATCCTGCACCTGTTCGAGTTCAGCTACGGCTATCTCACGTTCATTCCCGAGGCTCTCGCTTTTCAGTCGGGCGAGTGTCTGCCCTTTGGCGACTTTTTGTCCTTGCTTCACGTAGACGTTAGTGATTGTACCCGGGACAGAAAAGCTTACGACAGACTCCTCGTCGGAGGAGACCGTGCCTGAATAGGATGCCGCTGATTCTCCTGATGTAGAGTCGGCACCGATTACGAGAACGTCAACTTTAGCCGGGGCTGCCTGTGTCGGGGCAGCGTGGCGTTTACATCCACACAAAACTATTAATGAGAGAGCCAGGAAGGGGAGGATGGCGGAGTGTATGTGATGAAACATGAGTGTTTAATATTTAGGGTGATTTTTTAACGCTTAGAGCGGATTTTTAACATTTGAATATATTTATAACACTGCACATGGCCAATGGTTCGGAAAAGGAACAATCTAAATTATTTGCTGCCCATATATTTCATATGGGACATTTTTGAATTGATATGGATATATGTTGGCATTGCGTAATTGATGAATTTTGCAAATTGAAATTTTATCAAATATCGACGCTAATATGAAATTTATAAAAGG
>JAMPAV010000075.1 GCA_023667055.1 Muribaculum sp. | reverse complement strand
GAATCTCTGGAAAAGGTTTAATCATAACTATGAATAATTTTACTCACCTACTTACTTATTCAACTTTCTTTGCATTCGGATGGAGCTATCGGTATATGGAACCCTAATCCCTTGCGGGGTCAGATGGATCACAGAACGACTCGCGCACCAAAAACTTCGGTCCGCTTTCTGCAACGGAGATCCCGAGCAGGCTCACCGAAGAACTCGGCCGGCGTTCTGTGCAAGTTCAGGTTTCCTTATGGAAACCAGCGTTCCATTGCGAAAAAGTTCTGTGAATGCTCTGTGAAAAAAGTTCCGTGATGCTTCTGTGATTAAAATAACGCTATTGATATCAGTAAAATATGTAAATCTTAAACTTGAGTAATTTATAGTATGAGCACAAAATAAATGTGCATTCTATCTTCTGCAATGGATGGGAGTGATTTTGACTCCAACGCAAATCCGGCTTCGCCGGTTGGGGCGCGGATCTGGCGCGGATTTCTTATATTTCAATGCTTCGGCATGGCAATGCAGATTGATTTCGCGCAGCGAAATCTCGGATGGAAGCCGATAGATACGGATCGCCGACTTCTGAAAAAATTTCCGTGGCAGATTCCGCAGCTATCGGCTCCTATCCGAAATTTTGCACGGCAAAATTGATCTGCCCTACTGGGTCATGTGGGAACTTTGGTTATCTTGTCACTTTGGTTATCTTGTCACTTTGGTTCGAAATCTGTGGTTTCTATAGTCAGCACTTTAGGGGAAACCCTAAATTTGCGGTTTTCAGGGGATTTTATTGTTAAAAAATTTTCATAATTGCAATAAGATTATTATTTTTGCCCCTTGAAATGAAACTAATCAGGTTTTACACCTGCTAATCATCGAGACATGCATATTGAATATAAAACACAGAACGGCCCGTTCTGCCAGTTCCGTGATTCTCACGCTGAAGCAGAATTTGCCGATTGCCAAATTTTTTATTCACGGAATGGTCACAGAACTGCTTTTCACGGAATGGTCACAGAACTTTTTTCAGAATAATCAGAATTTTTTTCACAGACCGCTGTTTCCTCGCGGAAACCGGAACATGCACAGAACGTCGGGTCGATGATCCGGCTTCGCCGGGTTTTGCGCAGAGGAACGCGGATCTCCTGACTTCATCGTTTCGTCATTTGCTTTCGGGTTCGACACGGCAGATCAATTTTGCCCGGCAAGATTCCGGATGGTAGCCGATGGCTGAGGAACCTGCTTCGGAAAGCATTGCCAATATCAGACGTTCCGTTTATGTGCTATTCAATGCCATTCACTATCCTGTAAATTCCCTTGTCGTATGGAAAGGGGTCTGAAATCTTGCCGGTCTTGAATACGTTTGCGCCAAAGTTTATCAGATAACACAGTTTTAAATCCATGCATTAGAGTCAAAATCAATAAAATCCATTTCAAAATATTGGATAGAAAAGATGCATATATTCACAAGGCATCCCTCCGGGACTACGATGCTTCTGCAGGGCTTTCCCCGGACTAAGGCCCAGACTCAAAAAATGGCAGCGGCTGGGGTCGCAGCCATTTTTTTTTGAGTCGGGGCCTTAAAGTCCGGGTTTTTCTCACAAAACAGCCCTTCGGGCTGCGCTGAGATAAGAATTTCTCGGCAAAAATAAAATATTTTTGGTTTTTTAGTTAAAATTAATTAATTTTGTCTGATGAATGCCGTATTGTTTGTTTTGGCATTATTGGAATGATGGAGGAGAGGGTCGATGATAGAATAAACAATTAATCCACAATAATACCCATAAGGTATGGCAAGAGAAATCAAAATCAAGCGTGGACTCGACATTCCACTTGAAGGGAAGGCCGAGGGCGCACCCAGTCCGCTAAGAGCGGATCTTGTCGGCATCTGCCCGGATGATTATCCGGGATATGTGTGGAAATGTGAGGTTAAGGCCGGAGACAAAGTCACAGCCGGCACTCCCCTATTCCATGCCAAAGATGCAGAAAACATCAAGTTAGTTTCTCCCATTTCCGGCACAGTCGGTGAGGTTCGCCGTGGCGAGCGAAGAAAGATCCTCGCTGTGACAGTGAAACGAGGGGAGGATATTGCGCCGGAGGCAGTGATTGCCGACACAATAGCTGATAAAATGAAACAGAGCGGTCTTTGGGCCATGATGCGCCAAAGGCCTTACGACATAGTGCCGGTGGAGAATGCCACTCCACGCGACATTTTCGTGACCGCCTTCGACTCATCCCCACTCGCCGGCGAAGTGCTTCCAGCCCACTTGAAAGATTATCTTGAAACCGGACTTGAGGTGCTGAAGACCCTCACCACCGGCAATGTATATCTTGCAGAGCGACCGGGACAAGGCATACAGAGCAAACATGCGGAGATTCTTGAAGTGGAGGGCCCCCACCCCGCCGGTAATGTAGGAGTGCAGATAGCAGCCGTGGCACCGGTCAACAAGGGAGAGACCGTATGGGCACTTGACGCCGCCACTGCCGCAAGAATCGGCATGCTTGCCAAGGAGGGTCACACCGACTATCGCTGCGAAGTAGCGATAACAGGGCCATCTGCCGAAAATCCCAAGAATATACTCACCGAAACAGGAGCAGATCTCAAGCAGTTGCTCAAGGGGGAACTGCCTGAGGGCACACACACCCGTGTGATTGCCGGAAATGTACTGACCGGCGTAAAGGAATCAGCAGAAGACGGATTTCTGCGATATCCATATCGCCAGGTGACATTGATACCGGAAGGCGACAATGCCGATGAATTCATGGGATGGGCATCTATGAACCCCATGAAATTCAGCACCAAGCGCACATTCCCCGCATTTCTTAGAGGATTGGGTAAGAATTATAATTTTGACGCAAGAATCAGAGGAGGCCACAGAGCCATGATATTGAGCGGTGAACTTGACAAGGTGTTCCCCTTCGACATATATCCTGAATATCTCATAAAGGCCATGATAGCCGGCGACTACGACAAGATGGAGAAACTCGGCATCTACGAGGTGGCTCCGGAGGATTTCGCATTGCCGGAATTTGTGGATACCTCAAAAGAAGAACTGCAGAAACTAACCCGCGAAAGTCTTGAGAAACTTCGCAAAGACAGTTGAAAGAAATGAGCAAATTAAAAGAAAAGATCGACGGTATAAAACCGATGTTTGAGAAAGGAGGCAAGTATCATGCCTTGCACTCAGTATTTGACGGTTTTTATACTTTTCTATACACTCCCAATGAGACATCAAAATCGGGAGTACATATCCATGATTCCAACGACTCCAAGCGCACCATGATCACCGTGGTGCTTGCTCTCCTGCCTTGCTGTCTGTTTGGAATGTGGAACGTAGGCTACCAGCATCATCTTGCCACCGGCGAATGCATCGGATTCTTCGACCAATTCTTCTATGGTCTTTGGGCAGTGCTACCGCAGATACTTACTGCCTATATCGTCGGACTCGGAATTGAATTCGTTGTGGCGCAAATGCGAGGTCATGAAATTCAGGAAGGCTTCCTTGTATCGGGCATTCTCATTCCCATGATATGTCCAGTCAGCACTCCCTGCTGGATGCTTGCTGTGGCAGTGGCGTTTGCAGTTATCTTCGCCAAGGAAGTGTTCGGAGGTACCGGTTACAACTTCCTCAACGTGGCACTCGTCACCCGTGCATTCCTATTCTTCGCCTATCCGCAGAAGATGAGTGGCGACAGTGTGTTTGTCAGCCTTGGCAATGCAGCCCCCGTAGATGGATACTCCGGTGCGACACCACTTGGGCAACTTGCCACCGCAGCCGGAGATCAGGTGCAGATAACCGGTGTAAACGGTATGCCGGTTGACTTTATGGATATCTTCTGGGGACTTATCCCGGGCAGCTGGGGTGAGACCTCAACTTTCTGTATTCTAATCGGTGCTGCAATTCTGCTTTTCACCGGAATGGCAAGTTGGAAAATCATGCTTTCCGCTCTCGCAGGTGGTTTTGCCATTTCATGGCTTGGATATTCTTTCGCAAATCCAATGTATCCGGTGACTATGGTCTGCCCCGTAGAGCAGCTCTGTCTCGGAGGTTTCATGTTTGCAATTGTGTTCATGGCTACAGATCCGGTGACGAGCTGTCGCACCGAAACGGGCAAATGGATTTATGGATTCCTTGTTGGTGCAATCGCAATGACCATTCGATTCTACAACACTGGCTATCCTGAAGGCGCGATGCTCGCAGTGCTCTTGATGAACTGCTTCGCTCCACTGATCGACTGGTGCGTGGTGAACAGCAACATACGTCGCCGCATGAAGCGAGTGGCAGCATAATTCCCACAAGTTTAACGCTTAACAATTAATAACATGAAGATTAATAAAGAAAGCAACCTATATACGGTGGTGTATGCGGCAGTGCTTGTGGTAGTGGTGGGATTTGTACTGGCCCTGGTCTATCAGATGATGCGTCCGGCACAACTCGAAAACATCGCCAACGACACAAAGAAGCAGATTCTTGCAGCTGCCCTCATCCACCCTACCGGTGATGAAACCATAGGTGAACTTTACGAACAACATATCACCGACAGTTATTGTGTCAACAGCAAGGGGGAAAAACTCGACGGCATCGATGCCATGTCGGTGGATATGGCCACAGAAGTGAAGAAACCGGCAGATGAGCGTCAACTTCCCATATATGTATGCCAAACAGACAAAGGTGTCAAATATGTGGTGCCGGTGTATGGAGCCGGTCTGTGGGGTCCGATTTGGGGCTACATAGCGATGGATTCCAATGGCATGGACATATATGGCGCATATTTCGGACATCAGGGTGAAACCCCCGGACTTGGTGCTGAAATCGAAAAGCCCGCTTTCAGCAGTCAGTTTGAGGGTAAACCGATTTTTGGGGCAGATGGACAGTTTGAATCAGTGTTGGTGGTGAAAAAAGGACAGGAACCGGCCGACCGTGCATACGTAAATGCCGTCAGCGGTGGAACCATCACCAGCCAGGGAGTGCAGAAGATGCTGGCAGACTCATTGGAGCCTTACACAGCATTCTTCAAAAAATTAGCAAACGAATCGAACAAATAATTATGGGAAACATAAGAAAAAGACTTGAACCGCTCATCAATCCGCTGAGCAACGACAATCCCGTGATTGTCCAGATTCTTGGCATCTGCTCGGCACTTGCGGTAACTGCCAAACTGCAGCCTGCTGTAGTCATGACTATATCAGTGCTTGCTGTGCTTGCGCTCTCTAATGTGATTATTTCACTGATGCGAAAGACAATCCCCACGTCAATACGAATCATTGTGCAGCTTGTCGTGGTGGCGGCCCTTGTTGTAATAGTGGACCAAGTGCTTAAGGCATGGAACTATGAGGTAAGCAAGCAGCTGTCGGTATTCATAGGCCTTATAATCACAAACTGTATCATAATGGGTCGTCTGGAGGCATTTGCTCTCAACAACACTCCATTCAATTCTTTCCTTGATGGTGTCGGAAACGCCCTTGGATATGGTATTATCCTCGTAATTGTCGCTTTCTTCCGTGAACTCTTCGGGAGTGGCACATTGTGGGGATTCCAGATAATACCGCAGGCTCTTTATGATATGGGTTATCAAAACAACGGCATGATGATCTTGCCTCCGATGGCTCTTATCACAGTGGCATGTATCATCTGGTTTCACAACCGCAAAGCAAAATAATTCAAATTTCGCGATGCGAAATTTGAAGTTTAAAAGTTTATAAGTTTAAAAGTTTAGTTTGTCGATTATATGCGTTTGCATGAATTTTAGGTGATTTAAGTTTCGCAAGCTCACTTAAAGTTTAGAAGTTTAATAGTTTAAAAGTTT
>JAMPAV010000074.1 GCA_023667055.1 Muribaculum sp. | reverse complement strand
AACTCTTAAACTTTTAACCTTTTAAACCTCAACTTTCGCTTGCGAAAGTTGAATTCTATAATTTTAATCCATGATAAAGTCTCTAAGGTCCTTAGGGTCTCTAAGGTCCCTAAGGTCTTTAAAGTCTCTAAAGGCCAAATGCCATCTTAATATATAACAAACAAAGGGTATAAAATTCTTAGGCCCCGACTCAAAAAAAATGGCAGCGGCTGGGGCGGCTTTGAACGAGGGATTTTCGCCAAGTCTCATCGGTCACTTAGCACGCTAAGCTCCCTCTTCGACTTGCGAAAATCCCTCGTTCAAAGCCGCCCCAGCCACTGCCATTTTTTTTGAGTCGGGGCCTTAATCTCACCATTTCTTGAGTTCCTCAAGTATATTCCCGGGTATCGGTTTTGATTCCCTTGTCTCCATATCCACACTCACCATCACTGATTCGGAGAAGGAGCAGATGTCTCCACTGGCAGTGTTGCGCAAGATTTGCTGCAGCACGAAACTCTTCTCTCCGATTTTCTTGACACGCGTGCGCACCTCGATAGGATCGGAAAAATGTATCTGTCGCATGAAGGTGCAGTTGATATTGACAATCACAGCCTCCACCTTGCTCCAGTCGTCGAGAGCCCCGCGCATTGTATTGTAGAATTCGGTCTTGCCCACATCGAAGAGTGCAAGCTGGGAGTTGTTGTTGACATGTCCGAGTATGTCAATGTCGTTGAAACGCAGTTGTAGCGGAGTGGCATGTTTGAAGGAGGTGTAGTCCAGGTCTTCAAGCATATCGTTGATTTTGCTCATATATTTCAGATGAATTTTAATTCTTTTACTGTTTCTTTTCCCATAATCTCGTTTATGCCCGCTTTTATCCTGCTTCTTCGGATGTTCAGGTCGGAGCGAAGCGAGGCGTTGGATGTGGATATTGTCATTGTGCCCTGGCGCATGACGGGACGTCGGCAAAGGGCGGCGAGCTCCCGGCCAACCACAAAGGGAAAACATTCGCATGCGCGCACCTCATCCAGACGGTCCTGCATACGGCTTTGTTCCAGACATTCCCTGAGAACATCACCCACCGACATTACTTCCTTTCTTTCCATAATATCGTGTCGGTCAATGTCATGTCAGTTGAAAATGACCGTTATCTACCATGAAGAGCCGGCTTTCGCCATTGATGTTGGCGAGAATTTCGTCAAGATGCTCGCGGTTGGTGTCAGTGATGAATATCTGTCCGAATCCTTCTCCTCCGCTCACCATCCGCATTATCCTTCCCACTCGGCTTGCATCGAGTTTGTCGAAAATATCATCGAGCAAGAGTATGGGGGTCAGTCCCGACATTTTCCTGATGTAGGAGAAAATTGCAAGGCGCAAGGCTATGGTGAAAGTCTTCACCTGCCCCTGACTGCCCAATCGCCTCATGGAGTAATCCCCGAGTCCGGTGACAAGGTCATCGCGGTGTATTCCTTTCGATGTGTAGCCAAGCACTTCATCTTTCGCCCTTGATTCATTCAGTATGTCGCGGAAGGCTCTGTCGTTGAGTGAGCTGGAATATCTGATGTTTGCCTTTTCGGCATCTCCGGAGATTTCCGAGTATCTTGTCTTGAAGTCGGGGAGTATCTCCACCACCCACTTGCGCCGGGTCTCATGGATGGCATTGGCGGCCTCCTCCATGGTGGTCTCCACCGACTCGAAAAGCAACGGATCGGTAAGGCCGGCCCTCAGCATCTTGTTTCGGCTCTCAAGGCTCCGGTTGTATCGAATCAGGTGCGCGAGATAAGACTTGTCGGCCTGAGATATCACCACATCCATGAGCCTGCGGCGCTCATCTGCCGACCCGCTGACAAGCGCATGGTCCGATGGCGTCACCGTGACTATGGGAAATTTCCCGATGTGCTCCGACAGTCGCTGATATTCTTTGTCGTTTCGCTTGAGGGTCTTGCCTTTCCCTTTCACGAATCCGCAGCTTACGTTTTCGTGCGCTCCGGAATCCATCTCAAACGTGCCCTTCACCATCAGCATGTCTGAGCCATGCCGGGGCAATGCAGATTCGGGTATCGACTGCATAGGCCTTGCAAGGCAGAGGAAATGTATGGCCTCCATCAGATTGCTTTTCCCCATGCCATTCATGCCCAAGAGGCAATTCACACCCGGGGAGAACTCAAGCGAGGCCTCCTCGATATTCTTAAAGTTTATTATGTCGAGGTTTTCGAGCCTCATGCGTTGTCTTCTTTTTCTCCGTAGGCAAGGTCTCCGGCGTCGCCCAGTCCGGGCACAATGTAGCTGTGGGAGTTCACTTCCGGGTCGATTGCACCACACCATATTGTGGTCCTGTCTTCAGGCAGATGCGCCTTTATGTATTCCACGCTTTTTTCCGAGGCAATCACGGCTGCGATGTGAATCTTCGATGGATTCCCTTTGCGGAGAAGTGCCCTGTAGCCGAGGTCCATGGATGTTCCGGTGGCAAGCATGGGGTCAACGAGAATCAGGGTCTTTCCTTCCATCGACGGGGAGGCCATATATTCCACAAGCACATCAAATGTGTCGCCCTTCTCATGGTATTTGCGATAAGCGCTTACAAAGGCATTCTCCGCTCCATCAAAAATCTGAAGGAAACCGTGGTGAAACGGCAGTCCGGCCCGCAGTATTGTGGCCACCACAATCCGGTCGGCGGGCTGCTGGCATACGCATTCCCCGAGGGGAGTGCGGATTGTCACATCCTCGTAGGCTATGCGTTTGGATATTTCGTAGGCCATCAGGCTCCCGATACGGTCAAGGTTGGCGCGGAAACGCATCCTGTCGTTTTGAATGTTGACGTCGCGCAGTTCGCGCATATACTGGCTGATGATAGATGGGGTCTCAGCGAAATTTATTACTTCCATGTGCAAAATATATTTGTCGCTACAAATTTAACACTTAAAATTGGAAAATGGAAATTTAGCCACAAAAAAAGGATTCTCTTTCGAGAATCCTTGTACCCTGAGCCGGGGTCGAACCGGCACGGATTGCTCCACTGGTGTTTGAGACCAGCGCGTCTACCGATTCCGCCATCAGGGCGTTTGCGAATGCAAAGTTAATCTTTTTGCGTCAAATATGCAAATTTTTCAGAGATTTTGTGATTTTATTTTGAAGGAAGTCGCATTTTTTGCTTGTCGGTGAACATCGTATCCGTCACAACCACCGGCTTTCGGTATATTTTCTCCATCATGGATTTCAAAGTCACTGCTGCCTCTGTCCGTGTGCGCCTCACAGTGCCGTTGTCATACAGCTCCCGTATTGCCTTTCTCTTTGCTTTTGCCTTTACGGCGTTTTCCTCACGGAGTGTGAGACGGCTGTTTTTCAGCTGTCCGAGAAAACCAATGTTTTTTGTGTCAATCACCTGCCAGGAATTGTCTTCGGTCGCCTCCCTTATATCCACGATTTCGCGGGGCAGCGTAAGTCTCACGGTGTCACCTTCGTCGGCAACCTGAAGATTCTCCACATCGAAGGATATGCTGCCGGTTTGCTTCTGGACTGCTATTATCACTTTGTTGTTGATGGTGTCGAGTATGGGAACCTCATTGTATATTTCCATGGCGCACAATTGCACCATGGTGGTCACATCCACAATTCTGCCTCTATCCACTGTGATGTCGTCTTTGCCGGACTTGCCCAACCAGATACAGGCGGCTATCGCTATTCCTGCCGCTGCCAATATTGCTATGATGTATTTCGCTGTTTTCAACATAAATATCAATAGTTAGAGTATCATTTTGGAATGGAAGATGATTTATCTGAAGATGCAGGGGCCTAATTATGCTCGATAAGATACCCATTGGCCGGACGGTTTCGGAAGGTTATGGTGGCTGTGTATCCGTTGGCCTCAAACAGGGCCTCGAAATATTTCCTGGCCTTCCGCTCGGCCGATTCGGTGAGTTTTTTACTAAACATTGGATTCTCCTTGACTTCCTTCATGAATGATTTGTTGGCACGCTCCTTGATCTCGGCTCTTTCCTTTGCATCTATGTCGCTTCTGAACAGACTAATGTTTTCATACACTTTCTTCATCTCGATGTCGCGTCCGGCAATCTCTACCTCAATCGGCGGAAGAGTCACGCTGACAGTCTTTGCCTTGTCATCAAATACAAAATCGTCGGTTTGCAGCGATGTCAGGTCGATGTAGGCCTGAAGATAGGAATCGTAGGAGTACACGGCGATTCTCTTGCCTATCTTGTACCAATCGGAACGCTCAGTCTTGGCTGTTTTCGTGACTGCCATTGAGGCAAACACAATCTTGTCGGCCGACTTTATTTCCTGATACAATTCTGTATGGCTGTCGTCTTGCTTGCTGCAATTGCAAGTCAACGCGATAGATAGAAGTGTAATTAAATAGGTCAACCGATGTATGTGGTAGGTGTATGCAAGGGTTTCATTCATATTTTTACTCATAGAAGGTTTCTGAACTTTTATAGCCAACATCAACTTTCGCAAGCGAAAGTTGAACACTCTCTATATATAAGAACATGAAAAGGTGTATTGGTTAATCCAAAATTATACTTTTTCACAATTTTTTAGAAAATATTTTGTGAAGTGGAAAATAATGTGTACATTTGTGAGCGAATGAGAGAATTTTTGATTATTAACCCAAACAAGAATAGATTATGAGTGAAAATGGAATGATTCAGAGCGCTGCGAGAAGTATGATTAGGGGCTTTGCCATCCAGACAATGCTTGCCACGCTTATTGTGGTATTGATAAGCGGAGCTGCAAGTTCGTTGTATGCCCTTTCATTGCTGATAACGGGTCCTCTAAGTGTAGGATATGTGCTCTATTGCATGAGGATCATGGATCAGAAGACATCCGACTTCAATCTTCTCTTTGCCGGCTTCAATAATTTTGTCAATACCCTTGTGGCAGGTCTTCTTTATAGCCTGATAGTTCTTGTGGGCTGTGTATTGCTGATTGTGCCGGGTATCATAGCCGGTTGCGGCCTTAGCATGACCTACATGATAATGGCTGAGGATGATAGAATCAGCGGCATTGATGCTCTCCAGATGAGTTGGAATATGATGAAAGGTCACAAGTGGGAATATTTCTGTCTCAATTGCCGATTTATCGGCTGGATACTCCTTAGCATACTGACACTCGGTATTCTCACACTCTGGGTGCAACCTTGGATGCAGATGTCCTTTATCAATTTCTACCGCAAACTCAAATACGGTCAGTATTGAAGATGACATAGACGCAATAAGTATTGCTAACCTCAACTTTCGCTTGCGAAAGTTGAGGTTTTTTTATAACTTATTCAAGTTTCGCATGTTATTTGTCCATGTTGTATTATGTTATCAAATTGGTTTGCAATGATATACCCCACGCAAAGGCGCAGAGGCAATGTTTATCGTGTAAATTATATGTACGCACGCTCGTGATACTCGCTGGAGATGGCAAAGAACGCAGAGCATTGCCACCGCAGTCGGACTCTGCGTACTTTGCAACTCGCTTGCGAGTCTCTGTGACCTTTAACTTACAGATTAATATATTATCAGCACCTCTGCTCCTTAGCGTGGGATTTTTATAATAGGAATGCCATGGCAATATTGCGGAAGTCAGCGATCCGTATCCATCAGCTTTCATCCGCTATTTTGACTTAAGCAAAATGATCTGCCAGTTCCGTGATTCCCACGCCGAAGCAAACTAACCGGCGATGATTGCCAAATTTTTCATTCACGGAACAAGCACAGAACTTTTTTTCACGGAATGGTCACAGAACTTTTTTCAGAATAATCAGAATTTTTTTCACAGACCGCTGGTTTCCTCGCGGAAACCGGAACATGCGCAGAACGTCGGGTCGAGTTCGTCAGAAGGAATTCTGGAAATGGAAGAAGCTAACATAATTCAACTTTCGCAAGCGAAAGTTGAGGTTTAAAAGGTTAAAAGTTTAGGAG
>JAMPAV010000073.1 GCA_023667055.1 Muribaculum sp. | reverse complement strand
CTCGTGTGAGTTCGAGTCTCATTTCGGACACTCTGAAAATCTGCAAGCAGTTGATTATCAACTCTTGCAGATTTTTCTTTTTATATTTTTGTCCCCGTTTTGTCCCCATCTTGAAAAGTTAGCGATTTTTTGTCCCCACTTTCAATCATTTTTATCCATCATAAACGACATTCATTAAATGATGTCCAAAGTGAGGCAAATTCATCGGCTTCTTGCTCCTTTTCCGGGTTCTTGTCTCCATACTCAACGTTTTCGATGAAGATGTCTTTTTTGCCATGGAGAAGTATATGGCCGATTTCATGGAACAGGGTATGCCAAAAATCATCGGTAGAATCAAATGATTTGGATAGCTGAATACAGGGAATGCCACCAATGTAGCGTGAGCTGCCCTTTACAGGGGCAGATGTTAGAGCATCGGTGAAGATAAGTTTTACTCCTGCTTCAGCTAAAAGTTGTGAAACGGAATTCTCATATTCGGTGTCGGCTGACTTGCGCACTTCCGATATAGAGCTGAGGGCGTTCTTTAGTGCCTTCGCGGTATATTTTGCTGGCAGAGATATTTCATCAGCTTGTATTTCGCTCTGTCTTAGCCATGCCGATAACGCGTATGGGTCGCAAGACTCTGCAAGTGTGATACGAAACGCAACACGAAGTCTTTGATTGAGGTAAAAATCTTCCCATCCTTTTGGCGAACTTACACTGAAGAAAAGAAATAAGGTCTCAACCATATCTTTAGGTTGTCCTCCGAGAGAAGCAAATTTCGTGAGCCAACCCAATCTGCCGATTTCGTCCAATGGGAATTTCTCAGCCCATGTCAGGCCCTCTTGCAAAGTTTTCTCCCGCTTTTTGCGAGCTATATACTCATCGTAGTTCTTTTGGTAACGGAGCCACATATCAGCCGGAATTCTTGTTACCAGCTCGAATGATAATGCCATATCGGGAGTTATGGAACTTTTGCCTTTAAGGACTGCGATTATTGTCTTTTCCGGTTTGGATACCCTCGTGGCAAATTCCTTCACACCCATGCCCATCTCTTGAAGTTTCTCTTTGAGAGTCTCGCCGGGATGATATACAACAGGCAACTTTGCCGGGTCGAAAAATTGTCGTGTCTGTGTCATATTTCTATTTGCCATGATAATCTACAATTTCTATTACCTCAACTCCCTTAATTTCCAACCAAATGTATCTGCCGGATTCGTCAGTTGGAATAGGGTCTTCGTGTGGTTCAAAGATGAGTCTGTAAGGTTGGTCAAGATCACACGCCCATTGTCCTTTTCGGTCTGCCGATAGTTCGTGGAAATTCCCCGGGGCATATCTGACATCTTCAAGCGTTGAGGCTGCAACTAAAGTGGCAAGCCTGCGGAGAAATATCTTGGCTCTAAGCGAACCTAATTCCTTGAACAGTTTGGACTCGTTACAGACCAACTTTTCAAACTTCTTATTTTGAAACGTTATATTCACGTTGTTTGTTCGATTGATTTACACATGATGTAAATAATTCCATGCGCAAAGTTAAGAAAATATTTTGGATTACACAAACTGTTAACAATAAATTATTCCAATAGACCTACAAGTTCTTTCTTCATATCCTCATCAATCTCTCGGTAACGCGCAAAAGCCTTGCTTCCCTCTACATGACCTGAAATCCCGACAGGGATTACAGTCCCCCCCCTACAGATGACATTGTTTCATTCCGCTCGAAGATAATGAAGATTCCGTGCAAGTTCTGTGACGGCCTTTGGCCTGTTCTGTGCCAGCTCCGTGATTCCCCCGCCGAAGCAGTGTGTTCCGATTGCCAAATTTTTTATTCACGGAACAAGCACAGAACATTTTTCACGGAATGGTCACAGAACTTTTTTCAGTATAATCAGAATTTTTCCACAGACCGCTGTTTCCTCCCGGAAACTTGAACATGCACAGAACGCCGGGGCGAGTTCGTCAGAAGAAATTCTGGAAATGGAAGAAGCGCACATAATTATATGCAGATGCTACGTATGCAAGTCGGTAGCATTGGTGCGCGCGGCGTTCCGTGACCATTCTGATCCCGACAGGGATTACAGTTCCCCCCCTACAGATGACATTGTTTCATTCCACTCGAAGATAATGAAAGTTCCGTGCGAGTTCTGTGACGGCCAACGGCCCGTTCTGTGCCAGCTCCGTGATTCCCCCGCCGAAGCAGAATTTGCCAATTGCAAAATTTTTCCTGACTTCGTCGTTGCGCCACCCTCGAAGATTTATGCCATCAAATGGAGTTGGATGGTAATGATTTCACTCCAATACGCTTCAAATATCTGAAATTTAATAAAATCCGCATTCCTCCGCGTCCCAACCGGCGAAGCCGGATTCGTTGGGGTCAAATCTCTACTATCCATTGACTTATAAATTTAATTTAAGTTTCGGATTTGGTAATTTATCAGCAAGATACATTGGTTTCTTACAAACCGGTAAAACCGCGCAGAGGCGCAGAGGTGTTGACAATCAATATTTTGAATATCGAATTAAGCAGAGACTCGCAAGCGAGTTGCAAAGTACGCAGAGTCCGACTGCGGTGGCAATGCTCTGCGTTCTTTGCCATCTCCAGCGAGTATCACGAGCATGCGTACGTAAATAATATCCAATTTTCAGCCTCTCCGCGTCTCTGCGTGATGGTATGATATTGATATTCGAGAAAATGCCAAATCCGAAACTTAAGTAAATAATCAATCTTCGGGAGGTTCCCTTGCATCTGAAGATGCAGGGTGTCAAAACACCAAGCGGATGGCAATGGATGCATAGGATGGTAACGGAGCTTTTTATTGATTCAACTTTCGCAAGCGAAAGTTGAATTGTTTACAGAATTGGCACATAACTTGGCTTTCACGGAAGAATGAGCAACGAGCCAGCCGTAGTCGCCTCCGCAGAGGCCGATTTATCAGTAACCGAGGTACTCCTAAACCCAGTGGAGGGGTACCCACCATGATTTGTTTAGCAAATTTAAGTATCTCTTGCTAAGAGATTTTACAGAAATGGACATATCTGTGAATCAAGCGGATACAGTCATGTGTAATTTGTTTTTGCTAAACAAATCGCTATTATCGTCCAAAATGAAGAAAAAGTACGTTAGTTTCAAGTGAAACGAAATTTTTACCTGATGAGCATCTTTGACTCTCATCTAACATGCAAATTATTTGGAAAATCCATGAGAATTTTGTAATTTTGCAATCAGAAAAACGATAGGCTACTCATGAGTGGCAAATGCGAGATTAAGTATCTCTTAGCAAGAGACACTCACTCAAATCGATTTTTGCTAAACAAATTGTCGGTGAAAACCGTCACTAAATATCCGAGTCCGGAACCCCTTTTAAGCCGCCAGGCAACAAAAAAGGGGGAGATGAAAAAGTATATCAATCTCAATCCGGGTTCGCTCTCCTTGTTTTTGCAACAATCATAAAATAAGCAAATTGCAATATGTCGTTTTCTGAATTTGTTGCAACAAAACTTGACAGCACCCCCCGGCAGACAATAGATTACAAGGCCATGATATCATTCCTGACCACACTTCACGGATATGGGGAAATGTCTGATGAAAACCGGTTGAGAATCTGGATTGCAAATATAGTTCATCGCGGCCTTACCATGTCAAGCCGCAAACGATACATCGAAAAACTACATACCATATATAATGAATACCGCTCGGCATCCGGTGTCAACGACAACGCATTCGACGGTATCGCGGAATTAAAAAATATCGACAGCCGGTCCGGCATCACGCAACCGGACACACAACTCACAAGGCTGGAAAAAATATTCGATATCATCCTTGCAGATGCAAAGACACGTCCTGAATTGGCAGTGTTTCTATATCTGCTGTTCAATGCCTCAACCGATATCGAGAATGCCGTTTACCTCACTGCGGATGACTACAAGCCACTGTTTCCACAGCTCGACGACATCATAAGGCCCGAAGACTTTCATCACAGCAGGAAATATGTCTTCGACCTGCAGCAAAGCCGCAAAAGGACACCGCAACTCGTCAGAGAAGTGTTGGGAGCCATCGACTCATATCTGAGAGTGAAGGAGATCCGATTTCCCGACCACTTGTCGCCCGCCACAATTCTCTCGTTGTGGATATTGAAAGCAAGCAAATTGGGTGTAGGTCTTTCCGACCTGAAATGTATGCTCGGTGCAATCCCCGCCGGGTTTGAATATCTGCACTTCGTAAGCGGTTCGCAACTTTCTGCCGAAGGGCAACTCGAGATAAAGCACCGCGTAGCCGAAGCATTTTCGCCGTCGGGCAAAAGATGGTATGCCATGAAAGTATGGAGAAACTTTGACTTCGACAGATTCAAGCAGCATATCAAGGAGAATTTCAGCGAATTTTACGACGAAGAAATGTTCTTCTATCCAGTAAAGCAAGTATTGAGCCGGATCGACAAGAAGATAGTCACCAAAAACGTGCCGGTCATACCCGATGTTGTTTTCTTCCATGTCCGACCCCGCCACGTCAGGAAAATGGACACCGCCATCAGGACCGAAGGCGTCGGATGGATATTCAGGAATGCCAACAATGCCAGCAGCGACTACTCGGTGATCGACACCGCCGGCATGGCCCTATTCCAGCGGATGATAGGTATATTCACACCCGATGTGAAAATAGAGCTGACCCCCGAGGAGCCAATGGGTATAGGCCGCGACGTCATCATCACCGGCGGCATCATGGCCGGCTACAGGGGCAGGATATACGATATAAAGGAGGGATCGGATGTAAGGCAGATCTATATCCGGCTCTCCGACAAATACTCCATTAAAGCGGAGGCCACCGTCGATGAGTTTTACGTGCAGCCCATCGGCGACGACATCAAGAAAGAGGCATGACCACCGAATCTTTTACCCCGTCAGACTATGCTGGAGATGAGGATCTGAGATGCCACATCAATTCTTTGTCCTTAAAAGCTGACTCCGCATCACTCAAGCGACTAACCCTGATAGCAGACTATGTCCTGGCGGAGATTGTGGATTGTGGCGCAACCGCCGGGCACCTGCCTGTGGTCAATGCCATATTATGCTCAGGCATTCCATGTGCCGACTATCCCGACATAGTCAATGCCTTCGAGCAAGCGATAATATCATTGGCAAACACAAGGGAGAAAACCGACATTGACCTTGCGCCGTACTTCTACAGCCTCTGGGGGCTGACACAGAAACCCGACTATCTCGACCGGTTTGAGAATACACTTCGCAGGTGCTACCTGACATTGGCAGCCAACCGACACTACCCCAATCTCGGAATAAACAAGGAAGACAGCGTCTCTCTTTCATCCGCACTCCGCTTCCTTGATGAATATCGGCTGAATGTCTGGATTATCAACGACAGATACGACGTTGACAAAGTTATGGCGAAATATGCCTCTTTCGCTTGCAAAAGTTGAATAAACAAGAATAATGTTTCAACAGATTATAGACCGGCTAAGCACCCTTGCCACATTCGATGTTGACAAGTCGATGACCGACGATGATTTTATCGCCAACATCGATGCAATCAATGTGCTTTGCAATCTCTGCGAAGATCTCGACCTTGACCATTCCGACATCCTCAGAAACCTGAGCACTCTATATCCCGAGATCGCCCGCAGGATCCATGGCAAACCCGACATACAGCTCGCAATGCCACTGATAAAGGCACTGTATCGGTATATATATGGCCGGGATGAAGACCATGGGCCGAAAACATGGCGTGACGCATTCGAGGATATGTGCTGCAAGGTAGTCGAGGCATACCGCCGCAAACCGCTTGCAGACCCCACCGACTATCTGTTTGCATTGGCCACCGCAAGCCGTGTGCAAAAAGATTTCGATAAAAGCATTGTTGAAGAATACCGACAATCAATAGCGGCACTCCTCCACAACATTGACAACATTCCACTCGCTGAAAAGATAAGACGGGTAAGTGCATACGAACACTACAAACTTCACTATACTTCGCGCAACTTCGATCAATGGGCTATAGCCTGCGACACGCTATGCCACGAGGATCCGGCGCAACTCGACGATGAATCAATCATACTCTGGAGTGAGATCACAGACAAAACTCCACTGAAAGAACTTAAAAAGCGGGCAGCGCACTCCATGCAGATGCAAGTAGAATATCTGCAGGCCCTCATCCGCCATCAGTGGCAGTCGCGGCAATGCATTTATTGTACAAGCACAAAATAATTGTGCATTTTGATTGCCGAAGCAAATTCCGCATCCATCGGCTTCCATCCGAAATTTCGCTGAGCGAAATCAATCTGCATTGCCATGCCGAAGCATTGAAATATAAGAAATCCGCG
>JAMPAV010000072.1 GCA_023667055.1 Muribaculum sp. | reverse complement strand
CGGCATGGCAATGCAGATTGATTTCGCTCAGCGAAATCTCGGATGTAAGCCGATGTATGCGGAATTTGCTTCGGCATCAAAATGCACAATTGCTTTGTGAGTGTGCTATAATAATTTCTTGAATGTTAAGATTATACAATCATACGGAGGTGCAGAGAGGCTGAAAAATTGGATGATTTTTCCGTGCGCACACTCGTGATACTCGCTGGAGATGGCAAAGAACGCAGAGCATTGCCACCGCAGTCAGACTTGGCGTCCTTTGCAACTCGCTTGCGAGTCTCTGCTTTAATCAGTATTCAAAATATTGATTGTCAACACCTCTGCGGCTCTGAGCGATTTTTTTCGATTGTATGAACCAATGTATCTTGCCTAGAAAATGCCAAATCAAAAACTTGAGGTTTTATAATATCGGTATCGGCAATGGCTAACGCCATCGGAGTGGATGCAATGCGTATGGAAACATGTGGGGCGGGTGGTAATGGATTGCTTTTTATCATGGAACTTCACAGTTCACAATACATGATAACTCCGGCGCGAGCAAGCGGTAAGAAAGTTTAGCAAATCACAAAATCTCTATCCAAGAGATACTTAATTCATGTCGCAAAGTTATACAATTTATTAGATATGTGCAAGTTTTACGCATATTTTTTTTGTTAAAAAATTCAATTTTTTAAAACATTCATGTCGATTGTTTAGCAAATGACAAAATTCGGATTAATTAAAATTCACATTGACAATTAATTGCAAAATTCAAGTATCTCTTGGATAGAGATACCTAAAAATGATAGTCAAGACTGGTATCACTTACTTGAGAAGACAATCGAGTTTTGATGTAAAGATACTGCCAATCAGATTGATTGACAACGTAATAAAGAAACAATACAAATTATGCCGACCCTTTCACCATTTGGGAACGCAAGCACAACATAATACAAATTATTAACAAGGATATACGACATACGATTATTATCGAATCAAAGCAACAGCAATTATGGATCGTGTAAAGATGCATATAATTAATCTAAAATTCAAGAGGACAGGAGTGTCGGTAATCCTGATGCTATTGGTCTTGTTGGGTTTCAATGCGTTTGCACAGAATGCAGCAGCGTCGGGGATTCCGTCAGACGAATACCCCATGGTTGCCGTCGATTCTGATGATATGGCCGTTGACTCCGTGAGGATCTACTTCAGGCAGAGCAAACACGACCTGCAGCTTGATCTCCACAACAACCGCCATGAACTCAACCGCATAGAAGACAAATTCAAGAGTCTGCTCGCCGACACCCTATATAAAATCACCAGGATCGAGGTGCTCGGAGCTGCCTCACCCGAAGGTTCGGTGGCATTCAACCAGGGACTGTCGGAACGTCGCGCCAACACACTCTTCAGTTATCTTTCCAAATACACAGACATCCCGGACTCCCTGAAGATTTTCAGGTTTCTCGGTCGGGACTGGGAAGGTCTGCGGAGAATGGTGGCAGCGGATGACAACATGCCCTACCGCGACGAGACACTCGCGGCCATCGACGAAATAATCATGGACATACGCAACAACCCCGTGCCGAGGGAAAACAGTGTGGCCGACCTGAAGCGGATAAGGAAAGGCGTGCCATACAGATATATGTATGCCAATCTTTTCCCAGAGCTCCGCGCCTCACAGCTTGTGGTGTGGTATGAGAAACGCCCCAACCCTATCTATGTGCCGTTTGAGACAGAGCTCATGACAGAGGCGGCGTTGCCGGCCCTCGACTCCATCAGCATTGTGGAGTTGCCACCTTTGCAACCGGAAATCGAGGAGGAACCCCGTAAGCCCTTCTACATGGACATAAGGACCAACATGCTCTACGACGCCCTCGCCCTGCCCAACATCGGGGTGGAGATATACCTGGGCAAGGACATATCGCTCGGGGGCAACTGGCTCTACGCATGGTGGAAGAAAGACAGCAGCAGTTTCTACTGGCGTGCCTACGGCGGCGAGCTGTTCGGCCGCTGGTGGTTTGGCAAGAAGGCACACCGCAAACCGCTCACCGGACACCACCTCGGCGCATACGCGCAGGTCTATACCTACGACTTCGAGTTGGGCGGCACCGGCGAGATCGGTGGCAAGCCGGGCGGCACACTCTGGGACAGGTGCATGTGGGGGCTCGGCCTCGAGTACGGCTACTCGCTCCCAATCGGCAAGCACCTCAACATAGACTTCTCGCTCGGAGTGGGCTACACAACGGGACTATACGAGAAATACGAGCCAAAGGACGGCCACTACGTGTGGCAATCCACCCACCGCCGTCACTATCTCGGCCCGACGAAGGCGGAGGTGGCGCTGGTGTGGCTGATCGGCCACGGCAACGTCAACAAGAGAAAGGAGGTGCGCGATGAGCAATAAAACCAATGCACAGTGTCCAATGCGCAATGCAAAATCTTCGCTTTGGAAAATGCTCCTTTCCACACTCCCGCTGATGGCTGTGGTGACACTTCTACTGATGATGGATTCATGCGAGCACAAGGAATTGAGCCTTGGGGTGCAACGTGTAAGAAACGTGCGTGTAGCCTTCGATTGGAGCAACGCTCCGGAGGCTAATCCGGCGGGAATGTGCGTGTTCTTTTATCCCGATGAGGGGACACGCGGAGGTGTGCAACGTATAGACTACACCGGAAGAGACGGAGGAGCCATCGACCTGTATCCGGGAAGCTATCATATAGTAGCCTACAACAACGACACGGAATCCATACTTTTCGGAGGGCAGGATGATTTCTTCAATCATATCGGATACACACGCGAAGGTGGTATTTTAGAACCGGTTTTTGGTGCGAGTGCTCAGAAAGCACCGGGCGTTGATGAAACTGGAGATCAGTTGGTGGTGATAAGCCCCGACATGCTATGGGGCGGTTCGCTGACCTCACACTACGTTGACGATGATGACCATGTCATCACCATATATCCTGAGGAACTCGTATGCCACTATACATTTGAAGTGAGAAATGTGACCAATATAGAACACATGGTCCAGACCAGTGGAATTCTCACCTCGATGTCGCCTTTCGTGACATTCAACGATAAAAGCCTTGGAGAAGAGGGTGTAACCATTCCTTTTGCAGCGAGCCGCAGTCAGGATAACAGGCTGACTGGAGAGTTTCTTACTTTTGGACATCATGAGAGCAACCGCGAACGCCACAACATGCTATTCTATATATGGCTTGATGACGGGTCTAAGTGGTACTATACATACGATGTCACCAATCAGGTTGACAACGCACCCAATCCACGTCGTGTACATATAGTAATCGACGGACTGGATCTGCCGACTCCAATTGTGGATAGTGGAGGATTTGCACCATCAGTTGATGGGTTCGACTCTGAGAATTTTGATATCCCGATGTAACAAAAACAACAATATAAATAAATTAACTAATAACAATTAAATTAACAGTAACAGTATGAACACAAAACTAATGTTCGCTGCCCTGGGATTAGGTCTTATAGCCACTTCCTGTTCGCAGGAAGAAGTGGTAAGCATGAATCCCGACAATGCGATTGCGTTCCGCGCAAGCACCACATCATCAACAAGAGGTGTAGAAAGTACAACCAACAATCTTACTGAATTCAAGGTGTACGCCTATCATACCCTCAATGGTACGGAAGCCACAAACCCTTTTATGAGTGGGGTGGAAGTATCTAAGAGTGGTGACGCTTGGGGCTATACTGACACACAGTATTGGCCCAATGATGGCACTCTTGATTTCTATTCTTATGCTCCAGTTAATGCTCCCTACTTAAATAAAGGCTTTGGTGCATTTACTGTAGAAAAAAATGCTGAAGACCAAATCGATCTTCTTTATGCCTCTAATCAGGCTTTGTCAAAAGCAGACAAGACAGTAGAGGTTAATTTCCGTCATGCTCTATCAGAAATTGTATTTAATGCAAAGACCACAGAAAACTGTAATTTTACAGTAAATATTGATGAAGTTTATGTATGTAAAGTTGTACAGAATGCTGATGGATTTAAATTTCCAAATTCAACTGATCCAAAGAAAACAGCAGACGAGACTGCTCAAGATATAGAGAAATGGATTTCAGCAGAAACGCCTGTTAAGGCAAATTTTTATACAACTTTTACCTATAAAACAATAACAAAAAATAAAAACGTAGTTGAACTTACTTCATCAGAATCTGGTGCTATGTTCCTCCTACCACAACAACTTGAAGCTTGGAAGGTCTCAGGAGAGGGTGTTGAAGGCAAACCTGCCAATCAAAATGGAGCATATTTCCTGGTAAAATGTTCATTGAAAGATGTAGCCAACAATTACATTTGGGGATCTGAGCCTACAGGGCACGAAGGAGAAGAAGGATATATCTCAGGTACAAAGTATGTGGCTATACCCCTTGAGGCAAATTGGGAAAAAGGTAAGAAATATATTTATACATTTAAGTTTGGTGACGGTGCTGGTTATGACCCCAAAGATCCTGACCCGGATCCAGATCCGGACCCAGAACCGACACCCGACCCTGATCCAGACCCAGTTCTTGTACCAGTGACATTTGATGTTGTAACAGTAGATGCATTTTTGTCGGGTAATGGTACAGACGGTGAAGATGTTGATATGAACAAAAAGTAAATGATTGAGTGAAAGACTTCAAGTATATCTGAAGTTGAGACACCACCCTACACACAACCGGCAGGGGACTGATAATCCCCTTCCGGTACCAAATAAAAGTAATATGATGGATATAAATACAAAAGCCGTTTTCATAAGTGTCGGTCTTGCTGTGGCCTCATGCTCACAGGATTCCGACCTGATCTTACAGGAGGATGCGGCCATATCATTTTCAATAAGTGCGCCGGAGTGTGAATCCACACGAGCTTCCTATCAGATGACCACAAGTAATCTCATGGAGTTCGGTGTCTATGCGTTCAATCATGATACACAAGATGTCTTTATGGATAAGACAAAGATTGTCAATAATAGTTGGGGAAGTGGGGGAGGAATGTTGCTGTCTGAAAGATTGAGTAATAGATCGGGTTGGGATTATGCCAATCAAAATGAAAAGAAATACTGGCCCAATGACTATAATCTTGATTTTTATGCAGTTTATCCTTTTGACGACATTATTGTTGATTGTTCCGATGGCTGTAAAAGACTGTTGGATTATGAAGTGGATAAGAACGGTAACAATGTAGATTTGCTGTATGCTACAGAAATAGATCACTCCAAACCGGTAGCCGACAATTATCCATTGTTGGGAGGTGGCGGCGAAGCTGAAGAAATGGGAACAAGAGCAATAATAGTCAGTGGTGGGTCAAGTAGTCGTGAAAGCGTAATTCTGAATTTCAGACATGCTTTGGCCGGTCTTACTCTTAAAGTAAAATCGGAAGTTTCCGGACGCACAATCATAATAGATGGGATAGAGATATGCAATGTTAAAAATAAAGGGAACTTCACTTTTCCTAAGGAGTCAACCATTCCCAGAGTTCCGGAATGGGAAGAGATGATTCCCTCCGAAGAAAGTTATGGTAATTGGGATATTGCAAATTCGCCATTCACAGATTTTGACGTTGATATAAGTCAGAATAGGGAAATGTATTTTTCGTATGCAGATAAAACATTTGGATTGTACAATAACAGTTGGAACTCAAGTGAATATATCTTCATGATGCCTCAGTCTAATGTGCAATGGTCAGAGACCAATTCGAATGGTTTTTATTTCAATGTGAAGTGTAGGGTTTTGGAAAACGGACTATACATGCTGGGATCTGCTAATGCACCCGCTGAAATTAAACTGCCAATGGATATCGAATGGCAACAAGGTAAAAGTTATACCTACACGTTTGTATTCGGCATAGATGCCTATCCCGTAATAGAAGTTGAATATGACATGATCGGTGTAGAAGACTATACAGATGTAAATGCAGGTGTTATAAGCGGTTCGATCTAATATTTGAAACAACAAAGACTATTATGAAAAATATCCATGTAATTTTATCGATACTTATATCATTGATGACTATTTCATGTGGTCAAAATGAAGAGCCGAAGTGTCCTTCCTTCGAAAATGAGGATGGAAGAATGATTTTCTTTGATCCGCTTGAAGATTTAGCCACCAGAGGAACAATAACAGAAAACGGTCTTAATAATTTTAATGTGTGTTGGTATCCGACAGGATCGGTTTCTTCAGGGGTAGAACTTACCAACAATTCCGGTGCTAAGATTGCCAAGTCTGGTGGTAATTGGGTATATAGCAGTGGGACAAAAGGATATTGGCCAAACGATGGCACAAGATACGACTTCTTTGCTGTATCTCCATTAAAAAATGGCAACCGTCTTGAATACGATAAAGAAAAGAAATGTGTAAAGATGACAAATTACACTCTTACAAAAGACGATCTTGTGTATGCTGTAACTACTAATAGAGGAGAGGAAGATGGGAAGGTTCCACTGTATTTCAAGCAGGCACTATCTACAATCTGTTTCAACTTAGTTAAGCCAAACGGATACTCTTTCTGTCTTGATGGCATAAAGGTATGCAATGTAAAAAATAAAGGAAATCTGATTTTATGCAATTCGACAACAAATAATGCTAATGACGATGAGTTCTTGTGTAAATGGGAATGTATAGGAGAAAATACAGTGTTACCGGCATTTGACGGTTTCATGAGTCATTTAAGAAATGATATTCCGGTTTATGGCAGTGGTGATAATATTGGAAAAGAGGTGATTATACCCTGGAGCAATTTCAGCGATGATGATTTTTATATGATTCCCCAAAAAGTTGAGGCATGGGATCCTACGAAGAACAAGATACCCACACAACAAGATGGGGCATACTTATTGGTTAGTTGTTCAGTGTATCTGACAAAAGATGATGGGAAGGCTCATCGTGCATATCAACATTTGTGGGGTGATTATACGGAATTCGAAAAAGAAGATTGGACAAAACGTAGTGGTGAAGTTGAAGGTAAGGAAGTTGCAATTCCAATTTCAATCAATTGGGAACCAGGAAAGAAATATACATATACATTGAACTTACGCTTTGGAATAGGTTACGATCCAGAGACGGGAGAGCCAGCGGTTGAATTTGAGAAATTTGAAAATCCCTTGCCTGATCCCGATGGCATAAGACAATAAGTTAGAGACATAGGGACAAAAAGACATGAACAAGAAATACAATGACATTTATTGATTCAAATGGTGGTCCGGGACTTCGAAGGGATTCGCGGTTC
>JAMPAV010000071.1 GCA_023667055.1 Muribaculum sp. | reverse complement strand
CACCCCCATCCATTGCAGAAGATAAAATGCACATTTATTTTGTGCTCATACTATACATATAATGCTGCATCAACGATGGCAACAACGACAACAACGACAACAACGACAACAACGACAACCTAAATCAGTCAATCTGTATTATCAGATAAGGCGTCCTGCTCCAGAACTGTGTCGGATTCGTTATCTTCACTGTCTGTGTGCCACTGCCATTGTCTATGATTTCATACGATCCCTCCGGCATGTTGCTCCAGATCTTTACCTTCTTGCCTCCCGTATTGATCATGCTCAGGTTGCGCTTGTCGCCTGCAGTGAAATAGTTCATGTTCACGTCATCCCCCTGCATCACCTTTGTGGCCCCAAGGAATTTCTTCTCCAAAAGGCCGTTTTGTTTCAGTTCCTTGTTGGTGCCAATGGCATAATACACCTTATTGGCGAGTGCATCCGCTGCGGCTGCCTCTGCCTGTGCCTTTTCGCGCGCCTCTGTCTCGGCTGCAAGGTCTTCCTTACCCTGTGTCACTTGGTTGTTGAGGTCGGCAATCTGGATATTGGCATTCTCAAGCTGGGTGTTGAGATCGGCGATTTTCTTTTCCTGTTGGTCGATTCGGGCCTGAAGGTCGGCTATTGTCTTCTTCAGCACTGAGTTGTTGCCGGTGCTGTTGTCAAGTTTCGACTGCATTTGGGCCAGCATCGTGCGGTTTTGCTGCAGCCGGTCTTTTATGCCGGCAAGATTTTGGCGGATGCTCGCACGGCGGTCAACTCCCTCGCCTCCTTTCTCCATGCTGTAGAGCAATCCTTCCTGCATGTTGATGGAATCAAGTCCGGAATATATGTCGCCCATCAGCAATAGAAGGGAATCATTGAAAGAGGATGCCTCTTCATACTGTGCTGTTATGATGGTGATAGAATCCACTTCGGATTTGCCACCGTGGCCGGTGCAGCCGGCAAGTGTCAGCGCTGCCATCGCGCATACGGGAATTAATTTTTTCATAGTCATTATCTTTTATAGTGGTTTATATTTCGATTGTTTCATTTCTGTTTGCAGAGTGTTTCAGTAGAATGAGATATCTTGTTCTGTGTTCCGAACACTTGGGTTCGGAAGAGAGATCTTATTATTGTCGGAGCCCCCGGCTCCGATAAGAACAACAATCTCCCCCTTTGCTTGGTTCGCTTGGAAATATTCTGAAAGTTCTTTCAGCGTCCCTTCATGATATGTCTCATGCAGTTTCGACACTTCTCTCACCACACATGCAGGTCGCCCGTCGCCAAAAGCCTCGCAAAGTTGGCGCAATGTTCTCTGTAGTCGCAGCGGACTCTCATATATTATTATGGTGCGGTCCTCCTCCGCAAGTTTGGCAAGTCGGGTAGCTCTCCCCTTCTTGGGCGGCAGGAATCCTTCAAACACAAACCTGTCACATGGCAATCCGCTTCCAACCAGTGCCGGAACAAACGCTGTCGCTCCGGGTAGCACCGTCACATCCACTCCATTCCTTCTGCATTCTCTCACAAGCATAAATCCTGGGTCGGATATGCCGGGAGTGCCGGCATCGGAGATGAGGGCAATGTTTTCCCCCGCCTCCAGACGCTCCACAAGTGGCTTCACCGTGGCATGTTCGTTGAATTTGTGATGGCTCTGCATCGGGGTGTGAATGTCAAAATGCTTCAGCAGCACACTGCTTGTTCGTGTGTCCTCTGCCAAAATCAAATCAACCTCCTTCAGGACTCTGACCGCACGCATTGTCATGTCCTCTAAATTCCCCACCGGGGTCGGCACTATATATAGCATATCTTAAAACTTGGATTTCAGTATCTCCATGAATGATTTCACATGCTCATTTTCTCTGTCCCAATCCATTTCATTGTAGAAATAATCCTCCACTGTGGCATAGTCTTTCACCCCTTCAAGATATTTAAGTGTGGAGTCAAACATCTTCATACTGCCGTCGAAAAGCTCCCGAGAATACAGAAATCTGTCATTGAGTGAGAAGTAGGCTTTCAGATTAGTAAGACACTTGATCTCCGCAGGCTCTGGTATCTGCTTTTTCTCGACACAGATCTTTATCTCTTCATCTGCATCTTTGCCACGATTTTCATTTTCTTGACAATCTTTGATAGGTTCATCGTTATCAAGGCTAAGGGTGATGTCATCTTCAGCGGGTGTCTGATGCTCTTCCGCTTCTGCGAACTCCATCAAGACATCATCCTTAATCTCCTCCTTTATGGCGGAGTTGGGAATACTCTCTCTCCGGATCACAGTGCCCGTCTGTGATTGTGCCCATTTGGCAAGCGCATCAGCCTTCTTAAATATAAGGTTATAAATTTCCGGCGACGGCATCCCGTTTTTTAATATTCTTATCAGACCCTCTATTTCGATGGCCTTTTCAAGCATTTCTGTCATTTCTTTCATTATTTTTACTTTTTACTATAATAACAATTCCAACCATAATTGTTATAATTATACCACGATATTTTCCCTAATGGGCCTATCGTCATTTCTTGAAATCAGGATGAGTCTTTCCCTAATAGGGCCTATCGTCATTTCTTGAAATCAGGATGTGTCGGCTTTACCGGTTTGAGGAGATATCTGGTTCCAGTGTCGCGGCCACTTGGGGCCGCGAGTGCAGTCTGTGATATTTGTTACTCTACCCCGCAAGCATTGCAGAGTTCCCCTCAACCCTCAACCCTCAACCCTTAACCTTAACCCTTAACTCTTAACTCTTAACTCTTAAACATGATTGCCTCATCCGAACTCATAATTAATGAAGATGGCTCCGCATTCCACATCCATCTTCGCCCCGACCAACTTCGCGACAACATCCTGATGGTCGGCGACCCCGGTCGCGTATCCATGGTGGCAGAATTTTTCGACTCCATCGACTATGATGTCCAGTCGCGTGAATTCCACGCCATAGCCGGCAAATACAAAGGAAAGGATGTCCTCTGCATTTCCCATGGCATTGGCTCCGACAACATTGAGATTGTCGTCACCGAACTCGATGCCCTCGCAAACATCGATTTCAAGACACGCGAGGTAAAACCCCAACACCGCACACTGAATATGGTGCGTGTGGGCACTTCCGGTTCCCTTCAGGAAAACCTCCATATCGGCGATTTTGTGATTGCCGAAAAAGCCACGGGCACCGATGGCATTCTTAATTATTATGAGATGCGCGATGAGGTCTGCGACCTTGACTTTGAGCGTGAGTTTACCCGCCACACCGGCTGGATGAAATCCTGGGCTGCTCCCTACACAGTGGATGCCGACCCTGAGCTCGTGGCACGTATCGGACGTGACGACATGGTTCGCGGTTACACCATATCTGCTGTTGGTTTCTATGCCCCACAGGGACGTTGCGTGCGCTTACCGCTCGCCGATCCCGACCTCAATGCCAAGATAGAGAGTTTCCGCTACAATGGCCGTCCGGTCACCAACTTCGAGATGGAATCAGGCTGTCTCTCCGGCATGGCCCGTATGCTCGGACACCGTGCCATGACCGTATGCTGCATCATCGCCGAGCGGCGCGCCTCCAAAGCCAACACCGACTATAAACCCCGCGTCCGACAGCTCCTCCAGACAGTCCTCGACCGTTTCTGACCCTTCGTATTTTTTTAATGCTGTATTTTTTAATACTGTCGTTTTCATTGCCTTGAGCTGCTCTGGAAGTTTGTGTTGCTTGCGTAAGCGTACAAAGTATTTGTGCATTTTTCATCGCAGCCCGGAGGGCTGATTTGTGTGAAAACCCCGGACTTCAAGTCCGGGGAATAAGGCCCCGACTCAAAAAACAATAGTCCCGGAGGGACGCCTTGTGAAAAATGTGCTGCAACTTTCACAATATTTGTCTCAAAAAATTTGGCATATTCGTTTTTTTTTATTAATTTTGCACTCGCTATGAGGGGATGAATCTCCTGTGGCAATCGTGATTGCCTTATGGTGTAATGGTAGCACACCAGATTTTGGTTCTGTTTGTCCAAGTTCGAATCTTGGTAAGGCAACTATCTTAATGTTCAGGCCTCCTTTTAACGGAGGCCTTTTTCGGAATTAGACTAATTTATCATGATGATGAAAATGAAACGTTTCTTGACTGCGTTGGCTTCTCTCGCAGTTCCTTCATTTATATGGGCAGTCCCTGCCGACCCGCGTCCCCGTACTGTCACTAACCCCGACGGATCCACTGTTCAAGTCCGCGTCCATGGTGATGAAAATTTCCATTTCATGACTGATGTAGATTGCACATCAATCTTGCACCGGAATGCTGAGGGTTTTGTAGTCAGTGAACTCCGAAATGGTGTCCCTGTTGCATTCAACCGTGAAAATGTGGAGATGCGTCGTGCCGAGAAAGAGGCGCAGTCTCTTTCTCAGACAAGATCCGCTGCCCCTTCCATCCAGCGTATGGCTTCACTGAATTCCGAAGGCCGCACAAATTATCCTACAGTAGGCGAGGGCATTCGCTCTCTTGTCGTCCTTGTGGAGTTTCAGGATGTGCAGTTCACGGTGAAGAATCCTAAGGAATATTACACCCGCCAGCTAAATGAACCCGGTTTTTCCGATTATAATGGCTGTGGCTCTGCCCGCGACTACTACAAGGCTGCCTCTCATGGCCTGTATGCTCCTCAGTTTGATGTCTATGGCCCTGTGAAAATAAGCAAGAACACCACATATTTTGCCGATGACCAAAGCAAGACCAAAAACATGGAGTTCATGATTCGCGAGGCTCTCACGGCCCTGCATGATTCGGGTGAATTGGATCTTTCCAATTATGACTATGATGAAGATGGCACTCTTGACACCGTATTTATCTATTATGCGGGTTATGGCAGTGCTGACTCTGACACCCAAACCATCTGGCCGCATCAGAGCACTTATTGGGGTAACACTTTCCGTTTGGATGGTATAAAAGTAGGTCCATACGCTTGTGCCAATGAACTTGATGGTTATAATCCGAGAACTCATCGTCAGCCTTGGCGTGATGGCTCCGAACCTTGGGTCGGTGGCATAGGTACTTTCTGTCATGAATATGGTCATGTGCTCGGTCTTCCTGATATGTACGATGTGCAGTATTCTGGCAATGTAGTGACTCCTGGCCAGTGGGATGTGATGGATCAAGGTAGTTATAATTTCAACGGTACAATGCCACCACTGTATTCTGCTTATGAGCAGTGGGTGTGTCGCTGGCTCGAATATGCTGATGCTGAAGATTTTACTCATTATGATTTGAAAGCTCTTGGTCATTCCGACACTCCCCAGGCTGTGAGAATCAGAATACCTCGCTCCACGAGTGCCACGTCATTCGAGTCAGAATATTTTGTTCTGGAGGCGCGTGATAATTCGGGCTGGGATTCATGCTTCCCTGATTCGGGTCTTATGATTTGGCGAATTAATTACGATAGATATATTTGGTCGTCTAATTTAGTAAATTCCAACACTGGTTCTAATGTGGAGATTGTGTATGCAAATGGTGCTGATCAGCCTATTTTTGCTACGGGTGCATTATATGAAGGAGCAAAAGTTGAACTTGTTCCAAGCCGGCAATATAGATTTTGGCAACATCCTGTGATATCTGCTATCTCATACAATAATGATAATGCTTCTGTTGGATTTGACTACAATATTGCAGAGCCAACTGAAGTGATGACTGTTTTGCATGATAACCCTACCTCTGCTGAAGACGGGTCAAAGTCATTTAAGTTGCATTGGGATAAGGTTGAAAATGTTGAGTCTTATCTTGTAACAATAAGGGTAGCATCAAATCATCGTATTGTAAATGATTTTGATGCAAAAAACGTGGGTAATGTTACTTCAATTTGGGTGGATGGTATTTCAAGTATGCAATGGCTCCAATCGCTTGAGGCTTACGTTACTTGTGTAGTAAATGGAATGATATCGTCAAAGGATTCTAACATTATAACTTTCCGTCCCAAGGAGCTTCCAACTGATGATTCCAACGCTGTGGATGCTATTGATTCCGATAATATTCAAATCTCGGGTGGTGTAGGTTGTGTAATAGCCCCCGAGGGTGCGGTAATCTACAACATGTCAGGCCAGCAGCTCCGCAACGAGAACCTCGCGCCCGGCATCTACCTCGTCTCCTTCGGTTCCCGTACAGCCAAGGTCCTCGTCCGCTAATCCCCACCTCCGTGAGTTCCAGGGAAAAACTTATAGCAAGATTTTTATCTCTCCCAAGTGATTTCACTTGGGATGAGATGAATCGATTGCTATGTTCTTTGGGTTATACCCAGAGCAACAAAGGAAAAACAAGCGGTTCGCGTGTTATATATAAGAGAGATGGACGAAAACCTGTTTTGCTCCATAAACCGCATCCGGGCAATATTATAAAAGATTATGCCCTCAAGCAAATACTAATTCAATTAAGGGAAAGCAAAGATTTATGAATACATTAAGATACAAAGATTATATAGGTTCAGTCGATTTCAGTGAGACGGATAATGTTTTTTTTGGTAAGATTGAAGGTATAGGGGCATTAGTCAATTATGAAGGTGATAGTGTTGAAGAATTGAGAAATGCTTTTAAAGAAGCAGTAGATGATTATCTCATCTTTTGTGAAGATGAAGGCGTTATTCCTGAAAAAAGTTTTAGTGGAAAATTGGATCTCGACATTACCCCTGATCTTCAGATGAATGTGGCTACCCTTGCAAAAAAGGCAGGAATGTCTATCAATGCCTTTGTTCGCAACGTCCTTGAACGTCACGTGGCAGCCATGCTTTGAAAAAATCCATTATAAATGATTGCCGAAGCAAATTCCGCATCCATCGGCTTCCATCCGAGATTTCGCTGAGCGAAATCAATCAGCATTGCCATGCCGAAGCATTGAAATATAAGAAATCCGCGCCAAATCCGCGCCCCAACCGGCGAAGCCGGATCCGCTTGGAGTCAAAATCACCCCCATCCATTACAGAAGATAAAATGCACATTTATTTTGTGCTCATACTATAAAAAATAATCGACTTTCAAATTTACATATTTTACTGATATCAATAGCGTTATTTTAATCACAGAATCATCACGGAACTGTTTTCACAGAGCATTCACAGAACTTTTTCGTAATGGACCGCTGGTTTCCTGAAGGGAACCGGAACTTGCACAGAACGCCGGCCGAGTCCTTCGGTGAACCTGATTGGGACCTCCGGTGCAGAAAGCGGGCCGAAGTCTTTGGTGCGCGAGTCGTTCTGCTTTCTATAATTCCTTGCAAGTGTTTTAACATTTTTTAAGGAAA
>JAMPAV010000070.1 GCA_023667055.1 Muribaculum sp. | reverse complement strand
TCTTTCTGATTGAACTCTCTTGGAGAAGGTTTCGTATCCATTTTAAGATTAGTGGAATAATCCTTAAAGTTACGAAATTTTCTCCAATTTTACAACTTTATCAAGTTAATATTCAATTATTTGAATCATATTTTTTGTGTTTTACAACACCATTTATGAGGTAACAAATCGGAGTGATACAACCTTTGAAAATACTTCTGATTGGAGCAAAAACATAGCCTAAAAATTTACCAAGTTATTTTTTAATCATTACTTAAAATTTGTGAGATTAGGATAAATTTTTTAATTTTGCAGATTGATAGTGGCAACAATAAGTTGAAACTAAGAGAAAGAAGACATCAATGAATTATAAAAGCGTGAGAAATATAAGGAGAATCTGTATCGCGGCGGCGATGATTAATTTCCTTGCAGTGAGTCCGGATGTATATGCCGAAGAGGCAGTGCAATCGGATGAGGAAGAGAAAGTGCTTGCATTGAATGTAGAGGCACGACTTGACGGCCAGTATGTGGAGAAAAAGGGGAAAGAGGATCGTTCGCAGACGGGGTTTATGGGCAAATATATTGCACTCAAGGCACAGGGAACCATAGCCAAAGGACTAAGCTACACATGGCGTCAGAGATTCTCGAGAACGCCGAAGGACAATACATTTTGGGATCAGACCGATATTCTTGATTTGACTTATCATACAGGTAAATTTGATATAGGTGCCGGAAAACAGGTGGTCATGATCGGCGGATACGAGTATAATAGAGCTCCCATCGACCTTATGTGTCCAAATCTGTTTGTGACAAATGTGGCATGTTATCAGTTTGGTGTTTCTGCCGGGTATCAAGTTTCCAAAAATGACTATATTGCACTTCAGGTGAGCCAAAGCCTTTTTGCGACATCAGAGGACCGCAATCTTTATGCCTATAACCTGCAATGGAGCAGTGCGCGTGACCTGTCCTATTGGTTGAGATTCGAGACCATTTGGTCTGTGAATGAAATTGAATATCAGCGAGGGAAATACTGCAATTATCTGGCATTGGGCAATAAATTTGTGGTAAACAACAAACTGAGTGTGCTTGTGGATCTTATGACAAGGACATATCCGGACAATAATTTTCTAAAGAACAATACGTTTAACGGTGAAGTGTCGTATGACATCACACCTAAGTGGAGAGTGACAGCGAAGGCCTCCTACGATTGCAACCGGGGCGTTAACACCACAGAAATGTCGGAAATAGCCAGGGGTTCACAATTGGCGATAGGTGGTGCGGTTGTGGAATGGTTCCCGATCAAGAATAAACGCCACCTTCTCAGAATGCATGCGGCAGCCTTTTATTCCAAGGGAGACAACAGAAATGCGACTGACTTGATGCAGAAAAACACATTTTATGCTTCGGTGGGATTGACGTGGCATATCAATTTGCTTAATATCAAGAAGTAACTACACTTAAATTAAAAAACTAACCGACATCAGATGGCAACTACAGAATTGACGACTCCGGCAAAGGTGAAGTCGCAAAAGAAAACATATATTTCGGGAATATTATGCCTGCTGTGGATATTACTCATCTTTGGCATCATAGGCAGCGAAATGGGACTCGCACCAATGATGAAGACCATGATGGCAACAGCGCACGACTTGCTATTGAACACATGTTTCTTCCTCATGGCAGTGTGTGTGCTGACCGGCGCTCTTGGGAGAATACTTGTGGAATTCGGAGTGGTATCGATGCTTCAGAAGATATTGCATCCGGTGATGAAACCGATATTCAATTTGCCGGGAGTGGCTTCGCTTGGGGCAGTCATGACATTTCTTTCGGATAACCCTGCAATCATCACACTCACCAAAGACAAGGGTTTCGCACAATATTTCAAGAAGTACCAGTTTATTTCATTGACGAATTTCGGCACAGCTTTCGGAATGGGTCTTCTGGTGATAATCTACATGATAAGCCTCGGATACACAGTGGAACCTCTTATAGGGTTTGCCGGAGCCATAGTGGGATGCATAGTATCGACGAGGTTCATGCAATTCTTCATATTGAAGTCATATCCCAGTTATAGAGACGAGAGGATTGTGGATGAGGTATATGATGAGATAAAGGCAACTGAAGAAGAAGGTAAAAACAGGGAGGAGTCTCTTTTCACACGGATACTGAATGCTGTGCTTGATGGCGGCAAAAGTGGTGTGGAGGTAGGCCTTGCCATAATTCCCGGGGTGCTGGTGATATCAACACTCGTGATGATGCTGACGTTTGGCGCCGGGGCTGAGGGATATGATGGCAGCGCATATCAGGGTATAGAGTTGTTGCCATATTTGTTTGGCAAAATCAATGTGGTTTTTGAGTGGCTATTTGGTTTTGACGACCCTCATTTGCTTGGCTTTCCCATTACGGCGCTGGGAGCAGTGGGAGCGGCACTGGGGTTGCTGCCAAAGTTCATCGCAGAGGGCTGGGTGGATGGTAATGCGGTATGTGTCTTCACCGCCATCGGTATGTGTTGGAGCGGTTATCTAAGCACACACACAGCGATGCTTGACTCCTTGGGCTATCGCAATCTGACTTCCAAGGCGATACTCTCGCATACTATCGGAGGGATTGCGGCAGCCGTAGTGGCGCATCTGCTTGCGATGATCATACTATAATGTCGGATAACGATAAAAAAAATCTCCAAAATTTAGATTTTGGAGATTTTTTTGTAATTTTGCATTGGCGTTGGACTGTTTTTCCAATCGCTTCCGGCATGGTATTCAGATTTTGCAAGGCAAAATCTGAGGGTTATGGGGTTATGAGGGTTATTGTGGTAGGGATGCCGGAGAAGATGAACACCTTTGATGATCAAAATTATGAGAAGTGAAAAAGAACTTGAGGGAGTGACCCTCTTGGGAAACCAGGGTACGAAGTATCCGACCGACTATGCTCCCGAGCTGCTTGAGACGTTTGAGAACAAGCATCCTGAAAATGACTATGTGGTGAGGCTTGACTGTCCGGAATTCACCACTCTATGCCCGAAGACGGGCCAACCCGATTTCGGACACATAAAGATTTCCTATATTCCAAGGCAACGTATGGTGGAAAGTAAGAGTTTGAAACTCTATCTGTTTTCTTTCCGCAACCATGGAGACTTTCATGAGGATTGTGTGAATATAATTATGAAGGATCTTAAGAAACTCATGGATCCGAAATATATCGAGGTGAAAGGTCTTTTCATGCCAAGGGGTGGAATATCAATACATCCCTTTGCCAACTGGGGGGATGATGACCACCGGCAGCTTGCCATGACGCGCATGGCGGCTGAACTCCAATTCTGAAATGCAGGTGACTATGAAAGATTCATTGATAGTTTTGAGTGGGGGTATGGATTCCACCACTTTGCTGTGGGACCATAAGGATTCCATTGCGTTGGCGGTGACATTCGATTATGGTTCGCGCCATAATGCAAGGGAGATAGAGTGTGCGAAGAAGAACTGCGGGATTCTCGGAGTTGAACATCTTGTGATTCCATTGGAGTTCATGGGGAAATATTTCAAGTCATCACTTCTGATAGGAGGTGAGGATATACCCGAAGGGCATTACACGGATGAGAACATGAAGTCAACTGTGGTGCCATTCCGTAACGGTATAATGCTGTCGATAGCTGCCGGTCTTGCCGAGAGTAGAGGTCTTAAGAAAGTTATGCTTGCCAACCATAGCGGCGACCATGCTATATATCCAGACTGTCGTCCGGGATTTGTGGATGCGATGAGCCGGGCCATAAGCGAGGGTACATACGATGGAATAACGATAGATGCCCCATACACCAATATCAGTAAGAGCGACATTGCGAGAATAGGGAAACGAATAGGGGTGGATTATAATCTCACATATTCATGCTACAAAGGGGGAGAGGAGCATTGCGGAAAGTGCGGTACGTGTGTGGAGAGAATGGAAGCATTGCGTGATGCGGGGATTGATCTGAATGCATAATGCACAATTCACAATGCACAATAAAAGAGTTGCATGGCGGAATTAATAGAGTTGAATTAATAAAGGAGATGTATTACGTTAAGAAACGAATAGAATTATCTGCTGCCCACAGACTTGAGCTGCCATACGAGAGCAAATGCGTCAATCTGCATGGACACAATTGGATAATCACGGTGGAGTGCAAATCCAAGGAGTTAAATGCGGCCGGAATGGTGGCTGATTTCACCAAGATAAAAGAAATGATAGCCGGAACACTTGATCATGCGATACTGAATGATGTATTGGCATTCAACCCTACGGCAGAGAATATAGCAAGATGGATAGTGGATTCGATTCCGGAGTGTTACCGATGTGAGGTTCAGGAGTCGGAGGGAAACATTGCAGCATACGAGGAGGATTGAGATGAAAAGAATCAACGAGATATTCTACTCTCTACAAGGAGAGGGTCATCACACGGGTTATCCATCGGTTTTCATAAGATTCTCAGGTTGTAACCTTCAGTGCCCTTTCTGTGATACTCGTCACAATGAGGGTGTGGCGATGAACGATACAGACATAGTGAGAGCAATCAATCTCTATAAGGCTGACTGGGTGATACTCACGGGAGGGGAACCGTCGATGTATATAGACAGCGATTTCATACGCCTGATAAAGCAGGCGACCGGAAAGAAAGTGGCTATAGAGACGAATGGCACCCATCGATTGCCGGAGGGCATAGACTGGGTGACTGTGTCGCCTAAGACGGGCATAAATGAGGTTGAGGGCAATCCGAATATCAAGGTGGAGCGAGCTGATGAGATAAAAGTGGTTGATGTGGGGCAAGACCTTGAGGGATATTTCAACTTGCCGTGCCGGAAAGAAAGCACGTTGATGTATCTTCAGCCGTGCTATGTGGCAGATGTCAAGACAAGGGAATCGAACACATTGAGGACGGTGAGACGTGTGCTTGAGGATCCGAGATGGACATTGAGCCTGCAGACCCACCGATATCTCGGGATACCTTGACATTGCAGCGATGGAATGATTACTGATGAATCATGAGGGGAAATGGATGCACAAGGTGAGTGTGCCATCCCAGTCTTGGAGGGTGAAGAAAATCTTTCGATGGATTATCACCAACATAATGGAAATTCTCATACCCGGCAAATTTTCTCATCAGGAAGAGAAAATTGTCGGGATGATTTTTGTCACGGCCGGTCTCTTCAGAAATAAGAATATTGGAGTTGTCGATGAATTGGTCAATTCCTGCGGCCTGGATTTTGTTGCGTTGCGTGATTGATCGCCCGTCGGTGATTATAGCCATAGGAATGCCGCGCTTTTTCAGATTGCGGAGAATGCCGGTGAGGTGTGGAGACATGTGGTAAATCTCAGGGTCGGGACAGTGAAAACGGAAGTCTTCGACCACTTTGGCCATGTCAATGCGGTCGCTAAGATTCGTTTGGCCGAGAAGTGACTCGAGGGCAGAATAATGATTTTGCCTTGACATAACTGCCGCATCCATAATGTTTATGATTCGGTGTTTGTCAAGAATTGGAAATTTTGCCGACAGACTCTGCGCGACATGGCGAATTCCGCTTTTTAGAAACAGGACTTCCGGCACGAGAGTGTCGTCAAGGTCGAATGCCACGAGCTGACGCATCATTGAATGCGAATAATCCTTGCGCCCTGAATGCGCTTAATGTTTCGCTTCACATAGAGTTCGAAGGGGAGTTCTTCGACCACAACCTTTTCGAGAGAAGGGGACACTCTGATGAATTTGAGTTCGCCATCTTCGAAAAAGACTATACCCATGTCGCGTGAATCGAGATTTATATCCTGGGCAAGAAGAAATACGATGTCGCCGTCGAGTGCAGCCTTCTTATAGCGGGAGGGGTTGGTGAGGTCGCCATTAGCCACGTATATAATCTGATGATTGCGGAAGCCCATCTCAAGCATTTTGATTCTGTCAAGATTCTTTGGGTTTTCAAAGGCTTTGAAATTATTTTTGTTGCGGGATATGTAGTCGATAGATTTTTCTTTTTTCTTTATATTCAGACCTTCCAGACGTTGTGTTCCGTCGATGACATTGCCGCGGAATATATTGTCGGCAATCCAATCAGAGGGATAAAGGAATCTTGATACGAAATCGGTTGCCTTGCCTCCCTTGAACATTATTTGTTCGTATTTATCAGCAAAATCCCGCCAGTTGGGGGCAGAGGAAGATTCATAAGCCTGAACGAGAGCGATACAAGTAGAAATGAGGCTCAGGGGATTGAATGTGTGAATGTCGATGGTGAAAACAAGAGAGTCTGCTTCCAAAATCTCAGATCTGAGGTTTGATTGAGATCCAACAAGTTTTTTTGCAAAGTAGGCGAATTGTCTTTGTTTGGCCATTCCTTCGAGATTCGGGTCTTTAAGGAGTCCGTTGATAATTGTTGTGTCGGAACTGCAATGAAAGGAGGCGTTGTCGTAGGCCAAAGATTGCAGAGAAATGATTGATAAAACAAGTATAAGTAGAAATCTATTCATTTTGCAGAAGAATTGATCAAACTGACAACAAAATTAATTAAAAAAACCGGAATACACAATAGTGAATTCCGGTATTGATGAAATATAAAGAAATAAAGATTATTTCGGGAGATTGAAAACAGTGGAAATTTCAGTCATCTGAGCATCCGACATTCCTTCGGGCTCGAACCCCATGTTGCAAGCACACATGTAGATGTTGGCACTCTTATTGAGAACATCAACCTGGTCGAATGCCGACATAATGTCGTTTTCCACGGCGAATACGCCATGTTTTTCCCACATAACGACATCGTAGTTGTCATCGATGGCCTTTATTGTGGCGTCGGCGAGTTCATTTGACGACGGGAGCATGTAGGGCACGATGCCAAGGCCTCTCGGGGCAAAAGCCTTTGTCTCAGGAATCATGGACCAAAGGATTTTGGTGAGCACATCCTTCTTGAGATATTCAGGATTATGGCTCATGGCAACGAGTTCGATGGGGTGAGTATGCAGGCTTGCCTTGTAGGAAGAGCCTTTGCCGATTAGATAATCGTGCACTGCAAGATGCGATGGGAGCTCAGAAGTGGGTTTTACGGGTTTGTCTGCCACAATTTCGTAGCTTTCGCAGTCGTCGCAGATGCGAATGATAGAACCATTATCCATAGGCCAGCGAGCGAGGTCGCGCATACGCATCTGTGTGCCCTTGCAGTAGAACCAAGTACCCTTCAGGTTGGTAAGTTTCTTTCCAATGGGGAATGGTCCGGCAATGGCCGGCAAAGCCTTGATATCGTCTGTGATGTGTTCGGTGACATTGACTGTAATATTTCCGCCGTTACGTTCGGCCCATCCTTTTGTCCAAAGATATCCGGCAGCCTCGGCGACTTGTTCTACCTGATGTCTGAGGCCCGGGTTGTTGTCTAAAACTGACATTGCAAATATAAATTTAAAATTAAAAATTTAGAATTGAGAATTATTGATATGGTATTGCAACCGGAATCTAATTCAAAATTCTACATAAAATATTTGAGGTTCTATAGATAACGCAGTAAGTATTTGTGCATTTTTCATAAGGTGTCGTTCCGGGACTACGGTGCTTCTGTATAGCATTCACAGGACTTGAAGACCGGTGTTTCACACAAAACAGCCCTCCGGGCTGCGTTGAGAAATGCGCAAATACCTCGTAAGCATACTATAAATTATTCAACTTTCGCAAGCGAAAGTTGAGGTTTAAAAGGTTAAAAGTTTAGGAG
>JAMPAV010000006.1 GCA_023667055.1 Muribaculum sp. | reverse complement strand
TTTCCTTAAAAAATGTTAAAACACTTGCAAGGAATTATAGAAAGCAGAACGACTCTTTGCCGTGCGCACCGACATCGCATACGCTCTTCAGGCACAGCAATATCAGGAGGATGAGTTTGCAAAAACAATGCACGATGAGTTGAAAGCCGGACTCATTACAGAAATCAACAAGCTCTCCGACTTTCATATCGCCGTACGTCGCGAGTGGGACATTGTCAGCAAATATCGCGTGGCTAAGGCATGGGAGTATATCTCCGACCTCGAAAGAAATGAGATAGACCGGCGGATTGCCACGCTGATTCCTACGACCTTGGAAGATGAACGCATCAAGAAGTTTGATTTGCTTACGCTTTATGCGCAGTTGGGATTGATAGATGAAAACTTCGACAGCTCACGCCATGAGGCACAGATATGCCGCATTGTGGAAGTGCTTCGCAAGAAGGCCACTCTCCCGGATATTCAGGCTAAGATGCCTCTGCTCAATGAGGTGCTTACCTCGGAGTTTTGGGAAAACAAGACCCTCGCCTTGCTTGAAAACATGCGCCGTGAGCTTCGCGATTTGATGAAATATCTATATGGCGAAGCAGGTAAGACTTTCACCGTGAATATCGAAGATGATGTGACCGACGGAGGAGAAGCCCCGAAGGTAAACACCACAGTAACCTACCGCCAGAAAGTCCTTGATTTTCTCGCAGAGAACCGCAATCATCCTGTGCTTCAGAAGATTCAGAACATCGAGCAACTTTCATCGGTGGACATAGATGAACTGGAACGGATACTTTGGCAGGAACTTGGCACAAAGGAAGACTATGAACGGTATATGCAACGCGAGAAGATGACCACCGACACTCCCGTGGCAGCCTTCATACGCAAGATAATTGGTGTTGACCGACAGAAGGCGATACGGATGTTTTCTGACTTCATATCCGCAAACGACCTGACAGCCGAACAGGAGGAGTTTATCAACAATATTCTGAATTATGTATGTCAGAACGGAGACATGGATAAGTCTGTGCTTCGCGACAACCGTGTCTTCTTCCAATACCTGACTTCATATTTCCCCAACAAGGTGGCACAGGTCGCTAACTTCGTAGCCCTTCTACATAATGCAATAACAGCAGCATAAATATTAGATATTTCAAACATCGCTATGCTATGGGTTTCCTACTGATAATCTGTTTGAAATGAATCTTTGAAGAAGATAGGAAACGACGCAAAGGGTGCTCAGATGAGACTGAACACCCTGCGTATTTCAAAGTAGGGGATGCCAATTATTTCGCGGGAGCGGCGGGAGTGTTGGCGGGAGCCGGAGCGGGAGCTGTGGTGGCAGCCGGAGCGGGAGCCATGCCTGAGCGGGTCACCGGGGTCTTGATGGCAAAAGATGCACAGATGCTGAGCACGCAGATGCAGATGGCAAGAGTCCATGTGGCCTTCTCAATGAAGTCAGTAGTCTTGCGATAGCCCATATACTGGTTGCCCTGGCTATAGTCGGAGGCGAGACCGCCGCCTTTTGATTTCTGGATAAGGACAGCACCGATGAGAAGCAATGCTGCGATCACGATAAGAATGCACAAAAAAATATACATGGTTAAGATATTTGTTTTTGATGCGAAAGTGTGCCGTGTGGCATACCTTGCAAGTTGTTAATGTTCTTCTTTATGACCCTGAATCAGTATGACTTTTTTCAGGAATCGTATTTGGTCTGCAAAGTAAATACTTTTTTCCGGATTATTCAAACTTATTTGGGTAATAATTTCGAGAGCACGCGAATAATTGCCATTTTTTATCATGATTTTGGCAAAACCCTCGGTCAGCGACGGCATTTCAGGCTCTTTAATCTCTTTCTTCGGTTTTGCGCGCTGTGCCGGAACCTTTTCGAGAAAAGCGTCAATCGCGCCAAGGGTGTTGTCGGCGCCCGTGTCGTCGGCGGCAACTTCGGGCATCGATTCGAGGCTTGCCATATAGTCCGCAGCCGGCACTACCGGGATGACAGGCACTACAGGTGATTCAGATTCTTCCGGTGTGCCGGTATCCACAGTGGCCACCGCATTCTTTTGTCCGAAGCGTTGCAGGAACGAGTCGATTGTGTCTTCAGTAGAAAGATTCGGCAATTCCGAATCGCCATAGAAGTCGCCGAAATCCTCAGAGGCGTCGCCAAGGATAGCCCGCAGGGCGTCAGGGTCGCCGATGTTGGCGGCGATGCGGCGGCGATGTTTCCTCAGGAGTTCAGGATCCTTTTCTTTATCCAGGGCATCTATGTCGGGGATAATATAGTATTCAGTCATCAGAGAATCTTAATTTTTTTCTACCAATTGCCGAGTGTGGCATTGAATATCAGGTCCACAAGTTCATCACATATCTCTTCGCATAGTCCATCCTGTACATCTGTCAGCATGAGTGAGCTGTCAAACTGTCTGTAGGCAGAGAAAGACTGGTCCACATCGTTGGCTGGATTCACATGGTCGGTGTATTTCACTTTCACCGTGATGGTGAGTCGTGTTTCGGTGGCGTATGCGTCGGTGCCGACGGCCTGGGGACTAAGTGAGTAGCCAGTGATTTCGCCCGACATGTCAAGGTCGGCGTTTCCGCTTACTTCCTGCAGGCGCGTCTGACGAGTTATGGTGTTCAGCAATTTGTTTTCAAACGTCTGTTGGAGAGGTGCATACACAAGGGCGGCACGTATGGGGAATTCCGACACGCGAATGGTCTTATATATGTCGTAATTCAGCGCTGATCCGTTGAATTTATAGCTGATGGTGCATCCGGAGAGCAAAATGATTGCGGAGGTCAGCAGGGTGAAATATGAAAAAAAACGTTTCATCATTTAATCAAAGCGAGTCAGGAAATGCCAAGTTCCTGCATCTTTCTATATAGCGTTCGCAGGGATATTTGCAATTCTTCAGCAGTGGATTTCTTGTTGCCACCGTTGCGGGCGAGAGTGTCTTCGATCACTCGCCGCTCCGACTCGTCGAGAGGATTGTTTGCTGAGTGTTCGGAGGCATGTTCCGGGGCCATGAGTGCCCTTACATCGGCATATCCGGTGTCATGCACCCCATTACCGACATTGCCGCTCTCCACTTGTCGCCGCAGGTTGGAGATATCCTCACGCATTGAGAAGAGCATCTGCCAAAGCATCTTTCGCTCTGCCTGATAACTGTCTTCAGCCGGTGGGGCAATCATAGGTGTGGAGTTTGCATCATGGCTGATAGGCAACGATTCCATCATCACTGTGCGCGAAATTTCAGTACCCGCGTCGAAGAGTGCGAGCTGGTCGATCACATTTTTCAGTTGTCTGACGTTGCCCGGCCAGTTGTAGAGTTTCATGGCCCTTTTTGCATCCTCGCTGAAAGAGATGGGCTTTGTCATGTATTTTTCGGAGAAATCGGCGGCAAATTTCCTTGCGAGAAGTAGCACGTCGTCGCCTCGCTCGTGGAGAGGAGGCACGTGAATCACCACAGTCGAAAGCCTGTAGTATAGATCTTCGCGGAATCTCCCCTCAGCTACAGCCTTAGTAAGGTCAACATTGGTGGCAGCCACCACGCGGATATTGGTGGTCTGGACCACACTGCTGCCAACCTTAAGGAATTCACCGGACTCCAGTACGCGCAGAAGCCGGGCCTGGGTGGTGAGCGGGAGTTCCGCCACTTCATCTAAAAAAATAGTCCCTCCATCGGCTTCTTCAAAGTAACCTTTCCGAGAAGAAACGGCACCGGTGAAAGAACCCTTCTCATGCCCGAACAGTTCGCTGTCGATGGTTCCTTCCGGTATAGCGCCACAGTTGACTGCAATAAATTTCTTGTGCTTGCGAGCCCCAAATTGATGTATGATCTTTGGAAAGAATTCCTTTCCGGCACCGGAGGGACCGGTGACGAGCACCGACAAATCAATCGGGGCGACAGCAAGCGCACGCTTGATCGCCTCAATCAGGGCAGGGGAGTCGCCAATGATCGACAGCCTCTGCTTTATCCGGAGCACTTCCTCCGGTATGTCGTTGGCAGATGTTTTCATTTGCAACCGTCACATCCGCAGTCGTCGCCACATCCACATTCATCGCCGCATCCGCAACTGTCTTCGCCGCCGCCGTGGTGCGAGCAGCCACCGCCGCATCCGCATGAGTGCTTTGGATGAAGTTCCTCTTCGGTGGCATCGCGCACCTCAAGCACCTCACCTTCAAAATCAACGGTCTTTCCGGCGAAAGGATGGTTGAAGTCCATCACCGCATATTCCGGGGTGACTTCTTTCACGAAGCCTCTCACTAACTGTCCGGTGTTTGTCATCATGTCGAGGGCGATTCCGGGCTCAACTTTCACCACGATTTTCCCGTCGCGCATGAAAGCCGACATAGGAATCTGCTGCACGTATTCCTCATTGCGCTGACCGAATGCCACTTCCGGGGGAAGAGTCACGCCAAACTTGTCGCCGGCAGCAAGACCTTTCAGTGTCGCGGCGAGTCCGGGAATCACATCCTCGCTTGCACCATAGATCATCACGTCGGGAGCTTCCGGTTTTGCTTCGAAAAGGGTTTCGCCTGTGTCAGCGTCTTTCACTGTATATGCAAAGGCCACAAATTTGCCATTGTCGATAGTTTCCTTATTCTTTTCCATTGTATTTGTCATTTATAAAGACTTGCATGGCAAGTCTTGTATTGATACAACAATCATGCAGGGCATGATTGTTCAAAATTGCCAATTCATGTATTGTCAGCTTGCGGGGACGTCATCCGGGTTGTCGCCCTCTTCGGCGGGGATGTCGTCGGGGTCGTCAGTGTCATCGGCGGAATCTGCCTCGTCGGGGTGCTTGCGTTCGTATTGTTCGTGAATCTCGCGCACATCAAAGTAGAAACCTTTCTGCACCTTATCCCGCAAGCGTTTGGATGTCTCTTCCTCAGGTTCCACCACGAGATAGTCGAATCCGGGTTCAATAAATTCGGCATCGACGGCATGATATCCCATGAGCTGCACCATGTCGTATTCGTGTGCCGGATAAATCACAAACCAGGCGTTCTCCTGATCCTCGCCGGTGCCGGTGCTTTTGATTGCGCCTAACAGATGTTCGAGCCTGTATTCCCAAATCTTGGCGCTCATGTCCTTGCGCCGTTCCTTAAGCACATGAACGAGAAATGACATCTGCCGGAGGTCAAACGGGTTGTCGCGTAACGCCAGTTCGGCATATTTGCGTATGGTGTCGATCTCCTCCTTGGAGTGGGAGGTCTTGTTGCGGTAGGAATCGGTGATTGCTGTATATTGCGATTCCCTGTAGGGGTCATAGTCTTCCTGAAACATATATCCCAAATATAGATGTCGGAATTCATCGCTTGTCATGGTGGTGTCGTTGCGGTTGAATTTCTTCATGAGATTCGGGAAATACATTTTGTTTTGCGGGTCGAGTGTGGCCTTGCGGATCTCCTCCAGGTCGGGGCGTTCGACGGTAACTTTCCGTTTCGATGATTTCTGTTGGGTCTTCATCGTCGGGCTTTCTGAATCAGGGTTTACGTCTTTTGCGGTCAATGCCCAGTTGGCTTTGGATGATGTGTAAGTCCTCTTACGTTTTGTCTTTTTCTTTCGGCTTGTGGCGGTGGTCTTTGCCTTTGCCTTTTTTCTTGCGGAATATATGCTGTCGGGCATTGCCAGGCAAAACATCAGCGTGATGATCATCGTCCACAGGAAAGTGTGCTGAAGACGGGCTGAGGCGGATATTCGTTGTGGCGCTGTATAATTGTCAGATTTGTTGCTCATATTCATCAGGGGACTTTATAGCCCTTATAAATAACGCTTTTTTTGTCTGTTTTATTGTTTCACGCTGAGGGAGGTTTGCGGTCGTGATATTTCCGGATACTCAATGCGTGAGTGGTATATTGTGGCGAGACGCTTCTTGAAAGTGCTCTTAATCACGCTTACATCCCTGAAATTCAAGGGAGAGTCGGCGTAAAGACCATCGGCCATCTGAGAGTCGATGATTTTATCCACGAGGGCATCTATTGATTTCTGGCTGTAGTCTTTAAGGGAGCGGGAGGCGGCTTCTACTGCGTCTGCCATCATGACGATGGTGGTCTCCTTGCTTCTCGGATTGGGCCCCGGATACTGGTATTGTGTCTTATCTACCTTGCCGTCAGGACTTTCATTGACAGCGGTGTTGTAGAAGTATTTGGTCACGCCCTTGCCATGATGCTCTGCGATGAAGTCTTTTATGACTTGAGGAATCTTGGCATGGCTTGCTATGGCAAGTCCATCGGTGACATGGCTGATAATCTTGCGAGCGCTTGTGGCGGGGTCGAGACCGGCGTGAGGGTTGACGCCATGCTGGTTTTCGGTGAAGAATATTGGCGACTCGCTCTTGCCTATATCATGATATAGAGCGCCGGTGCGCACCAGCGTGGTGTTTGCGCCAATGGCCCTTGCAGCCTCGGCGGCAAGGGTTGAGACCTGCATGGAGTGCTGGAAAGTGCCGGGGGCCACTTCGGCGAGGTTTCGCAGTATTGGATTGTTTATGTCGCTCAATTCCACCAGGGTGACCGTGGAAGTGAAACCGAACACTCTTTCCACTACAAGGATCAGCAGATATGCAAATGAGAGCAATATGCTGTTGATGGCAAACACGCCGATGATGCGCCAGGAGAAATCAGACAACTTTCCTTCGTATAGGATCTGCATCATGAAGTAGCAGAAGATGTAGAGCACGAATGTCAGGGCGGCGGTGTTGAGCAACTGCCCTCTGCGCGACAGATGATAGATACTCAGAGTGGCACAGACCCCAACGGCAAATTCAATGACCACAAACTGAAATTGGAACGGAGCAGCCAAAGCAGTCATCAGCACGCAGATTGTGTGTGCGAAGATGGCAGTGCGGGAGTCCATGAACACAGAAATGATTATCGGCACACCCGCGAACGGAATCAGATAGAGTCCCTGATTGAACACCTCGGCCGCCTCAACCGCGAGCACCACAAACAGCGTAAGGAGCGACACCACAAAAGTCATCTTCTTGACATTGCGGAACACTTCCTTTCGGAAAAATGCTATGAAAAGATAAAGAAGTGTGAATAGCATTATTATGTAGCATGCCTGGGCCACGACAAAGAATTTTCTCGACATCTGCTCCGACTGCGTCTTCTCAAGCAACTCGAAGTAATTGTTGAGGTTAGTGTATATCTGGGTGTTGATAATGTCGCCTCTATCCACAATGCGCTGGCCTTTCTTAATGACACCGAGGGCTGAATTCACATTCAGATATTCCTGGTCGCGGAATCTATTGTCCGACACCGAGTCAAGCACAATGTTAGGCACAAGGCTTGCGCTGAGAGCCTTCACCATGTCTGTGCTGAGGCGGGCGGTATGCTTGTGGGTGGAGTGTGTCTTGACGTATGCCGAATCGATCATTTTGTAGGCTTGGCTGCATGATAGCATTTCAGAGGCGTCGATCACCCTTACGGCGTTCATGTCTTCCGATTCGTCGCTCATCCTCAGCTGAGGTGAGTGGAATGAGTGCATCTTGTCGTAGAGTTCGGTGCTAACGATGCCGCGTTTATAGACCTCTGAAAGTTTTGCGGCGAGAAAGGCCACGTCGGTATTGTCGGCGTAATTGTCGCCGATTTTGACAAACCGGTCGATGCTGCGGACCGGGATGCGGGAATCACGCGTCACAAAAGGGATGAATGCCGCATCGATACTGTCGCGCATCTGTCGGGCCGACAGGGAGTCGCGCATCACGGGGATGTCAAACTCCGCTGTGAGTAGTGGATATCGCCACGGCTGGTTCAGTTCGTAGCTGAAATTCTGGTGCTCGCTTCGCATCAGAAGCAGCAGAACTATTGCGGAGGCAGCTATGGCGACACCATATTTCACGACGGCCTCTTTTGTGAATATTTCTTTTATCGATGTCATATCGTGGTTTTCTTTGTTTTTTCCCTTAGAAGTTTGGATTCTTTGTTGATGGCGCTGTTGATGGCATTGCGGGCATGGGCTGTCACGCACATGCCGAGCCATTTCTTGTCGGGCGAAACGCATTTCACGTTTAGAATCTCCACAAGGTCGCCGCTTTCGAGTGTATGGTCGGGATGAAAGAGTTTCCGATTGATTTTCCCGCCTATGCAGTGGTTGCCGAGATCGGTGTGGATGGCGTAGGCCATGTCAAGCACGGTTGCGCCGGAGGGGAGCGAAATAAGGTCGCCCTTTGGTGTGAACACGTAGATTTGTTTTGCAAAGATATTGAATCGGAGCGTGTCGAGAAAGTCCATCGCGTCCGGTTCCGGGTCGGCGAGTATCTCTTTCACCTCATTCACAAGTTTGTCGAGGCTTTCCGTGTCAGACTGCACTCCATCTTTGTATTTCCAGTGGGCGGCATACCCGAGTTCGGCGATATCGTCCATCTTGCGGCTGCGTATCTGGACTTCGGTCCAGCGTCCTGTCTCAGTGTTCTGAAGAGTGAGGTGAAGGGCACGGTAGCCATTGTCTTTTGGAGTGCGTAGCCAGTCGCGTATTCGTTCCGGATGCACCTTGTAGTTTTCGGTGAGTATGGAGGCTATCCGGCGGGCTAAAGGTTCTTCCTTCGAATCGTCGTCGCATTCGAATATTACTCTCACGGCATAAATGTCGTAGATTTCCTCAAAGGGGATGTTCTTTTTCGTCATTTTCCGGTAAATAGAGTAAGCACTTTTCACCCTTGCCTTGATTTCGAAGACGAGACCCTCATCATTTAGGCGTTTTCGGAGGGGGTTGACGAAGTCGCTGACGGTTTTCTGCCTTCTTTCGTCGCTCTGCTGAAGTTTCCGGCAGATTGTGTCGTAAGCTACGGGGTTTTCTATTTTGAAACCGAGATTCTCAAATTCGCTTTTTAAGGTGAAAAGTCCGAGTCTTTCGGCGAGAGGCGCATATACATAGAGGGATTCGCGAGCCACCCTGTGCCGGCGTTCCTCTCTTTGCGTGTGTATGTTTCTGAGATTGTGAAGTCTGTCGGCCATCTTCACGAGGATCACTCTCACGTCGGAGCTCATCGACATCATCATGTCGCGGAGTTTCAGGGCTTGCGTTTCGGCGGCATGTCCGAATATGCCGCCGCTCAGTTTGTTGATACCCGCCACAATCGCCGCGATTTGTTTTCCGAAGTTTGCCTCAATGTCGTCGATCGACATGTCGGAATGCTCCACGATGTCGTGGAGCAGGGCGCACACGATTGATGTACTTCCCAGTCCGAGTTCGCGGCTGCAGATAAGGGCTACCGCAAGTGGGTGTAGAATGTATGGACTTCCGTCGTTGCGTCGGGCGCCTTGGTGGGCGGCTCGGGCAAACCTGAATGCACGATCTATTTTTTCGATTTTCCGCCGATGTTTGCTGTCGAGATATGATCTCATCAGAGCATCGTAAAGGAGATCGATTTTTGCTTCATCTTCCGGACTGAAGGATCGGAAAGTAGTGTCTGCCATGCCGTTTTTCATTAGATTTCAGTGCTTATCGTAAAGCATCTACAAATTTAAGAAAATAATTCGAGACTTGCAAGAAAAAAAAGGGAAGGCCGCCGCAGCGAACTTCCCTTTCATAAAATAAGCAGATATGTTTTATTATTTTATGGGGTCAAAATTATTTTGTCACATGCGTGCTTTTTCTCGCGCGATGTAAGAGTCAACCGACAGGCCATTGCCGAAAGAGAATTCCGGATAATCTTTCTTGATGGTCTCGTAGCATTTGAGCGCATCTCCATATTTCTTCTGGGCGTCATATACCACGGCGAGTTTGAGGAGGGCGCGTGGTGCAATCTGTGGATTTCCTTTGGCATCACTTTCGGCATCCTTGAAGGCCTTGATGGCATCATCGAGTTTGTTTAGGTTTACGTAGCAGTCGCCAAGAAGAATCATTGCATTTGCGTTCACCACGTCATCGGAGGAGTCGAATTCCTTGAGATATTTTGCGGCATCGGCGTATTTGCCTGTTTCGTAGAGTGTCTCGGCAGCGCTTAATGCAGCAAGTTTACCGCCCTTTGTGTTTCCGTATTCATCTGCCACTTTCTTGTATTGAGCAGCGGCGGCAGAATCGTTGGTTGCAGTGAGTTCTACCTTGTTGTAGGCTTCCATCGCTTTGTTGTTGCGGGGAATGCTATATAGATACAGATATGCAAAGGTGACAGCAGCCACAAAAATGATTCCTGCGAGAGCCACACCCATGGCACGCTTGTTGGCCTCAACAGTGCGGCCGAATTGTGTGAGTGTATTGTTCAGGTTGTCCAGAGTGTCGTTCTGCTCCGGAGTCGGATTGTTTGATGCCATTTTGGTATATGTTTCTTTATCAATGTTTTGATGGCAACCGAACTCTTTCTGAGCAGTTTCGGTGTCCATTCAAGACGCAAAGTTAATAAAAATTTTTATCTCATGCAAATAAAATCACTCAATATCTCAAAAAAATCTCAATTCCGAGTTTTGAGCCGGTGGCGGGAAGTCTCAGAGGGGTGCTTATTCAAAAAGCATTGGCACTGAGTCTGTGCCTCCCGGCTCTGCGTTTCCAACCAATGTGCCGATTATCTCCAGAGCTCTTTCAAGCTGCCGGGCATCTATACCCGAGGGGTAATGCTGAAGCGTAAGGGCCGAAGTGTCGCATTCAGGCCGAATCAGACATTCGTACCAAAGCACAGATAATGCGTAAAGGGCGAGCGGGTCGCTAATGTGGTATCCGTCGGTGGAGAACTGATTCTCGACCTCTGGATATTTTTGTCGCATTTCCCATATCAGGGTGGCTGAAGGAATCTTGATGTCAAATCCTTCGGAAGCCATGTCGCATGCTTGAATGATTGCATCATACATTGTCTTCGGGTCCCGGTCGTATCGTGCGAAATAATCATGTGTTGTGCCGTCGCGGTAAGGCCAGGTATAGTGCCATGCGAGCTTGGCATTTGGATTTGAGACTCTGAAAAGTTGTATTAGATTGTCGAGATATGGCTGGTATGTGTCGAAAATGCCGGAATCGCCGGATGCCTGTTGTATCACGATTATGTCCCAGTCATATAGTTCAAGAGCGCTGTCGATGGTCTTTATATCTCCTGCATACCATTTGCCCTTGTCAGAGTAGTGGAAATCATAGTCGGGGGTGTCGGAGCAATGGCTGTTCCAGTGCATGGCAAGCGAGCATCCGCTTCGGGTCAGCTTTGCCATATATACAGAGTCTGCATTCAGTGAGTCGATTATAAATGGAATGTAATTGGATGCGTTGTGGGTGAAACTGTTGCCTATTGCGAGGATTCTCAATGGCTCTTCACTATATTTGCGCTTTATCTGAGATTGTGAATTGTTGATGGTGGGTTGCAGAGGGGACGCCGCTTCATAATATGTGGCTCCGCATGAAGCGAGAATACATGAAAGCAGTAAGGATATAATGCTTATGTGGAATTCAGTCGATGATGTAGTTTTCATGGTGTAATCAAATTTGGTATGTTCAGGGATGATGGAATTTGATGGATAGCAGCGATGAATCATCTGCGTTGTCGATTAGCCGGACAGGTATGTCTGATTCCAATATCAGTTTTTCCTCTTCTTGCTGGCTATTGATTCTATTGAGAATATCTTGCTCATTGGTGTTGTCTCTTGTCATGACTCTTTCTATCCTTACGTTTTGCGGCGCCGTGACCAGGAGAATCTCGTCACACATCCCGACCAGGCCGGAGGTGAAAAGAATAGCAGATTCCACATAGCAGACTTTCGCCCCGGTTCTCTTTATAGAGTCGCGCCATGCCTCGATGTCGCTCCTGACAAGCCTATGGACCAAAGCATTCAGCCACAATCGGTGTTCATCGGAGCCAAACACACGTATTGCAAGTGCAGCTCTGTCGATTGGACCTTGCACGGGACACACGTCGTCGCCAAATCTAATGTTGAGGGCAGAAAGTACCTCTTCAGATTCATCCATGATGCGGCGTGCCTCGGAGTCACAGTCATAGACCGCATACCCGCGAAGTCTCAGGATTCGGCTCACTACCGATTTCCCGCTTCCTATGCCTCCTCCTATTCCTATTGTATTCATTGTGTTGTCGTTGTTGTCATTGTTGTCGTTGTTGTCATTGTTGTTGTTGATGTCGTTGTTGTCGTTGATGTCGTTGATGTTGTTGTTGTCGTTGTTGTCGTTGATGTTGTTGTTGTCGTTGATGTTGTCAGAGTCCTTTTTTCAGCCAGGCCCCGGAGAAGAGACGCCATAGGAAAATAAGGCCCCGGAAACAGAGTTCGATGCACATTGCCAGCCACACGCCTGCAAGTCCCATCGAGGGGGCGAGCAAGGCCGCCAGTGTCACCCTGACAAGCCAGATACTGCTGAAGTTCATTACGGCCGGGACCACAGTATCGCCGACACCTATCATCACACCGTAGGCCACTATGGAGGCTGCAAACATTGGTTCGGCAAATGCCTCGATGCGCAGAGCCTCCGCACCAAGGCTGATGATATCCCCCACGGGCGACATCAGGGCCATTACCTCCGGGGCGAAGATATACATCACCACTCCCATCACGCCCATTGTCACCATTCCCGTGAAGACGGTGATATAGCCAAACCGTTTGGCGAGATCCTTGCGTTTTGCACCGTAGCTTTGTCCTACGAGGGTGGTCGCGGCCTCCGATATGCCATAGCCCGGCATGTAGCAAAGGCTTTCGGCAGTGACGGCAAAGGCATTCGCAGCTATTGCCATCACCCCGAGTGGTGCTACTATGACAGTGACTGCAATCTGTGCGCCGCAAATAATGGCATGTTCCAGGGTCATTGGCGCCGAAACCTTAACGGCGTTGCGAAGCACCTCGTGAGTTGGACGGAAACTGCCCTTTTCTTCCCAAATCTTCATGCCGTCTTGCCGGCAACAGAGATACCACATCATGCACCCTGCAGTGATAATTTCAGCCGCAGCCGTGCCAAGGGCGGCACCGAGCACACCAAGACCGCAGCCGGGGATAGTGACAGCCATGTCGCCCCACATAACTTCCCTCGTGGGAAAGATGAGGAAGAAATTGAATATGACGTCGAGCACGCACATCATCACGTTTAATGCGCCCGGCACCTTCATGTTGCCGCTGCACCGGAGCATGCCGCCGGCAAGGTAATTCATTGTGAAGAGGGGAAGTGCCAATACGAAGACAAGAAAATATATCGACGCCCCGTGACAGATCTGCTCCTCGCCTCCGAGCCAATGGGGCAAGGGAAATGCAATGGCCGCCCCGATAGCGGCTATGACCACTGCGAATATGAAGCAAGACGTGATGCCCTGACGCAAAATGCGCCTTGCCCTGGCAAAGTCGGATGCCCCTATGCTGTGGGCCACCTGGACAGAGAAACCCATTGTCACGGCCGAGCAGATGCCCCAGAAGAGCCAGAGAGAGGTGGAAACCAGACCCACGGATGCCGACTCATCGGCACCGAGATGTCCCACCATGGCTGCATCTATATATTGCATCATCATTGAGGAGAGTTGCGCCACCATTGCCGGCCACGACAATTGGGCGGTGAGCTTCAGTTGCTCACCGAAATTCAGTGTCTCTCCATTTCTGATTTTGCTTAGCATGATGGTCTCTTATTCAATGTTTCTGCGGACCCGGTCGAGAAAGGCCTTCATCGCATCGGAGTCATGTCTTTCGATGATATCCTTGAGTTCCGACAGGTTTTTCTGAATCAGGTCGATTTGGCCGGATGTATGGGGGTTGAAAAGGATCTCGGTGAGAAGATAGTCGTCCTCGCTCATCAAGCCGTTGGCAATGCTCAGGTGTCGCTTGAAGGTGGTGCCGGGGGCATCCTGATGTTTCATGACGCTGCCGAAGACGAGTGTGGAGGTGAATGGTATGGAGAGGGAGTAGGCGATGGTCTCGTCATGCTCCTTGAAGGAGTAATCTTCAATATGCAGTCGGAGTTTCTTGTATAGATTGCGGAAGAATTCCTTCCCTTCGCTGTCTCCTTCTTTTATGATGATTGCATTTTCATGGGCGAGATTGCTGAGCGAGGCGAAAGTGGGTCCGAACATGGGGTGTGTGCTGACAAATCGTTGTCCTTTGTCGGCGTAGTATTCCGGCAGCCCTGTCTTGACACTGGCTATGTCGCTGAGAATGCACTCCTTCGGTATGTATGGGAGGATTCTGTCGAATGCCTCCTTGGTGTATTTCACTGTGGCGGCATTGATCACCATGTCAGGAAGAAAGGGGAGGGCTTCTTCCGGCTTCATGAAGCGCTCTGCATTGAAGGTGAACTTCAGATGCTCGGGGTTGGGATCATATATGGCGACACGGTGGTCGAAGCTAAGCAGGTCGCAGAAGAAGGAACCCATCTTCCCGGCCCCCAATATCAATATCTTCATTTTTTTCAACTGATTTTACTAATATAACGACTTGCGGCTTCAAATTATTATTACAGTTGCTTTTTAACTTAAAAAATGTTAAAATTTGCGATTCTTAACATTTCCCACTCACTTTTTGCCTACTGAAATGTTGAATGATTTAGGTATGTAGCCTTGAATCTGATACGCTAATCCCTAAACCTCCGAGAAGAGAGATTAAATTTATATAAAGTAGAACTAAAAAAAATTCTGCATGAAAAACGTTTGTTTCACACTGAACCGGAAGCTGCTGGTGACAATGGTGATGCTATTGACCCTTGCGCTTCCATCCTTGGCTCAGAAGATCACCGTCCACGGCGTAGTGGATGACACGACCGGTGAGCCTCTAATCGGTGCCACAGTCCTTGAGAAAGGCACCACCAACGGTACGGCAACAGACTTGGATGGTAATTTCACCCTCAATGTCGATCCGAATGCCACTCTTGAGTTTAGCTATGTAGGCTATAATCCTCAGGAAATAAAGGTCAACGGACGCACCGAAATCAATGTCACACTATCGGAAAACAGCACCATGCTTGCCGAGACTGTCGTGATCGGTTACGGCTCCGTGAAGAAATCCGACGCCACCGGCTCCGTGGCCGTCATCAAGCCGAGCGAAGTTGAGGCCGGTCTGGCTACTTCAGCCCAGGACCTCCTTGTAGGTGCAAGCCCCGGTGTGGTTGTGACCACCGATGGCGGTAACCCTTCGGGCGGTGCCAACATCCAGATTCGTGGTGGCGCATCACTGGCTGCTTCAAATGCTCCGCTTATCGTGGTGGATGGAGTGCCCATGGATACCAAAGGCATCACAGGCTCTTCCAACCCCCTGAGTCTTATTTCTCCGGAGAACGTCGAGTCAATGACCATCCTCAAGGATGCATCCGCTACAGCCATCTATGGTTCACGTGCATCAAACGGTGTCATCATCATCACTACCAAGAAAGGTAAATCCGGCAAACCCCAGGTCAATTTCACTGCCAACATGTATGTCTATACACCGCGCAATTATCTTGACATGATGGATGCCTCCACCTTCAGCAATTTCATCAGGAAAGAATACGGCGAAGACAGCGACCAGGCCGGTGCCCTTGGCAATGCCGACACCAACTGGAGCAAAGAGGCCCTCCGCACTGTGGTCAGCTCTGACTACAACCTCAGTGTCGGCGGTACTGTTGGATTCCTTCCCTACCGAGTGGCTGTCAGCTACACCAACAACAAGGGTATCCTTAAGAATACCGCAATGGACCGCGTGATCGGCTCAATCAACCTTACCCCGAAATTCTTCAACGACCTTCTATCAATCAACCTCAACGTGAAGGGCGCATACGTGAAGAACCAGTATGCCGACAACACTCTCGGCACAGCCGCTTCGATGAACCCGACTCTTCCCGTGAAGGACTATGAGAACGGTGCCGCTTATCTCGGCTACTACACTTCTTACGCTGCCGGCGGCGTGCTTGTCAACAAAGATACCCCTTACGGCACCATCAACAACACCACAGCTCCTATCAACCCGATCTCCCAACTTCTCGAGCATGAGTCGAAGGGTACGAGCTATCAGAGTGTCGGCAACCTTCAGATCGACCTCAAGATGCCTTTCCTCACCGACCTCCGCGCCAACCTCAACCTTGGCTACGACATCCAGAAGGGTGACTGGTTCGGATACTATTACCCCAACACCCCTAATGCATGGACAGGCGGTTTCGGTATCAAGGAAAATCCCGACAGCGACAATGTTACCACTATCAAGAATGGTGGCGTGAGCGCCGAAAAACAGCACCAGATTCGCCGTAACCTCCTTCTCGATTTCTACCTTAACTACAATCACGAGTGGGAAAATATCGGTTCTACCCTTGACGTGACAGCCGGTTATTCATGGCAGCGTTTCCACAACAAGGGACACAACTACAGCTATGTATATAATGTGGGTGATCCGCAGTACTATCCCTCACAATATCAGGGTAAGGACTACACCCAGTATCTCGGCCACCAGGCATATCCCACCAACTATTATTCGACTCCTCATCAGCTTGTGTCGTTCTTCGGACGTATCAACTACAGCATCTTCTCCAAATATCTCATCACGGCAACAGTTCGTTATGATGGTACCTCACGCTTCTCAAAGGACAACCGCTGGGGTCTTTTCCCGTCGGTGGCACTCGGATGGAAGCTACTTGACGAGAACTTCATGGAGCCAGTGCGCAGCGTGATGAATGAACTTAAGATCCGTGCAGGCTACGGAGTCACCGGTCAGCAGGACCTCAACGACGACTACTTCCCCTATCTCCCCGTATATGGTGTTTCCACCGACGTTTCCCACCGTTATCCTTTCGGAGGAACATATATCTATCCTGTCACTCCGGGTGCTTACAACGCCGACATAAAGTGGGAGGAAACCCATACATGGAATGCCGGTATAGACTTCGGATTTGAGGGCAACCGCTTCAATGGCGCCATCGACTTCTATAAGCGCGAGACCAAAGACCTTCTCACATTCGCCAACTACCCCGCAGGCTCCAACCTTACCAACAAGGGTAACATTAACATAGGCGACCTTGAGAACATTGGTATCGAAGTAACGTTGAACACACGTCCTATCGTGACCAACGACTTCACCTGGTCATCGAACCTCAATGTGGCATGGAACAAGAACAAGATCACACGTCTTGCCGAGGGTGCCGACACACAGACCGGCGGTATCTCCGCAGGAACAGGTGGCACAATCCAGAAGCATGAGGTAGGCTACTCAGCATTCAGTTTCTATGTATATGAGCAGGTTTACAATCCCGACGGAACTCCTCTCGAGGGCGTCTTTGTTGACCGCGACGGTGACGGACAGATTACAGAATCTGACAAGTATCTCTATCACAGCAAGGATCCGAAGGTGACACTCAACTGGGTGAATACCTTCAACTATAAGAACTGGGACTTCGGCATCACACTCCGTGCAAGCATTGGCAACTGGGTATATAACGACCGCATGGCGGGCACCGTATTCAAATCGGCCAACTCTTCGCTTCCGCTCAGCAACCTGAGAGACAATACATATCTCTTTGGCGAGCAGACCCTTCCTCAGATTATGAGCGACTATTTCGTGCAGAATGCTTCGTTCCTCCGCTGCGACAACATAACAGTAGGCTACACCTGGCCTGACCTCCTGAAGGATGCACTCCGCCTCCGTGTATATGGAGCAGTGCAGAATCCTTTCGTGATCACCAAGTATAAGGGTCTTGACCCGGAAATCTTCTCCGGTATCGACAATGGTGTATATCCTAACCCGATTACATTCTCACTTGGCGTTGTAGCCTCATTCTAATTTTGAATGTTGAATTTTGAATGTTGAATTTTTAACACTGAAGAATTCACGTGATTAGAAAGAAATTATAAAAACTGAAAAATTAAGAATTATGAAATTCAAAAGATATTTCATCATCGGAGGACTCGCGTTGACACTTGGCATGACTTCCTGCGTCGGCGACCTTGACGTGACTCCCGATGATCCCAATACAAAACTGAGCCTTTCCTCAAAAGAGGAATATCTGGGAGTGCTTGCCCGTGCATACGGTGGTCTCGTGCTCGAAGGCGGTATCACTGTAGATGACGGCGGTGCCGGCACATACATGCGCCAGCTTTTCAACCAGCAGGAACTTGCATCAGACGAGGCTATTGTAGGCAGCAACTGGAACGATGCCGGTATCGATGAAATGGGCTATGCCATCCCGGGCAAAGACAACCACTGGGGATATGAGATGTATTCCCGCATCAACTATCAGATTGGTCTCTGCAACGAATTTCTCCGCACCATCGACAGTGGCAAGGAATTCTTCACAGATGCCGAGATTGCCGGAATGAAGGCTGAAATCAGGGTGCTACGCGACCTTAGCTACTACCACATGATCGACATCTTCGGCAAAGGTCCATGGACCACTGAGGAATCACTGGTGGGTGCCATTCCCCCTACCTACAGCCGCACCGAACTTTTTGATGCTGTAGTGGCCGACCTTAAGGATGCCGCTCCTCAGGTGACACCGGCTGCCCAGCAGGAATATGGACGTCTGAGCCGTGAGGCTGCATATATGCTTCTTGCAAAGATGTATCTCAATGCTGAAGTCTATACCGGCACCGGCATGTGGAGTGAATGTGCGGATGCCTGCAAGCAGGTGATAAGCACCGGTATCAAGCTCGCGTCAGATTATAAGTATCTTTTCTGCGGCACCAACGACAGATATGTCGGCAATGGTGAGATTATCTGGGGCGTGCCCCAGGGCCCCAACACCCAGTGCTATGGCGGCACAACCTATCTCACAATCGGTGCATATAATTCCACTGTGAACCTCGTGCCTTACGGCTATGCTGATGCAGTGGGAGGTTGGGATGGTCCGCGTGTGCGTCCGGAACTTTCAGATGCCCTCGCCTCCAACGACAAGCGCCGCCTTATCTATGAAGGCGCGTTCCAGGAAAATCTTGAGGACCTTTCGAGCTGGAATGCCGATGGCGACGGATTCATGTGTATCAAATATGTCAATACCGACGAGTCTGATTATTACAACACCAACAGAACAGTGCTTTGCAATGATGCCCAGCACACCGACACAGACTTCCCCTTGTTCCGACTTGCCGACACATACCTGATGCTTGCAGAATGCCAGCTTCACGGAGTGGCATGCGATGGTCTGAACTATTACAACCAGGTCCGCACTCGTGCCGGCATGGCTCCAGTGAGCACATACACTGCCGACGACCTTCTTCACGAGCGCATGTGTGAGCTTTATTGGGAGGGTCATCGCCGTTCAGATCTCATACGCTTCGGCAAATACACCGGCTCCAGCTACAACTGGCAGTGGAAGGGTGGCGTATATGATGGCACGGCTCTTGCTTCTTACCGCGACCTGATGCCGATTCCCGCACAGTTTGAGGCTACTCTCGGTCAGAACCCCGGTTATTAATGTCTAAAAAACTTAAAACTATGAAACAAATCAAATATTTCGCGCTGGGGGCTCTCGCTGTGCTTGGAATGGCTGCTTGTCAGGACGACAAGGATCCGGTGATCTCCACAGCTACCGAATTCCAACTCAATACGCCTCCGATGGCTGACCAGACTCTGGTTCTCTCTCCGGAAGGCACCTACACATTCTCTGTGTCACAGCCAAACTATGGTCTGACGCTTGCTCCTACCTACGGTCTTGAGGTTTCTCTTACCCAGGATTTCACTCCCATAAAGGAAGGAAGCTACGTGAATCCCAATGGTGAGGAGGTGGCAATCCCCGGTTCTGTTGTCATTCCGGTGGAAAGTCAGATCAGGGCTGTCCTGACAGTAAAGCAAAGCAACCTTGCTGCTGCAATCTGCTCCATGAGGGGCATCGGCAATGCCGACGACTACACCGATGAGGCTCCGGCTCCTCTCTACGTACGTGCCAATTCCATGGTGGGCAACCAACCCTCCACCTATATTCTTTCAAATGTGATTGAACTCACGAAGGTGAAAGCTTATTGCGCTATTGAGGCTTCCGGTCCGACCGATGTGCTCTATACTCCGGGCAACACCAATGGATGGAGCTTTGATGCCTGCATGATGATTCCGGCTTCTGCCGAAAACGTATATGAAGGCTATCTCGGTGTCAACGGTGACTTCAAGTTTACACACAATCCTAACTGGGACAATCCGGGCAACTATGGTGCCGGTCAGCTTGCACAAGCTGAGGATGGCTCATGGAGCGGTGAACTCGTTGAGAACGGTGGCAACTTCAGTGGCATTGAGGCAGGTCTCTATTATGTGATCGCCAATATCACCAACCCGGGTGCAGCCAAAGATGAAGTTGTGGGCGATGTGAAACTCGTTCCTATCAAGACTGTTGGCATTATCGGTGACTTCAACGGCTGGGGCGGTGATGTCGAGATGACTCCGATGAACGACTTCTCAGTATGGAAGGCTGAGGGCGTTGACCTTGGCGACGGCGGTTGGAAATTCCGTATGAACAATGACTGGACCTACAACCTCGGAGGAGCCAACGATTCCAACAATATGCTCGACCTCCAGCAGAATGGTGGTAACCTTACCGGTGCCGGTACCCAGACAGTAATTCTTGACCTCTCCAAGTTGCCTTACAGCGCACGTTTTGAATAATAACCCTACGGCGGGATGCCATCTTAAGGGTGACATCCTGCCGAAAACCTGAAAAATCAATATGAATACAAAAAACATATCATTGCTCGGACTCGGGTTATTCGCCGCTGTCGCTTTCTCTTCATGCGACAAGATCGAGGAGAGTCTGGCAAAACCTATCGAAAATCCACAGCTCCCTATCTTTAATAGTGAAACTGTGGTATATTCTCCGGTGGCAGACATCAATGTCTCTGACCCGAGCACATCGGAAATCATGGTGGCCACTTGCACTGCCACCGACCTCCCGGAGGGTTTCACATTCGGCGGCACACTTCAACTTTCACCTGCTGAGGACTTCTCCAAGGTGATTGAGGTGCGTTTGAAGAGCGTAGGCGACGAACTCTACGTGAATTCCGGTGATCTGGCAGCCCTTTACAGCAGCGACATCACCAAGGATCCGGCTACCGTGAATCTCTATGGCCGCACAAGCCTTACAGCTTCTGACGGAAGCGATGCTGTGCATATCGGCACTCTCGACACTTTCTATGGCGTAGGCTCATATAAGTTCACTCCCGTGGCTGCTGACCATTATATCGCTCCGGCTTACTACATAGTGATGGGTGATGGCGCCAACTGGGACTATGCAAATGCGGTTAAGGTCTCCAATTCCGGTATCAGTCCATACGATGACCCGGTGTTTGTGGGAATTGTCAACAAGGCTTCCGACCGGGGCGACAAGTGGTTCCTCATTGGCGAGGACAACTACAATAAGGTGAAGGGAGGAACATCTCTCGCCGGTCTTGAATATTATGTGCCTGTATTTGACCGTACAGAAAATGGACTTTCATACGGAGACCTCGACCGTCAGGATTCGGGCAACTTCAATGCTGCAACAATGCCGGCAATGCAGGTGCCTGTGGAGATGACAATCGATGCCCAGAAACTGACTTACTCATTCAAGTCTGCCGTTGAAGCTTACTATGCCACAGGTAATGGTTGGTCCAACTGGGGCGAACACTGGATGGCGGTTTCCACCACCAACTTCGCCGACTACTATGGCTTCTTGAATCTCGATTCTGAGTTCAAGTTTGCTCCGCAAGCGGGCTGGGGCAGTGATTTCGGTGCCGCTTCACCTCTCACAGAGGAAGTAAGCAACGGACTTTACAACTATACCGGCATCATCCATGACTCCGGCGACAACATCAAGCTTGGACATTCCGGACTCTTCTTCGCACATCTGAATGTCAATGATTGGACGCTCGGCCTTGGTGAAGTGAAGACAATAGGAATGACGGGCGACTTCAATGGTTGGGGCGCAGACATAGAGATGACACCTTCCGCCGACCTCTATACTTGGACTGCCGACCTTACTGTTGAGGCCGGTCAGGGTTGGAAGTTCCGCGCCAACAGTGATTGGGCAATCAATCTCGGTGGCACTCCGGATGCACTCTGGAACAATGGCGACAACATCGTGCTTCCCGAAGCGGGCACCTACACCATCACCCTCAACGTAAGCACCTATCCCGCTAAGTTCACCGCCGTGAAGAAGTAACCGACCTGCATCGGGCCATTGCACCCACAGCATGGCTGATGCCAACACAAAGAAATCCGGAGGATGGCAGCCTCCGGATTTCTTTGTCTTGGCATGTAGCGTGCGGCTTCAGCCGAAAGACCCGCCATGCGGCTGAAGCCGAAAGTTCCATGCAAAGCCGATAGTACAATGAATTTGTTCAGTCTGTATGGGGTTGCAACCCATACGGTGTCTGATGATTGTCGGTTCGGCATGCTGACAATGCTCATCCGGAGAATCTAAGGCCCAAGATTGTAGCGTGGTTGATGTAAATGCTAATTCGCATAAACTTTAATCAGGGGCTGCTTGTTTTGTAATTATTCCCATGATCTCAGTGAAATGCTGACAAATGGGTGTTGTAGTCATCTTAATTTAAATCAAATTGCTATGAAAAAGTATTTGGCTGAATTCTTGGGCACTATGTTTCTGGTGCTTCTTGCCTGCGGAAGCGCGGTGCTTGCCGGCCCCTCAATAGGAGGTCTTGGCATAGGTCTTTGTTTTGGACTCGTGTTGGTGTGCCTCTGCTATGCGATAGGGAACGTGTCAGGTTGTCACGTCAATCCCGCCGTGTCGTTTGCCATGTTAATATCTGGGAAGATGTCCGGCAAGGATTTCTGTGGCTATGTGATAGCCCAACTATGCGGAGCTGCCGTGGGTGGTGCTCTTCTGTTCTGGCTCAGCCAGACCGGAATAGGGTATAATTATGGTGGCATTACAGGTAGCAACACTCTTGCCACCAACGTGCTTCAACCCGGAGCCACATCAGGAATGGCACTTCTTGCAGAAGTCCTTCTCACGATGTTTTTTGTATTTGTGATTCTTGCCGCTACCGACACAAAAAAAGGATTCGGCAATTTTTCCGGTCTTGCCATTGGTCTCGCCCTTGGTCTTGTCAATATTGTAGGTATTCCGGTTGACAATTGCTCGGTGAATCCGGCGCGCAGTTTCGGCCCCGCCTTGTTCTCGCCTGATGCCTGGGGTGATTTTTGGATTATGGTGATAGGCCCTCTTGTAGGAGCAGCCCTTGCTGTTCTTTTCTATCGGCTTGCAGTGAACTGTGGCGGGAAATGCTCCCCGGATGAAGAATCTGAAGAGTGAGGGGTTAGACCCTTCTGTTGCGGCGATAAAGGGGAAGACCTACGATGTAGAAGCAGACCGCCTGGAGCAGTAGAGACAGACCTGCCGCATAAAGCATCCATAGGCAAAATACCGTGCAGGCTAAGCCAATGAAAAAGGCGTAGGCGAAGTGCTTCTTCGGATTATGCCCGATGAGATGATTCTTATAGTCTTGTCGGGCTATCTTCACAAGAAATAGTCCGCTGAAGAGATATGCCGGAAGTATCATCATGCCGGTTATGTTGAGAGCGTAGAGATACATGTCTTCAGCGAATATGACGAGGAATAAGAAAGTCTGCATGATGATGCTTGATGCCAACAGACTTCGGGAAAGTGAGTCGCTGCCGTCGCTGCACATAAGGCATTTAGGAAAAATACCGTGGCGTGCTGCGGAATAGGGTTGCTCGGCCGTCACCAGCATCCATGCAAAAAGCCCGCCGGTGATTGAAATCAATACTGCTGCAATCACGAGCCAATATGCCCACTCACCGCAGATGACCCGTAGGGCGTAAGCGGCTGACGGATCTTCGAGGCCTGCAAGTTCGGCCCTTGACATTATGCCAAAACAGAACACCGACACTAAAACATATAGAATCCATGCGGCAAAAAAACCAAGTACTCCCGCTTTGCCGACATCGCTTTGCCGTTTTGCTCTTCCTGACATAACCACGGCTCCCTCTATTCCAATGAAGCACCAGAGGGTCACAAGCATTGTGCTCTTGACTTGAGTGGTGATTCCACCGATTCCTTGGTCGAAGCACCAAATGTCGGCTCTCAATGTCTGATACTTCACGTTAAGAATCAGCAAGACTATGATTAGCAATATAATTGCCAATTTGACAACTGATGCGCAAGTGTTGATCATGGCCGAGGTGCGTATGCCACGACGCATTATGAAAAACACTGCCCAGATTAGTGCCGTAGAGAAAATGACAGTTTGCCATCCGTGGGTTAGCAACGAGGGGAAGAATGCACCAATCGTGTCGTTGAGCATCACGACAAATGCCACATTGGCAAAGCATGCACAGAGCCAGTAGCCCCATGCCACGTTGAATCCTACAAACCGGTTGAATCCCTTCTCTGCATATAGGAATATCCCCTCGTTGAGTTCGGGGTGACGTATGGATAATATCCTGAATGTGCTGACAAGGGTAAGCATACCCAGTGCGGTGACAGCCCATCCAATCAAAACGGCGCCTAATCCGGCACCGGCTGCCATGTTTTGAGGAATGTTGAAGATGCCGCTACCCACCATCATTCCAAATACGAGCGCTGCGAGCCCGGTTAGTCCAAGTTTGTTTTTTATGTTCTCTTGAGGTTTCATGTTTCAAAATTCTACATATCTTCCATATCAAGCCCCAGCATTCGAATGCTGTATTCCTTAAAAAAATCAACTTGATTACAGGCGACTTTCGCTTTCTCATCAAGCAATGCCATGTTGATATTTTTTCGTTTCCGTTTAATTTCGATTATCTCGGCACTCTTGTCTATCTCATTTCCGGCAATCATGTCAATCTCGTTCTCGCCCTTACGGTCCCACCACCGGCCTATAAAAGTGTACTCGCCCGATTCGGCATATTTGGCGTGGAAGTATCTCTCGAGCATTCTCCCTGAAAATGTCGGATAATCACGTTCAATGAGTGTTCGCAACTGGCGATACGCACCAATCTCTATGATATGTCCATACTTGAAAATAAAACGAAACCAAAATGTGAAAAAATTGTCGTGGATTTCATATACGGTGTTCTTGCTCAGGGGTTTTGCGCCTAATGGCAATTCCTTTCTGATTATACCGTAGTCATCCTCCAGACGAGTTAGATAACCGCCAATTTCCTTCCCTATCAGTGATTCGATTTCGCCCCTGCGTGTATGACCTGATGCGATTGCAGAGATGATAGAGAAATACGTGTCGTAGTCCTTGCCAAATTCTTCCACGAGTATCGCACGCCCTTCATTGATGAAGACAGAATCCGAACTTATAATGCTATCAATCATGGATTCCAAAGACAGTGCATGATCATCAACGAGCAACTGTACGTATTTCGCAACACCTCCCGTAAAACTGTAAAGTGCAAGCAAGTCTTCTTTGCTATAGCCGGGTGCGTTGTCCTCCATTATCTCTTTAAGGACCGATGGCTTAAAAGCATGTATGTTCATAAATCGGTTCTGACGATTATAAAGAGGCTCTTTGGAATCGCGGAAAATCTTTACCATCATTGAATATACCGAACCACACACCACAAGGTTGATTTTTGAAGAAGAGTGATACAAATCCCAAGTTTTCTGTATATCGCTGAAGATACCTGTGTTGACTCTTTCAAAATTTTGGAATTCGTCTATAAACAGTGTGAAGTTCCGCGATTGTGAGAGATTCATGACATAATCGAAGAGTTCTGCAAAGTTAGCCGGTGTGCCACCCATTTTTAAAGATAGCTTATCTTCAATTTCCTTTCTGAACTCTTCACAAAGAAGGCTTTCTGCTTTACGCCCTACAAAAAAATAGAGCATTGGGGAATCTTCGTATGCCTTAAGTACAAGTGAAGTCTTGCCAATTCGGCGCCGTCCGGTGATAACGGTGAACTGGGCGTTTTCATTCGCGTTACTGCGTATTTTACGGAGTGTCGCAATCTCCTCTATTCTGTCGTAAAACTTCATCGTAGTAAATAGAAACCATGGTTTCCGAAACGGCGGTTTCTATTCGCAAAGTTAACAATAACTTTAGACACTACCAAAATTTTGACAAGATTTTATCACATTTCCCGTATTAGGCTGCGACCCCGGCCATTGCCTATTTAGAGTCGAGGTCTTAATCAAAATCTGAAATCCGTATCCTTTTTATTTTTAATACGCCACTCGCGTACGCATTGGGTATCAACTTTAGATATGGATAGAATCCATGGGGAAGGCTCGTGTCGTTACAGCAATGAGTAATCATTCTGCCCCTGATTGGTTGGGTTGATTTGGTTATATGTCGATATGAATTAGATACTCCCTCAAAATAATTTCTCTTATAATCGGGTGTCCCATTGTCAATGTTGAGATACATATCTGCAGAGGCTTCATTGCCGGTTAATTCGATTTCGTAGTCAACGCAAACGGTTAGTCCGGCAGAAGACATATATTTAGAAGATTTTGCATGTAGTTCACGAATGGTCCTGTATAGATTCAGATTCTCCAAGTCTACGTAAATGGGTTCGCCGGGATCGAATTGATATGAATTTTCCGGGGTTTTAAGTTCCGTGAAATATCTTTCCGCAGTCCAATAATAGGCAAGGGCTTTGCGATTGGGCAACTCTATTGTCTCAGCCTGGCCTTGTGGAATTGTCCTATGACTGTTATAGCGATACACAAGAGAGCCAATCCTCAATTCCGGGATTGCCCTCGCATAAACATAGTCGGAATAATATTTGCCGTCATTTCCCTTGTGGAAATTTAATTTTCTTGTTCTGGATACAGGCGTTCCATCGTTGGCATATCCCTTGAATCCATATTTGGAGTCTCCTTTGATGCAGTATGTGGCATGATTATATTCAACGGAGTCTGAGGGGAGCGAATTTGCAGCAAATCTTACCTTCCCATATAAAGGCCTGAGTTTTGAACTCAAATAAAATTTGCCATTTTTAAATGAACACGAGGATTGATCGCCGATCATTTTATTGTCAGACATATACCTGTCAATATAACCGGCCTCTGTAGATTCGGAATAGAATAGCCATGTCTTAAATCTTTTAATGAATGTGTTCGGATCTGCGTGCATATTTTCCACGCATATTACCTGATGTAAAGGTAAGTCCTCAAATTCTTCGTTGTTGAAATTATAGAGGATCCATCCATCGTTTGAAGAATATCGGGCATACATGGTCTCGCCTTTGGAAGCACAATTGGACTTTTCAGTACAACTTAAAAACAAAGTTGTGCCATCTTTCCAATTAAATTCATTTCCCGATTCTGTTACTCCATAGTTGTCAATAGTCAAATCCAATACCAATGGCACTCCGTATTCAACCGGCTTGCCGGTTTTGTTTTTGGCTTTATCATCTTCAGCAGTCAACTCAGCATTCTTGATGTCGTTTTGGCCTTCGAGGTCGGCTTTGATTTCTGAAGAGTCATCTTCTGTCACCATGAAATCCAGTTTTCTTGGTTTATAACCGCTCTTGGTCATCTCCAAAGAATGTTTCCCTATTGGCAAATCGATATTTCGCGGAGTTTCGCCAAATTTCTTGCCGTCTATCAGAATGGATGCTCCCAAAGGATTGGAAAATACAGATACTGTTCCCATTATGGCCATAGGACTGGTCAATATGACTGTTTGGGTATTGTCGTTTTCAATATGCACAATCTGAGATGTTGGTTGGTGGCCTTCTTTGCGGCAATCAATCTGATGGACACCGGCTTTGAGCAATCCTGTCCACTCGCCAACTCCTTTAAACTCATCGTCCACAAAGATTTGTGCATCCATATCAACCTTAAGCGTCACAGAGGAGAAATTGGGTGAGAGGGATACTTCTTCTATGAGTGTTTGCGATTTGTCGTTGAGGGTGATTAGGCCCTCCAAAGTCTGATAATTGTTCGACAGAATTTTATATGAATAAGTTCCCAAAGGAAGGTTCTTTGCCACGGAGCCGGTCTCGTCAATGGTTCCGATTGGTTCTTCCGATGATTCGTTCAATATGTTTTTTATAGTAACGAATGCTTTTGAATTGGCTGGCGTCACTTTGAATACAATCATCTGCCGTTGGATTTTCTTGGGTTGGGAAGACAGTGTCATTATGTAATTCTTGCCGCTTTCTATTGTAGTATGCAGGTCGTGCCGATTGACCGGAGCGAAGCCATCGCGCGTGATTGATATAATCTTTGCATTCTTCTGTACATAAATCCAAGGGATACCGTCATGGTTCTCTACCACATGCTTAAGATTGCCAAAGTTGAAGTTGTATTCCGTCATATTGTCAGATGGATTTGTGGAATTAACTTTTATTATGGCGTATCTGTCGCCATTCCCATCAAACTTCTCAAATTTTTTGTCCTTTGCAGAATAGTCGAAAGGATCGGCCTCAAAATTAGAGACGGAAAACTGTTGCAAATTCTGAGCCAACGTGGCTGCGGTCAAAACAATTGTCAATGTAGCGACAATGAGAAATTTCAGAGTGTATGTGCGTTTGGACGGAAATGATAGCATGTAAAGGGGTTAAGGGGGATTGTTAGTCGTTGAAGAAGTCGCCTGCCGTATATATTTTGGAGAGGTCGGTCTCGTTTGGTTGCCAAGTGCGTACCTTTATTTGAGGTGCGTTTGTGTCGGTCATGTCAACGATGAGCAACAGGTATCCTTCATCGGCATACGTCGATGAGTCATATTGCTGACGTATGTTGATGGCAAATATCTTTTCGTTCTCATATTTCTCCAGCCATTGAATCTGGTGGTCGGTGAATTTCAGATTGATGAAGTCGTTACGGTTGAAGCAGCGGGCAAGTTGCTTGAGATATTCATCCTTGGTGTAGCGATTGTATCGTATGTTTTCCTGACCCTGAAGCGACAGCGATGTGCCATCGAATGACTGTGGGTTGGAGGTGTTTCGTTTCACCACATTGCCGACAATTATTGTGGCATCATCAGCGAAAATGTCACGGATATAGTCAAGGCGTTCAAGGCTGTAGGCTGTCTTGTAGTTTTCCATAAACGACAGGATTATCTCCCTCACGTCATCAGACCATTTTGCGGTATTGTTGAAGATCCCATCCTCAGCCACAGTGCCAAGTCCGAAAGCCACGTTCTCGATCTTGTTGTCAGTGCCGAATGTGAAACTGATGTCCTCGGCGAAGGTTTTCTTTCTTCTGCCGTTAAATGAGAAAGCCATCTTCAGTCCCCTGGCCACTGTCTTGCCATTCAACCCTTTGTAGAACTTTATATTGGAGGTGTCGAGTATCCTGGCCTTCCCATATCCCGAAAGTCGGTTGAACATCTGAAGTCCGTCAATGGTGAAATATGGCATCACGTCGGAGTAATGTTTGCTGACTATTGCCTTGGCAATCTTGCCGACTACATCGGCATTTCGTTGAAAATCGGTATGAGGTGCGGCACTCTCCTTGGATGAGGTCTTGGCAGCGACAGGCTCTATCTTGAAATCATCAGCAACGGAACGTCGCTCCTTTGCAGCCAATACACGCGTGTCTGAGGCTGGAGTATTGTCCTTTTTTGCCTGTACCTTATGAGATGCTTTGGGGAAAACTTTAGGAGTTATCACGTTCAACACGCTCTCCATCTCTGAATCTCCTCTTGCCTGATTCTTGAACTGATATTCTATTTCGAGATGATATACTTCCGTTTCGTAGCCAGGACTCATTTCCAAAGGTCCCGAACCATACCGAGCGGATCCTTCACAAGGCATTCTTCCGTCTGAATATGTGAAGTCAAGACTCGTTACCGGATGATTCTGATATGTGAAAGTCAAATCCACGCTATCACCATCCTTTTTGCCGAACTGAACCTCAATGTCACTAAGAATCTCATTAATCCTTACCGGAATCCAATCTGCAAGGATTCTACCGTCCATATCCTTCACCTCATTTGGGAACTGAACAGACCGGATAAGAGAATACGCCCAATAATAATACTGGAGAGCCATGTCAATTTTCCAAGATTCCAGACAATCCTTGGCGATGGCCAGCATATTTCTTGCTTTTGCAATGCGTCCATCAAAGATTCTCGACAACTCTGTCTTTTTCATGTATCGCCTTGCCTCAAACGATTGACCTTTCTTTTCCACAGGCCATTTTTCGGTATTGGTCAGTGTGGCCTGGCTATAGGTCTGTATGCAGCTTGTGACCCGTGACTCATGGTTTATCTCTCCATTGACAGTCGTTTCATTCTCAATCTGATTGAAATCCGAAGAGATGTGTGTGGCAATCTGCCCGACAAGACTGGCCAAAGCAGCCTGGTCGGCCTCTTCTTCAGTAGTTCCGGTCCCTACACCATAATAATACAGTCCCGACCGCATGATATTGTCCCATGTCTCAGCAAAAGCTCCCAATTCACATGCCAATATAAATATAAAAGCAAATATTGTCCGTTTCACGATTTTTCGATTTAAGATTTTGTAATAATAGAATTTAACATCGTCAGTTAGAAATTAGATGCTGACAAATGGGTTATGGTAAGTTTACCGGTAGTATCTGGGCCGGCTGCCAATTTTAAATAAGGATAATATTGCAATGAAGAGAGTGATTCGTTGGGTACTATGAAATTAAAAGCATAATGTCCTGACGATTTTATCAGATGTGTCTCACCTGAATCAACACTCGAATCAGCTTTGTTCTCCTGCTGGTTACTATCCACCGCGTTAAAGCATATTTCAGCAGAAGCGTTATTCCCCGATAGTTTGACATCACAAATTAAACTCACATTGATGCCAAACTTGGATTTAAATCCTCTGCTCATTTTTGAAATTTTCTGAACGTCAGATATTATATCTACCTTTAAAAGGTCAATGTAAAAAGTCTCACCCTGGTTAAACCGGAAAGAAGCTCCCGTACTGCCGGAAAGTATATCTCTATTCAGTAGATATTCGTTGTTAAATCTTTCGGTAATCCATGTATTGGTTGTAATTTTAGATGATGGTAATTGGATTACCATGTCCTTGTCGTCGGTAATTTGATTGTTAGATGTCGGACCATATAACGTTGAGCCAATTTTTAATCTGGGTATCTTTTCAGTATATATGAATTCGGAATGATATTCAGAATCATTGCCCTTGTCAAAGTATAAGTTTTCGGTAAAGGTTTTAAATTTGCCTTTATTATCAAACTTTTGGTATTGATATTCGACTTTTTGTGGTTTTTTGTCAGAAACAAAACTCAATCTTGTTGTTGCTGGTTGAAGCGTCGCTGTCAGATAAAACTTTCCTTCTCTATAAGATACAATGGACTGGATTCCAGCCCAACCGTTTTCGTCAAAAAAACGATCTACATATACCGGTTTTGTTCTTGCTGATGAATATAAATAATTATCTTTTTTATCGAATATTAAGGACTCGTCATATCTTATATTTTGCAAAGGAACACCTGAAATGTCTTTTTTGTTGAAGTTATATAGCATCCAACCGTTTTGCGACGTATATATTGCATACAAGGATTTTCCTGAATTGGCTATATTCATATCATCCAAGCAATTAATGGTCATGATGGCATTTTCGTGCCATTTATAGTCGGATGCTTTTTTAATATACCCATAATCATCGAATGCCAAATCCATTACAATTGGTATTCCATCATTGAAGTCGATTGTCTGATTGCTTGTATTGTAGTAATCAAAGTTGTCGCTGTCCAAGTTCTTGGGGTCTTCTTTAAGCATCATATTGATTTCAGATACAATGTTCTCAGCTATTTCAAAATTCATCTTGCTGGATTTGTATCCCTCCATTGTCAGTTCAAGCACATGTTTGCCCAAAGGTAAATCTATATTCCTCGGAGTGATTCCATACTGCTTCCCATCAATAATTATATTGGCACCCAATGGATTAGAAATGACGGAGGCTTCTCCCAATATAGGTGTTGGGGCTTCAAGCGTGATTATCTGATCGTTGTTATCTTCTATATGTAGTATTTGAGTGGTTGTGGAGTGGTTGGGCAGGCGGCATTCCACTTGGTAATCACCGGCCTTAAGGGATCCGGACCATTTGCCCATCCCCATAAATTCGTCATTGACATATATATCGGCGCCCGATTCTACTAAGAGTGTTATCTTGGAATGGTTGGGTATGAGCGTCACATTCTCGATATAGGTATGTTTTCTATCATTGAGAGTGAAGATACCCTCCGCAGTCTTGTAATTGTCTGAAATCACCTGGTATGAGTAGCTGCCAAGCGGTAGGTTCTTTGCTACGGAGCCACTTTCATTAATGGTTCCGAACATTTCATTTTGCGATCCCTCAAATGTGTTTCTGTAGGTTATCATGGCGTGTGAGTCTGCGGGGGTAACGTTAAACTGGGTCATTTGCCAATAAATTTTCTTCGGTTGCGCAGACAACTTAAGTGTATAGTTCTTACCACTTTCTAACGTGGTGTGCAGATCATACTTGTTAATGGATGTGTAACCCTCACGAGAAATGGTAAGCAGTTTGGCATTTTTCTGGACATATACCCAAAGTGCGTCATCGTGGACTTCTACTTCATGCTTGAGATTTCCGAAATTGAAATTATATTCCCTAAGATTGTCGTTTGAATTGGAGGTTACTTTGATTATGGCATAGCGTTCTCCATTACCATCGAATTTCTCGTATTTCTTATCCTTTGCGGAATAGTCGAAAGGGTCGGCATTGAAACTTTCTATTGAAAATCTCAGTTTGTCTTGTGCGGACATCTCATTAATGCCGGTTAGTAGTAGCAATAAATATAAAAAAGTTCTGATATTTTGACAGATACGCTTTGTCATGGGTATTCAGTCTTAAAGGGTTAGTTAGTGGTTGGCCGGGGCTTTGGCAAGCGGAGGCTGAATGTATGATAATTACCCTATAGACTTCCGGATTCGGGCGGCAAGAAAACACAAAAAAAGCGCAGGAGTCTGTATCTGTTGCCGTCCTACCATCAGAGGCTTCTCGCATTGCCTAACACATGTCGGACGGCAACGCAGAAGCCCACGCTAATATATGCAAATGCAGCATTTGGCAATGTTCCTCACAGAACGCAGCACCGAATGCTTCAGATTTACATACCACGGGCATCTACCGTTGCTCAATCCTTGACATGTGTTGAAATTTTGCGAGAATTTCTGATGGTCAAGAATCAGCGCGGATAAACGCTTTTATAAAATTTTCAAATTTCGCTCAGCGTAATTTGATTTCGCACCCCGCCGCTCTTATTCCCCAGACCGGGGCTTCCGGTTGACGGTCTGCATCGGCAAAATTATAAAGTTTTATTGAATCCGCCAAATTTTCAGTATAAAAAATACCGGAAAATGAGGCCCGTGTCCTAATTTTTTCCCCTGCATATAGAATTGAAGTGAAATATTTTTTGTAACTTTGGGGAGTGAATGAGTGTTTATGAAATAATAGAAAAGATTATGTCAACAAAGATGAAATATCCTACCGGGATACAGGATTTTGCGGAAGTCATTGAGGGTGGGTACACATACGTGGACAAAACCAAATACATCCGTATCCTACAGGATATGGGGAAATATTTCTTCCTGAGTCGTCCTCGACGTTTCGGGAAAAGCCTTTTCATAAGCACTCTTGAAAAATATTTCGAAGGACGGAGGGATTTGTTCAGGGGACTCGACATCGACACCGATGACGTTGACTGGACACCAAGGCCGGTGATAAAGATTTCTTTGAATACAGTTGATGTAAATCTTGAAAATGCCATATATAAAACATTAGACAGCATTCTAAATCATTATGAGGAGCAGTATGGTATCATTCCTCGAGTAGAAGCCCCGGCAGAGAGATTCATGAATCTTATAAGGTCTGCATGCACACAGACAGGGAAAAAAGTTGCCGTGTTCATAGATGAATATGATGTGCCATTGCTCAATACCCTTGGGGATGAGACATTAAACAAATCCTATCGCGACACACTGCGACCATTCTTTTCGGTTTTGAAAAATGCAGATGAGTATATTTATTTCGCGTTCGTGACGGGGGTGTCACGATTCAGCCATACGAGTCTGTTCAGCGGTGCCAACAATCTGAAGGACATATCGCTTCTGCCGGAATTCTCCGCGATCTGCGGCATAACCGAGGGCGAGCTTAAGGAGACCCTGATGCCGGGTGTCCATGAGTTTGCCGAAAGTATCGGGGTGACAGACGATGAGATGCTTTCGCGTCTTAAAAAAAACTACGACGGGTACCACTTCAGCGAGGAGTCTCCGGATATATATAATCCGTTCAGCCTGCTCAATGCCCTGCAGTCGAGAAAAATAGACAATTACTGGTTTGAGTCCGGAACCCCCGCCTCCTTTTTGAGATCGTTGAAACGCGACAATTTCTATCTTCCCGACCTTGAATGCATAGAAACCACACGCAGCGGACTGTCGGGGAGGGAATCTTATCTCCGCGATCCCGTTGCCCTTCTTTATGAGGCCGGCTACCTCACCATAAAAGATTACGACGACGAACTGATGACCTACACACTCTCCCTGCCCAATGAGGAAGTGTCCGTCAGTTTTTCAGAAGCTCTGCTGCCCATCTATTCCGGACTTGACCGGATGGAATGCCGTGACAGCTTCAACAGTATGCGCAAGGCGGTTGTCAAGGGGGATCCGGAGGCGTTCATGGAGCATCTGAAGACCTTTCTGGAGGGGAATCCGTATGGACTTACGGAACTTGGCAAAAGGGAGAAATATTTCGAGAACAACATATACCTTGTATTCAAGGCCCTCGGCTTCATGCCGAGGGTTGAGGAGCAGACATGCAGCGCAAGGATGGACCTAATGCTCCGCACGCGCCGCTTCATCTACATATTCGAGCTGAAGACCGACGGGTCGGTGGAAGATGCCATGCGTCAGATAGAGGAGAAGGGCTACGCCCGTCCATACGCCGACGAGGGAAGGACGATAATCAAGATAGCCGCCAACTACTCCTCCGGGACCAACAACATCGACGGCTGGCTGATTCAGTAGCCGGTTGTAGATTTCATTAGTGTTAGCCCACATTATGAACAACGAAAAGAAACGACTCCGATATATTGACGCGATGCGCGGACTTGCCATCTTATTGGTAGTGTTCAGCCATGTGACCAACGCATACGTGAAGATGCCAATCACCAATGCATCATTTTCTGCTGTATATTACATGATGACAATGTTCAGGATGCCACTCTTCTTCTTCGTAAGTGGATTTTTTGCCTACCGTGCAGCCGAGAAGTGGACCGGTCCGACGATCAGAAGGATATCACTGAAAAAGTTTAAGGCGCAGATAGTGGGTCTGGCGGTTTTCTGTTTCCTTTATGGTGTCACGATTCGACGTTGGCATTTCGAGTTTATCTGGACTTCAAACCCTTATTGGTTTACTGTGTCACTTTTTGAGATGTTCTTCATCTATCTGGCATTTGCACTTGCAGAACGTAAGACGGGTTGGCGATGGCTGCTCCCCGGTCTTCTGTGTGTGGCGGTAGTGTCGCCGTTTCTGTTCAATTACTTCACAGATGGGATTAAACTCCCCAAATGGATTGTAGGTATTCAGACATGGCATACGCTGAATTATTTCCCATATTTCATGCTTGGGATTTTTGCGCGGAAATACGACGGACATCTATGGCGATTTGTTGACAACCAATATTTCAAAGCACTTATGATATTGGGATTCTTCTCGCTTGTGATTTTTTATGGCTGCCGACATCCCTATTCTCCGGGATGGGATGCCATAATGACCCTGATGCGCTTCACCGGGCTGATGACAATTCTTGTGGCATTCCGAAGTTATCGGGATTGGTTTGACGGAAATCATGGGGTAAGCAATGTGATGTGCAAGGTGGGGAGCCGCACCCTCGACATCTATTATCTCCACTATTTCTTCATACCTAACCTAAGCTTCATGAAAGGATTCCTTTCCACCGGCTCCGGCAACAACATACTTGCTATGCTTACCATAGGACTTACGATTTCAGCCCTTGTTGTGGTGCTCTGCATGTTGATAAGTGCGGTTCTTCGCAGTTCTCCCTTTCTTGCTTCATGGCTGTTCGGCTCAGGTAGGTAAGGCCCGGCAACCCTGAAATTTTATGATATGGGTCCTTGGCCGAGGATCAGCGGCGGATGGAATGATTGTTGGAGGTGGGGGAGATGGCGGAGCGGCGCGAGGCGGGAATGGCTTGGCGATAGCGGAGATATGATCTTGTGCGAAGAGAATCTGTCTGGCTTATATGCTTTGATTCAGCAATGGCAGCAGAGTCGCCGAGTGCGGTGCCGGATTCCATCAGAATGGCAGCAAGACTCCGGACCTCAAAATATGCGCTGTCGATATGCTGGCGTATGCCGTAGGGTATTACACTTGAAGGATAGCGTATCATAGCCATTCGGGCCATGTGCAATGCAAGATCATGACTACCTTCCTTTGCGAGTGATTCTGCCAGCCGTATGAGTGAGGCACGCTGGAGCTCCGCTTGCGAAGAGACATCCGGCCCCGGATACTTCATGCGGTCGATGCCTCCCCATTTAAGACGTGGGAGTGCATTCAGGGATTCCTCAATCAGAATGGAGGAGTCAGGGGCAAGGGGCATTAACTTTCTTGTGTAAAGGGCTTGCCTTGTGTATGGGAAGAAACCGTTGTATTTGTTCTTGCCAAGGCTCTGTTGCCAGTAAATCGGACGCGGATAGCGTGAGGCTGCATTGGTTGCGATTATATCGATGACTGCCAACTCGCGAAGTCCCCCAATTGAGCCGGCGTTTTTCCCGGGGACTGACAATATGTCGAAAATCCACCTGTCGGTAGAATCCCTGCCCATCCGCAGCCAGCGGTTTTGGAAAGAAGGGGTGGCGGAATAATTGCTGTAGAGGGCGCGTAATTCTTCGGTTGCATCTATGGTGTCGGTGTCAAGCCGCGGAAATCTTATAAGATTGTAGTTCCCAAGCGCCACATCACCTTCAGTGGCGGTCATTGCTATCCCCTCGTTGCCTTCACGGGGAGTCATCAGTTGCGGCAGATACCAATCGCATGCAAGGAATGAGTTGCAGACTACCGATACATCCGGCCTGATTCCCATCACTTCCTGTGCATACCACAGAGGGAAGACATAATTGTCGCCATCCACAAACAAGATTGCATCCTTGTCAAGCGATTCAAGAAGGTTGGAGGCATAATCGAGTGTCGCGCTTCTTCCGCTGCGGTCATGGTCATCAAGGTTCTCAGCAAGCATCCATACCGGCAGAGCGCATACAAGGATCATGGCCAAAGCACGTTGCCATCTTTTTTTTGCCAAACGTACAATCCACAACATGCCGAATGCAATCCAAAGGGAGAAAGCCCAATAACTGCCAAGGAAAGTATAGTCACGTTCACGTGGTTCACCCGGTGTCTGGTTCAGATATACCACTATCGCAATCCCTGTCATGATGAATAGTGCAAGGGAATACCATGCGGCACTCCTCATGTTGCGTATTGAAAGACCATTCCCTTTGCCTGCAAAAAGCCATACTATGCCGATCAGCCCGATAATGAACGGAATCATCCAATACACGTTGTGCCCTTTGTTGTGCTTGCCCATTTCATCGGGAAGTGCAGATTGGTCGCCGAGCATGAGGTTGTCGGCAATCGGAATGCCTGTGATGAAGTTGCCATGGTCAATTTCTCCGGATGCAGGTATGTCGTTTTGTCGTCCGCTGAAGTTCCACATCAGGTATCTAAGATACATATAACCGATCTGATAACCCAACATATAGGAAAGCGACTGAATGTAGGTGGGGCGAAGTGCATATTTCTCGACAGGTTGTCCGGCGGAGTTGCGAATGGCAACCGGATTGCCAAGGCTGTCGATGGCCTGCGAGATTTTTACTCTCACCATATTGGTGGAATCCATTCCTGTCCAATCTGAATAGGCAGTCCTGTCGCCTGGATTGGATGAGTGGATGCGAGGAAGAAACATGTTGAGTTCGGGGGTATATATTGGTTCCGTGCGGAATCCGGTCACAACATATCCGTATCCTGCAGAGTCCTTGCTTATTTTTCGGTTTAAAGTCCGGTCTTCATCAGTCAGAAATCTTGAACGTTCTGGAATCCGTCCGCCACGTATCATGCGGTGCATATCCTTACCGAGCACTTTCATTGCATTCCACGAATAATCGTAGGCGGTATCCCCCTCTTCATTGACGGAAATCCTTTCCATCCTCATGACACGGCTTTCCGGTGTGCGTCCGTAGAAAAGGGGGGCTCCTCCATATTGTCGGCGGTCGAGGTAATCTGCAAACCGTCCTATTGTTGAAGGGTCTCCCTCATTGACAGGTGGATTTGCCCATGCGCGGATTGGGATAAGAATGTATATTGAGTATCCCGTCATAACAGCGGCAATACACCAAAATGCCACACCCGTCTTGAGCCAACGACGACATAATAATATGGCGAGAACCACAACTGATATGAGGGATACAGACCAGACTGCAATGGCGCCTGACCAAAAGGGAAATTTGAATGAATTGACAGCCCATACATCGGCGGCCTTGGCGAGTGCTATTGCACCCGGCATCACGCCTTTCAATATGGCAACCACCACTATGCAACCGGCAATGAATGCGGCAATGCGTTTCTCAATAAGATTACTCTTCCATCTGCGGATTCCGGACACCATTATAAGGGCTATGGCAGGGAGGGCAAGGAGATTGAGCTGATGCACCCCAAGTGAAAATCCTATTATGTAGGCAAGTGCTATCAGCCATCTGGAACGACTGCTTGCGGAGAATGAAAAAGCCCATTTGAGAGCCATCCATATTGTTAAGGCTGAAAGGAATAGCGACATGGCATAGACCTCGGCCTCAACAGCGCTATACCATACGGAATCAGACCATGCGAAACAAAGGGAAGCGGCCAGAGAGATTATGCCAATTGAGAATTGGGAATTGAGAATTGAGACTTGAGAATTGGGACTTGAGAATTGAGAATTGAGAATTGAGAATTGAGAATTGAGAATTGAGAATTGAGAATTGGGACTTGAGAATTGAGAAATCTTTGTGTTTGTGCTGCGTGATGGAATGGCAATCCATCTCATCATGGAAATGCTGACAATGCACAGCAACATTACCGATAGAGCAGTAAATAGTCCCGACATGAGGTTGACCACAAGGGTTTGGGTGGCAGGGGCTGGGAAGAAGCATGACGCAAAGCGATGGGTTAGAGCCCAACCCGGATTTCCGGGGGGATGACCTATTTCAAGGCGAAGTGCAGTGATGAGGTATTCCGGACAGTCCCAATAAGAAGCACCCGGATCTACAGTGAGCCAGTAAGTCGCCAACGATACCGCAAATGCTATCAGCGGATATATGGAATATTGAGATTTGAAAATAGGAATCCCTTTTTTGTTTTTAGTCAGCATTCAAGATTCAACATTCAAAATTACTTTTGGATTCCCTTGTCGAGGAGCCGTCGTTTAATCTGCATTCTGACACATGTAGGCATACATGCCACAAAAACTATTGCGATACGGTTGATAAAACCGTTGATGTATTGTTTTTTGCCTTTCAGCATCGCCTTGACGGCTTTTTCAGCAAATGTGTCGGGAGCCTCTATTGCATGCAGTCGGAGTGCAAGACGTTTCAGATTGTCGGGAAGTCCGAAAAGGTCGGTGGCTATACCTCCCGGAGTGGCCACGGTCACTGAGGCTCCGTAGTCTTTCAATTCATAGTGCAATGCACGCGAAAGCACCCTGATGTAGGCTTTTGTGGATGCGTACATTGCCAATCCGGGCATCGGCATCCAACATGACATGGAAGACATATTCAGCATTCTGCCTGATCCTCGCGACTTAAACCTGCGAGCAAAATAAGTTGACAACATGGTGGTGGCCCTTACATGAAGGTCGATGAAGCATGATATCTTGGCATCCGGTGTCTCGGCAAGTTCCTTGAAACTGAAAATACCGGCATTGTTCACAAGGAAATCGATCTCTATATTGCGGTTAAGAAGGAACGCGGCGATTATCGACACGGCATTCTCGTCGGTGAGATCCACCGTCAGTGGAATGGCTCCTACTGAAAATTCATTCTCAATATTTGCGGCTGCTTTTCTGAGAGGTTCGACTGTAATGCTGGCCATCACAATAGAGCATCCTCTCCCGGCAAGGGCGCGACAAAGTTCAAAACCAATGCCACCATCGGCGCCCGTGACGAAAGCCCACTTGCCGCTTAATTCCTTAGTCATCCTTTTGCTCGTATTTCTTCAATTTCTTTCTGTATCTTCCTTGGCAGATCTGCTATTGTGCAGTGGCAAGCCATCTCCTTACTGTACATTCTGGCTATGCAATAGTTGATGTGCTCGCATCCGCAATGATGGCCTGCCTCGCGTGCAAGACGGTTGATGAAGTCCGGTTCTTTAAGCAGGGCACGTCCCATCTGGACAAACTCGAATCCTTCCGACAGGGCCTTATCCATTGACTCCCCATCTACCACACCGCCTACATAGACAAGCGGCATGTTGAGTTCATTGCGGAATCTCTTCGCATCTTCAAGGAAATAGAGCGGTTTGAATGGCTCCTTGGGTATCATGTATTTGCCCACCAACCTTACTCCGTACTTCAGCCACCACAATTTCATGTAGTGGGTCATTGTATAGATGGGCATCTCACCACGCATCACGTACATGGGTGCTTTGCTGACAAAGCCGCCGCTTAGCACTATGGCATGGATTCCGAGTTGTTCAATTTCTTTTGCCACTGTAATGCAATCGTCGAGTTCCAATCCGCCTTTGAATCCGTCGCGCATATTGGTCTTCACCAAAATGCCCATATCGTTTTCGGCTGCTTTCATGACTTCCTCCAGACACATACGCATGAAGCGCATACGATTGTCGAGTGAGCCTCCAAATTCATCGCGGCGGTGATTGGTATATGGCGACAGAAACTGTGATATGAGGTAGCCGTGTCCGGCATGGACTTCCACACAGTCGAAGCCTGCCTCGCGAGCTGTTCGGACTGCATCTCCGAAGTCTTTTGCCATTTGCTTAAGCTCATCCTTGCGCAAGCCTCGTACAATAGTGGGGGAGTAGAGGTTGAAACCCGTGGATGCTCCCACCGGTATGCCGCCGGCTGTCTTGATATGCGTCATGTTGCCGCAGTGTCCGATCTGAATTGATGCCTTGGCACCGCGCTCATGGATTCCGTCGGTGATTTTACGCAGGTCTTCAGTTATTTCCGGACGAAGCCACAGCTGGGTTTCAAAAGATAATGCGGAGCGGTTGATGCCGGCGTAGGCAAGAGTGGTCATGCCCACGCCCCCTTCAGCCACGCTCCAGTGGTAGTCGCGTAGCATGTCGGTCGGATTGTTGTCGCGTCCCATGCCTTCGAATGCGGCGCTGCGTATGGATCGGTTGCGTAGTTCCACCGGCCCTATCTTTCCGGGGGTGAAAAGTCTGTCCTGTGAGGTTACCATATATAGGGTATGATGTATTTCCGGTTCAGTTTAAGAAAGTCATCGCCAAATTCCTGAGAATAACGTTTGTAGGTGGATCGTGCGCGTGGTCCAAGATTGGCGAAAGTCCAAAGCGCGAATATCACTCCCGGCAGCGACCATGTGAGTATGGCATATCCCACCCATTCTGTGACTTCGCCAAGGTAGTTGGCAGAGGATACATATTTAAACATGCCGCCCATCGGTATGTAGTGTCGTCGGTCTCCGGGTTTGCGGAGATGACGTATGATGTGGTCGGAATGGATGTTGATTGCCATCCCGGAGATGAATGTAAGCACCCCGATGATAAATCTCGGATCGTGAAGCCACGACAGGGGATAGGTGTTTTCCGGTGATACAAAGAATAGCCAGCCTCCAATGAGATACACGTTCGTGACATTGAATACCATTCCCAAAAGTATAATGGCAAGCGGCATACGGTTTTTGCCTTTTATCAGCATGGGAAATATGCATGTACGCTGGATATAATGCACAAGCATAGGGATAATCATGATGATGAGTGTCGTGTCGTGTCTTCTTGGAGATGAAAGCCAGATTAGGAGCAATGATGCCAGCACCGGGGCTTCCATGATGATCCATCCGAGACGGTTGCCAACTGTTGGCCCCCATTTAGAGGTGTAGAACATGCCATAGCCGGGGTTTATGAAGTGAAGCGCGAAAAACACCATGACGGCAAGTGCTATCATGATATATTCCACACTGTGGAAAACTATCGGGTCGAAAATTTCGTTCATACTATATAATTAGCCCATATAATCCTCTATCAAACTACAAAATTACATATTTTTGGTGAAATTTGCAAATGAGAACAACTAAAACGAACAACAGAACAAACATATATAAGGCAAATTGTGTGGGAACGCTCCAAAAGTTGCTGATAAGCCTGATAATGCTGGTATTGCCCATGCCCGTTTTGGCTGATGGCAGCGATGCGTCGCTGTTCACACCTTCGCATGGACAAAAAGTGGTGAGAACCACCACTGATGTGATTTTAGTGGCTTTGCCTGCTACTGCTATTGCCACCACACTGATACTTAAGGATTGGGAAGGTCTCAAAGAGGGTGCTCTTTCGGCAGCGGCTACCGTCGGTGCCACGTTTATTCTTAAGTATGCCGTGAAGGAAGATCGTCCGGATTTCAGCAATCATCATTCATTTCCTTCAGGACATTCATCTTTCACTTTTGCTGCAGCTACATATATTGGCAGACGATATGGTTGGAAATATGCAATTCCGGCGTATGCCTTATCGACCTACACAGCGTGGGGGCGTGTATATGGCAAGAAACACCATTGGTGGGATGTGGTGGCAGGAGCGGCTATTGGCACAGCCTCATCGCTGATTTTCACACATCCCTATCTCAAGAAACATGATTTTGCCATTGTCCCGGTGGCCACCGACACCGAAACCGGTCTCGCCTGCTCCTTCACCTTCTGATCATAACAGTTCAATTCCCGCTTTTCTGCAAGTTTCAATCTGATGCTCAGGCCAGATGGAAGCCTGGACTTCACCGATGTGTGCTTTCTGCAGCAGATACATGCATAAGCGGCTTTGTCCGATGCCTCCGCCGATTGAATAAGGCAGTTCTCCGGCAATTAAAGCCCGGTGAAAATCAAGGCTCTTTCGGTTCTCGCAATTTTTCTCTTTTAGCTGCGCCTCCAATGACTCCGGACTTACGCGGATTCCCATTGACGACAGTTCAAATCCTGATTCCAATACGGGGTTCCAGAATATCAGGTCGCCGTTGAGTCCTTTATAGCCATCCTCGTTATCTGAGATCCAATCGTCATAATCAGGAGCTCGCCCATCGTGAGGTTTTCCATCGGAAAGCGGTCCTCCGATGCCGATTATAAAGACGGCTCCATATCTTTTTGCCGCCCTGTCTTCTCTCTCCTTTGGTGTCAAATCGGGATATTCGAGCAGGAGCTGCTCTGAATGGATGAAAGTGACGGTGTCGGGAAGCCAAGGGGTGATGTGCGGGAATTCCTCATAGATGTTTGCCTCTATTTTCTTGATTGCTCCGAAAATTTTGAGAACAGTTTCTTTAAGATAATTGAGGTTTCTGTCTTCTTTTCGGATGCTTTTCTCCCAATCCCACTGGTCCACGTATAAAGAATGAAGATTGTCAAGATCCTCAAATGTCCTGATGGCATTCATGTCGGTATAGAGTCCGTAGCCGGGTGCTATGTCGTATGCTGCAAGTTTCAGCCTTTTCCATTTAGCGAGAGAGTGGACCACTTCGGCCTGTTTGCCGCCCAAGGCTTCTATAGAAAAGGAAACGGGGTGTTCCACGCCATTAAGGTCGTCGTTGATGCCGGTGCCGGAGAGTACGAAAAGAGGGGCGGTGACTCTTCTCAGGTTGAGTGCCTTGGCGAGTTCTTTCTGAAAATTGTCTTTAATTTTCTGTATTGCCACTTCAGTGGTCTCGGCCAGAAGTTTTCTGGTGTATTTCTTGGGGATAATCAGACTCATAATTATAGTGAATACATATTGTTGCCAAATATGCAGCAAAACTAATATTAATTTCTTAAATATGCAAATTTTTAAGAAAAAATCTAAAATAAAATGAATTTTGTTGTCAAGAATATGCTAATGTGTTTCTATCTGCCGAATATATATTTGCTGAAGATTCTTGATAAAATGAGGCCATGAAAGTTGGGATTCAAATCTGCTTCTGGCATTAGCCCCGAGTCTGAGTCTGAGATTCCGGTCAGTGGCAAGTCGGCGCATTTCAATCGACAGTATGTCAGCGTTAGACGGAGGCACGAGTATTCCCTCTTTCCCATCAGAGATATACTCCGGTTGAGCACCATTGTTGGAGACGATTACAGGCCTACCCTCCGACATGCACTCAAGGTTGCTCAGTCCGAAGGCTTCCGGAGCTGTGGAAGGGGCAATTCCAAAATGAGAAGCATGAATAAAATCAGCTGTATTCTCCTTATGGCGAGGCCAGTCTATCAAGTGCATGACACCATTGGCCGTGGCTTTGTTTCTCAGGAAATCCACGTAGTCCGGATGTCCTGTTCCCACAAGCCGCACGCGCATTTTTATATCCTTGAGTGAAGAGAGCGCGTCAATTATAAACTCAAGACCCTTATAAGGTGCGAGTCGTCCGAGATATATTGCAGTCACCGCTCCTCTCTCTGGTTCGGGGACGAGCGGTTGTAAATCTATATTCAGGCTGTTGTGCAAAACGCTGAGTCTTTTGTCGTCATCCATGACGCTTCGAGCTCCCCAGCTTGAAAGGAATGCCTTTTTTGCTGCCTCGGATACAAAAATAAATTCGTCAACGTTTCTATATACATATTTATGAAGAGGAGTGCGCCCACCACGTCTGACATAATGGCGAGTCAGGATTATCTTGATGTTGCGTCGTGACAAAAGAGAGCGTGCCACCAAAACGGAGAAAGCATCTCTTGTGGAATGACAATGCACTACGGTGGAATCATCAGAAGAAGCAAGTATTCCGGAAAGAACCCTCACGGCATCATAGGAGAAAAAACCTCCGAGAGGCGCGAACAGCACCGGAATAGCATGATGCCTAAAGACATCATCAACAGCCCTGGCATCCCGGCTTACGACAAGCACATCATCTCCGTAGTCTCTAAACTGGCGACATATATCGAGTGCATATCGCTCCACCCCCGACCACATGACAGACGACAGAACGTGAATGAGACGCATCTTCCGGGTTTTCGTCAATTACTGTTCGCAAGCAATACCGACAAATCAATCGCCGGCATACCGGTGTAGCTTCCGACCAGTTTATCCACCAGTTTGCCACGGTATGTTACGATGCCTTGCTGCACACCCTCATTGGTTTCGACCATTCTGTCGAAATTTTCTTTCAGTCGCATTTCGTCGATGAAATTGACCATGACGTTGCTAATGGCCATGGCGACAGTGCGGGGTACAGACACCGATGGGTGGGATTCCTTAAAGTCGAGCACATAGGCAGAATCCTTCATCACTGCCGACAAATTCTTGGGGAAATCAAAAGGTCTTGTGGTGGTCCCGAGAAGAATGACATCGGCAGACTTCACCTTGTTGTATAGGACGCGCGGATGTATCATGATAGTCTGCACCTGAGCGCCACACATCTGGCGAGCCACTGCCAGCATTGACACATCGTTGTTTACCACAGTGACCTGGGCTCCCATGTTGAGTGCTGCATTTGCTGCTGAATAAACATCTGTCCCATCGCCAATTATAAGCACTTCGCAGGGGTTGATGCCAGCTACGCTCGCAAGAAGCACCCCTTTGCCGCCTCCGAGGAATGAAAGATGCTCCTGGGCATACATAATAGCGGCGCGACCATCAATTTCGTCAATTATGTCGGCGAATACCGGGGTGTTGTTGTGGCTGTACATATTGTCAAGACACCCCATTGTGATACCCATTTCGAGAAGGGCATTGATTGAGTCCCTGTCGATCAAGCCTGAAGCCATGGTGCACAAAAGAGACCCTCCGAGATTCATTTTCCGTATGTCGTCAGAGCGTAGGGGGCTGAATGAAAGCACTATGTCGGCAGTCAAAGCCCTATCGCGGTCAACAATTACCGCGCCATAATCAGAATATGCCTCATCACCGAAAGAGATGTCGATTCCGGCACCCTTCTCAACGGCAACTTTAAGTCCCGAAGAGGTGAGAAGTCCACAGGCTTCCGGAGTCAGCAGAACACGGGTTTCATCAGTGTCACCGTAGTTGGCGAGCATGGAAACATCGAATGAATCGGAGCCGGTGGTCAGATTTTCCGGCATTAGAAGTGGCTCTATATCGAGAGTGGTCTCTTTTTCTGAAATCATGGCAATTCTTTTTTTAATCTGCATGCCACCGTGGCAGTCAGCAAAAGCAAAGTTAGCAAAAAAAAACGAGACTGCAATATTCCTGAAGTAAAATTTTTCAAATGGCAGACATTTTCTCAGGCTTCAAGGCGGATTGAATCCGCGACACGTGTGTCAATTCTTTGATTCCGGGAAGTAAGATCGTATAAAATCTTCTACAGTATCAGCAATCTGAGATTTTGACTCAAGTCGATTGCCGGATATGAAAATCTGAGATTTGTCGTAGAAAGGAGCACGCACCGCGAGATGCTCAATAATTGTGGACATAATGTCTTCCCTTTTTTTACCCGCCATAAGAGGGCGCTTGTCGCCGGCAAGGACTATTCTGTCTGCAATCACTTCATTGTCAGTCTTAAGGCAAACTGTCAGGCCACGTGAGTTCATATAGTCCATGTTGTCGCAGAAACATGGCGTGCCACCCCCGCATGAAATTATCACGTCAGAGAATTCCCCCACCTCATGCAGCATGTTAGTCTCTATCCTGCGAAATTCATTCTCTCCTTTTTTTGCAAAAAGATCCCTTATCGAACAGTGAAAACGCTGCTCTATATAAAAGTCGAGATCAATGTGCTGTAGTCCCATGCGTCTGGCAAGTGCCTTTCCCAATGTAGTTTTGCCTGAGGCCATATAGCCTATAATAAAAATTGGCTCCATACTTAAAATATTAAAATGAATGCGTACCCGTCAATTTCCCGGAAGTTCGATGCGGAATGTAGTGCCTTGTCCAATTTCAGACTCTTTTACATATATGCGTCCGTTGTGGTATTCTTCAATAATACGTTTCACAAGAGTCAGCCCGAGTCCCCATCCTCGTTGCTTGGTGGTAAATCCGGGGCTGAATACCTTAGAGAAATTTTTGCGAGATATTCCCTTGCCTGTGTCGCGGAATTCAATCCACACATTGTCTTTGTCGCGTCCCGTCGTGATATGTATTTCCCCGACACCCGACATGGCGTCAACGGCATTTTTTGTCAGATTCTCCATGACCCATTCAAAAAGGCTGCGAGAGATTCTCACTCCGTAGTCGTCCTCGCCAAGATGGAAATTCAGCGACACCTTTCCTGATATTCTGCTGCTCATATAATCAAGCGAGGACACCACGGTCTCATTCAGATACTCCAGATTCAGATCAGGGCGTGAACCTATTTTTGAGAATCTGTCGGCAATCACAGAAAGGCGTTTGACATCCTTGTCGATTTCTGCGGTCACATCGGTGTCGGTGCCTGAAGCCTCAAGATACTGGGTCCATGCCATCAGTGATGATATGGGAGTGCCAAGTTGGTGTGCTGTCTCTTTCGAAAGCCCCACCCAAACTCTGTTTTGCTCCGCTTTTTTTGCATATACCACGGCGCTGTATATGATAAGAACGAGCACAAGCATCACCGAGAGTTCGACGTATGGATAGAGACTCAGTCGTCTGAGCAGAATTGAATCCTCGTAATATATATATTGATTCACACCGGGAAAAACCTCAACCTTTATGAAATGAGGGTCAGTGCGCACTGCATCGTCCATATTTTTGTTGCCTACGGCATTGCGGAGGCGCTTCTTCAGATATTTCTTGTTTTTTTCAGTCAGGTCGGAAAAAGCCACACGCTCCCCATCGCTTATGCGGTCGGGGAGCGTGAAATTTCGATAGTCGAGAATATTTTTGTCACCGTCAGTGACCATCACCGGGATTGAATTGTTCTGAGCGATTATGTTGAGCAGAAATTCAATATCGGCGTTATTGTCGGCCTGAGCCATTTTCTCGGTGGCGGAAGCCCAGATGTTCATCCTTTCCCGTTCCTGGGCTGAAAGTTGCTTCACAAGATTGGTGGATATCATTAGAAACAGAATCACCGCAAGAGTGGAGCAAATTAGAAATACCGTCTTACCATAACGGTCGGAAATATCAGAGAATTTCATCGGTTAGATGAATTTGATAAGGGCTTTCTTCACCACACGGCAGGAATTGTCGGCAAAGACTGCCTCACCCGGAGTTATATTGACAATCTCGGTGGCGATATCAGCATCCTCCGGGTTCTCGATTTCGCAACCTCCTTCAAGCCACTGGGCGGGGTCGGAGAGAAGCCTGTCAAGAATAGAATCGTCAGTCACTACCTTAAAAGTTCCGTGCATTCCATCCGGGATATCCATTATATACACCGAAGAATCCGCATTCAGGCTTCGCGAAGCCTTCACAAAAAGCCCTCTTGCATTGACATATCCGAGATACACCACAGCCGGCAGCACAGTCTGACGGGCGGGTTCCCCCATCACTTGGTTCTTTGCGGGTGATACGGCCGGGCGATGGTCGGCCTTCCTTTCAAGTTCCTTACGGAGATCTTGCACTTTGGATTCAAGTGTTGCGCATTTATCGCGCAGTTGCTTTATTTCCTCATTTTTGGCTGAAATGGAAGCGGCATATTGCTCACGAAGTTTATTTACCTCTTCCTTTGCCGATTTCTTTGCCTCGCGTATCTCCTTTTCGCTGTTCTTACGGTCGGCCACAACAAGGCCTGTCTCCTTCATGCTTTTCTGGGCATACATCACGAGCCATACGACAACACCTACGAGAATGATGAGAATAGCCACATACCATCCGGTGCCACTTGATTTTTGCGGACGCTCCTCTTCAACATCCACTTGAGAATCCTGAGCCTCAGCGACCTCAGGAATTTCAGGTGTGTCCGGATTCTCCGGAGTGTCGGATACGCCGGCCACGTCAGGGGATGTCGGTTTTTCAGATGGAGCATTAGTGTCGGTATCGGCGGCCGGGGCGGCAGACTGGCCGGTTTCCGGGGCACTTTTTTCAGGAGCGGATGCCGGAGCCTTTGCCGACACCTGAATTTTGCCGAGGTTTTTTGCCAGGATGCCAAGGCATTTCTTGCCATCCTCTTTCAGACCGGAAGATTTGAAAAAAGTTTTGCTCCAATATTCCACCATTTTTGCTTTATCCCAGGAGGCGTAGTCCTTAGGCACTGATACCGCGTTGAAACTCTTAATATTGTCAAGTTCCTTGCTTTTCAGCGACTTGGTGAGTTCGCTCATGGAGGTTGGATTAAGTTTATCGAGATAGTCCGATCCATTGTTGGCATATCGCAGATAATGCTTTGCCGCCATGGTCCGGGCCTGCTCCATCTCTTTGTCCGTGACTCCATAAGATGGAATAGCGGTGACCACAGCCACCGCTAAGAGAAATAATTTTATGAAATAATTCATCAGATGCGGTATTATTCTTCGTCAGCTTCCTTCATGTTGTGGAAGACGTTCTGCACATCATCATCGTCTTCGAAACGTTCGAGAAGTTTTTCAATACTTTCACGCTGTTCGGGAGTCACTTCCTTATAGTCGGTCGGTATTCTCTCAAATTCGGCGCTTACGATTTCAAGGCCTGAGCCTTCAAGGAATTTCTGTATGTTGTTGAATTGGTCGAAAGCCCCATATACAAGCCATTCCTCTTCTTCAGCCTCGAGTTCTGCATCAAGATCCATGAGTTCGAGTTCGAAGTCTTCAAGGCTGGTGTCTGGATTGGGCTTGACATGGAATACACTCTTGTGGTCGAACAAGAACGACAGGGAACCCTGAGTGCCGAGGGAACCGCCATGTTTGGTGAAATAACTGCGCACGTTGGCCACTGTGCGCTGGTTATTGTCAGTTGCAGTTTCCACTACAATTGCGATTCCGTGGGGGCCGTATCCTTCATATACAATCTCCTTATAGTCGGAGGCATCCTTGTCGGTGGCTTTCTTTATGGCACGTTCGATTGTGTCCTTGGGCATGTTTGCAGCCTTTGCGTTGTGCATGAGCATACGCAGACGCGGGTTCATGTCGGGGTCCGGACCGCCGGCTTTCACAGCTATTGTGATTTCCTTACCGATACGAGTGAATGTTCTTGACATGTTGCCCCAGCGTTTTAGCTTGCGGGCTTTTCGGAATTCAAATGCTCTTCCCATATTTTTGTATATTTAAATTTCGCTTTATTGCGAAACTTAAGGTTGATAGGTTTATATGTTTGTATTTTGTAGTAATCTTTTTGCGTACGGTTATCGGAGAGAAGCCCCGAGTTCCTTTTCAAGCGATTTTATGATCTTGTCCATCACGCCATCAATCTGCTTGTCCTTGAGTGTGTTCTCCGGGTCCTGAATCGTGAATGCCACTGCGTATGATTTCTTGCCCTGTGGAAGATTCTTGCCTTCATACACATCGAATAGCCGCACGTCACGCAGCAGTTTTCCCCCGGCTTTGCGTGCACAGGCTTCAACTGCTGCAAATTGAATTGCAGTGTCAAGCAGCAATGCGAGGTCACGGCGCACCGGAAGGGTCTTGTCTAATGGCGCAAATAGAGTTTCATATTTTGAGGCAAGTTTGCAGAGATAATCCCAGTTGATTGCAGCATAGCATACCTCCTGGTCGATATCCATTATCTTAAGCGTCTTGCGGCTGAGGATACCAAGCACTGCAAGTGGCTTGCCACTCTTGTGGGCGATATCAAGTTTCACACTGAATGTCTCGTCGGCTCCCTGCGTCATCTTCAGTGCCGATAGCCCGACTCCGGCCTTGGCCAGAATGTCAAGCACCTCGGCTTTAAGGTCAAACACCGTGGATTCCTCAGCCTTCTTGTTCCAGGAAGCCTCCTGCAGGTTGCCGGTCATCCACAGTGCAAGTTCAGCATGTTCTGAATACTGGGCAAGCGGTTTTTCCTCAGTCTTCTCTTTTGCAGGGTCAAACGCATAAACATTTCCGAACTCATAGAGCTTGAGGTCGGATGCCTTGCGGTTGACATTGTGGGCAACGCTTTCCAGACCGCCAAAAAGCAGGGTCTGGCGCATCACTCCCAAGTCCTGGCTCAGAGGGTTCATCACCTTCACTGAGTTTTCAAGCGGGAAATCGGCATTGCCGTCATAGTATTTCACTGCCGACAGGGAGTTGTTCATAATCTCCCGGAAGCCACGTCCCGTTAGGTCGTTGCTGATCACCTGTTGTAATGTGTAGGCTTCGTCAATTGCGGTGCGCTTCGACAGGTTGGCGTGCATCTCTGTGCCGAATTCCACATTGTTGTATCCATAAATGCGGAGAATTTCCTCCACCACATCGCATGGGCGGGTCACATCCACACGATATGTGGGCACACTCAAGTGAAGCACATCGGCATCTGCAGTCTCATCCACTCCAAATTCAAGCGCACGGAGTATTCCTGTTATCATATCCTTGGAAATCTCCTTGCCGATCAGACCGCAGCAATATTTAAGAGAGAAGTCCATTTCCACCGGAGCTACCTTTTCTGGATATATATCCGTCACATCGCCACAGATTTCTCCTCCTGCTATCTCGCGGATAAGGACAGCGGCAAGTTTGGCAGCATACACACAGACATTCGGGTCTGTGCCGCGTTCATATCTGAACGATGCGTCGGTACTCAGACCATGGCGTCGGGCGGTGCGTCGTATGCGTGTTGGATTGAAATAGGCACTCTCGATGAAGACATCCGTGGTGGATTCCGTCACTCCTGAATGAAGACCGCCGAAGACTCCGGCGATACACAGGGGTTTGGCGGCATCGCAAATCATAAGGTCCTTCTCGTCGAGCGTGCGTTCGACCTCATCGAGTGTTGTGAATTTCGTGCCTGTGGGGCAAGTGCGCACCACAATCTTTTCTCCTTCCACCTTGTTCAGGTCGAAGCAATGGAGCGGCTGGCCTATTCCGAGCAATACAAAATTGGTGATATCCACTATAGAGTTGATTGGTCTTTGGCCTGCTGCCACAAGAAGGTTGCGGAGCCATTCGGGCGATTCGCCTACCTTCACGCCACGTATTGTCACGCCAGTGTAGCGCGGACAGCCCTGTCGGTCCTCCACTTCGATAGTGGCTGCGCCTTCTGTTTTATCGATGGAGAATGAGGATACGTCAGGCATCTTTATTTCGGGCAATTCCACTCCTTTTTCGCCGCTTTCAAGAATTCTGCACCACTGATAGGCCTTGAGGTCGCGGGCGCATCCATAGTGGCTGGCGGCATCCACCCGGTTTGGGGTCAGTTCCACTTCCAGGCGATAGTCGCTCTCCACATGGAAATATTCGGCCGCGTCGGTGCCGGGTTGCACTCCATCAGGAAGCACCATGATTCCATTATGGTCATTGCCGAGCCCTATTTCGTCTTCCGCACAAATCATGCCGAGCGACTCGACACCGCGAAGTTTGCCTTTTTTGATGGTGAATTCCTTGTCGCCGTCGTAAAGTACAGTGCCGATTGTAGCCACAACCACGGTCTGTCCGGCAGCTACATTTGGTGCGCCACATACAATCTGAAGGGGCGCATCAGCACCAACATCTACCGTGGTCACGTGCATGTGGTCAGAATCAGGGTGGGGGTCACAAGTGAGCACCTTGCCAATCTTCAGACCGCGCAATCCTCCGCGGATAGACTCCACTTCTTCTATTTGGTCGCATTCGAGACCTGTGGAAGTGAACACAGCCGCCAACTGCTTGGGCGACTCACTGAATTCTATATAGCGTTTAAGCCATTTATATGAAATATCCATACTGTTTAAGTTTGCTTAGGCCAGTCCTATTCCCTTTCAACTTGCAAAAGTACAAAAAACTTGCAAATTGTGCAAGTTTTTTGTTATCATCATGATTAATGTGCTGTTCAGTTTAATGAGAACGCCCCTTTTATGGCATCCACAGCGTCAAGTTTCTCCCATGTGAAGAGTTCCACTTCCTTTTCTATCGCCGCGTCTTCATATCTTGACTTGAAAGTTTTTGTCACCTTCACAGGTTTTCTTCCCACGTGACCATAGGCTGCAGTCTCAAGATAGATGGGTTCGCGCAGTCCGAGACGACGTTCGATGGCTTTCGGGCGCATATCAAACAGTTCCTTCACCACATTTGCAATCTGAGCATCGGTCATATTCACCTTGGCGGTGCCATTAGTGTTTATGCAAAGACTGACGGGATTGGCCTCACCTATGGCGTATGCTACCTGAACGAGAGCCTCATCTGCGACCCCGGCAGCCACAAGATTTTTGGCGATGTGGCGACATGCGTAAGCGGCACTTCTATCCACCTTGGATGGATCCTTGCCTGAGAAAGCACCACCGCCATGTGCACCACGGCCTCCGTAAGTGTCAACAATAATCTTGCGGCCGGTCAAACCGGTATCTGCATGAGGACCGCCGAGAACGAATTTACCTGTCGGATTCACGTGAAGTATCATTTTGTCGTCAAAAAGTGCGCGGGTCTTTTCCGGCAGCTTAGCAAGCACACGTGGGATAAGGATTTCTTTTACATCTTTTTTGATACGTGCAAGCATTTCTTCCTCAGCTCTCTTTATTTCCTCTTTTGACTCGTCGGCGGGTAATACAAATTCGTCATGCTGGGTGGAGATAACGAGGGTATGCACCCTGACAGGCTTATTGTTGTCGTCGTATTCCACTGTCACCTGGCTTTTGGAGTCAGGTCGAAGATAAGTCACTTCCTTACCTTTCCTCAGATAGGTCATCACTTTGCCTTCACGGCGAATATCAGCAAGTTCGCTGACAAAGTTATGGGCAAGGTCGAGAGTGAGGGGCATATAGTTTTCAGTTTCGTTTACCGCATATCCGAACATCATGCCCTGGTCGCCGGCACCTTGCGCCTCTTCAACTTCACGGTTTACACCCTGGGCAATGTCGGCACTCTGCTCATGGATTGCATTAAGGATGCCGCAGCTGTCCCCGTCGAAGCGATAAGCGCCTCTATTGTAGCCTATTTTGTCAATAAGAGTCCTGACAACATTGTGAATGTCGATATATGCTTCTGAAGTCACCTCTCCGGCAATGACAACCTGTCCGGTGGTGACAAGCGACTCGATGCCGGTGTGGCTTTTGGGGTCGCGTGCGAGGAATTCGTCGAGCAGAGCATCGGAGATCTGGTCGGCGATTTTGTCGGGGTGTCCTTCAGACACTGATTCAGATGTGAATAGATAGCTCATTGTTATAGTATTTTTATTTTTATCATAGAAATCAGAGGTCCCGGAGATATCGGGGTGATAAATAAAAAAAGCATTTCGGGCTTGCGCTCAAAATGCCACACATCCGATTCCAGCTTGCATCATTGATGCAGACCAAACCATGCAGTTTTAGCATTTTTTTCAGTGGTCGCAAGCAGCCAAATTTTTCCACTTTCTACGGTAACCCGTGTTTTACACTGCAAAATTACAAAAAAAGTCTGAATCTGCAATTAGCCATAATCAAAAATTTTTAATTTGTGTATGTGAAAATAAAAATCCCCGCCTTGCGGGCGAGGATTTTATTCAGTGTAAGAGGAAAGTATGCTTTCCCAGGTCGTCATATCCTTGATATCGGTGCGGTCCCAAGCAAATCCCCATCTGTAGGTGAATCTCTGATGTGGTTGCAGTTTGCACTTCAACAAGGCATGTCCTTCTTTCACAATATATTCAGAGTCTTGTCTGTCTGTTACGAGTCCAAGAAGAGCCTTTCCGTTGTCGGGCCCCTGAGTAGGGTCGGCATAAGCCAAAATCCCTTTCTTGGTATCCGCTACCACATCGGATTCATCACGCAGGGGGAAACCTACTGCAATGTCTTTTTCTGTGGATAAGCCGTCGAACCAAACGGTGCATCTATTGAGATGCGAACCTGAATCGAGCGATATGATGCGGCGTTCCGTTATTGTGTCATTGCCAACCACACGCGGGGCGAAATCAAGAGCTACCGAGAACCGGATCGGGCCATTGTCGAGCACCTCCGCCTTGGAGTAGCACCAGGGAAAACTTATTGAGTCATTGTCGAGCAATGCCGCCACTCCTGCCCCGAGCGTTGGTCCTACAGCATAGCAATCCATTCCAAGCCCATGATCAAGATGATAAGAAAACGTCTTCACAAACTCTTCGGCAAGACGAGGGTCAATAGCAGCGAGTGAATCGTGTTTCTCCCATGTGGCCGGGTTAGTCTCAGGCTCATAAAGTCGTTCCAGAACAAGTCCCTTATCAGGATATTTGAAAAAGATGTCATAGCCGTATGATTCCTCTCCCTTTGCCTGAGTGGCGGGGCCATAGATTCTGAATCCCACAATCTCATTCTCCCATGCCACATCATCAGCACGCTCCGGATAGAGTCGTCCTGCCACCGCTGCTTCATAGCTATGCACTGTGTCAGCAGGATGAATGAAATAACTCATACGGCCACTCACGCTGTCGGGCAATTGGAAAATCAAATGGTTGTCGTATGTGATCTGTGATGGCAACTCATTGCCGTACTCATCTGTGACATAACAATATTCAGAACCAATGACATCGAGAACCGAGTCAGCCCGAATCTCTACAATCCTATTGCATTCGGAAGGGTCTGCATCCAACATAAATGAAATCTCAGCCCTGTCGTGAGTGTGGCAGGCGGAAAGCAGACCTGCAATAAGCAGTGAAGCTACAGATACATTCTTCATGACATTTTTTACTTAAATTCTTACTAATGAATCACAAGTTCCTGGACGGCGGGTTTGTATTCCGAATCTCCTTCGGCCTCTATACACAAGGTAATGCCGGTCCACATGCGGTTTGGGTCTTCACCGAAATAGTCGGGGTCCTTTATAAAAGTATATTCCCCTGTCTGGATAGCAGGTCCGGATATCAGTGTCACTTTCGGCTTTACTGCCGCATGGCTATCACTTGCGTGCAAACGGGCTTCATCGCAAAAATATGGTTCCACCATGAATTCATCGCCGGTTGCATTTATATTCATCTTGACGTGGGAATCCGGATTATACACCAATATTTCCCCATTGACCTTGGCGTTAAGATATTGCATCTTTTTCCCGCGAGTTTCCGCATATCTCTCCTTAGTCTTATTGACCATATCATTGTCGTGATACCAGAAGCAGTCGTGAAGGTCCATGCTTTCGGAACCATCCTCATACCAGCGTGAATAATACACACCATTCTCCGGTCGCGGATTCTCAAGAGATTTTCCGATAAAGTCGGCTATATATTCCATTGTTGCGGGGCAGAGGTCGAAATGACCGCGTCCGGCATCGCACAGAAACGATATCCGGCTGTCGGGATACATCATCTTGAAAGCGAGGGCCGGACGGACACGCCCTTCCCACCATTCATATTCCCCCTCAATCATAAGTCCGGGAATCCCGTCGATGTTGCGGTTGCGTCCCCACTCCACATTGGCACCGCCATATCCGCAAAGATTTGTGCGGGGTGCATCGCCATGATATGAAATCACACATAGAGTCCTGTCGGGATTCCATGCAGCGAAATTCCAAGGAAAAGTGGCCTGAGCCGAATGTCCGAAGGGAATCACCGGAGCGTTCAGAATCTCCGGATGTTCAGAGCCTTTGGCGAAGTCAGCAATGATGCTGTCAAATCGTTGTTGGCAGCCACTCTCCACATCCCAGTTGTGGGAACCCTTCTGTACGAATGCCATGGCTACTCCAAGGCTGTCCATCCTCTCGCAGAAATCCTTACTGCGGAAAAGCACCTCCTCGGTCATGTTCTGATGACAATATAATATGGCATTTACGTTTTTCTTGCCCCTTGGCAACCGTAGGTATGCGCGTCGTCCCTTTTCCCCCGTCGCATAATCAAACGTGACACGCTTTTTCTGAAGGTCGATTCTGTCGCGAATATAGTCTGTGATTGCCTTCACCGAGTCAACATTGGCATGAAGACGATCAAATCTTGTCCCGAAAGGTCCCATTGTGACCGGAGCGGAATCATCATATTGGTGAGCCACGCAGTGGAAGACGAAATAATTCACACCGGCATCACACAGTTTGTCGATATCCGTCCGGAAATTAGACAGGACCGGCTCTATATCAGCGTCACCGGGGTATGCCGTGAAAGATTCGCATCCGATTATGTCGCGTCCTGCGGAATGTCCGTATCTGGATACAAAAAACGGGCGGTCGATGGACCCATAATGACATCTTGCCCAATATTCGCTCATAGGCAGATCCAAAGAATATGCGTATTCTTTCCTGTCGAAATCGCCATTTCCGTATGGTTCGCCGGCCAGTTTGAGGCCGTATGGTTTGATCAATTCTTTTAGCGGCGCCACAAATTCCGACATGAAAAGATCCTGTTTTGTCTTTGTGACTTTCCCTATCCCACCGGTGAGGAAGTCGTTGCCTTCACTCGAAATCAGATATTGCGCACCAAGCGACTCTGTATAGTCCTGACCTCCCGCTTCCCAGCTGTCGAGTAGAATATAGGCAAGTGTATTGCCGCAATATTCCTTCAGTTCCTCAAGCAAAGGTCCGAGAAACTTGTCAAAATGGGCCTGCACTCCTTTTCTTGACAACTTATCCACTTCCAGACCGATACCCGACTCAGATGCAGCTGTCACTGTTTCTCCATTTGTGGTGTAGCCGATACGCCTATATGTCTTACCACTGCCCGGAGCAGTCAGAATCTCGATGTTTCTCAGATTCGTACCCCTGTTGGAAGTCAACCTAAGGTATTTGCATTTTGTCTCTTTGCACTTGAAGTGAATTGGAATGTCTCGCTTTTTCAAGGCTCTGCCTGAGGCGGTGCCCAGCTCGGTCCAGTTTATGCCGTCGGTGCTTGCCTCCACTTTCAATTTAGGTGCGTAGTCGCGAGGGCCATCGAAAGGATCAAGGGGAGTCTCACGTTCTCCGCGCCAGATGTTAAATCCGACCACCGGCTTTTCCCTCTTCAGTTTGAGTACAAAAGACTCACCCTCGTTAAGGCGCGTGTTGATGTCCTGCATCTCATCGTCGCAAGTGGTGGTCTGGGTGAAGATATCTTTGTAGAATCCATGCTTGTGATAAGGCAGAGGAGGATTCTTTTTGTTGGAGACGCTCCAGGTAAGTTCTTTCATGGACTCCTCCGGAGCAATCCATGGTCCTCCCATGGCAGTATATCCCGGCGAATTGTGTAGTCCAAGTACAATCCCGAGTCTCCCGGCCTCTTTGCATGCGTGCTTTACAGCCTCAATCCATTCCCTGCTACCGTAATCCACCGGTCCCCGTTGCACACCGATCCATGTGTCGAAAATGAATGCCGACTCAATGCCGGCATCCTTCATATATTCCAGATCCTTGGTGATGCCCTCTTTTGAGATGTTGCCGTTCATCCATTCCCAGTAGCAACCCGTGGCGGGGTGCTGGGCCTTGGAAATTCCAAATACACAGCATAACAAGATTATCGACCAATATTTCCCTGCTTTAGTCATGGATATAAACCTTTTTCCCATTCATCAAATAAATTCCCGCCGGAAGAGTGTTTGTGTCATATCCGCAGAAGACACCCATAAGGTTGTATATTCCGGAGGGATATATGTCATCTGCCGCAACCGATTGCACAGCCGAATTGTCAGCGTCAACGTAGGCCTGAAGATCTGAAATGTCCTTGAATGTGGCAATCCAACGCATTGAGACATCCGAACGGGCAGGTCCCGCAAAACGCAATTGCAATGGAACTGAAGTCGTGGCATCTGAAGCGAATTCTGTTTTTGTGACCCCTTTTGAAGACTGGAAAGACCCGGTATGTAGATTGTAGTAATACACATCATCGCCAATTCTGCCATCAAATGTATCGTAGGCATTGTTCCAGGAATTTGAACCTGAATAAAGCGACATTGTGACCCCGTCGGCACGATTCATGCGAAAAGCGAGAATAGGGAAATTACCGGCATGGAAAGGAAACGCCCAGTTGCGGCTTACGCGGGCAGCTCCCGATGAGGACAGAGTGACATCATAGGCAGAATTGGCAAAAGAACCTTCACCATTACCCGACAACACTTTCCATTCAGCCACATCTTCATTGGCAAAAGAATCGTCAAGTTTACCCCATTCTATAAAGACAGGCTCGCTTTCATACGCGGCTTCGCCGTCAGAATATCTTATAAAATAGCTGTAAGAAGGGACATCTCCACTTATGGAAGAGTCTTCATAATGACCAAATCTGTTTTCTGAAGACACAATCTCTTCAGTGCCATCTGCGGCGGTACGTACCAGACAGACATCACGTGCCACAACACCTGAGAAATTCCAGTCGGCCACAAATTTTTTTTCTTTGGAATCAAGATATCCGTAAAAATCCACTTTGGGAGTGGCCTCAGAATTGAAGGCCACTCTTATGGATTCTATTTCAAGCCCATCGCCAGGCTCATCCACATACAGACGGATCACTGAAGCACCTGCAGGGAAAAAGACCGAGCCGATTCTTTTTTCGACAAATGATTCGGATGAAGGCATCTCTGCCGACAGTATGTCACCGCCGGAGACAGCCACGCCAACTGTGGATGCGGATTTACACCGATAAGTAATGTAAACATCGTAGGATTCCCCCAACGGACAACTCACCGTGTAGTTCATCCACTCGCCCGGTTTGGTATCGGTCACAACCCATTTGTCATCTGCCAATACAAGAGCCACACCACCATCCGGACGATAAGCGGAGGGTTGGGCTGCCGACAGTTTGTGATAGGTATGGCCTTCGCCATCTTCGCTGATATTGTAGTAGTCATAGTCAGCAGCGGCAAAACTGCCTGGAAGAGAGTGTATCCCTGATTCGCGTAAACCATTCTTATAAGTCACCGGGTCACCGGCCATCCATGTGCCAAGAGTTTTGGTCAGAGTGCCCCAGCCATTCCATTCATAATACCAGTTTGGAGATGCTCCCCATGTCTCATAACCATACTTTTCCATGGTATAGTCATGTGTGCGGCGCAGCCACAGTGTGTTTTCATCAGGTTCGCCGGCACGTATCAGATAGTGTGCGTAAGCCGACTCACGAGAACCGACGTTGCTGATGGAGCCGCGCTCATCAGGGCAGGGTTTGACCGACTCCCAGCGTCCACTGCGGAAGCGGGTCTGAAGATACATGTTGTTTTCGAGTGTAACCTCATCCCAGTTGGAGGTGTAGCCTGCAGGTTCCCAGGGTTCGGGCTGATCTGGATAAGACTGGAAGAAACTTAGGTTGTATCTGTAGTTGAACTCGATTCCCTTCAACAGACGGTTGTCGAGCAAAGAATACATTCTGTCGCCCTGATTCCAAGCTATCTCGGCCACCTCAATATATTTGTGTACTCCACCGATTGTATGTCCTTGGTCGCGTGATGATTCCTGACACTGACCATTAGGGAAGAAATAATATTGCAGTTGCTCGTCATAGCCATAGTCTTCAATATCGCTTTTTCTTCCGTCGAGTGAATAATCAAGCTGATATTCACTTGTCTTAATGGGTTTCTTACTCGTGACGGGAGGACCGGATACGTACGGTAGATCATCGGGACGGTGAGGCAATCCAGAAAGATAACGGAGCGCGCGTTCATACATCACCTCATTGTCGAGATATATGCCCATGGTCATCATGGCGAGCATTGCGAAAATTCCCTGGTTGCCAAATCTTCCGGCATCTCCATTGTAGATGTTCCAATAGAAAGTGATACCATTCTTAGACTCATCGATGCTTGCGAACTTTTCGAAAAGATCCTCTGTGGTGGAATAATATGGATATGTCAGCATATCCTTGAACCGCTGCTGGTCTTCCGCTGCCCATCCGTCGTAGTCACGAAGCAGCTCGGCAGCTTCTATAAGAAGATTTATCTTGCCGTTGTCGAGAGGACCTGTGCCACGCGAAGAAGTGTTGGTGTAATGGCTGTTGGCGTTAAGATATTCTACGGCTTTGTCGGCATATCTCCGGTCATCGGTCAATTTCCACAGCAGGGCAAGGTCGTGAGCACACCGTCCGTCCACCCCTACGGTGCCGTTAAACTGATTTTCCCTGATAAAGGTGCCTCTGTCGGTGACATTGCGGTCGAGTCTTGAATAATCCGACTCCTTCAGTTTCAGGAAAGTGGTGTAGTATGGCTCAACCTTAGCCTCTACCATGGCTCTCATTCTGTCGATCTGACCCTGAGTGTAGGTGCAACCCGGATGAACGAATTGCCGCTCGGCATTAACCCTCAGGCATCCAAAGGTCAAGATAACGGCCAAAACGGCGTATCCTGTAATTTTTTTCATGTCTTTAAAAATCCGTTTCATAAAATTATGGTCAAATTTCGTTAATCACCATGCAGCTCCAGGGAGAAAGCACGTATTTTATGTCGAGCTTTCCTTTGTCATCCGCTTTCAGTGTGAGTTTCTTAGTTGCCCATGCCTTGTCTTTTAAATGCTGAGTCTCAGACATGGAGAGAGAACGCGGACTGCCAATGTTTTTGTATTCCTCAAAAACATTTCCATTCTCATTGTCGAGAATCTCAACGGTGAAAGTGGCATTTGGCTTGAGATTTACAATAGAGACATCCACATTCCGGTCGCTTGCATTCATGTAGTTGCCGAAATTTCTCGCAGACGGCACAGACTCAATATATTCATCAGGATAATTGAAAGCGAGGGCAGTGATCTTACCGGAATCAGAGTGACGGCTGACAAACAGGGGGTCGGAATAATAAAGTTTCTCATCGCCAAGCATGTTCATCATGCGGTAGGCATGAAAGGTTGGTTTCACAAGTCCCTGATAATTGATCATACCAAATCCTCCGTGAAATGGAGTCTCGCCACCACCTTTTTCCTCAAACACATCAGTAAAGGTCCAATACATAAGGGAATTTGCAAGTCCCACACATTCCAGGTTAGTCTTCATGATATATGCAGCCGGAGGAAGCACATCGTGCATCCGGTCTCGGCTGTTGGGGCTTGTGCTCCACTCTGTCAGGTGAATCTCTGCATCAGGATATTTGCTTTTGGCCAAAACCTTACGTAGCCAGTCGATATCATCTTTAAGCGAATTGACATATCTTATGGCATCCTTTCCTTTTTTTGTGTCAGGGTCAAGTGCATAATCGGTTGGATACGGATGAGTCGATACGAAATCAACAGGGAGATTTTCCTTTTCGCAGAATTTGAGGAATTCCTCAATCCAGATACCCTTCCATTGCTGCTTGTTGATTTCATTCTGTGAATAAAAGCGAGATTTGGAATAGTCCATTCTCTCGCCGTCGTGCCTGTTGTCGGCTATGAAGTTGCTGGTAGCGGGACCGCCCACGCGAAGTCTTGAATCCACCGACTTCACGGCATCTGCCGAAACCTTATACATTTTCAGATAATCGCTCTTGTTGCCATCGAAAAAGCCTGCGAGATTAGGCTCGTTCCAAACTTCAAAGTACCATTGCGACACCTCGTCTATGCCGTAGCGGTCCACGAGATGCTGCGTGAAAGCAGCCACAAGATCATGCCATTTGCCATATCTGTCCACGTCGGGAGTGACATTGTTGCGATACCACATCTGTGTCTTGCTGCCATCGGCCGCTATTCCTGTCGGGAAGAATGACAATTCCACAAAGGGGCGTACACCGAGAGCAAGCATACGGTCATATACATCATCGACATATTGCCAGTTGTAAGACACCTTGCCATCTGGTTTTTCGAAATAGATGCACATGTCGTCGCAGAATAGTCCATGCATTCGCACGAATTTAAATCCACAGTGATCTTTGGCCATCTTTAGATGTTCATGCCAACTTGAGCGGAGACCCTCGTTGACACGTCCGGCACCGACTCCCACACTCCAATAATGGTCGAAATGCTCACCCTTGACCGAAGCATCCACTGTACGGTCGGCAGCTGCATTCAACGCACAGCCCAAAAGGACTGATACAATCAATTTCTTCATATTTTATTACTTAAGTTTCGCAAGCTCAACTTAAAGTTTATAGGTTTATATGTTTATGGGTTTATTTTATCGGTATTTTGATGGAAGTTATAGATAATTATTTGACCAATTTCGTTCTTTGATTATGAACTGGCAAGTCACAGACAAAATAAACCTATAAACCATAAACCTATAAACCTCAACTTTCGCTTGCGAAAGTTGAATTTTATTACTTTTTTATTGTCCGATTACTGTGAATGATTCCGCAGCGGGAAGATTATATTGTTTTCCGCCGACAGAAAGCCGGAAGTCGGCGGAAGATGTGTATTTCCACACCCCGTTTTCCTTCCTTACAAGCACATCGCAGGGTCTGTCGGCCCGAATTTTTATTCCGGGGGCTGAAAGAGATACCCCATTGCCTATGAAAGCCATATCATTCCCCTTTTTGCCGTCTCTCCAAAAGGAGTAGGAGGCACGTGATGACATCTTTCCGGAAATGCAATCTACATCGTTGCTATCGGAAACTATGACATGGTCCTTGCTGCCATCTTTAAGTCTTATTTCCAAAGCACGAGTTGCCTCATTGCCACCCTTCACTTCCGGATAGGACACCGACATGATACTTCCCGGCTCGCTGACAGAAGAAGGTTCATAGACAGCCACAAACGGCTTATTCCATGCCTCACCGTATTGACGGGCCACAAATGTGAGAGTGGGTTGAGCCGCAATATCGTATGGCATGTCTTTGACACGTGTCAATCCTTCTGTCATCGGACTTAGTGCAGAGAAAACTTTTCTATTTCCCTCGCCTTTCATCCAGAGGTTCATGTTTATGTCATCTCCGCCGGGCATCTCAACGTTGAAGGTCGTCTTCACATCCGAGTCTGTGAGTGCAGATTTCTTGTCGTATATGTAAGAATAGGCATAAAGGTGGGCACCTGCAAACGACAGTTCTTCCGTTGGATGCAGACCGAGGTCTTCACCTCCATGTCCGGTGACCGACATTTTCTGACCAAGATTGTGGTAGAAATAGTCGTGGGTCTTGTCATCTCCCTCTATCCTTGCGCTTCTGAACACATCGATATAATATCCGTTGATGCTATCCACTGTCACCACACTTGTCATCCTCTGCTGATTGGCAAAAGATTCAGGTTCGATGAAACTTAGCAGCGAATAACTGAGCGGGTGATATTCCACATCGCTGCCGGGAGCCGGAAAACATCCGTTCACCTTGAATGCATGGTTACTCTTCATCACCGGATAAGACGACACGCCATCCACGCAGACTGTATTGTGCGAAGGGAATTGGCTATAGTATTCGAGATAATCCAGTCCCGAATAGAGCGACTTTCCAATTCCGGCATCAGGACCCAGCACGAGGCCTTTGCCATAGAGTTCCAAACTTATGCCGTTGGCGTGCATGTGATTGCCGTAGCTGCCATTCAGCGAAGCCATCAGGCTATGGTGCGGATGCATTCCGCTGCGCTGCACCACCCAGCTCACATTAGGGGCATAGAATGTCGGAGTCACATAGTCATCAATGTTGCCAGGCTTGACACTCTCATCAAATTCTATGGGTTTATCCTCGAAAAAGGTAGAGACGGCCACCCTCGGACTACTTTTCTTGTTGCCCGAACCACCGGCGATGGCATCGAACAGCCGATACATTTTGCTGAATCTCATTTCCCGTGCAGTGTCGCCGAAAGCCCGAGCGTTTTCCACCATTCTTCCTATGTGGCTCGTACGCAGTAACCCTGAATGAGTGTCGCCGAAACCGACAGTAAGTCCATTTGGAAAAAGATACTGAGGTGTGGCTGCTACCGCTTTTTCCAAAACCGGAATCTCATCCAAAAGATTCATACCCATATTCTGGTGGAACATAAGCAAGAGGTTGGCATAGTCATTGACCACGCCGATGCTATAGCCAGGGCATTCCGCCCATATTCCAGTGGCATCATCGAAGCCGTATGCGGCAAGTTGCTTCAGCGACCATTGGCGTATCGACGAGTCGTCAAGCACATATCCTATATAATATTCCCTTCCCTTTTTATCGGCATACGTGTCATTGTCTTCAAGCACGAGTCCGATGTTGAGGATGAAGCATGCCTGAATAAGGTTCCAGTTGTTGTGAGGCACACCATTGTCAATTATGTTGTCGGCCCATTTCTTAAGGGCGGCTCCATAAATTTCCATCTTACCAGGATAATTAAGGCTCAGATAGTCGTATAGAAAATCATACAGAGGCACTACGGCATCGAGGGCATTCTCATGAATCACTTCAAAACTGGTCATACCCACAAGGGTCTGTTGGTGGCCGTTGTTGAGGTCCACCGGCACGTTTCTATAGTATATTCCGGTCATGTAAGTGTCAAATACCTTAGCCGCAAGACGTGCATATTTCTCATCATTTGTGATCCAATATAAAAAGGCGGCATCGCGTGCAATGCCAAGAATCTCAGCATTTATGCTTTGGATTATATTGCCGGTCTTGCTCAGGTTGACCCATTCATAAGGTTTGTCATCAAGACTTCCGTTTCTCAAATGCATGCCTCTCGGGTCTTCACAATAAGGTTCGAGTTCGGCGAGCTTCGGGCGCACATAATTAGTGGCATGGTTGCGTGCACCGGTGTACATGACAGTTGGTGCCGGTGCAGGTGCGCCACCTGCGTGATCATAGAATTCACCACGTACATATACATCGGTGGCATGAGAGTTCCAATACATCTGAAGCCTGGATTCAAGCCATCCGGGATCCTTGTCGGCATAGACATCGGTGCGGTCCGACAGTTTCTTGAAAACATCTGCGGCCCATGGTTGCCGGTCAATCATAGTCCTGACCTCATTCAGCTTGTCGGATGTCGTGAGTAGCCTTGGATGCATCGAGGGCATGCCCCCTTTCGTCAAGGAGCCGAATATGCTAAAGGAAAAAGCGAGTCCCAGTATTGTCAAAAATAAATGTTTCATAATAAAAGTCGAAAATTGTCGTGTGTTACAAATAAACATGGAAATTTTTCCGTTTTGTAATTAATACGAACCTGCATCATAGAATACTCAATTGAAGAATGAGGAATATTCGTGGATTATACGTATTAACAGGTAGAAAAATTATCAAAATTACAAAAACAAACGTAAATAAAAAAGCATGAAGCGAATATTATGTGCATTTTGCGCCATCGCATCGTCACTGACCCTCAGTAATACTTGGGCAGATACGATGAGTCTGTGGTATCCCGGGCCGGCATCCACCTGGACAGAAGCCTTGCCAATAGGCAATTCAAGAATAGGGGCCATGGTGTATGGAGGAGTACCCAACGAGGAAATCCAACTTAACGAAGAGACATTCTGGGCCGGAAGTCCCTATCGAAATGACAATCCTAAGGCTCTCGAGGCCCTACCTGAAATCAGACAAATGGTGTTTGAAGGACGCTACAAGGAAGCACAGGCTACAGTAGGGAAGAATTTCGAGACTCCGCGCAACGGTATGCCCTATCAACCTCTTGGCAGTCTTAACATTTCTTTTCCCGGGCATGAGAATGCACGCGACTATAGGAGGGAACTTGATATTGCCAATGCAATCGTCTCTACAAAATATACAGTTGGGGAGGTGGTCTATAAGCGTGAGATTTTCTCATCTTTTGCAGATGATGTGATAATAATGCAGCTCACATCCGGACACCCAGGCAGCATATCCTTGTCGGCAACCTTCACATCGCCCATGCAGCATGAAATAAAGGCTGCCAAGGATCGGCTTATAATGACTGAAAAGGCATCTGACCACGAGGGTGTGCCTGGGAAAATAACAGCAGAGGTTCAGGTGAAGGCCGTTGCTGCAGGTGGACGAATCTCAACATCAGGCAGGTCCATGACAATATCCGGGGCAGACACGGTGACGCTGTACATATCGGCGGCCACTAATTTCAAGGATTATCTCAGTATTGGAGGAAACCCTCACAAAAAGGCAACAGCCTATATAGACAATGCCCTCGCCAAAAGCTATGACGAAGCCCGCGGAAGACACATTGACACTTACAGACAGCAGTTTGACCGCGTTTCGCTTAATCTGGGAGAAGCCGATAATGACATTCTGAAAAAAGATACCGGCACACGCATAAGGGAATTTGCTCAGAACCATGACAATTCGCTGGCAGCACTGCTGTTTCAATATGGACGCTATCTTCTGATATCATCGTCTCAGCCCGGAGGGCAACCGGCCAACCTGCAAGGTATTTGGAACAACGAATCGACTCCTCCATGGGACAGCAAATACACCATAAACATAAATACGGAAATGAACTATTGGCCGGCAGAGGTCACCAACCTGTCGGAGACACATTCACCTCTTTTTGCAATGCTCAAGGAACTGGCTGAAAATGGGCGCGAGACTGCACGGACCATGTATGGATGTAATGGATGGGTGGCTCATCACAACACTGATATCTGGCGCGTCTCGGGAATGATCGACAGGGCTTTCTTTGGCATGTGGCCTAACGGAGGAGCATGGCTTTGCCGACATATATGGGAACATTATCTCTATACCGGTGACAGGAAGTTTTTGGAAGAGATGTATCCAGTCTTGAAAGGGGCTTCGGATTTTTTCCTTTCGTATATGGTGGAGCATCCGCAATATGGATGGAAGGTGACGTGTCCGAGCATGTCTCCAGAACATGGTCCCGATGGGGATGAGAAGAAAAACGGCACTACCACTGTGGGAGGATGCACAATGGACAATCAGATAGCTTTCGACCTTTTCTCGTCCACTCTTGCAGCCACGGAGATTCTTGGCAAGGATAAGTATTACGCGGAATCTCTGAAAAAACAAATATCGCAGATGGCTCCGATGCAAATAGGACGTCACAACCAGCTTCAGGAATGGCTTGAAGATGTGGATAATCCGGAAAGCAAACACCGGCACATATCCCATGCTTACGGACTGTATCCGTCAAATCAGATTTCCCCTTATACACAGCCATTGCTTTTTGAAGCAGTCAAGAACACTTTGATCCAGCGCGGCGATGAGGCCACAGGCTGGTCGATAGGATGGAAAATCAATCTGTGGGCACGGATGCTTGATGGCAACCATGCCTATAAGATCATAGAGAATCTGTTTGGAGGCCGATTGTATCCCAACATGTTTGATGCTCATCCTCCTTTTCAGATAGATGGTAATTTCGGATATACTGCGGGTGTGGCGGAGATGCTCATGCAGAGTCATGACGCGGCGGTGCATCTGCTTCCTGCTCTTCCATCCAAATGGGACTCGGGTCGAGTGAATGGTCTTGTGGCAAGGGGTGGTTTTGTCATTGATATGGATTGGAGTTCCGGAAGACTTGACAACGCTGAAATCCGGTCAAACCTTGGCGGAAACCTCAGGTTGCGGTCATACGTGCCTCTCACGGGTGAGGGTCTCAGGGAGGCTAAGGGGGAGAATCCCAATCAGTATTACTCACGGCCATCAGTAAAGCAGGCTCTTATCTCGGATGAGGCCAATCCGAAGTATCCCGTGTTAAACAAAATTTTCGAGTATGATCTGGCCACAGAACCGGGTCGTACATACCACATTTCATCGCATATCTGAGTCATCGTAGAATCCAAGTTAGTGATTGCCACCGGGATATATCTCGGTGGCTTTTTATTCTAACCGCTGAAAAAGCACACAAACTTCTAAAATAAATTTTGATAATTCGGAAAATATTACTAATTTAGCAAACCAAAAAGAATACAGCAACATGGATGATATCAAAGAAACTTTCATGAATCTGATGACCGATTTCGGATTCAAGCGTCTTTTCGGAACGGAAAAATTCAAACATGTATTGGTCAGATTCCTTAACATCCTATTCCAAAAGGAGGGAATACACGTAGAAGATGTAGTTTATCACGACAAGGAGGTGCTTCCACCGGATCCCAACGGCAAGAGGATAGTGTACGACGTTTATTGCACCTCAGTTAAGGAAAGGGACAAGGAGCATTTCATTGTCGAGATGCAGCAGGTGTATCACTCGAACTTTGAGAAGCGTGTGATGTACTATATTTCAAATGCGCTCGTTGCCCAGGGCAGAAAGGGCAGGATGTACGAATTTGACCCTGTGTTTGGGATTTTCATTGTCGATTTCAATTTCAAGCATCTTTACAATAAGCTTGTGCAAGATTTCCGCATGATGGAGTCAGAGACCCACGAAGTTTTCTCAAACATAATGAGACTACTGATTGTTTCACTTGAAGAGGTAAAGCCTACATGGGAAGAATGTGAGACAGAACTGGAACAAATAACATTCATCATAAAAAACATGCATCTTATGGACAAGAATTCAGAGGCATACAAAAGTAAAAAATACGAGGAAATGTTTGAAGCCGCCGAAATAAGCAATCTGGCAGCAGAGGACGTCGTGACGTACGGACAGTCGCAGAGGAAACTGGAGGATATGCAGTTAGCTTACGACTGGGCAAGAGAAGAAGGGCTTGTCCAAGGCAGAGAAGAGGGCAGAGAAGAAGGCAGACAAGAGGGCAGAGAAGAAGGCAGAGAAGAAGGCAGAGAGGAAGGCAGAGAGGAAGGCAGAGAGGAAGGAGTGCGCTTCACCGCTCGAAAACTTTTTGACAATGGAATAGACCCTGATTTCATCCTCCAAGTCACAGGCCTCACTCCGGAACAATATTAAGACTTAATGTCATAAAAATTGCCAAATTTGCCATAAGAAATTTAAACTGCGTTTAGACAACTTCGATGTGAATAAGATTTGGAAGTAGCAGATGAAAGAAAACGGCTACGATGAGCATTGTCATCATAGCCGTTTGCAGCCTATATTCGTTGGTCAGACGATATATGTCTTTTATCTTACGATGGCTTTTACAGTATTTGAGATTCCATTTTTCTGTGCCTTCACCACATAGACACCAGCAGGAAGTTCCACATTGTCAAAACCATTCATGACCAATTTGCCATCAACGCCATATACGGAAATACTTGCACCGTTGGCAACAACACATTTGCCGTTTTTGAGATAAACGTTGACTTTTTCTTCCTGAAGAGTGCTGACAGCATTAGGATCCTCTTCGTCATCTTCACGCACTTCCTTGCCTCCCTCGCTGTAGGAGTAGTTTTCACATACGGTCAGAGCATCGCTGGAGTCAGCTACAGTACCGGTATAGTGAACAGTTACGGTGGGCTTATCGGATGTCACAGTAGATGCGTGTGCACCGCATACGAAACCAAGCCAAGAACGCTGTTGTTTGCCATTCAGTCCGTTTTCATCAGGCTGCTGAATCACATTCCACGGATTGAAGTGAGGGAAATATACATCTCCGGCTGAGAACAAGAGTCCCTTGGTCTTGTCTCCATCATTGCCCTGTACCTCCTCGGCAAGGTTGATCACATATATGTCATCGCTATATGTGGAGCCATCGTTGGGATTCACCACTGAAGCACCAAGAAGATGATAAGTGTCGGCATGCCATTGTCCGATCACTCTGTTCTTGTCATCGCGGAAAGAGGGGAATTCGGGGTCGAACGAACTTGTGTTTGCACTCCATTGAACATCGCCGTTTTCTTTCAGACCCTCTGAGACCTGACGCTGGAGCATGAACTGGAATTTGAAATCAAGTTCATTCCAAGAGCAGTTCTGGGTTGTGAACTGAACCACAAAATAGGGTTCATCTTCTGTGAAAGTCACATCCTTGTAGTATTCAAGGTCATTACGGTAGTTGCCATTGTCCTGGCGAACGAGTTCGTGAATCACAGACTTTTTGTCGTCCGACAGTTTGTCGTAAGACTTAGAGTGGGTGCCATACCAGGAATTTTCCGGATCCCAGCGGAGCTGTGCGTTGGCACTGCCTGCTACAGCAACTGCAGCGATAAGCAAGATGGTAGATTTTTTCATAATGGTTGAATTATTAAGTAATGATTAAAAAATAACTTGGGACAAATTAGACCGCTTTACGAGATA
>JAMPAV010000069.1 GCA_023667055.1 Muribaculum sp. | reverse complement strand
TCCGAAACTTTTTTGAAATATTACATGGATATGGGGCATAAGCGTTTTGTTATCAAAGGAATCAACAAATGTTAAATTTTATTTCGTTTTGTTAATTCACCGATTGAGAAATGAACCTTTCCGGGAACCGGTGCGTTTTTTCTTAGATGCGACCTCAGGAAATGCACACTTTTTAACGGAAATCAGGGTGATTGCTACGATGACCAAGGGCAAGTCCCCATGGTAACGGAACGGCTTCGCGCTGCTGAGGGGCTTCGCGCTCGGGAATGGCATCGCGCCGGCGTAGGGTCTTATCGCGCCCCGAGCATACATTGGGAATTAAATAATTTAAGTTTCGCAAGCTCAACTTAAGGTTTATGGGTTTATAGGTTTATAGGTTTATGGGTTTATTTTATCGGTATTTTTGAAAGAAGTCATAGATAAATCTTTTACCAATTTAGTTCTTTGATTATGTACTCTGGCAAGTCACAGGTAAAATAAACACATAAACCTATAAACCTCAACTTTCGCAAGCGAAAGTTGAATTAAATAAAAAAAAGAAATCGAAAAGGATTTACCCAACTTAATACGTTTACACTATAAAAATATACATATATAAGTGTCACCCTAATTAAAGAAATTATGAGACTTGACGGAAGACGAAGCAGTGGGAACATACAGGATCGTAGAGGTGTGTCGGGAAAAACAATCGGCATAGGAGGGGGAATAGTCGGAGTCATTGTAGCTGCAGTGATAACATTCCTATCCGGTGGGAACATGGGAGATGTGGCCAGAGTGGCATACAACTCCATGCAACAAAATGGCACAGAGCAGCCGGCTCGCCAACTTGACGCTGAAGATCAGCGACTATATGAATTGTCATCTAAAGTGCTTGCAGGCACAGAAGATGTGTGGACAAAGATATTCAGGGAACAGGGATGGGGTGAGTACGAACCACCGCAGATGGTGGTTTACAGCGGATCGATACAGACCGGGTGTGGACAAGGGACGGCACAAGTAGGACCCTTTTATTGCTCAGCAGATGAGACAGTGTATATAGACCTTGACTTTTTCAAGACCATGCAACAAGACATCGGTGCATCCGGAGATTTTTGTTATGCATACGTGATAGCCCATGAAGTTGGGCATCATGTGCAACACTTGCTCGGGACTCTCGACAAGGCACACAATGCAATGGCACAACTTCCGGAGTCGGAAGCAAACAAAATAAGTGTGTGTCTGGAACTCCAGGCTGATTATTATGCCGGAGTGTGGGGACACACAGATAATGAAATGTTTGGCACAATCGAGCCGGGAGACGTGGAGAATGCAGTGAATGCAGCTTCAAAAATTGGTGATGATTACCTACAGAAGAAAGCATACGGCAGGGAAATGCCGGAATCATTCAACCACGGACGCAGCGCGTGGCGAGTGGAATGGCTGTCGAGAGGACTAAAATCGGGTGATCCCAATGGAGGTGACACTTTTAGCAATGGGCCATATTCAAACTGACCGCCTGACCAAGGACCCTATCCGGGCATCCATGAGACCATAAGGACATCATGGATGCTCTTTTTCAACAATAGGGTGTAGATAAGTTTTTAATTAAAATTTGCAAATAAAGGGTGTTTGCATTCGCAAATTCAAAAATATTTGTGTAATTTTACATGCCGAATTATTTTTTAACTGAATTCAGACATGTGCGCGACTATCTATCACATACCGGCACTTTTGCCTCAGACGCTTGAATATCTTGATATCAAGCGAGATGGCATATATATCGATGCCACCTTTGGCGGAGGCGGTCACTCACGCGCCATTCTGGAACGGCTTGGACCGGAAGGCCGCTTGCTCGGTTTTGACCAGGATATCGATGCCCTACGCAATGCCCCCGGCGACCCACGGTTTACATTTGTGAGAAGCAACTTCAGATTTGTCAGGAATTTTCTGCGCTATTATGGCATCGACAAGGCCGATGGAATTTTGGCAGACCTCGGAGTTTCGTTTCATCATTTCGATGACCCGGCAAGAGGTTTCTCCTTCCGCGAAGATGCACCCCTTGACATGCGCATGAACCAGATGGCACCAGCCACAGCCTGCGAGCTGCTTGCAAATTATGATGAAAAAGATCTCTTGTCGCTCTTCCGCACATACGCAGACCTAAAGAATCCCGGAAAAGTGGCCAAGGCCATAATCACAGCGAGGGAAAAATCAGAAATAGGCACCACATTTCAGCTTGCAGATGCCGTGAGGCCGGTGCTAAACTCCAAGGCGGAGAAGAAAGAAATGGCCCAGGTGTTTCAAGCACTCCGCATTGCAGTGAACTCAGAGATGGAAGCTCTCACGGAATTACTGACAGCAGCGCCAAAGATTCTGAAACCGGGCGGCCGAGCGGTAATACTCACGTATCACTCAGTGGAAGACCGGATTGTCAAGAACTTCTTCAGAAGCGGGAATGCCGAGGGGAAAGTGGAGAAAGATTTCTACGGACACGTGGAATGCGAATGGAAACAAATCACACGCTCGCCAATTGTGGCCGATGAGGAGGAAGTGGAGCGGAATCCGCGAAGCCGCAGTGCAAAACTCAGATGCGCCGAATTAATGTAGAATAACAAATACAAATTCAAAAACAAGATTATATCAGGATGGCAAAAAACAAGGATGGAATGAATCCCAAGGAAAAGAAAAAGGGATTCGGGACAAGTGTGAAAAACAGTCTCAAGAAAAACACAGACGACATACGGTCGGGGCAGGCAGTGTCGCTTGAATTTTTCAAGCGCAATGCGTGGATAATAATAGCAATCATGACAGCCCTGGTGGGAGTGATGGGACTGCGATACCGCACCAAGGCAAGGATGACAGAGATAAAGCAACTCACGAAAGAACTCCAACGCGCAGAAAGCTACAAACTACAGGAGAAGGCGAGATACATGACCCTGATACGTGAGACAGAACTTACAAAACTTACGGCAGAGAAAAAACTCGGGCTCAAATATCAGGAAGAGCCGCCGGTTGTGATCGAATGCAAGGGATCCGACAACAGCAACAATTGATTAGCATTCAGTCATGGCAAAGACAAAGAAAGGCAATAAGAAACGAATTTTCAACCGTTATGGCGTCATCTCCGCATTCTTCTTCCTGATTGCGGTGGGCATCGTATATAACATGTTTCGCACCACAGTGGTGGAAGCCGAGGCCTGGAACAAGCGAGCCGAACAAATTCTATCACAAATCGACACCATAGCGCCTGAAAGAGGCAGCATACTTGCAGCCAACGGCAACATACTGGCCTGCAACGTGAAAGTATGCGACATAAAAATCGACATGCGCCAGAACAAGATTCTCAACATGCCCAAAGACAAGCTGAAACTGAAACTTGATTCGCTCGCCGACACCCTTGACATAATATATCCACGGTTTGATCCCAAGAAAGCCGATGCCACCACCCGAAAGGCAAAATCCTGGAAAGTAAGGTTTCAAAAGGAGCTTGACAAGGAACCCAACAAACGCAGCCGGGCATTGCTGATAGCAAAAAACAGACCCTTGGAAGAGTTTGACTCAGCGAGGAAACTCGTCTTCATCCGGGACTTCAAGGGAGCCGGATTCAGATGTCCACTATATAAAGAGGAGCATTCCCGGCGTATATATCCATACGGGAAGATGGCCAACCGCAGCATTGGCAGAGTGCATGAGATATCGAGCGGAAGCGTGCTGAAAAAAGGGGAAATACATGGATATTCAGGGCTTGAGAAAGACCTTGACTCGCTGCTATATGGCAAGCCTGGATTCGCAAAGAAAGCAGCCTTGCTCAAAGGCTATGGCAACTGGATCACCACACCCCCGACCCCGGGATACGATCTACTGACCACCATCGACATTGACCTTCAGGACATAACAGAGGAAAGCCTGCAGGACATTTGCGCGGAGCACAACTGCGAATGGGGTACAGCCATACTTATGGAGGTACACACAGGAGAAATAAAGGCCCTTTCAAGCATCGAACGCATGGAAGACGGCAGTTACGGAGAGGCGCTCAATCGTGCGGTTCTCCCCTACGAGCCCGGTTCTGTCATAAAACCGATCTCAATGATGATTGCCTTCGAGGACGGGCTGGTCAACAGAGTGACCGAGACCATTGACTGCAGCCCCTTCCAACGTACGAAAGACCCCCATGCGCCATCGGTCAAAAACATGAAGCAGGTGATAGAAATGTCGAGCAACACCGGCATAGCACGCATCATTTTCCGGGGGTACTCATCAGATCCATCCAAATATTACGACCGACTTACCTCCATCGGATTTTTCGACAAGATCAATTCGGGGATTGCCGGGGAGCAGATACCACAGGTGCGCCGCCTTGCGGACCGGGATTCCAAAGGCAACAACATCACCATGACATCACGCCACCTCGACCTTGCACGCCAGGCCTACGGTTACAACACCATGGTGCCCCCACTATACACACTCGCATACTACAATGCCATAGCCAACCACGGACGCATGGTGCGTCCTCATCTTGTGAGGGCATTGCGATCGGAAAAGGGAGACTCCATCATCCCCATATCCTACATACGCGAACAGGTATGCTCTCCGGAAACGGCCGAAAAGGTGAAGCAATGCATCCATGAAGTGGTGTGGGGCGAACATGGCACGGCGCGCCTCGTACGCGACGACCGAGTGAAAATAGCCGGCAAGACAGGCACGGTGTTTCCGGTGGAAAACGGCCAATACAACTCAGCCAAGCGACGTCTTGCATTCGCCGGATTCTTTCCCTACGACGAGCCTCTCTACAGCTGCATGGTGCTCGTGCAAGGATCAGCCGGACTGAGCGCCAACCGCACTTCCGGACAGGTCATGAAGCAAATTGCCCTCAAGATGAATGCAAGGGGGAAACTTGCGGGCTCACGCAAACTTGAGAAGAGCGCCACAAAGGGCAAGCCCATGATAGCCGCAAGCAATTCGGATGAATCGCAGAAAATTGCAAACGTGCTGGGACACTCCGTCAGCAAGGCTGCATCGAAAAGCACAGCGACTCTCAATAAGGTGCCCGATGTGACAGGAATGGATCTTCGCTCGGCAATCAACCAGCTTGAGCAGCGAGGACTGAACGTGTCCGTACAAGGAACAGGAAGAGTAATCAGGCAATCTATCCCCCCGGGCAGCAAAGCAGTCAGAGGGAAGAAAATATTGCTCACCCTTAAGGTATAATTAATTGAGAATTGAGAATTGAGAATTTTTGACTGGTAAACGTCATCTGACAGGACGGCGGAAACGATGAAAACTACATAAACGGCGGAGATGCCATAAACGACGGAAACGACATAAACAAAATATATGATAAAATTATCAACACTGCTTAAAGACATCGAGCCTCTTGAAATAGTGGGGGAGATCGATAAAAACATAACAGCTCTCGAGAGCGACTCGAGACGAGTGGGGAAAGATGGCATGTTTGTGGCCGTCAGAGGCGTGACCACCGACGGACACAAATACATCCCAGTGGTGGCATCGGCACACGTAGGGGCCATAGTCTGCGAAGAGATGCCGTCGCAATTCGAGCCGGGCATCACATACATCAAGGTGGCCGATTCGGCAGAAGCCCTTGGAAAGCTCGCATCGGCATGGTATGGACATCCCTCCCGGAACCTTAGACTTGTGGGCGTCACCGGCACGAACGGCAAAACCACCACAGCCACGCTTCTATATGAAATGGCCCGGCTCGAAGGCTATGAAGCCGGACTGATCTCAACAGTATGCAACTATGTGGGTTCGCGCGCCATACCAACCACCCACACCACCCCGGACCCGATAACACTCAACAGCCTTCTTGCAGAGATGGTGGAAGCCGGATGCGAATACGCATTCATGGAAGTATCGAGCCATGCCGCCCAACAGAAGCGGATAGCCGGACTGAAATTCAAGGGAGGCATTTTCTCCAACCTTACCCGCGACCACCTCGACTATCATGGCACCGTGCAAAACTACATGAACGCAAAGAAAGCCTTTTTCGACATGTTGCCCGATGACGCCTTTGCCCTCGTCAACATCGATGACAAGTCCGGACGCTACATGATACAGAACACCAAGGCCAAGACCTATACATACTCACTCCGCAGCGATGCTGACTTCCGCACGCGAGTGGTGGAAAGCCGGCTCGACGGGACACTTCTCAGCATCAACGGTAAGGAATTGGAGGTGCAGTTTACCGGACGCTTCAATGCCTACAACCTCACCGCAGTGTATGGAGCATCAATTCTTTCGGGTCTTGATGCGGAAAGTGTGCTGGTCAACATGAGCAAGCTCGTGCCGGTGGCCGGTCGTTTCCAGACGTTCCGTGGAGGCGACGGCGTCACCGCGATAGTGGATTACGCCCACACCCCCGATGCACTTGTCAATGTGCTTGACACAATACGCGAGGTGCTTGGGGCAGAAGGATATATCTGCACAGTGGTGGGAGCCGGAGGCAACCGCGACCACGGAAAGCGACCGATGATGGCCCAGGAGGCAGCCTGCCGCAGCGACCGGCTGATACTGACATCCGACAATCCCCGGGACGAGGAACCGGACAGCATCATCGGCATGATGAAAGCCGGACTCAGCGCAGAGGAGCTTCGCCGCACGCTCTGCATCACCGACCGCCGCGAGGCAATCAAGGCAGCCCTGACCACGTGTCGGCCGGGAGGCGTTGTGCTGATAGCCGGCAAAGGACATGAGCCATATCAGGAAATAAAAGGGGTGCGCCATCACTTCGACGACCGCGAGGAAGTCGCCAACTTCTTTGCCGAAATCCAATAACTTTATAACCCCATAACCTTATAACCCTCAGTTATCGCACTGCGATAACTGAATAAAAGAAAATGTTATACTCACTGTTTGAATACCTACAGTCCTACCCTACCTTCGACTTTCCGGGCAGGCATCTGATGACCTATATCTCGTTCAGGGCAGGAGTCACATTCGCACTCTCCCTGCTGATAGCTCTTATTTTCGGTCGGCGCATCATCGACCGCCTTCAGAGGATGCAGGTGGGAGAAGTGGTGCGTAATCTTGGTCTTGAAGGCCAAATGAAAAAGACAGGCACTCCGACAATGGGAGGTGTGATAATCATCATGTCCATAATGGTGCCATGCCTTCTTATGGGCAATCTCCTCAACATCTACATGCTGCTGATGCTTGTGGCAACGGTCTGGACAGGAGCCATTGGATTTCTTGACGACTACCGCAAAATAAAATTCCACAACAAAGATGGTCTCAAGGGGAAATACAAGATAATCGGCCAAATAGGTCTTGGACTCATCGTGGGACTCACCATGTGGCTTTCACCTCAGATAATGATGAGCAGTTCCCCCGATGCCGACAGGCACAAGGCAGTGAAGGAAATTGCCCAGGCCACAGTGGTGATAGAAAACGACCAGAACTCATCCATAATACTCGCTTCGAGCAGATACGACGAGACCGACAGCGAACGCACGGTGGAGCCGGTGAAGGTATATAAGACACCTGAGACAACAATACCATTCGTCAAGAACAACAACTTCAATTATCAGTGGCTCACATCATGGATTCCCGATGAGAATGCAGCCCACACTGCCGGATGGATTCTCTTTGTGATTGTGGTGATAGTGGCTGTCACAGCAGTCAGCAACGGAGCCAATCTTACCGACGGACTCGACGGACTATGCGCCGGAACATCAGCGATAATAGGAGTGGCACTCGCCATAATGGCATATCTCGGAGGCAACATCATCTACTCGGGTTATCTCAATATCATGTACATACCCGGATCAGAGGAGTTGGTGGTATATGCAGCTGCCTTCATCGGTGCGCTTGTGGGATTCCTATGGTATAATGCCTTTCCTGCGCAGGTGTTCATGGGCGACACCGGGTCGCTTATGCTCGGCGGCATCCTTGCCGTATATGCGATTCTGATCCGCAAAGAACTTCTGATACCTCTATTGTGTCTGATTTTCTTTGTGGAGGATCTGTCGGTGGTGCTCCAGGTGGCTTATTTCAAGATGACCAAACGCAAATATGGTGAGGGACGACGGATTTTCAAGATGACACCACTCCATCATCATTTCCAGAAAGCGGGAGACAAGAGCATCCGTGCCCTCGTCAACTTCCCGAAGACACCGATACCGGAGTCGAAGATAGTGGTAAGATTCTGGATTGTCAGCATTTTGCTGGCCGCAATAACCTTTGTGACACTCAAGATTAGATAATTCAACTTTCGCAAGCGAAAGTTGAGGTTTAAAAGGTTAGAAGTTTAGGAGTTTAACGTGCCAATTGTAGTTGTTTTCTGTAATAATTATGATGA
>JAMPAV010000068.1 GCA_023667055.1 Muribaculum sp. | reverse complement strand
CTGTGACGGCCTTTGGCCCGTTCTGTGCCAGCTCCGTGATTCCCCCTAAGCAACAAACCAACCGGCGATGATTGCCAAATTTTTTAATCACGGAACAAGCACAGAACTTTTTTCACGGAATGCTCACAGAACTTTTTGCAGAATAATCAGAATTTTTTTCACGGACCTCTGTTTCCTCCCGGAAACTTGAACCTGCACAGAACGTCGGGTCGAGTTCTTCGGTGCGTAATGCTGGTTGGCAGCGTGGTGCGCGCGGCGTTCCGTGACCATTCTGATCCCGGGAGGGATTACAGTTCCCCCTACAGATGACATTGTTTCATTCCACTCGAAGATAATGAAAGTTCCGTGCGAGTTCTGCGATGGCCTTTGGCCTGTTCCGTTATAGTTCTGTGATTAAAATAACGCTCTTGATATCAGTAAAAGAAACCACCGTTCCGTGAAGAAATGAAATTGCAGTCAAGAAAAGTTCTGTGACCACTCCGTGAATTCAGTTCTACCGTATAGCAGCCTGTACAACAGTCGGCACAAACTGTATTCCGAGTATTGCAGCGATCCGGAAGAAACTCGAAAGCTGGATATCAGCCTTGCCATTCTCCACACGGGCGATATAACTTTGTTCACGTCCGAGTTGCGCCGCCACCTGCCTTTGTGTCAGTTTCAATTCCTTACGACGCTCCCGAAGCATATTACCATAGAACCATGCAATAGATTCTTCGTCAAATACCTCACGTTCAGCTGTACCGCGCGCTCCATAACGCTTGTCAAGGTCATCATTGACTTTAGACAGTTTTGCTAATTTCTCGGGATTCAACTTTCTCATAATTCCAGATTATTTAATATCGCTTCCGCGATTTTGATTTGTTTACGGTAATCTTTGTTATCTTTGGTGCAAAGATAACCAATTAGTAATATTTAAACAAATTTTTTGCTCTAAATGTTCTAAATTATTCAACTTTGACAAGCGAAATCAATCTGCATAAAAATGTCATGTACTATGGAGAATAATCCCATTTCAACTAAATGCAGGCGGTGAAGCTGAACAATCAACTTCACCGCCTGCATTATTTCCGGAGTGCCGTGGAACGGCGCAGACTGGCCGAATTTTGCTGCCGTAAGCGGCAGATTTCAATAGGCTCCGGCCATCTCTTCCACTGAATCCTCATCTATTTCCCACTCGCCGGGATTCTCGAGCGACATCTGAAGCAGGTCCATCACAGGCCAATAGTCAAGTTCCGAATGCTCGACGTCAACCTCCTCATCATCGCTGAGCCTCATACCGCCATTGGCCGGATTCACCTCAATCATCACGTTGTCTCCCCACGCTTCCGGAGCATCCAGATACTCGGCAAGCAATTCCTTGATTTTTTCTTTCATTTCTTTTTCTTTTTTCGTGTGCAATTTTAGACCCTATCTCAAAAAATTTTTAAGGCTTGGGCCTCCACTAACTTTAAAACAAATTTTTACGAAATGTGGTCGTATTCGTTAATTGTTAATAATTATTGTTAACTTAAGTTTCGGATTTAGCATTATCGTAAATATCAATATGATACCATCACGCAGAGGCGCAGAAAAGCTGAAAATTGGATGAATTAACTGACAGATTAACATAATATCAGCACCTATGCGCCTCGGCTTGTAATTTTATAATTGTACTTGCGAAAGTTGAATTAGTAAAATCAATCCTTTCTTGCAAATTGCAACACAAATATTTGCTGATATATAATTTTTTTTGTAATTTTGTGACTGATTTGCAACAGCATCGCACGCCCGAAAAGCGTTCGATGCCTTATATGCATGATTAAAAGAACTTTAATACAATATTAAGATAACATTCGATATGATTAATATCACGTTTCCCGACGGATCGGTAAAGCAGTTTGAAGCCGGTGTCACGCCGTTTCAGATTGCCGAAAGCATAAGCCCGCGCTTTGCTGCCGACGTTCTCGCATCCAAAATCAACGGTCAGGACTGGGATATCTCACGTCCCGTCAATGAAGATGCATCTATCGAACTCTTCAAATGGGACGACGCCGAAGGGAAACATGCCTTCTGGCACTCTTCCGCCCACCTTCTCGCTGAAGCCCTCCAGGAACTCTACCCCGGCGTGAAATTCGGTATCGGCCCGGCCATAGAAAACGGTTTCTACTATGACATAGACCCGGGCGAACACAAGATAACATCGGAAGACTTCCCGAAAATCGAGAAGAAGATGATGGAGCTTGTGGCCAAGAAAGAAGACATAGTGCGCAACGACATTTCCAAGGCCGATGCCCTTAAAATGTTTGGCGACCGCAACGAGACCTACAAATGCGAACTCATCAGCGAACTTGAGGACGGACACATCACCACCTACACACAGGGTGCCTTCACCGACCTCTGTCGCGGACCTCATATCCCCAACACCGCCCCCATCAAGGCCGTGAAGATTCTCTCACTCGCAGGCGCTTTCTGGCGCGGCGATGAGAAGCGTAAGCAGCTCGTGCGCGTGTATGGAATTTCATTCCCCAAGAAAAAGATGCTCGATGAGTATCTGACACTGCTTGAGGAGGCCAAGAAACGCGACCACCGCAAACTTGGCAAGGAGATGGAACTTTTTGCCTTCTCCCCCCGCGTTGGAGCCGGTCTGCCGCTCTGGCTGCCAAAGGGTGCCGCTCTACGCGACCGTCTGGAGCAGTTCCTCCGCAAGATTCAGAAGGAATATGGCTATCTGCAGGTCATCACCCCGCATATAGGCAACAAATTGCTTTACGTCACTTCCGGACACTGGGCAAAATATGGCAAAGACTCCTTCCAGCCAATCCACACTCCGGAAGAGGGAGAGGAATACATGCTCAAACCGATGAACTGCCCTCACCACTGCGAGATATACCAGGCTTATCCGCGCAGCTACCGCGAGCTGCCTCTGCGCCTTGCAGAATTCGGCACCGTGTATCGCTACGAACAGAGCGGCGAACTTCACGGACTTACCCGTGTGCGCGGTTTCACTCAAGACGATGCCCACATCTTCTGTGCGCCCGAACAGATCAAAGGGGAATTCCTTAAGGTAATGGATATTATCCTTTATATTTTCAAGGCTCTTGACTTCAAGAACTTCGAGGCCCAGATTTCACTCCGCGACCCGAAGAACAAGGAGAAATATATCGGTAGCGATGAAAACTGGCATCTTGCCGAAAATGCCATCATCGAGGCATGTGCCGAAAAGGGACTGAAGGCCAAGCAAGTGGAAGGCGAGGCTGCCTTCTATGGCCCGAAACTCGACTTCATGGTGAAGGATGCCATCGGCCGCCGCTGGCAGCTCGGCACAATCCAGGTGGATTACAACCTGCCGGAGCGTTTCGGCCTTGAATATACCGGCGCAGACAACCAGAAGCACCGTCCGGTGATGATCCACCGTGCTCCTTTCGGCTCCATGGAGCGTTTTGTTGCCGTACTTCTGGAGCATACTGCAGGAAAGCTCCCAATTTGGCTGATTCCCGACCAGTGCGTAGTGCTCCCGATATCTGAGAAATACAATGACTATGCTCTTGACGTCGTAAAGCAACTCGACCGCGAAGGTGTCCGCGCCATTGTGGATGACCGCAACGAGAAAATCGGAAAGAAAATCCGCGACAACGAGCTTAAGAAAATTCCATATCTTCTCATCGTCGGAGAGAAAGAGGCAGCCGAGGATGCCGTTTCTGTCCGCAAACAGGGAGACGGCGACAAGGGAGTGATGAGCGTAGGCGATTTCGCCGCTCTCGTCAACGCCGAAGTAGCAGCTGCAACCGCAAGAACCGAATAACATATTGCATCAGAGATATCAGAGATATCCGATATCTCTGATATCTCTGATATCTCTGATATTAACCAATTTTAAATTTAAATTCTAAACTACACTTTGGAGAAAAAACCCCAATTTAACGGACCGCGCCCCCAGCAACCCGGCGCTGCCCGACCCAAACCGGGACCAAGACCTAATCCCGGCGACAGGAACAATAAGGATCAGCACGTTATAAACGAGCGTATCCGCGCAAGGGAAGTCCGTCTGGTCGGCGATAACGTCGAACCCGGAATATACCCCATCGAAAAAGCTCGCCAGTTGGCCGATGAACTGGAACTCGACCTCGTCGAAATCACAGCACAGGCCGACCCTCCGGTATGTCGTATCATTGACTACCAGAAGTTCCTCTATCAGCAAAAAAAGCGCCAGAAGGAGCAGAAGGCGAAAGCTGCCAAAGTTGTGGTGAAGGAAATTAGATTCGGACCTCAAACCGACGACCATGACTACAACTTCAAGCTTAAGCATGCCATCGGTTTCCTCAAGGAAGGTTCCAAAGTAAAGGCCTACGTCTTCTTCCGCGGACGATCAATTCTTTTCAAAGAACAGGGAGAGGTGCTTCTTCTACGTTTCGCCAACGATCTGGAGGAATACGGACGTCTGGAGTCAATGCCTGTGCTCGAAGGCAAAAGAATGACCATCATGATGGCTCCGCTGAAAACAGGAGCAAAAAAGGCAGCCCCAAAACAAGAAAAGCCTGCCAAGGAAAAACCTGCCAAAGAATCCGCTCCGGCTGAAGAATCCGAGTCTGACAATAAGGAATAATAAAACCTGACGTTCGGAAGAACCATAATAATAATTAGAGACCGTAGGCACACCCCTCCGGGGGCGTTGCCGAGGTAAAAACAAACAACTAAAAACTCAAACAAAAATGCCAAAGGTAAAGACCAACTGCGCGGCGAAAAAGCGTTTCGCCCTCACCGGCACAGGAAAGATCAAGAGAAAACACGCTTATCACAGCCACATTCTTACAAAGAAGAGCACCAAGCGTAAGAGAAACCTCGACCACACAGCACTCGTTGACAGCGCCAACATGCGTCAGGTCAAAGCACTTCTCAATCTTCGTTGATCCTTTCGGATTGATTTCTTTCCCAAACGGAAAACTAACAAACATTTTTTACAAACCGAATGCACAGCTTCTAAGTGCTATAGCCGCTGACATTCAAAAAACTTCAAAAAAATGCCAAGATCAGTAAATCACGTTGCCTCAAGAGCAAAACGCAAAAAAGTACTCAAACTCACCCGTGGATACTACGGCAGCCGTCGTAACGTATGGACCGTAGCCAAAAACACTTGGGAGAAGGGTCTAACATACGCCTACCGCGACCGCAAGCAGAAAAAGCGCGACTTCCGCGCTCTCTGGATTCAGCGTATCAACGCTGCAGCCCGTCTTGAAGGACTGTCGTACAGCCAACTCATGGGCCTTATCCACAAAGCAGGCGTGGAAATCAACCGCAAGGTTCTCGCTGACCTGGCCATGAACAATCCTGCAGCGTTCAAGGCTATCTGCGACAAGGTTCGCTAAATCCATTTGCGAATCTTCACGCCGCTCGCGAAGCGGCTTATCCGAACACAAGAGGCTCGTCATACTGGCGATGCCTCTTTTTTTGGCGATGCCTCTTTTTTTGCAAAAAATTTGGTAGTATCAACCATATTTATTAATTTTGCGTTATAAGAATGAAACGACGGGGAGCCGTCTTAAGATAAACACCACATCAAAGCATTTTGGGAAACTCATCAATTTAAAATGAAATACCGAGACCTACTGTCGGAGGCAATGGCGGGCCCCCATCTTCGGATGCAGTTCTATATGAACACAGGCGGATTACAAAGCGCCGACAGACCTCAAATCCTGTCTATCGGAGTTTCATCACAAACCCTTTGGTGTGGTTCTTATAAAGGAGGCAGAAGGCTTTCGCCTTCTGCCTCCTCTTTTGTTTTATTCGGATTAATCATGACACCTCAAGATTCATCAAATTTAATCATGATTTATCATGACTAATCAAACCTAATCATACTAACATAAATAATTCTTCTAATATCAAAATTATGAAAGACGTAAAAAGCACTCTGCTCGACAGAGTTTCAATCCGCCGCTACGAGCGCGAGCCAATACCTCAGGCGACAATGGATTTCATTTATGATGCAATCCGCAACACCCCCACCAGCTACAACGGTCAGCAGTATTCCGTCATAGACATCGACGACCAGGATCTTAAGGAAAAACTATATCAACTCACCAACCAGAAGCAGCTCAAGACTTGCAACCGCCTTCTCATATTCTGTTCGGACTACAACAAGATGACTCTCCTCGCCAAGAAAAAGGGTGTAGAGATGCCCCCATTCACCGACACCATGGACGGCACCATCATTGGCATAATCGATGCCTCCCTCGCCATGATGAGTGCAGTGGTAGCAGCAGAAGCCTGTGGACTCGGATGCAACTGCGTAGGATATCTGCGCACGGTTGACCCAAAGGCTGTAGCTGAACTGCTGAAACTTCCCAAGGGTGTGTTTGTGGTATGTGGTCTTGCCTTAGGTATTCCCCGCGAACATCCTGACCTGAAACCCAAGCAGCCGGCCGGCATTGTTTTCATGAAGAATGAATATTGCCAAGACAGTGAGAGACTGACTGAAGGCTTGGTGGATTATGATGCAATTGTAGAAGCCTACAACAAGACGCGTGCCGGAGGCACCTCAGACAATGACTGGTGTGCCCACATCATCAACTACTACAACCACGCGATGAACTACAACATACGCCAATATCTAAAAGACCAGGGGTATGATATTAAGCGTTGACATGCTGTCGGCGTTGTCGTTGTTGTCGGTGTTGTCATTGTTGTCGGTGTTGTCATTGTTGTCGGTGTTGTCATTGTTGTCGGTGTTGTCATTGTTGTCGGTGTTGTCGGTGTTGTCGGTGTGGTGATATCAGACATACAATTCACAGAAAAAGACGTAATCCATGATTGGACTACGTCTTTATTCTATCTATAGAACCTTATTTTCTATATAATCACTGGAATCAACGACAACGATGAGAACATCGACAACAATGACAACAACGACAACGATGAGAACATTGACAACAATGAAAACATCAACGACGGCGTCCCTGCTGACGCATCTGCTTCATCATGGCCATCGGATTCTTCATTCCACCAGTGGCCATCCGCATCATCTTCCGCGTCTCATCAAATTGCTTTATGAGCCTGTTCACCTCCTGAAGCGATGTGCCACTACCCTTGGCAATTCTCTGCCGGCGGGAAGCATTTATAATTTCAGGATTCTGACGTTCCTGCACTGTCATGGAGTTGATGATGGCTTCTATGCCCTTGAAAGCATTGTTGTCGATGTCAATGTCCTTTATGGCCTTGCCCACACCAGGTATCATCGACGCAAGATCCTTGATGTTGCCCATCTTCTTGATCTGCTGGATCTGCTTCATGAAGTCTTCGAAGTCAAACTTGTTTTTACGGATTTTCTCCTGAAGCCGCTCCGCCTCCTTCTGGTCATAGATTTCTTGCGCCCTTTTTGCAAGCTCCACTATGTCGCCCATACCCAGGATTCGGCTTGCCATTCCCTCCGGATTAAATTCCTGGATATCTTCCATCTTCTCACCAAGTCCGACAAACTTGATGGGCTTATCCACTACCGTTCGGATCGAGAGCGCGGCGCCACCGCGTGTGTCGCCGTCAAGCTTAGTGAGAATCACGCCATTGAAGTCAAGACGGTCGTTGAAAGCCTTCGCAGTGTTCACTGCATCCTGACCAGTCATCGAATCCACCACGAAAAGTGTCTCGTCCGGATTCACCGCCTTCTTTATGGCTGCAATCTCGGTCATCATCTCTTCATCCACAGCAAGACGGCCGGCGGTATCGACAATCACCAGGTCAAGATGATTGTCTTTTGCATACTTTATGGCGTTTTCCGCTATCTCAACCGGATTCTTGTTGCCATCCTCAGTATATACAGGCACACCTATTTGCTCGGCAAGCACTTTAAGCTGCTCGATTGCAGCGGGACGATATACGTCGCCGGCCACCAAAAGCGGACGACGACCTTTTTTCTTCAGTTTCAGCGCAAGTTTTCCGGAGAATGTGGTCTTACCCGAACCCTGAAGACCGGACATAAGGATTACCGCAGGTTTGCCGTCGAGCACAAGCGGAGACTCCTCGCCTCCCATGAGAGCCGTGAGTTCATCGTGCACTATCTTCACCATCAGCTCCTTCGGCTTCAGAGCATTTATCACATTCTGGCCGAGAGCCTTCTGCTTGACTGTGTCGGTAAACTGTTTTGCCACCTTGAAGTTGACATCGGCGTCAAGAAGCGCGCGACGCACATCCTTCATGGTCTCCGCAATATTTATTTCTGTGATTCTGCCTTCGCCCTTTAATATCTTGAACGAACGCTCGAGTCTTTCGGAAAGATTATTAAACATATTATTTAATTTAAGTTTCGCAAGCTCACTTAAAGTTTAGAAGTTTAATAGTTTAAAAGT
>JAMPAV010000067.1 GCA_023667055.1 Muribaculum sp. | reverse complement strand
CTCCTAAACTTTTAACCTTTTAAACCTCAACTTTCGCTTGCGAAAGTTGAATTATTTTAGTTTAGGGTTTATGGTTTAAGGTTTAGTTTATCGGAACTTGCAACAGACTAAACCTGAACCTATAAACTTCAAATTTTGCAAAGCAAACATTTGGATTATTTCAGTAGGTTGGTGTCGGTGTCAGGGAACACCACTTTAGGAGTGAACGAAGCAGCTTCTTCCGGCGTCATTGACGCATAGGCTATGATGATTACAATGTCACCAACCTGTGCCTTTCGTGCCGCCGCCCCATTGAGACAAACCACACCGGAATTCTCCTTTCCGGCTATCACGTATGTCTCAAGACGCTCACCATTGTTATTGTTGACCACTGATACCTTTTGACCGGGAAGAATGCCGGCAGCATTTAGCAATGCCGAATCAATGGTGATACTTCCGATATAGTTGAGATTGGCCTCGGTGACGTGCACCCTGTGTATCTTGGAGGCCAGCATTTCTATTTGCATATCATTTATATCTTACGTTATCGATAAGACGGACTTTCCCACAATAGACAGTGATGCATCCGACTATGTCCGGAGAGTCCGTCCATTCTTCAACAGGCAGGAGTGTACGCCCATCCACTATCTCATAATATTCCACCTCCATTTCCGGAATGGAATTTATCTTATCCACAACCATGTCGTGTGTCTCTGCCACTGTGTGATCCTTGGAATACACTATACTTTCGGCAAGAACCGCATGAATTCCGGGAGCCACCTTGCGCTGCCCTTCTGTCAGAAGCAAGTTGCGCGATGAAAGCGCAAGCCCGTCGGAGGCTCTCTTGATGGGTACCGGCACTATCTCGACTTCTATATGCTCAGAAGCCACCATGTTGCGTATCACTGCTATCTGCTGGAAATCCTTTTCTCCGAAATATGCTCTCGTCGGCCGACATAGCTGGAAAAGCCGGCAGACAATCTGTGCCACACCTTGGAAATGTCCAGGACGGAATTTCCCCTCCATCACCTCAGCTGCCGAGCCAAGATCAAATACATGGTCTGACTTGGTGCCCTCCGGATACATTTCTTCCACACTCGGCGCAAACACCGCCGTGGCATTCTCGCCTGCAAGAAGCCTGAAATCAGACTCCTCATCACGCGGATACGTGGCGAGGTCTGTAGGGTTGTTAAACTGTGTGGGATTGACAAACACACTCACCAGAGCCACATCATTTTCCTTAACAGCCCTTTTCACAAGCGACAGATGCCCTTCATGCAGGGCCCCCATCGTAGGCACAAGTCCTATCGTCTTCCCATTGCCAAGCGAACTGCCAACAAAACTGACAAGGTCGCTGACCTTACGAATTATCTGCATTGTCATTTCTTTTGAATGAAACTTTCAGGCTTTTTTAGGACGCACGCGTCCCTTACCCGCTTTGAACTTGCAAAATTAATAAATTAACACGAAACTGCCGAATTTATTTTGATAAAAATATATCTAAAAATATATCTCTTGACGTTAGACTACACGATATAGCAAGTCTGCGTCTGCTTTTATTCTTAAAAATCTTAAAAAGCTTCACAAAGATAACCTCTTTTTCATTTTTTTTTTGTAATTTTGCACTTTGGGCGTTTTATAGGTAAATTTGCCTTTTACTGACGCCTGATAATTGAAATACTATGGCGAAGAAAAAATTCCTTTTCGTGGCGCAGGAGGTGGAGCCCTACCTACCTGCCGAAGAAATATCATCTCTTGGCAAATTCGTTGCCACCGGAATACATAAAAGAGGCTATGAGGTCAGGACTTTTACCCCAAGATGGGGCGAAATCAACGAACGTCGCAACCAACTTCACGAGGTCATACGCCTTAGTGGCCTTAATGTCATAATAGACGACAACGACCATCCCCTTCTCCTAAAAGTGGCAAGTCTTCATCCCACCAGGACCCAGGTCTATTTCATCGACAACGACGACTACTTCCAGAAACTCGATTCTGACGAAGACCCGGTAGGCAGCAACCGCCCCGACAACGACCAACGCATCATATTCTTCACCCGCTCTACCATCGAGACCGCCAAAAAACTCCAGTGGGACCCGGCCGTGATTCACGCGCAGGGATGGATAGCGGCTCTCACCCCGGTGTATCTGCGTCAACTCAGCGATTCCATCCCTTTTGAGGATTCCAAAATTGTATATACAGTGCTTCCCGGCGAACTCTCAGCCCCAATCGACACAGGTTTCTTCCGCCGCCTTATCGAGGAAGGTGTGAAAGAAGAATTCCTTGAGAATTATAAAGATTCGGAACTCAACACCAGCCTGCTACACAGAATGGCTATCGACAATTCAAATGGAGTTATCTTCATGACTGATCAGCCAGATCCCGAACTGCTCGCCATAGTAGAGCAACGCGGCATTCCTTACATGACTAAAGAGCAAGCCGAATCACTCGATGCCTACACCGATTTTTACGACAAACTATGAAATTATTAAAAGATATCCGAATTTCTCTTACCCTGATTGCGGCAGCATGTGCCTCGATCTCACTTGTTTCATGCGAAGATGATGTCCCAACCGTAGGAAGCGACCTTGCAAATGGTGAGGTACAGATTGCCCTTGACTCTCTCACATGGAATGGCTTGCAACAATACATCTACCGTGGCAATGATTCCACTCTGGTGACATGCCCTAAGATTAAGTACGTCACTGAATATGAGAAGGCTGTTGACTCCAGAAGTACCACCAACCTGCTTGGACGCCTCAGTGTGCCGGAATATGGCGACCTGCGCTGTTCTTTCGTCAGCCGCCTGATGTGTGCCACCAGTCTGAACATTCCGGATTCCATCGGCATCAACCAGATTGATTCCATGAAATTGGTGCTGAGTGTGCCACGCGGCGAACTCACCGGCGACTCACTTGCCCCGCAACAGCTTAGGGTGTTCCGTCTGACCAAGAGTCTTCCTGCGGATATCAACAATACTTTTGACCCCACTGGCTATTACGACCCTCAGAATCCTCTCGGCAGCCGAAGCTATACACTCTCGGCACTCGGCATGAGCGATTCGATATATTCGAAACTGAGCTACATCAATGTTGAGATTCCAATGTCAAGGGAAATGGCAGTGGAGACAGTTGAGGCATACCGCAATCCCGAAACAAAAGGTATTTTTGAATGGCCTCAGTCGTTTGAGAAATATTTCCACGGCATTTATGTGGAACCGTCCTTCGGCAGGGGATGCGTGGCAAATATTTCAGATGTGAATTTCCTGATTTATTATTCCTACAAAAACACTGTGGTCAATACTACCGACAGCACCACGACTACGGAGGTACAGACCAAGGTCGGTGCCACCGGCATATTCGAGACTTCGCCTATAGTTCTCAACAGCAACAACATCAGCTACACTCCATCCGCTTCCATACAAAGCAGAGCCAATGCCGGCGAAGCAATCATCACAGCCCCCGGCGGCTACCGTGTAAGAATGTCATTTCCTGCCAAGGAACTGATTGACATCTACAGAAGTTCCCAGTCGAAGCTTGCAGTGGTGAGCGGCCTGTCTTTCAGCATTCCCGCTGAAGAAATATCCAACGACTACGGGCTGACCCCTCCCCCATATTTGCTACTGATAAAAACTTCAAAGATTGACGATTTTTTTGCCAACAACTCCCTACCGGACAACAAGGATTCTTTCTACGCCACTTATAGCAGCACTACGAAAAAATACACTTTTTCTTCCATGCGCCAGTATATCCTTGACATTATTGAGAAAGGTGTGACCGAAGATGACACTGATTTCACTATCATCCCCGTCAATCTGACACTTGAGAGCAACGCTTCAAACAACAGCAGCAGTTACTACGATTATTACTATTATTACTACGGATATTCTTCAAGCAATTCAAACACCACATATACCGTGACGAAATGTACACCCTATATTGCCAAACCGGCCATGTGCAGACTGAAACTTGATGAGGCTTCCACTGTATTCACTTACTCCATTCAGCAAATGCAGTGACCATGAACATCACGGCAATCCTTGTGGTCTTCAGTCTGCTTCAGTTTATCACCGGCTCGGCAGCAACTACTGCAGACTCTGTGGTCACACCGCGTCCCGGCGTCACTCTGCTTTTTGCCGGCGATGCCATGCAGCATCAGGCCCAGCTTGACCAGGCTCTTGCTGAAGGCGAAGGAAAGGCCTACGACTACTCTGAATGTTTCCGCTGGATAGCACCCACCGTCACTGAGGCGGATTATGCCGTGGTCAATCTTGAGGTGCCACTCGGCGGCGGCCCAAGATACAGCGGCTATCCCTGCTTCAGCGCACCCGACAGCTACGCGCAAGCACTTGCGGATGCCGGTTTCGACATGATGCTTACGGCCAACAACCATTGCCTTGACTCCGGAATGAAAGCCGCAAGGCGAACCATCTGGGCTCTTGACTCTCTCGGTATTGACCACATCGGGACTTATCATGATGCCTGTGACAGAGAGAAAAAAGTACCTTTTGTGAAAAAAATCAATGGTATCCGGTTTGGCTTTCTTAATTATACCTACGGCACCAATGGTATCCCGGCACGCGATGGAATGGAGGTAGCTTATATCGACAAGGACAAGATTGCCGAAGAAATGAAACGTACACGTGAAGCCGGAGCCGAAATACTTGTGGTCACCATGCACTGGGGCATTGAATATGTGCTTCGCGAGAATGCCATACAGCGCGACCTCGCCAATTTCCTGATTGAAAACGGAGCGGATATGGTCATAGGTGGGCACCCTCATGTGATTCAACCCATGAAGATGGTTCGCGATGAGAAAAGACATAAAGATGTCCCGGTGGTGTATTCACTCGGCAACCTTATTTCCAACATGAAGACGGGTGATACCCGTGGCGGAGCGTATATGCGTGTCCGCGTCGAACGCGATAATGATGGCATTGCGCGTGTGAAATGGGCTGACTACGACACTTTCTATTGTGCCAAACCCACCGGCAAGGGAAGCAACTTCATGGTGATTCCCTCCGACCGCACCGACCTGATTCCGGCGGCGGAAATAGGACACTGGCAAATATTCGACCGCTCCTCCTCGAAAGTGTTCGACAAAGAAAATGTAGGCATTCCGAGAAGAAAGAAGGAATAATTTGACTTGATGAAATTGATTAATCATGATGAATCATGATTCATCATGTTGTATCATGATTAACCATGAATAATAAACAAACACTGTAAAATGAAAACTCAAATTGACACTCCCAAGGCTCCCGGAGCCATTGGTCCCTACAGCCAGGCCGTAAAAGCCGGCAATCTGATTTTCGTATCCGGACAACTTCCCATCAACCCGGCCGACGGCACAATGGGTGAATGCATCAAATGCCAGACCCGTCAGAGTCTTAAGAATGCAAAAGCCATCTTGGAGGCTGCCGGTGCCACGTTTGCTGATGTTGTGAAGACCACTGTTTTCCTCGCTGACATGAGCCTCTTTGGCGCCATGAATGAGGTGTATGCCGAATATTTCTCCGCTCCCTACCCGGCACGCTGCGCATTCGCCGTTAAAGAATTGCCCAAGCAGGCTCTCGTGGAAATCGAAATGATTGCTTCACTTTAAAGGCAGCTACTATAAATTGAACACCGCCTAAATACTTTTTCGGAGAAATTGAACAATCCCTTTTGCTGAATCGTTATCTATACGAAATCTGAAAATTAAAACACTTATAAACTTCAATACTATGGATAAACAGAAAAGCATAGAGGCACTTCAATTTTTCGTGACAGGACTTTCAAACGGAGCTTTCCAGCACCGTGTCCAGAGCAGAGTATTCAAATCGCAGGGTTATGAGAAACTTGCAAAAAGATTCTCGGATCATGCAGATGAAGAATATGGATGGGTCGAGAAGTTCATCGACCGTATTCTCGATCTCGGGGGTGAGGTGAAGGTTGAGGCCCGCGAGGCTGCTTCAATAGTATGCGAGCCTGTTCAGTATATGAACGCGGAACTTGACCGGCAGTGCAAGGGACTTGACATTCTCCGCAAATGTCTGGAAGATGTGAAGGACGATGTCACCACCTACGATATCCTGAAAGACTACTTCAAGGACGAAGAACAGGATCTCTATACAGACCAAACAGATCTTGACCTTATCAAAAAGCTTGGCGAGACCAACTGGCTGCTCACACAGCTCTAAAGTCTTGCGCCAATCAGCACAAGAGGAGACCCCATACCGGGTCTCCTTTTCTCGTATATCACAGACACTATACAGTCATAGTGATACCGACAATTACCATAGGAGTACATAAACTGTAGGTATATTTTCTTGGCTAAAAATTTTGAGGTAATAAAATAATTACCTATCTTTGTAGAGTAATTAAAATAAATATAAAAATGCCAACGATATTCAACTTATTCGGCTTCGCCTTTATGTTTTACGCAAATGACCATGAACCTATCCACGTTCATGTAGTGAAAGGTAAGCAGAAAGCTAAATTCACAATATTTCCGGTTAAACTTGTGGAGAACAAAGGTATGAAAAATTCAGAACTAAAAATGGTGGAAGCCATTATTGAGGAAAACCAGGAAATTATTGCTGAACACTGGAACAGATTCTTTAACCAATACAAATAAGAGTCATGAATATAGACAATATTGAAAAAGTATGGTTGACAGATACAGCCGTATGTATTCGCACCAAAGATGGGCGCGAGGCCTGCGAAGAATTTGAATTACTGCCGCGTCTCAAATTTGCCACAAAGGAGCAGCGCGAGGCTTATGTACTTAACCATTTTGGTATCCGTTGGGATGAAATTGATGAGGATTTGAGTTATGAAGGATTCTTTTATGAGAAACCGGGGAATAGGCTTTATCGCATATTCATGAGTTATCCGGAGATCAATGCCTCAGCTATTGCCCGAAGGATGGGTATGACACAAAGTCTTTTGGCTCAATATATATCTGGCTCAAAGAAGCCGTCGAAGGAACGGGAAGAAGCCATCCTCAAAGAGCTTCGCACATTGGGCACAGAGTTACAAACAATACCAATCTAATGCTTATGATCTTTAAGAAATTTCGCCAATGGATTCAGCCATCGGCCGTAGGTGAGCATTCGCCATATCCATTCGAGCGGACCGAAACGGAACCATTTCAGCCACACGAGGCTGAATATTATTTGAAACGCAAATACCCCCAATGCCACAAGTTCTGTCTCACCAAGCCCTATCGATGCTCCCAATCCTAATCCAATGCCATAGAAAAGCATCATTCCTATCACAGACTGGCTTATGTAGTTGGTAAGGGCCATCCGCCCGGGTGCGGCAAAAACTTTCCATATCGCCAAATCCCTATGCCGGATACAGAATAATCCCAACAACGCCGCGTAAGCAAAACCTAACGGATAGACACTGACCGCATACAGCAACGAGTGAACAGCCACACCCATCGGATGCGAATTAACGCCACTTATGGCATATAGCACCGACATCGGCAGCCCTATGCCACATTCCCACGCTGCAATTTGTCGGAGCAACCTTTTATGTGCATCAAGGTCTGCATATATTTTCTTCCTGCCCAAGACAAAACCAATCAGGAAAAGCCCCATTACCTTGAAATATCGGTTGCCATCCACAAATTCATACAGTCTCTCCCATGCACCCTGCATGAGAAATTCTGATACCTCTCTGTAGCTGTCTGCATCACAAAGCCATCTGCCGAAGTTCTCTTCGGTAATTCCATACGAATTGGCAGTGAGCCACCACCTGTCGTGGGGATATCTCGCAAGAAATGTCCCTGTGGTCTCACATACGGCATCAATTGCCACCGGTATGACGAGAAGAAAGGTTGCCACTGTCAATATTTTTCTATCGGTCATATTTCGAAACAATGGCAGCAGCATTCCTAATAGGGCATAAAGCAACAATATGTCGCCGCTCCATATCAGCATCAGATGACTGCAGCCAATCAAGGCGAGCAAGAACATGCGCCGGTAGAATATGCGGAATCCGTTGGCTCCACGCTCTGCCGCATGCGAGATAATAATTGAGAACCCAATACCGAAAAGAAGTGAGAACAAAGTGTAGAATTTGCCATCAATGAGCAAATACTGCAGAAACCTTACAATTCTGTCGATGTGGGCAGAGGGCATAGATTGGACCACGGCATCCGGTTGAAACGTGAAGAGAGAGAATTCCGGATAGTTGGCAAGGCAAACTCCCAAAAGTGCAAATCCGCGAAGTGCATCGAGAAAGATGTGCCTTTGGGACTTTGACGTTGGCAATAAGTTTGATTTATTCATTCTTTCGCTCATTTTCAAAAGTTAAAATTGTCTATAGTCATTTTTCAAAGTGCAAAATTACACAAAAAATCCCCGATGCCCAAACCCTGTCAGCCATTTCAGGACATTTCGGAACACCTCATTTGTAAAAAATGGCCGGCAATTTTGCAGTAACCAAAGTGTCGTTTGTAAACAGCATTTTTAATCTATAAAACCCCACCGATAGACGTAATATCAAGGCCGGCGGCTTGCACGA
>JAMPAV010000066.1 GCA_023667055.1 Muribaculum sp. | reverse complement strand
CTATCCTCGCCCTTTTTTAAGAGCGCCAACCTCGGCATGTCCGCTGAATAGTTACCTGTCTAATTGTTAAAAGTTAAAAATCTTTAAGTTTTGTGGTAATATTGAAATATTAGTTGAGATGTGTGTTTAAAAAGTATTATTGAGTTTGTCATCATGTCTTAATTATATTTATTATGAACTGCTACAATCATCCCAATGTCCCTGCTGTTGCTGTTTGTCCTGTCTGTGGTAAGGCTTATTGTCGAGACTGTATGCCCGTAGGCACAGTGATTTGTAAATTATGTATGTCTAATTCAATAAGGCTAAAAGTACGTACAGCATTGATTTATCTTGCTACACTTATTGTTATTGGATGCATAGGATATGTGTGGGATTTTATGGGACATCCAGGATCTCCCGAGAAAGGGCTGAGTGCCTACATGCTCATGTCATTTTGTACTGGACTGTATTTTTTATTTGGTAGGTTTCGTGTTGGATCTGTAAACATCTATGTTTTTGACGGAGCGACTGCCGGCATCATGATGCTGGTTGGATTCGTGCTGAAACTTATTATGGCGTTCCTTATAGGAATTGTCTTTATGCCGATTGTAGTATTGTGGCAATTACTTATCATACTCAAGAACGTATCTTTACTAAATGCTAAAGACTAAAGAATGTTTGGATTATGGATTCCATTTTTGCTTTAATCTTGTCGTTGGTAAGATTGCCAAGGCTTCCTGTATGAGTATGATGAAGATTTCGGTTGGGTTTATATTCGCCGCGTTGCACTTCCATACCAATCTTTTTATATGCATCGCGAAATGGCATACCTTCAAGTACCAGTCGGTTGACATCTTCAACTGTGAATATGTAGTCATAGCGCGAGTCATCAAGAATGTTTTCCTTGACTCTTATTTCCCCCAGCATGTATGTGGCCATGTCCAGACATTCCATCAATTCTGTTGTCGCGGGGAAAAGGATATCCTTCATAAGTTGCAGGTCGCGGTTGTAGCCAAGAGGAAGGTTTGCCGTCAGCAATGCTATTTCATTCTGAATGGACTGAAGTCTGTTGCATTTCCCCCTCATGATTTCAAACACGTCAGGATTCTTCTTATGTGGCATGATGCTTGATCCGGTAGTTAGCTCATCAGGGAATGAAACAAAAGCGAAGTTGTTGCACATCCACATACACACGTCCATGGCAAGATGTCCAAGAGTAGAGGCAATGGCTGCTATTGCAGATGCAACTGCCTTCTCAGTTTTACCTCTGCTCATTTGGGCCGCAACCACATTATAGTGGAGCGATTCAAAGTTGAGTAATTCAGTGGTCATCTCTCTGTCAAGAGGGAATGAACTGCCATAACCGGCAGCCGAACCCAACGGATTTTGATTGGCAATGTGGAATGCCGCCTTAAGTATGTGCATGTCATCGACAAGAGATTCTGCGTACGCGCCAAACCAAAGCCCAAAAGATGATGGCATAGCCACCTGAAGGTGGGTATATCCGGGCATAAGTTTGTCTTTGTGCTTTTCAGAAAGTTCTATAAGCCGGTCAAATAGACTATTGGTCTTCCTTGCAATCACCTTGATTTCATCTCGGAAAAACAGTTTCAAATCCACAAGAACCTGATCATTGCGTGAACGTCCGGAGTGGATTTTCTTTCCAACATCTCCAAGACGAGATGTGAGAATGAATTCTACCTGAGAATGTACATCTTCCACACCTTCCTCGATTGCGAACTCGCCGTTTTCTATCTGAACTAAAATGTCTTCAAGGGCCGGGAGCAACAGGTTGAGCTCATCCGTGGTCAAAAGGCCAATAGACTCTAACATCTTTATGTGAGCCATAGACCCTTGTACGTCATATTTCGCAAGCCGCAAATCAAGCTCACGATCTTCTCCTACTGTAAATCCTTCTATATGTTTGTCAGGCTCAAAGCCTTTGTTCCATAATTTCATTCGAGTATTATTGTTTTGAAGAGATTAGATTACTTGTATAGTCTTGATTAAATCAATATATGTTTTGATGGCATCATCTATTTCCGACAATTTTATATATTCATCGGCAGTGTGGGAACGAGCTGAGTCACCCGGACCGATTTTAAGAGATGGAATTCCGTGCATTAGTGCCATATCGGAGGTTGTCGCTGATACAAAAGGTGTCTTGCCTAACCCTATGGCAGCTTTTACCAACGGATGCGCTTTGTCAATTACGGAGGCATGGACTCTCGTGCTTCTGGGAGTCAACTCGCTCCATTTCACACATTGGCGCAGAAGTTCCAGGGTCTCCTCATTGGTATAGGCATCTGTGGTGCGGACATCTGCCACGTATGAGCATCTGTCGGGTATCACATTGTGTTGTGTTCCACAATTTATCATAGTGATGTTGACATTGATTTCACCGAGAATTTCACTCTTTTTTTCCGGAGAAAAACTTCTGAGTGCAGCAATGTCTTCCATTGCACGGTATAAGGCATTAATACCCTCATTTCTTGCAGCATGACCGGATTTGCCTTTTGCAATACAGTCAAGCACCAGCAATCCGCGTTCGGCTATGGCAGGCTGCATCCCTGTAGGTTCCCCTACTATCACCATATCGGGATTCAGGTCTAAATCCTTAATGTATGGCAGAAACGCTCTCATGCCAAATTCTCCCATCACTTCTTCAGCTGCAGTTATTGCCAACATAAGATTCACAGGTAGGGAAGTGGTGTCATTAAGCGTAAGAAAGGCTGCGGCTAAGGCCACTCCTGATGCACCGGCATCATTGCTCCCAAGTCCATACATGATGTCTCCCTCAATGTCCGGACTGAATGGATTTCTTGTGTAAGTCGCTGCCGGTTTCACCGTGTCATGGTGGGAATTGAGCATCAGAAGAGGTTTTGTAGGATCAAAATGCCGGTTCAATACATACACATTGTTGTGAAATCTTTTCACATCTCCCGCATTATTATCCGTCAGCCATTTCTGCCATATTTCGGCAGTTGCATTCTCCTCCCTTGAAAAAGAGGGGGTTGCAATAAGATTCCTCAGATGCTCTATATGGTTCATAAGGTAATGGTTATTGTGAGATAATTCTTGTACCCGTATTTTCCAGCAAAGCCTCCGCTTTGCAGATTCGGACTTCCGCGACTCCCATTTCCGCTGCTTGAAGTGAGTTTTGCAATTTGGGAATCATGCCCTTGGCTATAATCCCGGCATCTTTGAGAGAGTCAAAGTTTTCGGGTGTTATCAAAGGTATTATGGAGTCTTCATTGTCTATGTCGGTAAGTACACCTGTTTTCTCAAAGCAATACACAAGTTTGGTTTCGGCAATCCTTGATGCGCCAATGGCCATTGCGGATGCAACCGAATCAGCGTTGCAGTTTAGCAATGTCCCATTGCCATCATGGCAAATTGCACACATCACCGGTGTGATTCCGGATTCAAGCAATGTTTTTAGCAACTTTGCATTTACTTTATCAGGATTGATATCGCCCACATATCCATAATCAAGGGGATGCTTGGGTCGCATGGTGGCTGGCATGATATTTCCATCAGCTCCGGAGAATCCCAGTGCATTGCAGCCTTCAGCCTGAAGCATTGCCACAATGCGTTTGTTGATAAGCCCGGCGTATGTCATTGTCACAATGTCGAGAGTATCTCGGTCTGTCACTCTTCGGCCATCAATCATTCGGGTCTCGATGCCTAAATCATTGCTCAACCGGGTGGCTTCCTTGCCACCTCCATGCACAAGAATCTTAGAGCCTTCCAGTTTTACAAATTCCCTTACAAAAGCCCAAAGACCCTTTGGGTCATCGATTACATTCCCCCCAATCTTCACTACTGTTATCTCATTCATAGTCCTCAAGTAATCTTTTCAAGACAATCTGAGCTGAAATCTCACGGTTGGCAGCTTCCGGAATCACAATGCTTCTATCTGACTCAATTACATCATCGGTCACTATCATATTGCGTCTTACAGGCAGACAGTGCATGAAAAATGCATTATCAGTGAGAGCCATCTTTTCTGCATCTACTGTCCAGTTGCGATCAGTAGTTAGAACCTTGCCGTAGTTGGGGTCTGTGTATGCCGACCAGTTTTTTGCATAGATGAAGTCCGCACCCTCAAATGCCTTTCGCTGGTCGTATTCTATTTTTGCCCCTTTTGTGAATGCCGGGTCAAGTTCATAGCCGTGTGGATGTGTTATTACGAAATCATAATTTGCGGCAATCATCCATTCTGCGAAGGAATTTGGTACTGCCTGGGGAAGGGCCTTCGGATGAGGTGCCCATGTCATAACCACCTTCGGACGTTCCTTAGTCTTGTATTCCTCGATAGTGATGAGGTCGGCGAAACTCTGGAGAGGATGGCGTGTTGCCGCCTCCATGCTGAATACCGGTTTGCCAGAATATTTTATGAATTCAGAAATGATTTTCTCTTCATAGTCTTCTATTTTATTAGTAAGACCGGCGAATGCCCTAACTCCGATTATGTCGCAATAACATCCCATCACCGGTATGGCTTCAAGAAGATGTTCCGCTTTGTCGCCATCCATAATCACCCCTCGTTCCGTCTCCAATTTCCAAGCACCTTGGTTCACGTCGAGTACTATCACATTCATGCCAAGGTTCATAGCCGCCTTTTGGGTTGACAGTCGTGTGCGAAGCGATGAGTTGAAGAAAATCATCAAGAGGGTCTTGTTTCTACCCAGTCCCGTGAACGCGAATTTATTCTTTTTTATCAGGGCAGACTCAGCCAGGGCGATTTTCAGATCGCCTATATCTTCCACGCTTGTGAATTTTTTCATCCTATTGCTTTTTTAAGTTCATTAATAAATTTTGTTGCATCCTCTCGGCTGAGGTTGAGGGCGGGAAGAAGACGCACTGTCATTTGTCCGGCTCCCCCGGTGAATACATGATGGTTGAATAGCAGTTTTTTGCGAAGTTCTGCGCCTGTGAATCCATCCACTTCAAATCCTATCATTAATCCGCGTCCCCTTACTTCCTTGATTTGTGGGATTCTCCTCAGTTCATCAATAAGGTATTCGCCTGTCTGTGCTGCATTTTCCACAAGGTTCTCTTCTTCAATCACATTCGCCACTGCGATTGCTGCAGCACATGCGAGATGATTTCCACCGAAAGTGGTGCCAAGCATACCTTTTTTAGCCTCTATCTCAGGTGATATCAAAACAGCCCCCATTGGAAAACCGTTGGCGATACCTTTTGCACAAGTTATTATGTCTGGTTTTATACCTTGATGTTGATGGGCGAAGAATTTTCCTGTTCTTCCGTATCCCGATTGAATCTCGTCAAGAATGAGCAGCGTGCCGTTTTGTCTGCATGTATCTGCGAGTGCTGTCATGAACTCCTTGGATGGTTCATGTATTCCCGAAACTCCCTGTATGCCTTCGATGATAGCAGCGGCATATTTTTTTGATTCTATGGCCTTACACATTGATTCAACATCATTCAGTGCAATGAAATCAACGTTGTCGGTTTTATTGAATGGAGCTTGGATCGCAGGGTTGTCAGTGGCAGCGACGGCACCGGACGTCCTTCCGTGAAATGCTTTGCTGAATGCGAGGATTTTGCTTCTTCCGGTTGTAAAAGATGCAAGTTTCATTGCATTCTCATTTGCCTCCGCTCCTGAATTGCACAGGAAAAGTGCATAATCGTCATACCCGCTTATTTTTCCCAACTTATCAGCAAATTTTGTTTGAAGGGAGTTCAGGACAGAGTTTGAATAGAACCCGAGTCTTGCTACTTGATCTGATACGGCTTTTACATATTTCGGATGAGCATGGCCAATTGATATGACAGCATGGCCGCCATATAGGTCAAGGTATTTTGTTCCGTCTTCGGTAAAGACATAATTGCCTTCACCTCTCGCTGGTTCAATATTGTATAATGAATAAACGTCAAATAGTTTCATGTTAGAATGCTGAGGGTTTGAGGTGAAGCCCGGTTGTTTGATCTATACCGAGCATTATGTTCATGTTTTGCACAGCCTGTCCGGAAGCTCCCTTAAGCAGATTGTCAATAGCGCAGGTCACGAGTAGTTTCCCTTCGTGACAGTCTATGTGTAGCAATGCCTTGTTGGTATTCACCACTTGCTTGAGATCTATCGGGTAGTCGCTCACTATTGTAAATGGAGCATTGTGATAAAAATTATTGAATAGAGCATTTGCTTCTTCGGCTGATAGGTCAGAGTCCAAAACAGTTGCGGCAAAAATGCCACGAGCGAAATCACCCCGCATGGGTATAAAAGAGATGCGTCTTCCGTTTTCAGGTTGCAATCTTTCCAGCGAAGCCGTTATTTCCTTCAGATGCTGGTGGGTGAATGGTTTATACACTGAGATATTGTTGTTCCTCCAGCTGAAATGGGTGGTCGATCCAGGTTTCACTCCGGCCCCCGTACTTCCTGTTAGTGCCGTGACATTTACTTCTTTGGGCAGAAGATTTGCCTTGGCAAGAGGGAGCAATGAAAGTTGAAGAGCAGTGGCGAAACATCCCGGATTGGCTATGGATTCAGCTTTGGCAATCCGGTCGAGGTTGAGTTCGGGCAATCCATATACATATCTTTCACTTTCATCCCTGAAATCCTGTGCCAGATCTATCACCTTAAGATGAGGAGGTCGTTTGTTTTCTTCCCAGAATTTCTTGCTTTGGCCATGGGCAGAGCAAAGGAAAAGAAGGTCGATTGAGTCGAGAGGATGACTGTCGGAGAATATAAGGTCTGTATCGCCGATAAGTCCTTCGTGGATTTCAGCCACAGGCCTGCCGGCATTGCTCGATGAGTGTACGAATTCTATGCTCACCTCCGGATGGAAGATAAGCAAGCGGAGGAGTTCACCGGCTGTATATCCGGCTCCTCCGATTATTCCAACTTTTTTCAAGAGTTAAGAGTTAAAAAAGTTAAGAGTTTGGGTTGATTATTCAGAGCGACCATTTTTCAGCTGGTTGTTGTGGTAGATTTTCATCTGGTTGGCAAGAATTTTTGTGAATCCCTTCACGTCATCTGCCGTCCATGCTTTATTGACCTCACCGTATTCGCCGAAATCTGTCTTCATCAGGTCGAATGGTGAATCAGCACCTACCAAAATGTAGGAGTAGGGTCGGAGGGTTATTTCTACAGTGCCAGTCACGTTTCGCTGGCTGCTTTCAAGCATTTTCTCTATATCGCGCATCACCGGTTCGAGATATTGTGCCTCATGCAGGAACATGCCATACCATGTGCCCACCTGGTCTTTCCAATATTGTTGCCATTTGGTCAAGGTGTGCTTTTCGAGCATCTTGTGTGCTGCAATGATTAGGATAGGTCCTGCGGCTTCAAACCCCACACGTCCTTTGATGCCGATTATGGTGTCGCCAATGTGCATGTCGCGACCTATACCGAAACGGCTGCCGATGCGTTCCACTTCGCGGATAGCGGCTATTTTGTCGTCGTATTCAACTCCGTTGACTGCTGAAATTTCACCTTCCTTGAAACTGATGGTCAGTTTTTCAGGTTCTGTTGCAGTCACTTGTGATGGATATGCCTCTTCCGGAAGAGTTGTCTCGGAGTGAAGCGTTTCCTTGCCTCCTATTGAAGTTCCCCACAAACCTTTGTTGATGGAATATTCCATCTTCTTGAAGTCGGCTTCATATCCGTGCTTTTTGAGATATTCAATCTCATATTCACGGGTAAGGGTGAGGTCGCGTGTGGGTGTGATTATTTCTATTTCGGGAGCAAGAATCTGGAAGGTCAGGTCAAATCTCACTTGGTCATTGCCGGCCCCCGTGCTCCCATGCGCGATGGCATCAACTCCTAATTGCTTAGCATATTCTATGGTGGCTATTGCCTGAAAAATTCTCTCCGAACTCACTGAAATAGGGTAGGTACCATTGCGAAGTACGTTTCCGGCCACCATATATTTGATACTTTTGTCGTAGTAATCTTTTGTCACGTCAAGAGTGGCGTGAGATTTTGCGCCAAGTGCTTTAGAACGGCGGGCAATTTCCTCAAGTTCCTTATCCGAAAATCCACCGGTGTTGGCGATGGCGGTGTGAACCTCATATCCGAGGTCCTCACTGAGATATTTCACTGCAAAGGAGGTGTCGAGACCTCCGGAGAATGCAAGAAGCACTCTCTTCTTATTGTTATCTGACATAGTCTTTCTATTGTTGAATTTAACTTTTTTATGACGGCGAAATACCGTCTCTCCTGATCCTTATTTCTTGAGATGAAGTATTCTCTTCAATGAGTTTTTCACTTTCATCATATAAGGGTTTGCCCTTTTGTCGGCGGGAAGCGGTTGCTTCGGGTCGAAGAGCATACCGGTGCAAAGACACATTCGTCGGTTGTTTCGTTGAAGAATGTCATAGTTCTTGCACCCCTGGCATCCCTGCCAGAATTCATCGTCATCAGTCAGCTCGGAGAATGTGACGGGCTTGTAGCCCATTCTCGAATTGAGCTTCATGACTGGAAGTGAGGTGGTGATGGAGAAAAGTTTCGCGAACGGAAAGCGTAGTCGAGCCAGCTCGAAGGTTTTCGTCTTGATGGCGCCGGCAAGGCCAAGATGACGGTAGTCTGGGTCGACAATCAATCCGGA
>JAMPAV010000065.1 GCA_023667055.1 Muribaculum sp. | reverse complement strand
ATAGCGTTTTGTCAGTTCTATCATAACGTTGCTTAATTTTGCTCACTTACTTATAAACATATAAACATATAAACATATAAACCTATAAACCTATAAACCTATAAACCCATAAACCCATAAACCTATAAACCCTTCAACTCAGCTTACTTCAACTAAATTTTGAAAAAGTAGGATAAAAATTTTGCGGGAGTAGAAATATTTTGTAAATTTGCGGATGAAGAACCCCGCGATGACAGCGGTGCCACTCTTGCATTTCCAACTTGAAGTGTCACCGGGTCTTTGGGAGGTTCATAAAATCAACATACGAAAAGGCGTCACTGACGCTTTATTTCTTGGCTTCTTGAAACCTGAGAAATTTCAATTATCATAGTCAAGGATGAAGCAACAGTAGATGCCCGGTGGGTACGTATATGTACTTCCTGTCTATGGCGCGAAGCCATGGACAGGGATAATTGCATATATATACTTCGCGGGGTGCTACTTTTGCTCGTTCTACTATGATGGGCAATCTCAGGGCCTCAAGAAGCGGAATGAGCAAGGTGTGGCTCCCGCTTTTTCGTCTATTTAAGCTAACCAAAGCACCGCAGGGAGCCGGCGGAAGACCTTGCCATGGCTCGGATTTACGACAACATAGAGATAAACTTCACAGAGGGACTCAACGAGATACTGAAGGACCGGGGTGTGAGACGCGTTGACTTCTGCGTGGGTTACTTCAACCTGAGGGGCTGGAATCTTGTGATGGATCAGGTGGACCGACTGCCAGGAGATCATGTCGAGGAACTTGACGGTAGGGGGCAATACGTGGAGAAAGAGAGATTCTGTCGGCTGCTTATCGGTATGCACCGCCCCGACAAGGAACTAATCCGTGCCCTCTATTCCGGCAGAACTACACGAGCCGACTCCGACTATGTACAACGCAGTCTGCGGAAGATAGCCGAGGATTTCAGAAACCAGCTGCTTCTTGGCCGACCCACTGCCGAAGACGAACAGACACTGAGGCATCTCTCGCAGCAGATGAAGGATGGAAAGGTATGCGTGAAACTATACCTCAGTTATCCGCTACATGCCAAGCTCTACATCGCGCATCAGCCGGACAGCTACATGAAGAAGATAGCGCTGATGGGAAGCAGCAACCTCACCTACTCCGGACTCACCGGCAACGGCGAACTGAACGCCGACTTCGCCGACAGCGACCATACCGAAAAACTCGCCGGATGGTTTGACGACCGCTGGAACGACCGAATGTGTATTGACATAACCGAGCAGCTGATAGAAATCATCGACAACAGCTGGGCCGGTCTAAAGGACATTCCTCCATATTATATCTATCTGAAGACAGCCTATCATCTTAGTCAGGATGCACGCAACGGCATACGCGAATTTGACCTGCCGAAGGAATTTAAGATAGAACTGTTTGAGTTCCAGCAAAACGCCGTGAAGATAGCCGCCAAGAACCTCACCAATGAAAGGCGAAACGGAGCAATGATTGGAGATGTGGTGGGACTTGGCAAGACAATTACCGCCTGTGCGATAGCCAAGATATTCGAGAACTCACTCGGAGCCACCACACTTGTCATCTGTCCGGCCAATTTGCAGGCCATGTGGCACAAATACATCAACAAATATGAACTGAAAGCATACGTGCACTCCATGCAGAAACCGATAGATGTGGAGAATGCGCGGCACTACAAACTGATAATCATCGACGAGAGCCACAACCTGAGAAACTCCGGAGGAGTCAGATACCAGAACATACAGTCGCTGATAGAGAAACAGGATGCCAAGGTGCTACTGCTCACCGCCACCCCCTACAACAAGGATTTCTCCGACCTCTCGAGCCAACTCGAACTCTTCATCCCCGAAGACATGGATCTCGGAATACGTCCGGAAAACTACATACAGGAGATAGGAGGAGACTTTGAGTTTGCAAGAAGACACGCAGATGTCGATATGCGCACGATAGCCGCCTTCAAGAAAAGCGACAACGCCGATGACTGGAACGAACTGATGCGGCTGTTTCTTGTAAGACGAACACGCTCTTTCATCAAGCAGAACTATGCCAAGGAAGATCCGGAAAACAAACGCCGCTATCTGACCATGCCCGATGGGAGCAGGAACTATTTTCCCGACAGAATACCGAAATCCGAGACATTCGAGACACAGCCCGGAGACCAATACTCGCGGCTTTATTCCGATGAGATGATAAATCTTATGGATGAGCTACTGTTGCCGAGATATGGGCTGAGCCTTTATTATGACGCGAAGTATGACCCGGAACTCAAGAAATATGAAAAGGACATAATAGAGAATCTGTCGCGTGCCGGAGCAAGGATGATGGGATTTGCGAAATCCACCTTTTTCAAGAGAATAGACTCCAGCGGATATTCATTCCTGCTGACACTCTGCCGCCATGCCCTCCGCAATGCAATGTTTATCTATGCCATCGACAACAAACTGCCGTTGCCAATCCGTGACACCAACCCAATATCCGACGGATTCTCTGACAGGGATGAAAACGAAGGAGAGGATGCACTCATCCAGACAAAGGATGGAAAACTGTATGTGTGTTCCGACTATGACACCTATATAAAGAAAGGAAAGGAGTATTACGAGGCGGTCAGGGCGAAGGGGAACTGTGTATTTATCAGCTCGACATATTTCAAGAAGACACTGAAGCAGAATCTAAAGGCTGACATCCACAAGATAATTGAGATGATAGAGTTATGTGGCGACTGGAATCCCGAGACTGACCAGAAACTTAACAAACTCCAGGATCTGATAGAGCAAACACACTTCGCCGACAAGGCCCTTGTCTTCACCCAATATTCAGACACCGCCGAATACATTGCGGAGGAACTGAAGCGGAGAGGAGTAAAGTCGGTGGATGTGGCAACCGGAGATTCGAAAAACCAGACGCTGATAGTGGAGAAATTCTCGCCGGTGAGCAACGAAGCCAACATCCCGCCTGAAAACGAGACGCGGATACTCATAGCCACCGATGTGCTGTCGGAGGGTCAGAACCTTCAGGACAGCCACATCATCATCAACTACGACCTGCCATGGGCAATCATACGACTTATCCAGAGAGCAGGACGTGTAGATAGAATCGGGCAGAAATCAGAAAAGATATATTGCTATTCCTTCTTTCCGGCTGAGGGAGTCGAGGAAATTATAAACCTGCGGAAAAAACTCAACGACCGCATCAACGAAAACGCGCAGGTGTTGGGAAGCGACGAGGTCTTCTTCGAGGGCAACGAGCAGAATCTCCGCGACATGTTCAACGAGAAAAGCGGAGTGCTTGATGATGACGACACCGATGACGTTGACCTTTCGTCATTTGCATTTCAGATATGGAAGAATGCCATCGACAAAGACCCGAAACTTGCCACCATCATCCCGGCTCTATCCAACCAGATATACTCTACCAAAGTGATGGACTCGGAAGATAAGAGTGGAGTGGTGACCTATGCAAGGACCTATAACGACTTTGACGTGCTCACATGGCTATCGCCCGATGGAAAGGTGATATCGCAGTCGCAGAAGAAGATACTCCAGGTGATGGCCTGCGATGAGAATACCCCGGCGGCGGAAGGATATCCCAACCACCTTAAACTTGTGGGGCAGGCAATCGACCAGATGGAACAGGAAACCAGAACCATCAATGGAACTCTCGGCAACCGTTTCTCCACCCGTTACCGGATATCTATGATACTCAACGATTACCTTGAGAACAATAGGGAGGGAAATATCTTCTTTGCCGAGGAGCAACAGGAGCAGCTGAAACTTGCCATTGACGAGATATTCCAGCATCCGCTGCTTGCAAGCGCGAGAATAACCCTTGGCAGAATGATGAGCCAGAGAAGATCACCGGAAGAGATTGTAGATTACGTGATAGAGATGAGGAAAGCCGGGACACTATGCAACATACCGCCGGAGGAATTGCGCGACAACCGCGAACCGCAGATAGTTTGCTCCATGGGAATGAGACCTAAAAACGAAAAGAAATGAAACGGACAACATTCAACAAATACCTCGACCGCCGCGACTTCGGGAGCCTGTTTATATCCGAACTGGGTTGGAACAATCCGGTGGGTATGACAAAACTGCCACCGATAGAGGTGGATGGAATAGCATATAATGTCAAAGTCCTTGCCCAACGCAGCGGTTTTCGGATACTGACCTGCGAGGTGGAATCAATTCCGCCGACATCGGTATGCCGACGCATCGACATAAGATTGCGGCAATATGCCAACGAATACATCCTCATCTTCATCAGTAAAAGGGAGGAGACACACCATCTCTGGCTTGCACCCGTGAAGAAGGTGGACAAGCGCGACATAGTCACCGCCGAATACAAGTCGGCTGACCAGGCAGAGTTTATCTTCCAGAAGATAGACAACCTTACATTCGGATTTAATGAGGTGACAACAATTGTGGATGTCCGCGAGAGGGTTCAGTCGAGTTTTATGGTCAACTCGGAGAGAATCACCAAGGATTTCTACGCCGGATTCAAGAAAGAGCACAAGGCATTCGCCAACTTCATAAAGGGGATAGATGGAACTGCCACAGCCGAGTCTGACAGACAATGGTATGCATCTGTAATGCTCAACCGACTGATGTTTTGCTACTTCATCCAGAAGAAGGGATTTCTCAACAATGAGACCGACTATCTGCGCAAGCGTTTTGACGCCCATGTGGCAGGAGAGAAAGACGGCACCTTCTTCCGGTCGTTTTATCTTGACTTCCTGCGGTCGCTCTTCACCGACGGACTCAACGACCCGAGGCACAGCAGGGATTTTGAGAAGAAATTCGGCAGGATACCGTATCTCAACGGAGGTATGTTTGACACCCACAAGATAGAACGCGACTACGCCGGAATAGACATCGAGGATGATGCATTCGACCGCCTGTTTGCTTTCTTCGACAAGTGGAATTGGCATCTTGACACGAGGATTACAGCCTCCGGCAAGGACATCAATCCCGACGTGCTGGGGTATATCTTCGAGCAGTATATCAACGACAGGGCGGCCATGGGGGCCTACTATACGAAGGAGGATATCACGGAATATATAGGCCGCAACTGCATATTGCCGTTTCTCTTTGATGCCACAAAGAATTCTACAGCGGAGTCAGCAAAATACTTTGCGGAGGACGGGTATGTCTGGACAGAACTTAGGGAATCGGGAGACAAATATATCTTCGATGCCGTCAAGCATGGATATGATGAATTTGATGAGATACCGGAGAATATCAGGAAAGGCATCATCACGGAATCCATGCGCCATGAATATTCCGAACTGCCTGTCGGCAAACTTCCGGCGAATCATGTGCCGTTGGCGGAACTGCGCAAAGACTGGAATACGAGGACACCTGAGCGGTGGGGACTGCCGACAGAGATATGGAGGGAGACGATAGAAAGATTGCAGAGATGCGGCACCATAATTGAGAAAATCAGCAAAGGGGAGATAACGTCGATCAACGACTTCATCACCTACAATCTTGACATCAGGCAGTTTGCACAGGACATTCTTGCCAAGGCCGACCATCACTTCGCAGGATGGTTTTACCATGCACTTCAGAAAGTGACAATTCTTGACCCGACATGTGGATCGGGTGCATTCCTGTTTGCTGCACTCAACATACTCGAACCCCTCTATGAGATATGCATAGACCGGATGCAGGATTTCAACAGGGAGAATCCATTGCTCTTCGTCAAGGAACTGGGAGAAATTTCGGACAAATACCGCTCAAATATCCAGTATTTCATCTTCAAGTCAATAATATTGAGGAATCTGTATGGAGCAGATATCATGGTGGAGGCTACTGAGATAGCGAAACTGCGGTTGTTTCTGAAGATGGTGGCGGTGGTTGATGTTGACCGACGGGCCGAGAACATGGGGATAGACCCGTTGCCTGACATCGACTTCAATATAAGATGTGGAAATACATTAGTGGGATATGCGAATGAAAAGGAACTTGACCGGGATCTTTCCAATCCGAAAGATATACTTGAGGAACTTGCCAACCAGGAGTTTCGCGTAAGGATAAAGGAAGAGATGGAGAAGGTGAAGGATGCCTACAATCTTTTCCGCAAGATACAGTTGGAGCATGGCGATGACATGGCCTCCTTCAAGAAAGCCAAGGAGGAATTGAGGGAAAGACTCGCAGTTCTGAATGAGCAACTTAACCGGAGGCTTCACGCAGCAACATCAGCACTACCCTACGACAAATGGCTCGAAACACATCAGCCTTTCAACTGGCTTGCCGAATTCTACGGAATCATACAGGGCAACGGAGGCTTCGATGTCATTATCGGCAATCCACCGTATGTGGAAATATCCGTAGCACTTAAGAAATACTCACTATATTCATATAAAACTGAAAGTTGCGGTAATTTATACGCCTGTGTATTAGAGAGATGTACATATATATCCAACAATCAACGCATAGGAATGATTGTTCAATTACCTATATGTTGTACGGATAGAATGAATGAAGCACAAAAGATATTGAAATCTAGAAACTCTTGGTTTTTAACATTTGATGACCGTCCGGGTAAACTTTTTGATGGACTTCAACACATAAGGGCTACTATTTTCATTATGCAAGAAGGCAGCGGAAATATATACAGTTCTAAATATAATAGATGGTATTCTGAGTCGCGTGGTTTGCTATTTCAAAACCTATGTTGTGTAAATTCATCAAAAGCAGTTATAAATGGCACAATTGCCAAAAAACAATACAGATTTGAAGATTCAATTATTGATAAGATTTCAGCTAAAGATGCATTATCAAAATGTCTTTTTGGCACATCGACACTGTATTCACACACAGCACCACAGTATTTCACAAGAATCACGACATTCCAACCTCATTTTTGGAATGAAAAAGACGGGGAAAAACTGTCAGTAAGCATAAAGCCTTATTCTATATCCCCTCATAAACATCAAGCGGTATGCGCTATCTTAAATTCGAATTTATTTTACTGGTGGTTTATTCTATTATCAGATTGTAGACATCTAAACAAAAGAGAAATAGAAAGATTTCCAATACTTCCAATAGAAGGCGATAAAATATCAATATTGGATACCTTATGTAGAAATCTAATGGAGGATTATCAGAACAATTCAAATAGGAAATTGTCATATCTGAAGACTTCCGGAAAAATTGAATATGATGAATTCTTCCCAAAATATTCCAAGCCGATAATAGATGAGATAGACCGGGTTTTGGCGGAGCACTATGGCTTTACGGAGGAGGAGTTGGACTTTATCATCAACTATGATATCAAGTATAGGATGGGTGATGAACTGAACGCTGAAGAATGATATATACTCTTGGAAATATGAAACTGTTGCAGCGGAAGAAGGTGGCTTTCTTTGCATCGAGCAAGACTGCAAGCCTGAGCGTTTTGCCGACTCTCGACTGGGCCACGGAGATAGCCCGCCGGGAGGATATGACGGTATGTAGCGGTTTTCAGTCGCCGCTCGAAAAAAGAATCCTGCCCTATCTGCTACGCGGTAGATGCGGCATAATCATCGCCCTCAGCCGAGGCATCTATAAGCAAATCCCGGAGCAATATCAAGAGGCCTATAAAGCCGATAGAATTCTCTTCGTTTCTCAACAAAAGAAGACTGTGAAGCGTCGAGGCAAGATCGGCGGAGACCAACGCAACCGCTATCTCGCCGCCATAGCCGATGAATTGGTATTCGCCTCCGTCAGCCCCGAATCATCACTCTACAAACTATTGAAAGAAACCACAAAAACAATAACAATCTTATAGAATGATAAGTAGCTGTTCAAATTAAATGCATACTATCTGCGCAGGGATTTTTGAGGCATTTCCTTCACTCGAAGAAGGAGTAATGCGGGCATTACACTCAAAGTGTTTGTGGACATGAAACCACATGAAATCAAAACCAAAACGATATAGTGTGGCCTTTCCATGACTTGGATTTTTTAGCTGTTCAATAGAAACCCATTATGAAGTTGTTCTATCGGGAAATAAAGATCCCGATTCTTTCCCCATGCTATATTCCCGAAATCGTCAATATAAAATTTCTTGAAATTGCTTTCATTAAGGTATCTTTTATATTGAGGATGTAAATTCGCACGAATCCACGAACCGAAATTAACAATGGTATCAACGCCATCATTAAACAGAAGACGAACTTTGAAATCACCTTCATAAAAAGCCTTTTCCACCTTTAACAATTTCATTTCAATTTTTTTGTAATATTGGTACAGACCACACGTTTCTTTAGGATAAAGAAATTAACCCATTTGTCGACTATTTTGTTCGCATAAACGCGGACAAAATCTTCAGCAATCTTTAAATCTTTCGATGTTAATGGAGAAACTCCATGTTTATGTCGTGTTTTTATTTCTTTCACTTTCCCATTTTCCATTATTATTTCAAACACAGATTCATGATGGTCATGCTGCACATGAACATGAATTGGATCATGTTCGTTGGAATAGAAAAAGAAAACAAAACCAAAATATTTATATATATCAGGCATTAATTTTTTTTGCAAATATATTAAAAATATTCATAATATACAACTATGTAACCGAATTTTTTTTGGATTGATATCCGAATATGATTGCAGAACGCATGGAAGCGAAAAGGAATTTTTGTGATTTTTTCCCTTTTAAAAGTGACTTTTTATAAATTTTTCCCTTTTATAGTATGAACGCAAAATAAATGTGCATTTTATCTTCTGCAATGGATGGGAGTGATTTTGACCTCAG
>JAMPAV010000064.1 GCA_023667055.1 Muribaculum sp. | reverse complement strand
TAAAGATAAGACGGAAGTATTAGTTGTCATTGTTGTCATCGTTGTCGTTGTTGTCATCGTTGTCGTTGTTGTCATTGTTTTCGCATGTCAGATGGTGCAGCGACAACAGCGACAACAATGAAAACAGCGACAACGATGAAAACAGCGACAACAACGACAACAATGACAACAATGACAACAGCGACAACAGCGACAACAACGACAACAATGACAACAGCGACAACAACGACAACAATGACAACAACGACAACAATGACAACAGCGACAACAATGAAAACAGACTCAAAAATATATGTGGCGGGACACCGCGGCATGGTTGGTTCGGCAATCGTGCGTGAGCTGAAACGCCAGGGATATACAAACATAATCACACGCACACACAAGGAACTCGACCTCATCAACCAGCAAGCCGTCAACGACTTCTTTGAGGCTGAAAAACCGGAATACGTCTTCCTTGCAGCCGCAAAGGTGGGCGGAATCGTAGCAAATGAGTCGGCTCTTGCCGACTTCATGTATGACAACATGATGCTGGAGATGAACGTGATACACGCCGCGTGGAAAAACGGATGCAGGAAACTGGAATTCCTCGGTTCATCGTGCATCTACCCGCGCATGGCGCCGCAGCCCATGCCGGAGTCATGCCTGCTGACGGGCGCGCTGGAGAAGACCAACGAGGCCTACGCCCTCGCCAAGATAAGCGGACTGAAATACTGCGAGTTCCTCAACCGGCAGTACGGCACCGACTTCATCTCCGTGATGCCCACCAACCTCTACGGACCCAACGACAACTACCACCCCGAGCACTCGCACGTGCTTCCGGCGCTCATCCGCCGGTTTCACGAGGCCAAGGAGCAGGGCCTTACGGAAGTGACCTGCTGGGGCGACGGCTCGCCGCTGCGCGAGTTCCTTTACGTGGATGACCTCGCCAACCTCTGTGTGTTTCTCATGAACAACTACTCGGGCAACGAGACCGTCAATGCCGGCACCGGAAAGGAACTTACCATAAAGGAACTCACCGAACTGGTTGCATCCATCGTAGGCTACGAAGGCAAGATACTCTGGGACACGACGCGCCCCAACGGCACCCCGCGCAAGCTTCTCGACGTCAGCAAAGCCACAGAACTGGGCTGGACCTACAAGACGGAACTGGCCGACGGCATACGCCTCGCCTACGACGACTTCCTCCACAACCCCATGCGCGCCGAACGCTAACAAACAGGAATTCTTTTGACACAAAAATGCGTGCAGATTCGCTGTAATATACAGTGTAATCTGCACGCATTTTTTTACCAATGTCAATCTCAGTCGGTGAGATCTCTCGGAAGCACCGGCATTGCACCCTGCTGTGTGCATACGAACGCGGAGGTGCGTACTGCACATGAATGTGCCTCGGCTACGGTCTTGCCTTTCAGTATGCTTGCGATAAAGGCTGCAGTGAAAGAGTCGCCCGCTCCAACGGTATCGGCCACTTCTACCTGGGGTGTAGGCAAGAAGGATACACTTCCGGGAGTGAACACGTAGCTTCCGTTGATGCCACATGTCAGAATCAGCATCTTGAGATTATATTTTCCGAGAAGAATCCAGCACTTGTCCTGAAGGTCTATGCCGGGGTATCCGAACATACGGCTCACTACCACCAACTCTTCATCGTTTATCTTCAGTATGTTGCAACGCTCCATTGAATTGCAGAGAATCTCCTTATTGTAGAAACCCTGACGCAGATTCACATCGAAGACCACGAGAGAATCATTGTCCTTGGGCATTTCATCAAGGAATTTGTTGATGGTGTCGCGTGAAACGACATTGCGCTGCGCAAGAGACCCGAAGCAGACGGCCTTTGTCTTCTGAGCGAGGTCCTTAAGTTCATCTGTAAACGGAATATTGTCCCAGGCAACGTTTTCCTTGATGTCATACTGGGGGATACCGGCCTGATCTATTTCCACCTGAACTGTACCGGTGGGATAAGGCACGCGTGCTATCAATTGATTCAGTTCCTTCGCATCGAAGTTTTCCAGAATCTCGTCGCCGAGGGCATCCTCGCCCACAGCACTTACCACACAACTGGGAAGACCGAACTGAGACACGTGATATGCGAAGTTGGCAGGCGCGCCACCGATTTTCTTTCCTTCGGGGAGAACGTCCCAGAGGGCTTCTCCCATTCCTACTACTATTCCTTTCATGGCTATTTTTTAGGTTTATAGGTTTATAGGTTTATGGGTTTATAGGTTTATTTTATTCCTGAGTTTTATAGTTTCTTTATTATATGTCTAACCATTGAAATAAACACATAAACCTATAAACCCATAAACCTTATATTTTGATAATTATTTTGATGATTTGATTTTGAATGTGTAAAAGAGAAGATAGGCTACTCCTACGGTCATCACCGCCACGGCTCCGATCACACCTACTGCATCCTGGGCAAAACCCATTGCAAGAGGGAATACAGTGCCACCGAAGAGACCCATGATCATAAGTCCGGAGACCTCATTCTTCTCGTTGGGATTGTTGTTGAGTGCCTGTGCAAATACAACAGAGAAAATGTTGGAGTTGCCGAAGCCGATGCAGGCTATTGATGCGAGAACCATAAACTGTGTGGTGCCAACAAACAATCCAATCATGCCAAGCAGCATACAGGCCACGCTTAATGCGAAGAACGCCTTGGCGGGGAACTTGGCAAGAGCCCAGCTGCCGAGAAGGCAACCGCCGGTGCGGAAATAGAAGTAAATCTGGGTACCTATCACAGCTTCTTCCACCGAGAGGCCGAAGCGTTCGGAAAGAATCTGGGGAGCGAAGGTGTTTGTGCCGACATCTATTCCCACATGACACATGATGCCGAGAAAACAGAGAAGCACGAAAGAATTACCAAGAAGCCTGACACACTCCATGAATCCTGTCACCTTATCGGCCCGTTCCTCATGAATCGGTGTGGCCATCAACATGGAGACCGAAAGAAGACAGACAACACCGAAAATCGGGAAAAGCACTCTCCATCCGAGTCCAAATGTAGGAAGCAGGGCAGCTGCACCCCACGCCATCAGATAAGGGGCGAGAAGCGAGGCGAGAGCCTTTACAAACTGACCGAATGTCAGTGTGGAGGCAAGACGTGATGGATTGATAAGTCCTGAGACAAGAGGATTGAGCGATGTCTGCATCACTGCGTTGCCGATGCCAAGCAGTGAGAATGCACACAGCATTGTGTAGTATCCGTTGCCAAAGATAGGTATTATCAAAGAAATCAAAGTCAGGATGAGCGACAAGAGCACTGTCTTCTTACGTCCGATTTTGTTCATCAGCATACCGGTTGGCACTGAGAAAATCAAAAACCAGAAGAAAACGAGCGAGGGGATGAAACCCGCCTGAGAGGCGGAAAGACCGAGGTCATCTTTTACGAAGTTGGTGGCTGAGCCCACCAGATCCACGAATCCCATGGTGAAGAAACAGAGCATCACCGGGATAATCTGCATCATGAAGGATTTGCGGTCGTTGGCTATCTGTTGCTGTGTCATATTATATTAGTTTAGTGTTTAGGGTTTAGTCTATTGTTTAAAGCTTATTTCGAAGTTTAGCTTATTTGATGGGAACTTAAGGAATATCCATCGAAATAAACCTATAAACCTATAAACATTTATTTCAGAGAATAGATTTTAAGTGAGGTGGCTTTTGCCTTGCCACCGGAATAGATGGAGAGGGTGGAATAAGGTTCGTTGGGGAAGACAAGATTGGTCTGAACCGACTTGCCGTCGTTGCCAAACACCTCGATGCTTGAGCGGTCGATGAATATGCGGAGCGATATTTTGCCGTTTTTCTCAAACGTGGGTGCTTTGGTGACAGCGGGGAAGTTTTCGTTGAAATTTACCACTCCGCTCTGCCGACGGTCAAACTCAAATGTATGGTTATTCGGATTATATGCCATAACAACTTTATCTCCAACCTTGTTGGTAAGACCAATCAACACCGGATCTCCACCTTCGGCGTCAATGTCAAGGAGAATCTCGCAGATGCCACTGTTTGTTGTGGGAAGTTGGAAATTGGCGGGGCGAGATGATATCTTGACATTAGATTTGTTGACAATCAGTTTGTCTCTCAATGCCTCAAGTTCAGGCGAAGGTTTTGAAGAGGCATAAATTTGTCCGTCATCACCACGGAAAAGTCCTATTTCGCGAGGCAGAGTGTTAGCACTTCTGAACTGAACGGTGGGCACGTCATTGGCGTATTCCCAGTTGCTCATCCATCCTACAGCCACACGGCGATTGTCGGGTGCATCGCTCCAGCTTACGAGAGCGTAATTATCTTTGCCGTAGTCAAGCCATTTGGTCTGAACATTGCCATTGGCATCAGTGTCAGCCTTAAATGTCTTCCCATCCCAGTCTCCGACGAAATACTGAATGGACGAGCCTCCGAACGGTCCACCGGGATTTAGATTGCATATTAGCACCCATTTTTTCTCGCCGGTGCCATCTACCGGTAGCTGGAAAAGATCCGGACATTCCCAGACACCTCCCTGTGCACCGATTTTGCCAAATGAACTCTGCAGTGTCCAGTTTTTCAAATCGGGAGATGTGAAGAACAGCATCTCATGATCAAGGGCGTGAGCGAGCACCAGATTCCATTCGCCGGTTTTGTCATTCCAGAACATATTCGGGTCGCGGGCCTCTGTATCAAGAGTGATAATGGGGTTGCCGGGGTATTTCGTGAATGTCATACCGTTGTCGCTGCTGTGGGCAAGACTTTGCATCTGGCGTGTACCTGCGGAAGTATAAAGTGCGATTACCTCGTCTTTACCGAACCCCGCCGTGTTATTGTGGTCGATGACACTGCTGCCGCTGAAGATCATGCCAAGTCCATCAGGGATTATGGCAAGGGGTTCCTGTTTCCAATTGACAAGGTCGGTTGACGTGGAGTGTCCCCATGTCATGTTCTGCCATTTGCTACCGTAAGGATTATACTGGAAATATAGATTCCACACCCCGTCTTTATAGAACATGCCGTTGGGATCATTCATCCATCCCCATAGAGGTGCATGATGATAAAGCGGACGATATTTAAGTTCGGTATCCTTATAATCAATGGAATCTACTATTGTCATCGCACTCCAGCAGACACTGTTTTTGCTTTCGCGTACTGATTCACGTCCCTGAGGGGTGAGCACGTCGAGAATCACATCCTTGCCTTTATATGGTGCGAGGTTGAAAGGCACGAGGAAGTCAGTCTTTGATTCGGCGAGACGCACGTTGATGGTCTCTGCGATGTTTCCATCCACCAAGACGTTGATGCGGGCATCATCCTTGCTCTCCTCGACTGGAAGCATAAGATACTTGTCGCCTCCCGTGACGCGCACAAGAGTGTTGTTGCCACCGAGATGGTTGATTACCGGTGTTTCCGCTACAGCGAGAGTTGAGAACGCTGTCAGTATTCCGGCTGCCATGAGATGTTTGAGTTTTCCTATCATTGTTATTAGTTTTAGTTGTCAGTTTTTAATTTTCGGTTGTCGGATCCAGGTTTCGGAATGGGTGAGTCCCCTCAAATAAGGGGTACCCACCTCTAAACCTAATCTGAACCTAACAATCTTTTTTAACGAAAATTTTCACTGTGCAAAACTACAACAATCAAACAAAAGAGTGCATTAAAAATCTTGCATTGAATGTTAAATTTGTTGCATCCCCAAAAATTTGATGTTTTTTGCATTAAAATTCATAGAATTATTATTAAATTTGCAAACGAAACGAACAAACCTGACAAAATCTTTATGATTATAAGAAGAATATTTGCAATCGCGGTTATAGTCTTGGTTGGCATAGTAACTACCGGATGCAAGGAGGAAAGGAAATATAAGATAGGGGTGTCTCAGTGCAGCCAAGACGACTGGCGCATGAAAATGAACGACGAGATAAACCGTGAGACAATGTTTCATGACGATGTGTCCGTCGAGATACGCTCTGCCGATGATGACAGCGAAAAGCAAATCAGCGACATCCGCTATTTTGCAGACAATGGTTTTGATATAATCATAGTGTCGCCCAACGAAGCGGCTACCCTTACACCTGTGATTCGAGAAGTATATGAGTCCGGAATGCCGGTGATAATTTTCGACCGCAATATAAACGGCGACTCCTACACAGCAAGAATCGGCGCAGATGACGTAGGCCTCGGTAATGCCGCTGCCGAGTATGCTCTCAGTATCACCCACCCCGAAGCCAAGGCAATCGAAATTTATGGTTTACCGGGATCCACCCCGGCCCAGGGCCGACATAAGGGATTTTCCGAAGGTTTTGTTTCAAAAGGCGGAGAGATTCTGTCAACGGTCCCGGCCAACTGGAATCAGGAAGATGCCGAGCCTATTGTAGATTCCCTTCTTAGTATATACCCGGATGTGGATGTCATCTTTGCCCACAACGACCGAATGGCTATCGGAGCTTCCGAATCGGCAAGCAAGGCAGGAAGAAATGATATCAAGATAATAGGTATTGATGCAGCACCGGAGATTGGCATAAAGGCAGTGGCCAACAGTGTGATAGATGCTACATTCCTGTATCCTACAGAAGGCTACAGGCTTATCCGTACCGCTCTATCCATTCTGAAGGATGAGCCATACGAGAAAGATGTAATAATGCCGGTATCTTCAGCCGTAGATATAAGTAATGCCGACATATTGCTTCGTCAGGACAACACTTTGAAAGAAGAGACGGGCAAAATGTCAGTGTTAAAGACCAAGATAGACGATTACCTATCAAAATATGCCACCCAGAAAAGTCTCTTTTATGCTTGCATTGTCATCATATTCCTGCTTTTCGGACTCGTTTTCATGGTGCTTAGAGTCTTTTGGCAGCACAAGAAGCATCAGGTAATACTGATGGAGCAGAATAGGGAACTTGAAGAGCAACGCGACAAGCAACATGAACTTAACGAGAAACTTCAGGCAGCCAACGAGTCGAAACTTATATTCTTCACAAACGTATCTCACGATTTGCGTACCCCGCTGACGCTTATATCCGAACCGGTGTCGCAGTTATCATCAGCGACAAATCTGACAGACCGCCAGAAATCATTGGTAAAGATAGCCGACAAGAATGTCAGGATACTGAAACGCCTGATTAATCAGATTCTTGATTTCAGAAAATATGAGAACGATAGACTCCAACTTAATCTCAATGAGATAGATTTGGGGAAAGCAATAGAGGAATGGACTGACTCTTTCCATGCCTTGGCACGTAAGCGCAACATAAACCTCAGGCTTATAAAGCCGGAAGGCAATCCCAATACCGGAATTGCCGTAGATTCGGAGAAAATGGAGCGAGTGATTTTCAACTTGATATCCAATGCCTTCAAGTATTCTCCCGACGGAAGTGATATCACAGTGTCGTATGATGTGACTGATAATGAATTCAAGATAGCAGTTGCCGACACCGGCCAGGGTATCAGTGAAAGGGATCTGGGAAACATATTCGACAGATTTTTCCAGGTGGATCAGGTGCATCCCAACGGCTCTGGCATAGGCCTTTCATTGTCAAAGGCTTTCGTGGAAATGCATGGCGGCAGTGTATCGGTGGATAGCACATTAAACAAAGGTTCTGTATTCAGCATTTCATTACCGATCAAGCATATAGCGGATAAGGCCGAAGCTTTTGTATCCAATATATCAGAAAGTGATGTAATTGCGGAACTTGGGGTTATCGAAAACGAACCGGTCATTGACGAGAATAAACCTTTGGTTCTAATTGTTGACGACAACAAGGATATTCGTGCTATGGTGACACAGTTGCTTAATGATTACTACAACATAATCACCGCACAAGATGGAACGGAAGGTATAAAACGTGCAATGAAGTATGTTCCTGATTTGATAATTTGCGATATTATGATGCCTGGAATAGATGGTCTGGAATGTTGTAGGCGTCTCAAAAATGAGGTCTTGACTTCCCACATTCCCGTATTGATGCTGACTGCCTGTTCGATGGATGAACAAAGGGTGCAGGGCTACGACAGTGGTGCGGATGGGTATTTGTCGAAACCATTCTCCGGTGTTGTTTTGAAATCAAGGATTGCCAGTCTAATAGCCAACCGCAAGCGCATCAAGGAACTTTGGCAAAATTCAACCAACGCACAATCCACAATTCACAACGCACAATCCCATCCTTCTTCAACAAATCGTGACAAACTGACTAAGTCCCAGGGTATTGACAATGAATTTTACAATCGTTTTCTTGAAATCTTCAATGAGGAGATGGGTAATTCTGAACTAAGTGTGGATATGCTTGCATCCCGTCTCGGATTCGAGCGAACCCAATTCTACCGCAAGATAAAGGCAATCACCAATTTCAGTCCTGTGGAATTGATAAGGAATCTGAGGCTGAAGAAGGGACAGGTTCTTATAAAGACCACAGAAAAGACCATGAGCGAAATAGCCTACGAGGTGGGTTTCTCCACTCCCGCCTACTTCACAAAATGCTACCGCGAAGCCTTCGGCGAGACACCCTCCGAAACCAGGTCCGGTTGCTGATTATTCTTTTTCAGCCTTCCAGTCGGAGAGGCGGCGGGTGTTGGTGTCGAAGTTGGCGCCGATCTTGAAGATGGTCTTGCCGGATTTGCTGAACTGCAAAGGGTAGCCTTTTTCGTCAATCTGGCGGAGCGCCTCCTCTGCTGTACTGTCTATCTTGAACTCCATGACATAGACATAGCGGTCAGTCTCCACCACCATGTCGATGCGGCCATTGCTTGTGCGGTATTCCGTGTGGGTGTAGAATCCCATCAGTTTCATGATGACAAACATCACATTCTGATAGTGCACCTCTTTGTCACCCTGGATTCCCGGTGCGGATTCCTCTTCTGATTCCTTTGCTTTCTTTGCATGGTCGTATGGTATTCCGGCAAAAAACGATTGGATCCTTTCCATGAATTCATCGACGCGTCCCTCTCTCACGTCCTCAACGAATTTCCTTATCGGGTTGCC
>JAMPAV010000063.1 GCA_023667055.1 Muribaculum sp. | reverse complement strand
CCAAAAATAGCTCCAAGGCTGCGACCCCAGCCGCTGCCATTTTTTTTGAGTCGGGTCCTTATTATTACATCCTTTTACTGCATCTGATGCTACTGATGAAATTGATGCAAAATCGAAACATTTTTTTGTAAAAATATTTGGCATTGTGCAATATTTTTTGTAATTTTGCATCCGATTTGTGGCACATCCTTAAAAGTCAGGCGAAATGATGCAATCGCCGACGATATGAGACTGTGATGGGCATCAATCCGAAAGTTAAATTTTTATAGAAGTAAAAAACAAACCTCAGTCATGTCAAAGACTTGTCAAATTACAGGCAAAAAGGCGTCGGTCGGCAACAACGTATCGCACTCCAAACGCCGTACGAAGCGCAGATTCAACGTGAACCTGCACACCAAGAAGTTCTATTGGGTAGAACAGGACATGTGGATTGAGCTGCGCGTCAGCGCCCGTGCTCTCCGCACTATCAACAAAATTGGCCTTAACGCCGCTCTCAAAAGAGCTGAGGCTGAAGGCAACCTTGATTTCAAAAACATCAATATCTTAGCGCTCTGATAGCACTCAATAATTATGGCAAAGAAAGCTAAAGGCAATCGTGTGCAAGTGATTCTTGAATGCACTGAGCACAAGGCAAGCGGAATGCCCGGTATGAGCCGTTACATCACTACCAAAAACCGCAAAAACACCCCGGGTCGTATGGAACTCAAGAAATACAACCCAATCCTTAAGAAAATGACCATCCATAAAGAAATTAAATAAGCACTGAGCCATGGCAAAAAAAACCGTCGCGTCTCTTCAGAAAGGTGAAGGACGTACCTATTCCAAGGTAATCAAAATGGAGAAATCCCCCAAGACCGGCGCTTACGTCTTCAAAGAAGAGATGGTGCCAAACGATGCAGTTCAGGCTGCTCTCAAATGAGAAATTCAGTTTCCTATCTATAAAAACAGCGGAATCCTTTGGATGCCGCTGCTTTTTTTTGCACATTTGAAAAAAGTTTGCTATTTTTGTATTTGGAAAATTCCGCGTAATAAAATTAAGCTGAAATGAATAAATACGGATACTTGAGAGTCGCAGCTGCATTCCCTGATGTGGCACTGGCTAATCCGGCTGTCAACTCCAATAGAATAGCCGACATGACAAGGGACCTTGCCCAGAAGGGTGCCCGACTAATTGTATTTCCAGAACTTTCACTGACCGGTTACACCTGCGGTGATCTTTTCAATCAGTCAATATTGCTCGACTCTGCCTGGCAGCAACTCAGTTTCCTTTGTCAGGTCTCAGCTGAATGCAACTCCACTATCGTTGTAGGAATTCCCGTGCGCTATAGGGGTCGTCTTTACAATTGCGCGGCTGTCATTCAGGAAGGCACAATCCTTGGAATTGTGCCAAAATGCTATCTTCCCAACTACGACGAGTTTTATGAAGAAAGATGGTTCTCTTCAGGCCTGAATCTCAACATTCCTGTCGGAGCCAGTTTTAATACCATTGAATTCGCCGGCCACCAGATTCCATTCGGCATTAACATTCTCTTCAGAATTGACAATGCAATATTCGGAGTCGAAATATGCGAAGACATGTGGGTACCAAATCCCCCAAGCACTTCATTGAGTGTAGCCGGTGCTGACATAATTGCAAATCTTAGTGCTACCAATGAAGTAATCGACAAGCATAAATTCCTCGTTTCGCTGATTGAGGAAAGGTCGTCCAGATGTAAGTGCGGATACGTATATTCATCTGCCGGTCTTGGCGAATCAAGCACCGACCTTGTATATGCCGGCAATGCGATTATTGCAGAAAACGGTGAGATTCTGTGCAAATCAGGAAGGTTCCTCAGGAAACCCGGCTACGCCATCGCCGACATAGATGTGCAAAAAATGCGCAATATCCGTCAGCGTCAGTCAAGTTTCGGACAAAACGACATTGTCCTTCCCATTTTCGGCAACTCTCACTCGTTTGATACCTCAGATTGTAATGCCGGCGATTTAATGCGCACTGTCAATCCTTATCCCTTTGTTTCGCCCGACCCTGTTCTATTCAAAGAGCAATGCGATGAAGTTATCGCAATCCAGGCTTGGGGACTTGAGCAAAGACTTGTGGCTACTCATTGCAGAAATCTTGTAATTGGAATTTCCGGTGGCCTTGACTCAACCTTGGCCTTGCTTGTGGCTGTCAAGGCTTTCGACAACCTTGGCTTAGACAGAAAAGGGATTCTCGGTGTTACAATGCCAGGGTTCGGCACATCCGGTCGCACTCATTCAAATGCCACAGACCTCATGGAAAAAATGGGGATTAGCAGTAAGGAAATAAGCATTGCAAAGGCTGTGGAGCTTCACTTCAGCGACATAGGACATGACCAGACTGTGCACGATGCCACATACGAAAATTCCCAAGCTCGCGAACGCACACAAATTCTAATGGACCTTGCGAATCAGACCGGAGGCATGGTGCTCGGCACAGGCGACCTGTCAGAACTTGCTCTCGGATGGTGCACATATAATGGCGACCACATGTCTATGTATAGTGTTAATGCATCTGTTCCCAAGACTCTTATCCGTCATCTCGTAGGTCGGATGGCCGTAGAATATGATGACAGCATCAAGAGAATCCTCGAAGATATCGTTAATACCCCCATAAGTCCCGAACTCACACCTGCTGATAATGAAGGCAATATAGCTCAAAAGACTGAAGACCTCGTCGGGCCATACGATCTGCATGATTTCTTCATCTACCACATAATAAAAAATGGGTTCACTCCCACCAAGACATTCATGCTCGCATGCAAAGCTTTTGCTGAAGGACCCTACAATGACAACCGTCCGGAATTCAGCAAATCCACCATCAAGAAATGGCTTGTGACTTTCCTCAGAAGATTCTTCAACCAGCAGTTCAAACGCAGTTGTATGCCTGACGGACCAAAGGTAGGCCCTGTTTCATTCTCACCTCGCGGCGATCTGAGAATGCCTTCCGACGCTTCCTCTGCCCTATGGCTCTCTGAGGCTGAAGAACTTCAGACTGAAATATAATCTTTCTCAACCTCATAATCACTCATCATGATTCATTATGTTTCGACATAGTTAGAAATGACTTGGCATGATAATAAAAAATGGAACATTCACACGACATCAACAGATACGATGATTCCGACCTTAAGGAGGCTGTTCGGGTCATGAAAGATGGTGGTATCATCCTCTACCCTACCGACACGGTTTGGGGTATCGGATGCGACGCAAGCAACGCTGAAGCCGTCAATAAAATATACGCTCTCAAACAAAGGGAAGACTCCAAATCCATGTTGGTTCTCGTTTGCTCTGAAGGAATGCTGCAACGCACAGTCAAGGAAGTACCGGAGATAGCATGGCAGTTGATTGATGCCGCCGTCAATCCTATGACTATCATTTATGATGATGCCATTGGCGTTGCACCCAATCTGATAGCGGGAGACGGAAGCCTTGGAGTCAGAATCACAAACGAGATTTTCAGCAGCAAACTTTGCGAGCGAATGCGTGGCCCGATTGTTTCGACATCAGCCAACATCAGCGGCAAACCAGCACCTCACAATTTTCATGAGATATCCAATGAAATTATTGAAGGTGTGGATTATGTCTGCAAATTCAGGCAAAACGAACGCAGGGCCGCTTCTCCGAGCAACATTATTAAAATTACCAAAGGCAACATAGTAAAGGTGATACGATGAAAGGTTTAGAGACATCTACGAAATTGGAACGCACCGGATTTATTTTGACGGATTGGATCACCGCCAATATTTCAGTGTTTGTATTCAATATATTAAGATGCCTCATGACTCCGGGACGTCACGATTCCTTCGCTGAAATTTTGGAATTCATATCTCAGACAAAACTTTGCCTCGAACAGTTACTGATTCCGCTGTTTCTGCTTGCACTATATTGGCTTTCCGGTTTCTACAACAATCCATTTGGGAAATCCAGATTCTATGAGTTTCTCAATACCGCTCTTATCTCGGTAATTAGCACAATTCTTATACATCTCGCCTTGCTCACCAATGACCAGATGAGCGACATTGAGGCAAATCTTATACAGTTTGTTGCCATTTTCTTCATTTTCTTCATATTTACCTTTACAGGGCGCCTGATTGTGATCAATCGTCAGATAAATCATTTCAGAAAATGCGACTTGAAAAGCAAAACCGTGGTGGTAGGGAATTCGGAAAAAGCCCATGATCTTGCAAAGCGTCTGCGCGAAAGCAAAGCCAACATTGGTTACGACATAATTGGATTCGTCAGAATACCGGGTGAAAGGGATAGTTCCGACATTGCCTGGAATATGGATGAGATAGCAGATGTTTGCAATAATAACAGTGTGGACCAGATTGTCATATCCCCACAAAATTCCAGTGAGGACATTGTTTTAAGCCTTGTATATAAACTGTTTCCATTAGGGATTCCCCTGAAACTTTCTCCTGCCACCCTCAACTTCATGACTTCCTCCATTCAGCTTAAAGATATTTATGGCCAACCGCTTGTGGACCTCACTCATTCAAGTATGAGTGAAGGTGGGAAAAATGTGAAGAGAACACTCGACGTGATTGCAAGTGCTGTAACCCTGGTTTTGCTGTCACCTTTATATCTTGCTCTTGCAATTTGGGTGAAACTTGACTCTGACGGACCGGTTTTCTATAGGCAGGAAAGAATTGGTCTTCACCAGAAACCTTTTGACATTATTAAATTCAGGACAATGCAGACTGATGCTGAGGCAACCGGTCCACAATTGTGTGATGACAACGACCCTCGGGTCACTCGTTGTGGGCGTATCATGAGAAAATACCGGTTGGACGAACTTCCACAATTCTGGAATGTCCTGAAAGGAGATATGAGCATCGTTGGCCCAAGACCCGAACGCGAGTTTTTCATAAGGCAAATCATGAAAAAAGCTCCCTACTATACTCTTCTTTACCAGGCACGCCCCGGAATCACTTCCTGGGGAATGGTGCAATATGGCTATGCATCTAATGTCGATGAGATGGTGGAGAGATCCAAATATGATTTGCTCTACATTTCCAATATGTCTATTCTTATGGATCTTAAGATCATGCTCTACACCGTGCTGACCATATTGGAAGGAAGAGGTAAATGATTTTTATAAAACAGGTAAAAGTTTAATATATTTTGGCATACAAAGAAACTCATAACAAGTTCACCGAATGGTGGGCGGAAGTTGTCACTTGGCGCGAACGGCACATTAAGGAAAGGAACTTTGTCATTTTCCTTGCTCTGATTGTTGGTGTCGCTTGTGGGTTTGCTGCCCAGCTTCTTAAATTTCTTATTCATTACATCGCCCACATTCTCACATCCCATTTCAGTGCCACCACAGGCAACTGGCTCAATCTTGTTTATCCCGTCGTGGGAATAATAATTGTCACCTTCTTTATCAAATATGTGGTGAAAGACAATGTCAGTCATGGTGTCACCAAAGTGCTCTATGCTATTTCCAGAAGAAAATCGCGTCTTAAGAAAAAACACATGTACGCATCCCTTGTCGGGTCTGCCGTAACTATTGGATTTGGCGGCTCCGTCGGTGCCGAGGGACCTATAGTTTATACCGGAGCGGCTATCGGTTCCAACGTAGGCCAGGCTTTCAGGCTGTCGCCTCGCATTCTGATGCTGCTCGTCGGTTGTGGTGCCGCAGCCGGTATCGCCGGTATTTTCCGCGCTCCAATAGCCGGAATGCTGTTCACCCTTGAAGTACTTATGCTCGACCTCACCGGTGCCACTGTCATGCCACTGCTGATTGCTTCCATAAGTGGTGCCACCGTGGCATACATACTCGAGGGTTATGGCGCGGAATTCTTTTTTTCACAAAGCGAACCTTTTCTGACAAGCAGAATACCTTGGACCATCATTCTCGGTGTGGTATGTGGATTTGTCAGTCTCTACTTCACCAAAGTGATGTTCATGCTTGAAGGTTGGTTTGGCAGCTTTAAGACACGATGGATGAAAATCTGCATAGGCGGTGCCATTTTGGCCGGTCTTATTTTCGTATTCCCTCCTCTATATGGTGAAGGTTATGAATCAATCAACACTCTCCTCGAAGGCAACAACCAGGGCATTCTTGACGGATCTATCTTCTACGGCGATCGAATCAATCCTTGGTCAATCACCTTGTTTGTAACTTGTCTGATTCTCACAAAGGTTATTGCGACCACATCCACTAATGCCGCCGGAGGTGTGGGTGGCACTTTCGCGCCGTCACTTTTCGTAGGTGCCATGACCGGCTTTTTGTTTGCATACGTCTTCAACCTGATGGATTTTGGCATTGAGTTAAGTCAAAAAAATTTCACTCTAATTGGTATGGCCGGTGTCATGAGCGGGGTGATGCACGCCCCTCTTATGTCTATCTTCTTGACAGCGGAAATGACCGGCGGCTACAATCTTTTTCTCCCATTGCTCATAGTCTCGTGTCTTTCTTATATGACGGTCAAGGCATTCATGCCTTACAGCATTTACACCATGCGACTTGCAAAACAGGGTGATCTTATCACCCATGAAAAAGACAAGACAGTACTGACTCTTCTCAAAATAGACAATGTAATCGAACGTGATTTCATAGAGGTACATCCGGAGCAGAGTCTTAAGCAAATGGTGGAGGTCATATCTATGAGCAATAGAAATCTGTTTCCCGTCACAGACTCCGAGGGTATGCTAAAAGGGATAGTGCTTCTTGACGATATCCGGAACATCATGTTCCGGCCTGACTTGTACCGCAAGATGCATGTCAGCAGATTCATGGCTATGCCACCCGCAAGGATCGAAGTCACTGACACTATGGACAAAGTGATGAACATATTCGACCAGACAGGAGCCTGGAATCTGCCCGTTGTAGATAATGGAAGATATGTAGGCTTTGTATCGAAATCAAAAATCTTCAATTCCTATCGTCGTGTCCTTAAACACTATGCCGACGACTGAAACGTGATACTCAAAAATTCACCAATATGACTAAGCAGAATTTAAGAATTGTTTTTTTCGGCACCCCGGAATTTGCAGTGGAAAGCCTTGACGCTATAATCAAAAATGGATATAATGTGGTAGGTGTCGTGACGATGCCCGATAAAATCGCCGGACGAGGACATAAACTCTACCAAAGTGATGTGAAAAGATATGCTTTGGAGCATAATCTTAATATCTTGCAACCGGAAAAACTGAAATCTGAAGAATTTATAGGCTCTCTCAGAAGACTTGATGCCGACTTGTTCATCGTCATAGCATTCCGTATGCTCCCTCGTGAGGTTTGGCAGATGCCCACGCTCGGTACTTTCAATCTCCACGCTTCTCTACTTCCTAAATACAGAGGAGCGGCACCTATTAACCGTGCGGTTATGAATGGAGACACAGAAACCGGTGTCACCACTTTTTTCCTTAAGCATGAGATCGACACCGGAGACATGATAATGCAACGTAAGATCGATATCCTTCCTGATGATAATGTCGGTGATGTCCACGACAAACTGATGCATCTTGGTGCCGGCATGGTCGTGGAGACTATAAAGTCCATCATCGACGGCACGCTGACCACTACTCCCCAACCGGAGGGAGAGTTTACCCCCGCTCCTAAAATTTTTAAAGATGATTGCAAGGTCGATTGGTCAGCTGACAGCACAACCATACATAATTTTGTACGCGGGCTCAGCCCTTATCCTGCGGCATGGTGCGTCTTGGAAGAGGAATCAGGCCGACAATTTGAATGCAAGATTTTTGAGACCCGACTTGTCGATAACAAATGTGAGGGAGTCCTTCCGGGCAGTATCATGAAGAAAGACAGGAAACTGTATGTGGCATGTTCCGATAGATGGCTCGAAATCTTATCTTTGCAACCCGCCGGGAAAAAACGGATGGTGGCCGAAGCATTCCTGCTTGGCTACCATCCTAAAAAAATTCTTCTGTGAAAGACAGAGCCTTTGGCATTATGCCAAAGGCTCCGTCTTTCACATAGAAATCTGCGAAGCTATATGCTCTATTTTTGTAAGTTCTTCACGTGTAAATTCCTTGTTCTCAATCGCCTTCAGAGAATCCGCAAGCTGGGCTGCGCTGCTGCATCCTACTATTACGGATGTGATTTCCGGCTGTGCCAGAATCCATGAAAGCGACATCTGTGCAAGACTTTGACCTCGCAGTTCGGCTATTTCATTCAATTGTCTTACCTTACCCACCAGATCATCACTTATCTGAGTGGTCTTCAAGAATTTGCCTTGCACAGCACGAGAATCCTCAGGTATGCCGTTAAGATATCTGTTGGTCAGCACTCCTTGGGCAAGCGGTGAGAACGCAATGAATCCGCAACCATTTTCCTTCACATTTTGAAGTGTTCCATCATTTTCTACCCTTCTGTCGATAAGATTCAGCCTGTCCTGGAAAATCAGGCATGGCGCATCATGACTCTTCAGATACTCAAACCCGAATTTTGCAGCCTCTACCGGCCACCTCGAAATTCCTATGTAGAGTGCCTTCCCGCTCCTGACTATATCCACAAGTGCTTGCAATGTTTCCTCAAGCGGAGTGTCAGGATCATATCTGTGGCTATAGAACACATCGAAATAATCGAGTTTCGTACGCTTCAGACTCTGATCAACAGATGCCATCAGATATTTGCGGCTTCCCCAGTTGCCGTATGGACCCGGCCACATGTCATAGCCGGCTTTGGATGCCACAAACATTTCATCCCTGTATGGTCTGAACGACTTGTCATATACATATCCAAATGTTTCCTCTGCCGTTCCATATCCCGGACCATAATTGTTGGCAAGGTCAAACGACGTTATCCCTTTGTCAAATGCAAAGTGCATTATTTCCTTACTCCGCTCAAGAGGCGCTGTCTCTCCAAAGTTATGCCAAAAACCGAGCGACACTGCCGGAAGCAGAATTCCGCTGTTGCCGCTTCTCCTGTATTCCATCCCGCATTCGTAGCGTTCGGAAGAGGCTTTATACATTTCTTCTACCATATCAATAAATCTTATCAAAATAATTACAAATATAGTAATTTTCGACCAAAATCAAAAGATTTTTTAAGAAAATTTTAGTCTTTCGTTTTTTTTTTGTAATTTTGCATAAATTCCTCAAAAAATAAAGGGGCATACTTATATCGCTATTCCTTTATCCATTTTGATGATTGTTTACAGGTAAAATTAGACCCCATCTCATAAAATTTTTATGTCTTAGGGGTCGCAGCCTTGGAGCTAT
>JAMPAV010000062.1 GCA_023667055.1 Muribaculum sp. | reverse complement strand
CAAGGATACGCTGATTATCAGCTATTCTTATTATACTATTTTACGAATGAAAAAAGAAATCAAATATAAACAGTATATTGACTCTCTTCGCAATAGAGAAGATATATTATCAGGAGATTTCAGTCTTTTGCCTCAATCTAACCTTAATCAGTACAATGATTGGTTGGATGAGTCTTCAGAATTGAACAGCATGCACCCTGCTTATTGTGCAAATGAAGATATTGAGGAACAAAAGAAGAAAACGTGCGATGCACGTTTGAATTTTGTCTCCCAGTTGGAACAGGACCTATCATTTTTAAATAATAAAAACATGGCTAAAAAGAAAACAGAAGAACCGGCTGAGGAAGTGAAACAGAGGCAGCCGAAAACGGAAAAGAAGTCAACTGTGGCTCAAAAGGCATCTTCCCAAATGGAAGATGCCGGAGTTGAGAAAGCTGAAAAGGATGTCAAGGAGCAAAAACAGAGAAGACCGGCTCCCGTGGTTACCAATTCAGGTGATCTGGTTTCACATGCCCACTGGTATAAGTCGGAAAACGACGACCAGATTTATTTTACAGCAAGAGTGAACAACGTGCCTCTCATACCTCGGAAAATGTCGCCACAGGATGTGGAGGCTTTCTATGAGAAGAGAATGGATCTCAATGATCTCTTCGAGAAGTATTATCCCACAAAGGTTGCTCCGCGCTTCGATGACTCGGCATTCAAGATGCCCCAGAAGATCTCAACCTCTGAAGGAGAACTGCAGGTGGTCAAGTATAATGTGTATAAGAACACCCAGGTTGATGGGAAATATGATCTCGGCCAGTGGATGCTGTATGCCCAGGTTGGCGACAGGAAGATGTCTGTGCCGGCCACCCAGGATGATCTTGACAATTATTTTGACCATACACGTACTCCGCGAGAGCAGATTGTGAAATCATTCGGCGACAGACTCGGGCTTAAGGAACACTACGAGCAGTTCAAGCTTCCGGAGGGTGTGAATCTGAGCGACAGTGATATCCGTCTCCAGAAAAACAAGGAGACAAATGAATATCAGCTGCAAGTGAGAGTGGGAGATGACGGATGCTTTAGCAAAACCCTTCCCTATTCTGATACCAAGGCTTTCTTTGACAACAAGGCCACAAAACAGCAGCTCGTTGCAAAACATCTTGGCAATGAACTTTCTTCCATGACCATGTCTGTCAATAACACACAGAAGCAAGATGTGCAGAAGACAAGGGGCATCAAATGAATCATGACATATTTAATCTTTCAGGCAATGAATAATTCTTATATAGAAAACTTTGAGACACCTCTCGCCAGACTTCACGCGGGAGCGATATCGTACGTAGAGTTTCTTGCCATTTCAGGGTGTAAGGAACAATTCACGGAATGGTGTGAGAGCACCCACATTGTGGCTGATGAAAATGCGGCGCAGTTTTTCTTCGACCAACATGGATTTGAGGAATCCTCAGTGGTGAAGTCTGTCATTGAGCCAATCACATTATAGTAATAATCTCTTATCTGTAAATTATCTGTAAATCCCGATATCTTTTGTTATGGCAGCATATCCTTTAAGCTTCAAGGAATTGAAATCGAGAGTTGGCGTTGACGACATCGCCTTCGCTCTGGGATATTGCATCGACAAGAAAGCCGGTGTCGGGAAATACATGGAGCTTGTTCTTGGCGACTCACATAATCCTACCGACAAAATAATCGTAAGAAACACAACTGACAAATCCCAGCAGTTCTATTTTCGCAGAGATGGATCGAAAGGTGATGTGGTGAGTTTCATCAAGGAGAATCTCAATGCTTTTAATGTGTCAGGTGAGAATGATTGGATCAAGATATTGAATGTACTTGCAAAATATGGCAATATGCCGTCTGTCAATCCTGAAGTCCGTGATTATGTTCACAGTCAGTTGGATTCCTCAAAAGTATTTGACTCAGGGCGATACAAGACAGCTACCATTGATGCCAATAAAATCCCCTGGTTTTTCCATACCAGAGGCATCTCATCTGATACTGTACGCAGGTTCGGTGACAATCTTGTGCTGATTAAGGATTTGAACAACAAAAGTTATGACGGATACAATATCGGGTTCCCTTACATAAATCCCACTACAATGCAACTCTCCGGATATGAGATAAGAGGAAATAAAGGATATAAGTCAAAGGCGGCGGGAACAGATTCATCCCATTCGGCGTGGATTGCCGAATTTCCCAGGGATGCACCTCACAATATAAGGAATGTATATTTCTTTGAAAGCAGCGTTGATGCCCTGTCATTTTATCAGATCAACAGAACCAAACTGATGTCAATGCCGTTTGCCCTTGTTTCTGTGGGAGGAGCTTTCAACCCCAAACTTGCCGATGATGTCATGAATCGTTTCCCGGCAGCAAAGGCATGGGACTGTTTCGACAATGATTTGGCCGGCAACATTTATTCCGCAAATCTCATAAAGGCAGTGGATAAGATTGAGTTGTCTGTCATCACTTCCGATGACACCATATATCTTAAGCACGGTGACAAGGAAATCCAATGTCCTAAGGAAGGGTTTAGTTTTGAAAAATCGTCAAAAACGTTGGGAATTAATTATTCCTGTGGGCATTGGAAGTCACCGCGCAACTTCAAGGACTGGAATGATTGTCTGCTCAACAAAATGATTGAACCCAAAGTATCACCCTCAAAATATCAACGTGATGAAAATCTTGCACAAAAGCGTCGCACGACACTTAAGTTTTGATAAAATCAACTCCAAGTTGTCCGCTTGTATTGTATTTTATTTGATTATATCTTTAACAATTGCGTGTCCTGTTGCCACATACGCAGAGGCTACCACAGTGGATGCCGGACTTGCCATAGCGGTCGGCGCACAAGTGGAGGCAATCAAAGATTCGGATAAAAAAAGAAGGAAACTTCGCGAGGCAACACTCGTTGCGCAGGGTGCCATAACAGTCGCTCTTGAAGAAGTGCACAGAGTGGAGGACACAATGCTTGATTACATGAAAAATGCTTCCGGCGTTCTCTCTAATCTAATTCAGCTGAAGAATATTGCTGAGTACGCAGTGCAACTGCCTATACGTCTCTACAATCTCATAGGGAGTATTCCCAATAATCCCAAGGGCGCTGCAATCACAGCTGTTGTGTCCAAGCGTGTTCCACAGACAATCGCAGACATAACATCTTTGGCTTCGCTTGTCACCGATGTCGTAAACACGACCTATAGCTTCGGTGATGAAAATAAAAGTCCGGACAAGAAACATGTCAATCTTCTTTCTTCTGCCGAAAGATACAACATCCTTATGGATGTGGAAATGAAACTATCCAAGATTAACCGGGACCTCAGACTTCTGGAATATTACATTCAAACCCTCAGTTGGAAGGATTTGTGGATGGGACTTGATTATAGGTCTTACGTCACCGCATGGAACATGAAATGGGAGGTCAACTCAATTAAACGTAAATGGGATAAACTCTTGAAATAACCCAGTAACAAATATTAAAACATCAGCATGTTATGAATCTTCAGAAAATCACCGTCGGCAAATGCCCCGTATGCGGTTCGGATGTTGTCAAGACCATGAAAGGCTACGCCTGCATCAACTCCCTCGAGCAGGAACCCTCCTGCAATTTCTTTCTCTTCAACACTCTCAGCAACCGTGCCCTCTCCGACAACGAGGCCACCGAGCTGCTCGCCAACAGGTCGATACTCCTTGACGGACTGGTGACGAAGGAGGGCAAGGCCTATTCCTCCATCGTCAGTTTCAACCCCGACGGATCTCTCAGCATGAACTATGTCGCCGGCACCTGCCCGCGCTGTGAGGGAAACGTCAACATCAGTGCACGTTCGTTATATTGCACCAACTACAGCCATCCCCAGTCGCCCTGCAAGTTCACAATCTGGCGCAACACAGCCGGCCATGCCTTCTCACTCGCGGAGCTTCAGGAACTGCTCACCAAAGGCGAGACCTCCAGGCCGGTCAACACCTACGACCAGCATGGCAACGTGCGCCAGTCGCGCTTCGCGCTCAACGACAACAAGGAGGTCACCAAGGTTGACACCACCACCGTATGACAATCACATCAAACAACAATAACATGGATACCAATATCAGTTCACCCGGAAGGCCCGAACTTCAGCATCCGCTGCCGGCCTCCGGGAAAAAGAAGAAAAAGTGTCTTCCCGACTTGATCTGCATCGGGCTCTTCGTGATAGGCCTCTTCGCCATAATCGCGGTCATGATGCAGATGATCCTGAAAGGCTCCTTTTGCCACGGCGAGAGGGACGTTGAGAAAATGGCTGTCGAGACCTTGCGCATCAAGACCGGCAACCCGGAGGGCTTCAAGGTGACGGCTGTCTCCAGTCTGGACTCCGTCTATGTCAACAGATACTGTCCGGAACACGAGATCGTGGAGCTGTCGCAGAAATATCTTGAGTACTCCCTGCAGATGATGAGAGACTCCCGTGACAGGAGTGTAGCCGAGGATCTCTCCGACATGACATCCTACCGGCGGTTTGCCAGAGGCTCCGATGCGCTGGAGCTTTTCAATGAGATGCTGCAGCGTCCACAGGGAGAGTTCTGTGGCTGGCGCATGCGCCTCAGATATTCCTATCTCGATGATAGAAAGAATGAGTGCGAGTCCGAGATGTGGATGATCTTCGACAAGGACAAACGCTATATCTACAATTCATTTGAATTTCCGGTGCTATGAGAACCTCGAGAAGAAACTTTCTCTCCCTGCTCTGTGTCTGTGCGCTCCCGGTTGTCGCTTCCTCCTGCGAATGCGACCACAACCTTGAGGAACCCTATCCCTTCAAGCTTGGATGGGTGGTATGCACCGACGGCCAGGTCATGTCGTTCTGCGACTACACCGTCTCCGACAAGGAGGCGATCGCCATAGTCTATAATGTGGTGCAGGACCATGAGTCGCCGATAACCGGCTATGCCGTCTATCTCAACGACCTCGAGGTCCGTGACGAGGACGGACGTCCCATGCAGCAGTCGGCTCGTCTGAAGTTCTCCGAGTCCATCGATGACAAGCAGGGCACTTCCGCCGATGTCTCCGCACTCGACGGCAACGAGAACACTTTCGCCATGCACACCTCAGAGGTGGAGTCTCCGCTTGCGGAGTCGGTGTTCGACATCTGGAAGTACGGCCAGTCGGCCTACATCCCCTCGGTGGCACAGCTCAGGCAGATATATGCGGTGAAGGACTACATCAATCCCCGCATCGAGGCCATTGGTGGCGACGTGCTTCCCGATGATCCCGATGAATGCTGGTACTGGTCTTCCACCGAGGTGAGCGGACAGGAGACGGCCAAGAGCTGGCTCTTCTCAATGCAGTCGGGCTCAATTCAGGAAACGCCCAAGAACCAGGGCCACAAGTGCCGACCAGTGATAACTCTATATAAATAATTTTTTTATTCATGAAAACTACCAATCTACTGTTGTCTGTCTGTGTTGGCTTGATGGCACTGACCTCTTGCAAGGACGAGTCGGAGGCAAATGAGGACTGGTGTCTCGATTCCGCTTATCGCGTTCCGCTTTCCATCAACATCAACATCGACAGGTCCTTTTCGGAATACACTGATGTGGACTCCACCATGATGGACGCAATGCAGTACAGAAGCACTCGCGGTGATCCAACTTGGCAGCTGCAATATCACGTCGCCGTCTATGAGAAGGGCAAGCAGCTGCCTTCCGATGTGTTCTCCTCTTTCGAGAATCCTGTAAAAGTTAAGGCCCGTCCCGGAAAGTACAGGTTTGCAGCATGGGCAAGCTACACTCCTCCCATCTCATCAAGAAGCCATTATTTTAATGTGGATGACTTCTCTGAGATAATGCTTAAGCAAAAATATGACTACAGCGGAGGCGACTCCTACAAAGTCCCCTACCGTGGAATTCGTGAACACAGTGTGGCCTATACATCCGACACTTTGTCGATGGATTTGTCGCCGGCCATGGCAAAGTTCCGCCTTATAGCGACCGACACCCCTGACTACACTCCGGCAAAGACCACTGTCTCTTACGAGTCGGTTCCGGCTGCGGTGAACGGACTTACCGGAAAGGTTAACTATTTCTGGAACGATGTGCAGTTTTCCTCTGCTATCAACGGAGATGAGCTTGCCACGGACTACGTCCTCTCACATCCTGAAGAAACCGAGGTGTTTGCAAAGATTGAGATCTTTGATGATGAGAACAATCTGCGGGCAAGGTTGACGCACCTGAGGATTCCGCTTGTAAACGGTGGGGTGACTACCATCCGGGGCAACTTCTATTCAGTGTTCGACCTCAATGGTCTGGATGCCGGCGGCATAGCCATCGACACGGATTTTGAAGGAACTTATGAAATTGAAATTTAATTTTTTATCAAAACTTTCTTTATTAACTTTTTTATTAACCCTTTAATCATTTGTAACAAATGTTTAAGAAATTGTTTCTTTATTCCGCTGTGGCCATGATGGCTTCAGCCGGACTCGCCTCCTGCTCTCAGGAGGAGGAACCTGTCGGTTCTCTTGCCAACCCCATCGACAAGGATGCCGTGGAGTGGAACCTGGAGATGAATCTCCCCGACGACATGAAGACCCGCGCTGCCGCCTCCAACGAGAAAGGCACTGACGGACTTTACTCGTTCACCCGTGAGATCAACAAGATCTGGTATGCGGTCTATTACAACGACGCGTTGCTCTACGACTGCACCTCCGCCGAGGCTCCCCAGGCCGTTAAGAACGGCGACAAGTTCACCATGCTCTTCCGCATGCCGAAGATCTACGACCCCACCAAGATCAAGGTGTTCTTCTGGGCCGGTAACTCCGAGGACGCTGTGGCCATCTCTAACAACACGAGCACCACATCCGGAATCAATCTTAATTTCCAGAACCGCTGCGTGTCGGTTGACCCGAAGTATCTCAACGGTGGAAACTCAACGATTGCTGAGTATGACTCGTTTGCAGGTTACTTCCAGTTGTCAACAACTACCAATGTCACAAACTACAACCTAAAGGTGACGCTGAAGCGCCCATTCGCCCAGATTCATATTCTTTCGGATGAGTTCACAACCCCAAGCGTGAAAGCCGCTTATACCAATGGTATCACCGTCGTGCCCGGCTTCGGTCGCTATGCTGCAACTTCCTCAAATATAGCTCAGGAACTTGTATCACCCACAACTTGGTTCTATGATTCTTCGCTGTCGCTCAATCCTTCCTACAAACAGCATGAGTACATGTTCACCCAGACAAACTATGAGTATGTCAACAACCTTGCGGACACCTGGCCTACACGCACCACTTTCAAGGAACGTGACTTCCATTATCTTGGCTGTTACCTCGTGTTCGCTCCCAATGATGCATCCGCCAACATACAGGGTGCAACTGCAACCGGCAACACTGCCAAGTACAGCAAGCTGAACGTGGCCATCCGCAAGACTGGCGATGCCCTGAGTTCTTCAATCTTCAAGGCTGTTGACCTTCCTGCTGACGGCATCCGTGCCAACAATCGATATGTGGTTTACAACACCAAGAAGACCGGCAACGGTGACGGTGACGGCGGCGAAGGTGGCGGCGGTTTCGTTTCCGATTCCTACGCATTCGAGATTGTTGCCGACAACAACTGGAGCGGCACATCGGAAATTGAACACGATTGATATCCGAGTGATATTTAACCTAATTTTAACTTTGATGTAAAATCCGGGGAGTGGATTGAACTTCCACTCCCCACAATTCTTTGAAAATCATGAAGTATGTATATAATTTCCTATTTATCATAATGGCCATTATCGCTTGTTCCTGCTCCGAGACGGAAGAGCTGGAGGGAGGTGTTGATAATAAAGCTTCCAATAAATCTCAATATTCTTTTAGTTTGGAATTTCCAGACTATTTAAAAACAAGATCAAGCAGATTAGACCTTGGATACAAGATACTTACACATGGTTATGCTTTAACCCCAAAATGGGTTACTTTATATTTCGAATCAATTGGAGTTTGGGACTATGGTGATGATATTTTTTTAAAGGGTAGAATAGTTAACAAAACAAAAAACAAAGTAACGGATTTCCCTGATTGGAAAGGATTAACCTTAAAACAATTATATTTCGAAAAGGAAACGATTAATTTTTCTTTACCTGATGGATATGAGAATGATGAAATAGATTTGGATTTTGGCTTGATTACAGAAGATTCTTATCAAATTAAGACAAATTATATATATTTTGATATTTACAAACATTCTACATATCACTTTTTATGTGAAACAAACAGATTTTATTGGGATTTTTTAAAGTCTCAAACAGAAGGTATAGATTATGAATTCAATGACATATTTGACATAACAGGTCAATACAATGAAGTGGATAATAGATTGTTTATACCTTCTCCATCTTATTCTTTATATGGAAATGTGAAATTTTTAAAAGATGGAGAAATTATTAATAATAATGTTACTCTACAACACATGAATGCCATTGTATTTATATTTACAGATGAGTTTACAGATTACGTATATAATATACTTTTAGATCGTGATCTTAAATCTACAATAAAACCAGCTTTTTTTACCTTTCTAGATTGCAAAACTGACAGAAAAATTGCAGATTATTTCGACAACAATTATTACTTTGCCTACTCCATACCAATATTGAATATGCAAACAAATCAACAGATTATGTGTTTAGGACGTGCATATCGAAATTCTGTACACGGTAATTATATGTATACATATAATGGTTTAGTCAATAGCGTAAGTAACTTTGAATTTAGTGACAATGATGATTTTGATAATCATGATGCAAATATAATTTTAGAAAAGGATAATAGATATTTTATTCCAGTCTGTCAAAAAACATTCTGTATGCCTTTTGGTATTCCTAAAACAAATTCTAAAAATTTTGAAAATGCTAAAACGGTATTTGATAATGATGATGTAGATAAAGAACTAAAGTATCTGGTTGTTAATTATTCATATGAACCTGACACTTCTAATGGTTATACATCCCCGCTGCCATCTAATATGAGAGCTGTAATACCTGTGCCTTCCAACGGCTTTTTACCTGGACATTTATATATTATTAAAAATAAGCCGGGGACGAAGTTGTTCAAAGAATGGGATGAAGAAAATGGAACGACTCGTTCTGGTGAAGAATATATTTGTGATGAAAGCTCTTACGAAATAGAAGATATATCCATGCAGTAAGATTATCTTACACATATACATACTTCATTAAGAAAAGAGGGTGTATCAGAAATTGATACATCCTCTAAGTAATGATTAAAAAATAACTTGGGACAAATTAGACCGCTTTACGAGATAAT
>JAMPAV010000061.1 GCA_023667055.1 Muribaculum sp. | reverse complement strand
CAAGGATACGCTGATTATCAGCTATTCTTATTATACTATTTTACGAATGAAAATAGAATTTAATTATTCCATATCCATATTTGTAATAATGTTATTATTACTTAATGCCTTAACTGTATTTTCATCTGATACTGTTATGAAAATAAATATACCATTCCATGAGGAAGATTTTCTTGTATCTATTAATAATAATGGAAATACTGAAATTTTCTCTACAAGGGCATGTACTTATTCTGAATCTGAAAATCCCTGTCTTCCCATATTTTCTACTAACGTTGTTATTCCACCAGATCATAACTATTTATCATCAAATATACTTATACATAAAAAATTACTGAAATCTGATGTCATTTTGGCCAATTCCCCAGATCAAGTCCCTACCAGCAGTAGTTCTCGGTATTATAATACACATGAAATCAGTTATGAACGAGGTAATATTTTCCCTATAAGTAACTGTGAATATGTAACAACAACTGACTGGGATGGGATAAAAGTTCTTTGTTTTTTGATGTGTCCGTTTATATATGACTCTGCAAATAAAGATTTATATTTCATTGAATCTATACAATTAGATATTGAATTATCTGAAAACGCCACCTCTAAATATTGTAGACTAAATGCAACAAAGAAACAATTTGTTAAAAGTATAGTTATAAATCCTGAAATAATAGACGATAAATATATTATTCCAAATTATGAACTGTATTCATCTGATAATAATATTGATTATGTTATAATAACCAATGAACTTCTTAAACCTCATTTTGAAGAATTACTGAGATGGAAAAAAACCAAAGGATTAAAATCTGATATTATAACCACAGAAGAAATTAACTCAAAGTATAGTGGCATTGACCTTCCTTTAAAAATTAAAAAATGTTTATATGATTTATATTTGAACAGATCCTTAAAATATGCATTATTAGGTGGTCATGATAAAATAGTACCAGTACGTGGTTGTTATGGTAAAGTAAATAGCGACAAAGCAGCAGAAGACAAAACAATTCCAACCGACTTATACTATGCGTGCTTCAATAGTAATTTTGAATGGGATGAAAATGGTAATGGTATTTATGGCGAGGTAGATGATAATATTGATTTAACGGAATCTATATATGTAACTCGTTTGCCAGTACATAATTCTTCTGATGTTGAAGCGAGTATAACTAAAATTATTGATTATGAAAAGAATCCCGTTTATAATAATAATATATTGTTAGGAGGATGCGATTTGTTTGACGATGAAGAGTCTCCAGAAAACGATGCTGAAATTGTTGGCAATTTATTATATAATAAATATATTCGCCCTTATTGGAATGGTAATAAGGTTCAATTTTTTGACACCTTTACAGATTTTAAGGGAGGAGCAAATTATGATTTTACACCTACAAATTTAAAAAGTATAATAGCAGAAGGCTATTCTTTTATTGATATAACTACACACGGACAACAGACATATTGGGAAACTGAAATTAGTGATAATTATACCACCTCTTTTGGTAAATCACAATCAAATAAAACTCATTCTATAATAACAACTATAGCATGTTTTACTAATGCTTTTGATTCTTCAGTTTATGGGACCGAAGATCCCTGTTTAAGTGAAAGTCTTATTAGAAATCCCAATAGTGGCATTATCGCGTATTTAGGATGCTCAAGATATGGATGGGGATATGCAAGTGGCCAGATAGGTGTGTCGCATCAATATGAAGGATATTTTTATAAAAATCTATTTTCAAATAATCTTGAGAATAAAAATTTTGGCGTCATGGTAGCCGCAGCTAAAGCTGCTATGATACCCAATTGCCATAGATATAATTCTGTCCGATGGGTTCAATTTGGACTTAATCCGATTGGTGATCCTGAAATGCCTATATTCACATCAAGGCCCCAACTTTTTGAAGATATTGAAGTGCATCTAACAAATTCTACTTTTAATATTAATACCAATGAATCTGGATGCCGAATCTGCTTTATGGATGTTTGGGATTATGGAGAAGGTTTTTATAAAGTTTTTGAAAATGTTAAAAAAGCTTCTGTCGTAAATTTACCCACGGAATGTTCAATATGCATAACAAAACAAAATTTTCTTCCCCTACAGTTAAATTTATCCATTCTTCAGAACAAAACGATTACATCAAATAAGAATCTTAATTCAGATATAGTGATGTTAGGCTCATGTATAACTGATTCTGAAAAAAGTGGAGATGTTATAATCAAAAGTGGCAAAACAATAATTAATTCTCCAAATATAATAATCGGGCCCGGCACCTACGTTGAGAAAGGTGCCAGCTTAGTGTTAAACTCCAAAAAATCTTTAGATAACTAAAAAAATAGCTAAATGGACAATTTTGAGATTAAGATATTGGTAGTTCTGGCATTAACTCTATTATTAAATACAACTGAAGTATCCGGACAATCATCAGACCATAATGATAATGTTAATGCTGATATACTTTCTAATGTGTTAGATAATGAAATAAATGAACCGGAGTATAAACCTATACTTGAAATAGGGAAGACATGGAGATATAGAAGATATTATAGGTCTTCACCGGAGATGGAATATACTCCCGATCCATATTATGATATGCGTGTGGAATATAAAACTACTGACAATGGCAGAGATGTGTATATGATGTCAGTAAAGTTTTATGGCGAAGAGGAATTCAAACCTGATATGTTGGCATACGAAGAAAACGGGGTTTTATATTATTTGACTGATGAGTATTGTGATTATGTGCCCATGGTGGATTTCAGCGCAAGGGTAGGAGATATAATTCCGGATTGCGAATATGAGGTATTAAAGAAAGAATATATCAATATAGAAGGTATTGATCGATGTGTAACTACATTGAAAGGTCCGTATTCAGATAAACAATTTTTCTGGGTTGAAGGTATAGGTGCAGTTTCTAATCGCAGTATAACGCCTATGCCGGAGGCAATAAGTGTAGGCACAAAAATGTCAGAATGCAGTATGAACGGGGAATGCCTATTTAAGGAAAGCGATTTGGATATTTTGTTGTCTGCACCGATTTTAAAAGAGGAAAAAGAAAATGATATTTTTTATGATTTATCCGGTCGTCAGGTTCGTAATCCACAAAAGGGATCTATTTATATAAATTCATACAAAAACAAAATATTGAAATAACGGACTGCTTCTTTCCTCGTGAATGTTGTTCGCGAATTTAGACTCCATCTCATAACACTTATGACTACACTTATTATATTGCTGATGTCGCTGCTTGGATATATCGACACAAGGGTTGGGACCGCCGAGGCCACCACAATGACTGCCGGACTTTTTGGAAAGGGAAGCGAGGAACATGGGCAGACTCTGCCATCGGTAAGTGTGCCCCATGGCATGAACCTCTGGACCCCGCAGACCCGCGACTCCGAAGAGAAATGTATCGCGCCATATTATTATTCAGACGATGCACTTCAGGGTTTCCGCTGCAGCCATTGGATTGTAGGCGGATGTACCCAGGATTATGGCAGCTTCTCTTTGGCTGCCATGAGCGGACCATTACGCACCACTCCGGAATCCCGTTCCTCAAGAATCGACCGAAAGTCGGAGACTGCACGTCCGGACTATTACAGTGTGACTCTTCCCGATGAAGAGTTGACAGCCGAGATGACAGGACTATCGAGAGCCTGTATATTACGTTTCACATACGACCATGACGGTGTGGGGCATATAGTTGTCAATCCCAATTCCGATGAGGGTCAGGGATGGGTGGAAATAGACACCATCAAAAGGGAAATTCGGGGATGTAATCCCGTGCATCGCATATATCAGGGATGGGGCGAGCCGGCCGGATTCTCCGGTTGGTTTGTGGTTAAATATCCTGACAATATCAAGGTGACTGAATCCGGCGTATGGCATGGAGACGACATTTACAGTGAATCTACAAAAGCTGAGAATGCCACCGGCATAGGAGCTTATCTGACATTCGAATGCAAGAAGGAAGAACCTGTCATACTGAAGGCCGGAAGCAGTTTCACATCTCTCGATGGAGCCTACAAAAATCTTGACGCAGAAATTCCGGGGTGGGATTTCGATGCTGTCAGGACGCAATCGGCCGATGCATGGGAAAAACATCTTGGTAAAGTAGAGGTGGAAGGGGGAAGCGAGGATGACAAGGCCAAATTCTACGGCAGTCTATACCGTGCCAGCATCCTGCCGAGGGTGGTAAGCGATGTGGATGGTTCATACGTGGCCTTTGCCGACAGCGGTGAGATAATGAAGATGGACGAGGGCCGCGACTATTACGATGATTTCAGTATGTGGGACACGTACCGCGCAGAACATCCGCTCATCACAATTCTTGACCCGAAGAGGAGTGCTGACATGATGTATTCGCTTGTGCTGAAGGCACGACAGGGAGGTTGGATGCCGATATTCCCATGTTGGGGGAGTTATACCGCTGCCATGATTGGCGACCATTGTGCTGCGGCCATAGCGGATGCTGTCGCAAAGGGTGTCACAGACTTCCCCGTAGAGGAAGCCTATTCGTATTTACGTAGGAATGCGTTTGAGATGCCGGCTTCACGACAGGAATACGTGGATGGCAAAGGGCGTAGGGCTCTTGATTCCTATATCAAATATGGATATGTGCCATTGGAGGATGGTGTGGAGGATGCCTTCCACAAGAACGAACAGACCTCGCGCACTCTTGAATATGCCTTCGATGACTTCGCCCTATCAAGACTGGCGCGTCTGCTTGGGCATACCGACGATGCGAGAAAACTTGAAAAGCGATCTAAAAACTATAGGAACGTTATTGATCCGAATTTGGGTTATGCCAACGGACGATATTCTGACGGCAGCTGGAAAGACAGCGTGAATCCTTTCACATTCAATTCATTCATCACTGAGGGGGCTCCATGCCATTATACGTGGTATGTGCCGCACGATCCGGAAGGTCTTATTAAGATTCTTGGAGGCAAGAAGATGGTTGAGGCGAAACTTGACTCTCTTTTTGAACTCAAAAGGTATTGGCACGGCAACGAGCCATGTCATCAGATAGCATATCTATATAATGCAGTGGACCGCAGGGACAAGGTGGCAAAATGGATTCGCCATATCATGGATACTGAATACAAGAATATCCCGGGTGGACTTTCAGGTAATGATGATGCCGGGCAGATGTCGGCATGGTTTGTATTCTCGGCCATGGGTTTCTATCCGGTATGTCCGTCGCTGCCGGAGTATTGGCTTGGGACTCCGCTTTTCGACCGGATCACCATCCACAACGACAACGGCAACGATTTTGTAATCACCAGAGAAGCCATAGAGAACTCAAAAGACTATCGTCTCCCCCACTCGGACATACTGACCCCACCGACCACAGTACAATAGAGCCATAGAACCATAGTTCTTTTGTTTTATAGTTCTTTGGTCTATAGTGCTGTGGTGAGGGCGTTGATGTCGGCGAGGGTGCCGGCGAAGGGTCCTTTGGAGCCGAGTTTGATGCTGCACATGGCAGCGGCAAAGGCTCCGGCTTCATCTATGGAGGCTCCACGGCTTCTCTTGTAAAGATACCCTGCCATATATGTGTCGCCGCATCCGGTGGCATCCACGAGATCTTTGGCAGGGAATGCCGGTATGTCGTGGAATATGCCGTCGCGGTAGATTAGCGAACCTTTGTCGCCAAGCGTAAGAACCACCTCCTTCACTCCCCAGTCTGCCAGCATTTTTGCCGCTTCACGCGGGTCGGAAGTGCCGGTGAGGGTTTCCATTTCCATTTCGTTGGCTTTCAGTATGCCGATATATGGCAGCATCTCCAGTTTGTCGTCGTAATCGACAGCCACCACTTTCTCTCCCTCCACCTTGCGGAGATAGCCTTGCACGTCAACAGAGACAATGCCTTTGGTGGAAAGAAACTTAACAGTCTCTTTGTCAAAATCATCGGCAAGCAAGGTGCCCAAATGGAATATTTTTGACTCGGCGTTTTTCAAATTCTCTATGGTGAAAGGGTCTGCTTTGGCGAGCACTCGTTGGGTGCGTTCATTCATGTCCTCACCATATTTATTCTCAAAATATACGGAGTTTTTGGATATTATGGCATCCACGTCTATGCCTTCAGCCCGCAATTTCTCCACTTCGTGCATCTCGTTGGCGGCGAGTGAGGTGATAAGGCGGAAACTGTCGAGGTCGATGTTTTTGAGTGCCTTGGCGAAATAATATGCAGTGCCGCCTGGCATGTAGGCGGTGAAGCGTGGGGTGACAACTTTGTCGAGGGTGATATGTCCGATGCAGGTGAGATTCATTATGGAATTTTGAATTTTGAATTTTGAATTTTGGGACGGGGAAATCCGGGGCAAGCCCTCGGATAACAGAACAGCTTCGCGCTTCGGTAGTCTTGCTGCAACGCGAAGCCTATTGTGCATTGTGCACTGTGCATTGTGCATTTTTATAGGTATTGAGGGCGTAGATGAGGACGAAGGCGTAGCCAATTGCCGGGATGATGAATGCGGTGCTCATGGAGGTGAGGTCGGCCATCTGCCCCATAAGGAGTGTGCCGACGGCTCCGCCGATGGGGGTCATCATCAGAAAAGATGATGCTATCTTCACGGCCTTTCCGCTCACTCCCACTATCGTGATGGCGAATATAGTGGGGAACATTATGGCCTCGAAGGCGTAGCAAATAAACACGCCGGCCCGCGACAGCCAACCGATGTTGGCCACGACAAGCAGCGCGCCAACCACTGTCATCACACCACAGGCAAGAAGCACCTTCTCTGAGGCTATCTTGCTCATGACCCAGCTGCCGATGATGCGGGCAGCCATGAATAGTCCGAGTGCACCGAATGAGAGCACCACAGAGGCTGTGGTCTTGTCCATCCATCCGTCGGCTGTGGCATAGTTGATGAAGAGGCTGTTGATGGATATTTCCGCTATCTCATAGAAGAAGAGGGCGAGAACGCCGAGACGGAAACGCTTCGAGCTCCAGAGGCGTCGGATGATGCCGGTGATGTTGTCGTTGTTGTCGTTGTTGTCGGGGTTGTCGTTGCTGTCGTTGTTGTCGGGGTTGTCGTTGCTGTCGTTGTTGTCGTTGTTGTCAGTGTTGTCAGTGCTGTCGTTGTTGTCGTTGTTGGAAGTTATTTCGGGGAGGTGGACACGGGAGAAGATGGCGGCAATGATGAGGACGGCGACTCCCATGATGCCATAGGGAACGGAGACACTGCTTCCGGGTGTGGAGAAGAGGAAACCTCCTACTATGACGGGAGCGAGGATGCAGCCAAGTCCGTTGAACGACTGGGCGAGGTTTAGGCGGCTGGCGGCGGTTTCCTTATCGCCGAGTTCTGCGGCGTAGGGGTTGGCGGCTGTCTCAAGAATGACGAGTCCACAACCTATTATGAAGAGGGCCGTCAGAAACATCCCGAACGACATCATGGACTCACCGGGGATGAATAGGAGCGAACCTATTGCGAAGAGCATAAGTCCGACCACGACGCCTTTGCGGTAGCCTACGCGGGTTATCATCACTCCGGCCGGCAGGGCCATGAGGAAGTAGCCGAGATAGGTAGTGGCTTGGATCAGGGCAGACTGTCCTATTGAAATATGGAGCATTTCCTGGAAATGCTTGTTTAGGACATCGAGTATGGCGCGAGCGAAGCCCCAGAGGAAGAAGAGGCTCGTGATCAGCACGAATGGGACGGCGTATTTCTTAGAGACGAGTTTCATTTTGGTATTTCTATTTTTTACGATATTCAGTTTTATGTTCGAAATATATCATTTTTTTATATTTTATAGGACATCAATTTACTAAGATTCCCATATAATAAAAATTTTAAGCAATTCTACCTTTCTTTAGTTCCTCTTCAAGAAAAGAATAAACATATCCGGCACTTTGATAATATAATCCAGAACCCGGATCTTGTAAGATAGCAAAGGTATCTGAATTATAGAGTACATTTAATGCTTCTTGCATACTATACCCCCACTCATCCATTAGTATTTCTATGAGTTCAGCAGTTAAATCTTCTTGTAATATACCTATTTGTTCAAGAGTAAGCTTCATATCTTCTTAAGTTTGGAAATTGCCAATTCATTGGCAAAAAAATATTGAAAAGTGACCCCTTTATTGTATTTGAGTTCTTCTACTAATTGTTGGATTGTAAGATATCCTGCTTGGAAACGTCGCAACTGGAATGAGACGCCATCATCTGCGATAGGCCCGTACACAATATCGTAATTGTGACATGGATGCTGCAATTTTCTGTCTCTGTTTTTGATAATGAATTCGGCCCATTCCACACAATAATCATCCCAGACTTTAATGCTCAAATCGGATTTATTTAATATTGATTCATCGAATTCAAATACAGATACAATCGGAGAGCTTGAACCTAATTTCTGTCGAACCCGTTCTTTTGCCATATCCATTGCTTGATTGTAATCTGCTGATAAATAAAATCCTTTACCAAAATCCTTATATGGCTTTGAAAGACTCAATTCAATCTTATCAATTGAAACATCAGACCCATGATAAAGTTTCATCTTATTTGACCACCATTACGTTGACACACTTCAGCAAGAACTTCCACATTGTCTTCAAACGATTGAGTATGGAGTATATTATAAAATTCCGTAAGATGTGACATCCCTTTAAAACGTACAAGATAATTATACGCTTGCTTTTGGGTAATATCGTATGCTTTTGCAAATTCCGAGATAACTGCAATAATATACTTTAATATGTTGGAATCAAGCTTTGTCATAATTAAATAATTTAAGACAAAATTAAGAAATTTATTTGAAAATTCAAAGTAAACTGTACTTTTTCTTTGTAAGTTTCTTAAACATGTTGTTAATCAGATAAATTTCTTTTATGCTTTTATATAGGTAGCTGTTCAAATTATTGAGGTAGAATGAAAATATAAATGGGGCAGGGTGAATGCCATGTTGGTTTCAGAAAAATTTGTCAAAATGACTAAAAATGTTTAAATTTGCTGAAAATATCGAAATAAAAACATACCTGACACATAAAACAATGATACGAAGGGATAAGAGAATCATAAAGAATACATTTTTATTTGCGGCCATACTCACGTCAGGCAGTGTTGCAAGTGCTGAAAGATATACTACTTATGTGGATCCGGGGATTGGGTCCGAGGGATTGGGACGGGTATTCATAGGGCCGGCCACTCCATTTGGCATGGTGCGTCCGGGACCGGACTGCACACCTTCGCCGAATAGCGGATGGCTTCCCATGCCGGAACGTGTGGATGGTTTTGCACAACTCCACGTCAGCGGTACGGGAGGCCGGATCTGAGTTCCGACAGAGTCAGACACATAATCAAGGAGAATTTCAGCGACCCTACTATCTGATCAATTCTCCGATGACAGAGGAAAGCGTCATTAGTAACTTGAACACGACAGCATCAAGGCCGGCGGGGAACTGCGACTTAAAATGACCTCAAAACCCTCTAAATGGGGAAGACAGATGCTGCCCGGACAAGAAAATGCAGTGGTGGAAGACATCCAATCGCCTGCGACGCTACCCGAGATTGCCAGGCCATATAAGACAAGGGAATACTCAAGAACCAACACAGTGGCCGTCACCTATTATCTCCACGGACAAAAAAGACGGTTTAAGATGGAATATCGTCACCTTGCCGACGGGGGCATAGACCTGGTATGGGGTATCGAAAGAAACCTCAAATGGTGGGAGGGATGCTACAGCATGGCGCCTGAGGCTGTGGAAAACGCCAAACAACTGTGTCTGGTGATGCCTGAGGACGGCAACATCGAAATTCTGCCGGACAACCAGACATTCGGGATTATATCAAGGACGGCATTGCGCGAGCTTGAATCCAACAGCAAATTCATGCTTGACGGCATCGAATATGCAAAAATCGAGGAAAACGAAGACTCAATCACGGCAAGGGATAATGCCGATGGGACCGAAATCACGATTCTGAGGGACCCGCAATTGCCGCTTATCCTGAAAATGACCGGCAATCCCCTCGAAATCGACTGGGAAGTCACAAGATATGACGCACGAAAAGATTCAATTCATCAATAAGTCATCAACTTTCTTCCAATAGAAAAAAGCCTCCACATTTGTCTTCTTGAGTTTATTCAATTTTGTAGTCAACGCATTGCCGATGGTATCACCTTTTGAAATGCATGCCGGGTCATATTTCTCAATTTCGTCACTTTTTGAGCGATGAATTCAATATGCGCTGGGAACCAACCAAATATCTATTTATTTAGTGGTTTCAGGGTGACGCAAGTCATCGCAAACCGTTGCTTTTGAAATGGATTTTATTGATTTTGACTCCAATGCTGATCCGGCGAAGGCCGGTTAATGCGCGGATGGTTGCGGATTTTTTTATTATTCCCCGGCACTCCCCATGGAGGAAGGGAATGGTGCTTTCGGGTTTGACTTAAC
>JAMPAV010000060.1 GCA_023667055.1 Muribaculum sp. | reverse complement strand
CCTCCCTAAATGGAATTATCTCGTAAAGCGGTCTAATTTGTCCCAAGTTATTTTTAATCATTACTAACAATAATTTTGTGAGAACTATAACAAAATTAATAATTTGACTTGCTTTGCCTAAATTTTTTCAGGTCCGGACCGAAATAAAAGCCCGGTTCCGCCGGCTGGTTATAAGCCACGTTCTCATTGGCTACGCTCACTCTGTATGCCGGATCTTCCATGAATGTGTGGAAACGGTATTCGGTGGGTATGTCTGTGACATACAGTCGCAATGCGGAATTGTCGTCCGTCCGCACAAGCACTTCTTCTCTCCAGTCGCCGAGGATGTCGGCCTGCAGGCATGGATTCTTCTTTGTGCCATTGTTCCATGCACATCCTTCAAATTCCTTGATTTTGTCGAGATTGCCGGTTTCCCAATTGTATTTGCTTATTGTGACTCCATCAAGTATTTCCCTAAGCAAATCTCCATCCCAAAGCACAGTGAAGTTTGCAGGGATACGGCTTTTTGTAGGCCCTTCGTATTCATGCTTGGGACTTATCAGCTCTCCCGTGAAACTCCTGATGCCATCTGTATTTGGCGACCAAAGCTCCACTCCCTCGTGTGTAGGGTCGATGTCGGCTGCACAGCATCTGCCTATGTCTTGGTTGCTTGGAAATTGGAAGATTACCTCTCCTGTGGCGGCATCGCGTAGCGAACTGCCGTCCTTGCGGTTTTCATGGCAACACCATACGTAGTATTTTTCGTTGTTAATGTCAGATAGAAGGTGCATTGCATCTCCATGATACATCCCGGTGGAATATAGACCTTTGCCGTCGTTATCCACACACATCTGGCCATAGATGATTTCATCGCATCCGTCGCCATCCACGTCAGCTACCCTGAGGTTGTGGTTGCCCTGGCCTCCGTAAGCCTCATTGCCCGGTTTTGTAGAGTCGAAGATCCATCTTTCCTTCAGTTCCTTGCCATCCCAGTCGTATGCGGCAAGCATTGTCTTGGCATAATAGCCCCTGCACATCACCACCGATGGATGCACCCCGTCAAGATATGCTATGCAAGCTAAAAATCTGTCGCTGCGGTTGGCATAGCCGTCGCCCCAGTCCTTGAGATTGCCGCGTGCCGGTTGGAAGTCGATGGTCTGGAGTTCCCTTCCCGTTGCTCCATCAAATACGGTCAGGTATTCCGGTCCGGCCAATATGCGTCCGTTGAGGCTTCTCCAGTCGGCCTTTGGTTCGCCGATCATCCTCCGGTCGCCGTCCATGCTGCCGTCGGCCGTCTTGCACACGAATTCAGCCCTGCCGTCGCCGTCAAGGTCATACACCATAAACTGTATGTAATGGGCTCCTGATCTGACATTAGTGCCTAAGTCTATGCGCCATAGCCTTGTGCCGTCAAGCTTGTAGCAGTCGAAGATGGTGGGGCCTGTAAAGCCGTTGTGTGCATTGTCATGTGAGTTTGTGGGGTCCCATTTGAGTATGATTTCATATTCTCCGTCGCCATCCACATCCCCTACGGATGCATCGTTGGCACTGTAGTAATATTCTCTGCCGTTGGGGTCAACTCCAAGTCCAGGTCTATCAAGGGGGATGTTGACATATCCTAATGGCGCATCAGCCTGCAAGGTGTATGATCCTGACAGGTCTCCTTTGGTGGGGCGCACCTCGTAGCTGACCGCTTCCTTCCCTTTGTAATTGTCCGTATAGAAAGTGGCATCGGCTATCGGCTGCTTATTGATTTTCTTGCCGTTGCGATAGATGTCGAAGGTTTGAGATTCCGGGTCTTGGGTCAGGTATCGCCAGGATATGTTGACCTTTTCGGGTGATTCCCTCACTGCCACAACTCCTCTTCCGAGTTGCTCCATCTTCAGTCGCGAGAAATCATATTTGGCTTGTCCCGCCATTGTCAGAGTTGCTCCTCCCATCAGCAGGCAAAACGCCAATTTCAATAATTTATTCATCTTATGTATGATTTTAAGGTTAGTATTATATTTTGTTTATGGCCGGAATCCTTTGATGTTCCATTTTGGAACATCAAGTTTGATTTGATTGAATCAAATTCATCTCGAGTCAGTTGAAACATAAAGTCATCAGGAAATCTTTTTATATTCCTTTTTACTGATTTGTTTAAATTGGATGTGGTTACATTGTAGAGTTCAGCCAGATCTCTATCTAACATGACCTTTTGGCCACGTATCTCATATATCTTGTTTTGTATCGTTTGGATGTCGTTCATGGTGTTATCGCTGTTTCGTTTGCAAAGGTAATCATTATTTACTTAACATCAAAATCAATTTTGAAGATTCCAAATCGAAGTGCAAATTTCGAGAAAAAAATCGATTCAATATTTGGAAATATAAAAACTTATGTTTAACTTTGCATCGTCAGACCACCTCGCGGAAGCCTGGTCAAGGGTTTTGCGGGAGGGCTGATGTCATAATGAGAAGCGTTTACTCGACGCTCTTTCTTGACGCATGGAAATCTGGCAGTTTCTTAATCGTAGTCAAGAATTGGGCAGACAGTAGATGCCTTTGTGGATATGTAAGAGTCGCTATGGTCAATGCGTATGCATTTGCCGTAGCCGTATCTTATATTCTGCGTGAGGCTTCTGCATGTTTGTCCGTTCTGCTACGATGGGCAAAGCCAGAGCCTCTATGCGTGGGACGGGCAACGATGACGGTCTCACGTTTTTTTAATTTTGCCCCAACATCCACACGTTATGAATCGACTTGCTTTCAGAAATGTTGTAGCTCACACTCTTTGCCTCTTTTTAATGCTTACGGTGGTGGCTCCCGCTTTCGCACAGTCCAAACTCAAATTCTCAATTGATAGTTTTGAAAACGATCAGTTCGACCTATCTTCCATCAATGAGGAATTTATAAAATACGACGGCAACGGAGATAAATATGCAATCCTGAAGGTGGCCTCTTCAAATCCCGATGACAATCTTCGCGAATACAACTTCAACTTCGGCAATATGAACCATATCGTCGATGGCAATGACCACGACGGCGAACTTTGGGTGTATGTCCAGAAAAACGCAAAGATTGTGTCCATCTCCCGTAATGGATATGCTCCGGTGAATAGATTCGCCCTCCCTCTCACCATTGAAAGTGGAAAGGTGTATAGAATGAATCTTACCTCCGAAGGCAAGAAAGTGTTTACCCAGTGGGTCAAGTTCAAGGTGAATCCTTCCGGTTGCAATGCCATAGTGCATATCAAAAGCAGCAGACCGGATGCTGAGGAGCAACTCCTTGGCGTGACCGATGCCAACGGTGAACTTGCAAAAAATCTTGTGTATGGTTCATACACCTACAAGATTACGGCTGAGAATTATCATCTCGCAGAAGGACGTTTCACTCTCGACGATAAAAATGTGACACTCACCGAAGACGTTACTCTTAAACCGAGTTTCTCAAATATCACGCTTGCAGTCGAGCCCGGAGTTGAAATCTATATCAATGGTGAGAAGGTAAGCACCGGATCTTGGAAGGGAATCCTCAATGAGGGTAATTATCAGGTGGAATGCAAGCGGCTAAATCATCGCCCGACTTCACAATACATCAGTGTCACTGAGAATCACGACGAGACTATACAACTGAAAAATCCTGATCCTATCTTGGGCACTGCATCCCTGTCTTCCACTCCATTGGGTGCAAGTATCTCAATCGATGGCGTGCCGTATGGGGAAACCCCTAAAAACATCGACATCATTATTGGTTCGCACAGTGCCGAATTCTCAAAACAGGGTTATCAAAGCGAGGTGAGAAATTTCACTGTGGTGGAAAACAAGACAGTAGATGTGGATGCCTCATTAGGACGCACCACTACTACTGAAATTATATGTAGGCCATTGACAACTTCCATTTATATCGACGGAAAAGTTGAGGGTGTGGGGCGTCACACTTATGTAGGTGATGTGGGTGTGCATGACGTCACTCTTTCAGCCTCCGGTTATAAGACGATGAAAAGAAAAGTCAATTTCGGCGACAACCCGGAACTTCTATTCAGCCTTCAGAAAATGATGGTGAAAAGCAACGACTTCTACATTCAGGCGGGGTTTGCTGTCGGCTCGATGATGGGTGTCGCAGCCGACATTGGTGCGCATATAGCAAATTTCAATATTGAGGTTGACTATTCATATTGCTTCGGCAAAAGCCCCGACATATACTGGAACTATACCGGATCCGCCGACAAGGATGTCATGCCGGAGATGTGCACTTATTCGCCGTCGCTGGTCATTGGCGGTAAAATCGGCTATGGCTTTATCGTAGGAACCCGCTTCAAATTCACTCCCCAGATTGGTATTCGTCTCACAAAACTGTCGGAAGAGGGTGAGACGCAACACATCAAAAGTGCCAATTGCCTGAGTGCCGGACTGGCGCTCAGGGCATATTGCGCCATAACTCCCAATTTCGGTGTTGCCCTCACGCCTCAATATCTTATGGCTGCCTCAAAAAGCGATGGGTTCAAGACTCTGTCTGATCTCACCGGCAAGATAAGGAACTGGGGCGAAGGTTTTGATGTAAAACTCTCAGCCGTATTGACTTTCTAAATCACATGTTATGAATAGATATTTTTCCAATCGCCATATAATATCTCTTTTGGTTTTGCTTGCATTCTGTGTGGCAAATCCGATGTTTGCTGAGACATGGGACCACATTCAGAACTCCGGCGAATATTATTATGGCGTGGGTATCGCCGAGACGGAAGAGGAAGCCGACAGGGCTGCCATGGCTTTTCTCGTCAGTTCCATAGCCACAAATCTTTCGTCTGATTTCACACAGATCGACGATGTGACGGATGCCAATGGTGTTCTGGATCATAAGACGAGGGTTCTGAGCTGCGTCCGCACCTATTCTCAGACCACTCTGACAAATTCCGAGCGATGGCCCGCCGAGGGCAAGGCCCCAAACATAACTGTACGCCGCTATCTCAGAAAATCTGAATTGTCGCGTGTCTTTGAAAATAGAATCGCCAAAGCCAAGGATATGCTTGAGATTGCCGATGAATGTCTTGCCGACCGTAAGATTGACATGGCTCTGCAATACTACTACTGGGCTTATTCCCTCATACGCTCTGTTCAGTTCCCCAACGAAGTCAAGGATTCAGATGGCCGACTCCTTATCGACAGGATCCCCCTGAAGATTGATAAAATCCTAAGCGATATAAAGGTCGAATTTAAGGGTAAGGATGATGAATATACCAATCTCTCTTTTTCATACGGAGGTCAGCCGGTGTCAAGTCTTGAGTTTTCGTATTCAGACGGTCGCACCCTCTGTCAGGGCCTTGCCAAGGATGGACTTGGCATGATGGAAATGCTTCCCGGTTATGAGACTGACGTGTATCATCTTGACATTGAATATCAATACAAAAGTCAGTCACGTGGGGATGCGGAGATGGAGAGTGTGCTTAATGTCATCACTCCAAAGGTGTTTCCAAAGGCCTCTCATAAGGTGAGCGTAAGAAATAATCTCGCGGCCAAAGGCAATGTGCCGGCGGAGAAGAGTGTTGCTGCTGATTTTAAGTTGCCTGCTAATGACGCGGTCCTGTCATCAGCTGCTGGTGCCGACGATGTCCGTTTCAAGGTTATCAATAAGATTGTGGATGCAATTTCAGGTAGAAATTATTCCGATGCGGCCTCATGTTTCACTCCCGATGGCCTTCAGATGTTCAATCGTCTCACCGGCTATGGCAAGGCTAAGATTCTTGATGCCTCCGACATTAAATTCCATAAGGGAATCGGTGGCTGTGCCGTGGCAAGAGGGCTCAAGATGTCTTTTTCTTTTGATGGAAAACGAAAAAAGACTTTTGTCGAAGATATCAGTTTCAGGTTCAATGCCGACAATAAAATCGACAATGTCGCCTTCGGTCTTGGCAAGATTGCCGAGGATGGCATTTTCAATAGCCGTGCACAGTGGTCGGATGATGTGCGCGAAATCATAGTGTCGTTTATGGAAAACTACAAGACTGCCTATAGTCTTGAACGCATTGATTATATACGCGACATATTTTCCGATGATGCCGTCATTATCGTGGGGAATGTGGTGAAGAGAAATACCCTTAATTCCGGCAACACCGACCGCATGGACATTTCTCTCAACGGACAGGATGTCATAAAATACAACAGATATACCAAAGACAGCTATATTCAGAATCTCAGCAAATGTTTCAACCGTAACGACTTCATAAATCTTCGCTTCACCAATCATCAGATTCAGTGGCTGGAGAAATTCAGCGACAAGAAGATTTTTGCAATCAACATTCGCCAGGAATACAATTCATCCACTTATGCCGACGATGGCTATCTCTTCCTTCTTGTGGATATGACCGATGCCGGGGCGCCCTTGATAAAGGTGCGTACATGGCAGCCAAATGAAGTGGCCGTGGAGCGTCTTTACAATGCCGGCGACTTTTTCTAAATTATCTTGATTATGAATACTAACATCAAATACATCTCGCTTCTTTCGCCATTGCTCTTGATGGCGGCTTGCAGCGACGACTACACGCCCGGCGGCGATATGACACCATCTCTCTCGCCACATTATCTCAGCGTGTCGAAGACCTCTTTTCAGCATTCTGCGGCTGCTTTCAGCGAGTCGTTCGAAGTGAAGAGTGACCAGACTGCCTGGAAGTTTTCGGGCGTGGCTGACTGGATTGCTCTTGCTCCGGCTTCCGGCAGCAGTTCTTCATCTGTCGCCATGGAAGTTGGTGAGAACAAGTCGGCTGATAACGCGAGGACTGCAATCTTTTATCTGCAAAGCGCTGATGCGGGCTGGAGTTTCAATCGTGCCTTGTCGGTGTCTCAGGAGAAGGCGGAGAAGAGGGTAGCGGTGCACGACACGGTGCTTTCGTTTGCTGCGGCTTCAGGTCAGCGGGAGGTGTCGGTCTCCGCCAATTGCGAATGGACTGCCTCCGCTTCGGAGGAGTGGATCTCAGTGAGTGCCAATGCCTCGATTGGCACATTGACGGTCTCTGTGACCCCCAACACCACAGACTCACATCGTGATGGTGTTGTCACTATCGACTATGGTGGCCCGGGAAAAATTGCAATCTCAGTAAATCAAGCTGTTGCCGATGTCTCTGCATCATCCTATACTCTGGAGTATGAAAACGTTGCATCGTCACAGACCATAATCGTTAATTCTGATGTGGCTTGGCATTCCGAGACCCAGGACTCCTGGATCCAGGTGGCTCCCACCGAAGGCGGCGCCGGCAGTACGACTGTGGCAATCGAAGTCGCTCCCAACTCTTCTGTGGCTGAGCGCACGGGATATGTGTATATAAAAACAGGCCATACTGAGCGGATTCAGCTCATCATCAAGCAGAAGGGTATCTACATTGAGGCTGACCCATCCATTGAGTTCGGGCCTGCAGCAAGTCAAAAAAAGCTCAACATCAGTAGCAATACCGATTGGGTGATTGAATCAGTCCCCGATTGGGTGCAACTCTCAGAACACTCAGGCTCAGGCTCCAAGGAAATAACAGTCTCAGTGGCAGAGAATCCAAATACAACACAAAGAAGCGGCAATATAGTTATCGGACAATCGGGATTGGACATTCGCGCTTCCGTGGAAGTAATCCAGAGAGGAATCTCTTTCTCTGCCGACACTTCTGTCCTGGAGTTTGGCGACAAGGGTGGCTCGCAAAGCTTCAATATCTTCAGTGATTCTTCCTGGACTTCCTCTGTGAATGCGACTTGGTTTGCGGCTACTCCTGAATCCGGTGTTGGCGACTCCAGGATTGATGTCACTGCTGAGGAGAACACTTCTTCTGAGGAAAGGGTAGGGGTGATTGAATACCGCTATGCCGACAAAACCACAAATGTCAATGTGCATCAGCTGGCAAAATACCTCTCAATAGAGAACAAGTCATTCAGTTTTGAATCGGCCGGTGGCAGTCATATCGTGTATCTTGCCACCAACGATAAATGGACCGCACGCGTTGAGGGCAATCCCTCTTGGCTTACTCTTTCCGATGCTTCCGGGACGGGTGACGCTGAAATCACAATCACAGCTGCCGATAATCCATCTGTCAGGCCGCGTAGCGCTGAGGTGGTGATTGAGACAGAAAACTCACAGTCTGTGATTATAAAGATATATCAGGAGGCTCGTTCGCTGTCGGTATCCACCAAGGAGATTCTCTTCTATGCCAAGGGTGGCACTTCCGATGCTGTAAAGGTCGTGGCCAACGGTGCTTATGAGATTCAATATGATTCTTCATGGTTTAGCGTCAACTCTGGTGCTGACAACACTTTCACCGTGTATGCTGCTGCAAATCCATACGCCGACACACGCCGGGGCAAAATATCTATCGTGATGAAGGATATCACTGATGGTGAACTTTCGGTCGATATTCAGGTAATCCAGGCGGGCGAGGGTGGCTCGTTTATTCTCGATGGTTATCCTTCCGACAGCAACTGGAGCGATGTTGGTGCGGGTACTCTCACCATAACCATCCATGGATATGGACCCGACTCCGACTGGAATGGCAACGGCTCCTCATCCGATAGTTTCGACAGGAGTCCCTATCCTTCCGACTCCAACTGGAACAGCAACGATTAAACTAAACCCTAATGTCTCTAAATTAATCACCGAAATCATCGGTTTTCCTTCTGTGTAAGGGGCTTCAAGCTCCTTAAGACAGCGCTAATTTAGCAACATTGCACTAAACCCTAAACTCTAACCCCTAAATAAATCAAAAAAATGACATATAAATATTTTTACACTGCCACAATGAGCCTTTTGCTGACATCAATGATGTCATGCTCCTCTCAGACAGATTTAGTCGAAGACACTGTATTAGAAAATAATGCACCCAAAACATGTGCGATGATTCTTAATGCATCCAAACCTGGCTTTGACTCCGGTACCCGAGCTGACGAAGGATGGGAAAATGGCGACAAAATTTTCCTTCTGTTTTCTGTCGGCAATGAGCAGTCACGCGGTGATGCCGTCTATAAGGATGGTATCTGGACTGTCAGCTACTACGGCAACCTCACCGCTGGTGGCATGAACAATTGTAAGGCTGTATATTTTGACAACCCCGACTATGAGAGCGGCACAATTGTCAATCTTTCAGCCAACACCGGAATATACGAAGCCCCGGAAGGCAATTATGTGTATAACGACGGTACCCTTACTGTCACTGCCGTCCTTTCACCAAAGACTGCAAGGGTGAGGTTTGAGGGTGCGGAAGGGGTGTCTGTCAAGGTGCTTGGTGTGTCACACTACTCTTCTTACGATTGCACCACCGGCAACTTCGGAACTTCTGTTGAACCTGTTGATATGACCGTAGCCAATGGCTACACTCCATACTTCTATGGATATTTCCCTGGGGATGAGCAGCCACGTCTGGCAATGCTTGCCAATGGTTCAGGTTTCACCAAGATTCTTACGCAATCCATATTCCTGCCGGGACAGAGCGGCTACATGACAATCCCGAGTGTGGAATCCCATGCCGGTTGGGAAAACATCGTAACCCTCAAGGCCAACGGTGTCGAATACAACATGATTCCCGTTGAATATGGAGAGGGCAATTTCCTCCTCGCCGAAACCGAAGTCACCAACGCCCTATACAACGCCGTCCTTGGTCAATCCAAAACGCCTTCCAATGTCCCTTATGTGGATACGAATGATTCCGGTAGAGATGATTTCATGTCAAAACTTTCGATTTTAGTCGGTTTGAACTTTGATTATCCCACTGTAGATGAATGGTACTATGCCGCAAAGGGTGGTAAGTATTCAAAAGATTACACGTATGCCGGAAGTGATATAATCGATGATGTGGCTTGGTATAATGGTAATTCAGGCAATAAAATACATGAGGTCAGACAGCTCCAACCCAATGAACTTGGATTTTATGACATGAGCGGCAATGCCTACGAGCGTGTGAGAATGCAATCCAATGCCTCTTCTTTCTGGAGTGTCGGTGGATGCTACAACGACTATGCCAAAGCTTGTGTGATAAACGATGTTCCTAAGAATGGCGACTCGTATCCTTCCTATCGTGGCCTCCGCCCCATCGTCCGTTTCCAATAACCTTTCTATATTTTTTAATTCAACTTTCGCAAGCGAAAGTTGAAGTTTATAAGTTTAGTTTGTCGATGATATGCATTCGGTCAATTTTTCAAGTAATTTTTGACGAAATTATTCAAACTATGAGTTGCTACAGGCAAACTAAACTTTTAAACCTTAAACTTTTAAACTCTTAAGTTGAGCTTGCGAAACTTAAGTAAAACCAATACATTATGAATGAACTTGAAGAATATATTGAAAATGATGAGTCGTCTGATGTTTTCAGAAAGTCAATAATAGCAATTACGGTTCTCCTCGCACTGCTTGGAGCATACGCTATATATGCTGTCTTTACATCTGGTATATCATGGGGATTCAAAATCAACTGGAATTGCTTTAAATCTCCCCTGTTTACCGTTCTGTCGGTGATTGGTTTTTTCCTTCAGTTTGTCAACTGGCAGCATTCATCTATTGAAACCTGGATAGGTACGAAGAAGGCCGGCGACAGTGACTACAAATGGGAAAAGAGCAATGACATAATGGACAGCGTGTTCGGTGGTTGTGTATGGCCTCTCGTGTCGCATCTGGTGATTATTCCCTGCATGTATGGAGCTGCCATGTGGTATGCAATAATGGGTCTTGTTCATGTGCTTGGCAAATTTGCGCCATTCCTTATCGCTATATTGATTGTGACTCTTGTAGTCTTTTTCTATAAATGGGCTACAAATCTTTACGAGCATAAATATCGGGTTGCCATTCTTGTTGCGATGTCCATATTGGGATTTTCCATACTTGGTGCCACCGCATATTATATGTCTAATCCATATTTGCTCTCTTCCGGCATTTCTTCTTTAGCATCAAAACCTGAATCCATAGGGACTTGCCGAATTACGGGAAACGATGTCAATCTGCGACAGGGACCGGGTACGGAATATGAAAAGGTTGGCATGAAGGTGTCGATGGATGAGGAGTATCCTTTGCTGGATGAAACGGATGGCTGGGTGAAGATTGATTTCAATGGCACTCCGGCATGGCTTTCAAACAAATTCTGCATGTTGATATATTCGTCCTCTTCTGATGGAGCAGAAGATGAGGATCTCGGTTGCTGGGATGGTGACGATGAGGTTGGCGAAGGTTATATGCCGGCTTCGGGTACTTATCCGATTGAATCCAATGAAGCCGTTGAGGTCCCGGAGGAGGTGATGAAGACCGTCCAGGTGTCTCAAATTCAAACTGTGGATGATGCTAAGTAATGATTAAAAAATAACTTGGGACAAATTAGACCGCTTTACGAGATAAT
>JAMPAV010000005.1 GCA_023667055.1 Muribaculum sp. | reverse complement strand
GTCCGGTTTTGGCCGGTGATTTTCGCCAAGTCTCATCGGTCGCTTAGCTCGCTAAACTCCCTCTTCGACTTGCGAAAATCCCTCGCCAAAAACCGCCTCTAAGCCTTAAAATTTTTTTGAGATGGGGTCTTAGCAAGTTAACGTTGGATTTATTAAAACTACATAACGAGCATGAACATGAATAGGATAATCGCTGTGGTCATAGGCATAATCGTCAATGTATTGTATGTCAAAGCTGCTGTAGAACCTTTCAATGGGCTGGTAGTAGATGGACAAGGCAGCCCGGTGAAAGGTGTGAAAATATGGGTTGTGAACGAATCAAATCATTCGACAACAGACAAACAAGGCCGATTCGGATTTTCTTCAGTAGAAGAAAATGACACTCTCAAGATGAAAGTCAAGAAAGAGGTGTACAAGATACCCATAGAAGGCCGCAAGTCAATAAAAATAACGCTTGTCGATACAAAACCTAAAGAATACAAGGAAGAGCCGGAACTTGCCGACCTTGGATACGGATACATAAAACGTCGCGAACGGGTTTCCGCATCCAACGGAATAACCGGAGCTCAACTGCGTGCCACCGGAGCTTCCGATCTGCTTAGGGCACTCAGCGGCCTTGTGCCTGGCCTGAATGTGGCACAGGGACCGAAAGGAGCGAACACCAGCGGAACAAATATCCGAGGGCAAAGCAGTTTGCTTTCACCCACCACTCCCCTATTCATAGTGGATGGAGTGATTGTGGATTCCTTCGATGGTGTCAATCTTTATTCAGTAGATAGAGTTGAAGTTATAAAAGAGGGTTCTATATATGGTTCTCGCGGTGCCAACGGGGTTATATCCGTCACCACAATAAAATAGCAAAACAAAATATGGTAAAAATTGGAGATACAGTAAGATATCTGAACGCCGTCGGAGGCGGTGTCGTAAGAAGAATTGAGGGAAAAGTGGCGTATGTGGATGAAGAGGGATTTGAGACCCCCGTGTTGGTCAATGAGTTGGTAGTGGTGCTACCGGCAGGACATGAGAAAAAATCCGGAGGTCCGAATCTCTATTTTGACCAAAAGGCTTTTGATGCCGGAAAAAACAGACCGGAAGCCAAACAGGCCTTACCTGACAAAGAGATTCCGGCTCCGGGGTTTGTGGCACCTGTAGCTGAACGAATTGTGGAAACACACTACGGAGACAAGCTGAATATTGCCATAGCCTTCGAACCCACCTCCATCAGAAGTCTGGACAACTCTGATTTCAACACTGTCCTTGTGAACGATTCAAACTTCTTTCTTCACTTCACATTCCTGCGCCGGGGTTCAGAAGAAAGGGGCTGGCATACGGTATATGCCGGAGATGTCGCTCCAAACGAAGTGATAGATCTTGCGGTGGTGAAACGTGCCGAGCTCAACGATTATGAAAAAATAGCATTGCAGTATATAGCATACAAGAAAGAGAAAGAATTTGAGATGAAAGCACCGGCAGCAATAAGCCGGAAACTGGACCTTACAAAATTTTTCAAACTTCATTGTTTCCGACCGGGTATATATTTTGAAACTCCGGTGATGGAGATTCAATTGGTGAAAGACGACAAGGCTCTCGCTGATACACTCAGCATGATTTCAGATTATGCCTCAAAGTCAGGCAAAGAGACCAAAGAAAAAGACAAACCACAAAAGGCCCACGGCAGAGGAAAGGAGCTAAGTCCCTATAAACTCTTGCCCTTGATTGAAGTGGATCTTCACATCGGAGAACTTGTAGATTCCACTGCAGGCATGGAGAATAAAGACATGCTTGGTCTTCAACTTGACACTGTGAGAAAAACAATGAATGAAAATTCCAAACGGAAAGGCCAGAAAATTGTTTTCATTCATGGGAAGGGTGATGGAGTTCTCAGGAAGTCTGTACGCGACCTTCTGAAAAAGGAATATGCCAAATGCGAGCTGCAGGATGCATCCTTTCAGGAATACGGATTTGGGGCAACCCTTGTCACTATAAAATAAACTATATATGAAAATTATATTGCTATCAGGAGGGTCCGGCAAAAGGCTGTGGCCCCTATCCAACGACATTAGAAGCAAACAGTTTCTTCAGTTACTTGAGACACCCGACGGACGAAAAGAGTCAATGATACAGCGAGTGGTACGACAGATAAAAGCTACAGGAAATGCCGACGGAATAGTCGTTGCCACCGGGGCTGTACAGAAAGAATATGTGACAGCACAACTTGGCAAAAAGATTGGCATTGTGACAGAGCCGTGCAGGAGAGACACATTTCCGGCAATAGCACTTTCATGCTCCTATCTGGCATCGCAAGGCACCTCTCCGGAAGAGCCTGTCATAGTAATGCCCTGCGACACATACGCCGACGACTCTTATTTCCAGACTATATGCAAGATGGCAAGTGCGGTTGAGTCGGGGAGTGGAGAACTGATATTGATGGGAATCACACCGACCTACCCTTCCGAAAAGTATGGTTACATAGTGCCCAAAAATGAGCCTGCTGATGAGGCCGGAGCTACACCTGTGGCACGTTTCACAGAAAAACCCGATGTGGCCACCGCTGAAAAACTTCTTGAAGAAGGAGCTCTTTGGAACGGAGGCGTTTTCGCATTTCGCCTTGGGCATCTGATGGACATAGTGGAGCGCTACATGCCCGGAAAGTCGTTTCAGCAGATCCATGCAGACTATGAGGAATTCCCGAAAATCAGTTTTGACTACGAGGTGGTTGAAAAAGCTAAGTCAGTGGCTGTGGTCCCATACAGCGGCGAATGGCGGGATCTCGGCACATGGAATACATTGACAGAAAAGTTGCCTGGAGCCACATCCGGACACGCATCACTCCACCATAGCGAAAACACGCACATCGTAAATGAACTTGGCATCCCCGTAATGGGACTTGGGCTCAAGGATCTTGTAATTGTTGTATCTCCGGATGGTATTCTTGTCGCAGACAAGTCCTCCTCCGAACAATTAAAGCAACTGCTAAAGTAGGATAAACGCTGTCGGTTTGGGATTTTTTTATTAACTTTGCGGTCGAAAATTGTTATAACGATAGAAAACAGTCAATGAGTTGAACACATTCCACTAAAATGGACAAGAAGCAAAAAGTCATCATATACGTTGGGGCTGCAGTAGCACTATGCCTTATAGCCCTTGTAATCACGCTAATAGTGAGCAACAACAGCCGCACCATCAGTCTGAATGAGGCTGAGGCACGTGCCGATTCCCTTGAACTTGCCAACGACAGGCTTGTACTCACCAATGAGTTTAACGAACTCAACGCCAACTTCAACATGTATGAAGGACAACAGATGTATCTGACCAACGATTCTCTCGTGCAGCAATACAACCAGGCGAAGATGAAGGTGGAGGGACTTCTTCAGGAACTTGACCGCGAGAAGAAAAACAATGCCGCCAACCGCGCAAGAATCAAGGCTCTTGAGAACGAGATTTCGACTCTAAAAGGAATATTGAAACATTATCTGGAAGAAATCGACCGTCTTTCAAAGGAAAACGAAGGTCTGAAAAATGAAATCCAGGAAGTGCGCTCACGCAACGAACAGCTCACTTCTGCAGTGACCGTGGCTACGAAGAGTAACGAGGAACTGACCCAGACCGTGAAGCAGGCCAAGAAACTCAACATAACAAGCCTTAGGCTGCTTGCCCTCAACAAGAAAGGAAAGACAGAAAAGAAAGTAAGCAAAGCGAAACAACTGGATGTCAGCTTCACAGTGAGCCCCAACGCCACAGCAGCAGCAGGCATGAGAGACTTCTATGTGAGAATCATCACCCCGGAGGGAAGTCTTCTCGGCGGCAACATCACATTCCCAATGGACGGGGCTAATGTGCCGGCAACGGCCCACCGCCAAGTGGAATATTCCAACGATGAGCTGTCGGTGTCAATCTATTGGGATGTCAACACCACACTGACATCAGGCGACTACACGGTGGAAGTATTCAGCGACGGCTATCGCCTTGCATCGCGCCATTTCCAACTATAAAAACGGCAAATACGCCAAATACGTAGATGCGTATCCAAGTGTATCCAGGCGTGGGCATGCGTATCCAGGCGTAATCACGCGATAATCTTAAAAATTTCAAGCGCGGGCATGAACCAAAGTTCATGCTCGCGCGTTTGATTATCAAAAGACCGAAAAACCGGAAATCATTAATTTAATACTTTATAAAAACAGATACAATTATGTCACACGATGAACGAAAAGACAAGGAGATGCGTTTCGCACTCCACCTCGGATTTGATATTGCAAAGATAGTGCTCAAAGCAGCCATGGTGGCTGCAGCGTTCTGCGCTGTCAAGGAAGTGCACAAAGTGCACAAAGCAATCGAGGAACGTCGTAAATAAAAAAAGCTGCCTTTGAGGCAGCTTTTTTTATTGTTGTCATTGTTGTCATTGTTGTCGTTGTTGTCGTTGTTGTCGTTGTTGTCATTGTTGTCATTGCGGTCGCTTGTTCCGTATGCTCATCATCGACAACAATGACAACAACGACAACAACGACAACTTTTACTTCATGTCGAGATATTTGATTTCGTCTTTGTCGTTGTAGTTGAGGTTCTCACCACCCATGCCCCAGATGAACATGTAGTTGGAGGTGCCGGCAGCACAGTGGATGCTCCATTCAGGGCTCATGATAGCCTGTTCGTTGTGGAGCCATACCACACGGTTTTCCTGTGGCTCGCCCATCAGATGACAGATGGCATTGCCTGGAGTGAGATTGAAATAGAAATAGTTCTCACAGCGACGATCGTGGGTATGCGCCGGCATTGTATTCCACACGCTGCCCGGGAGCAATTCGGTAAGACCCATCTGAAGCTGACAGGGACCCTCTTCAAGCACGTTGTTGGTGATAAGCTGGTTGATATAGCGGTCGTTGCTCTCCTCAAGGCTACCGAAATGCATACGGTTTGCCTTGATGCTGCCCTTGCGGCCGTCGATTGTGATCAGCTGGGTCTTATACTGTTTGTAGGCCGGTGTGGAGTTGATGTAGAAGCGAGCGGGATTTGCGCTGTCTTTGCTGCGGAAAGTCACTTCCTTGTTGCCACATCCCACATAGAGGGCATCCTTGAAATGAAGCTCGTATTCCTTGCCATCCACTGTCACAATGCCGTCGCCACCTGTATTGATTACTCCAAGTTCACGGCGCTCAAGGAAGTATTCAGCCTTGAGAGGATCAATTGTCTCGAGCACGACAGTCTTGCCGACAGGCACACAACCGCCGAAAATCAGACGCTCATACATCGAATAGATTACGTTGATTTTGTTTTCAGTCATGACATCCTCCATCACGAAACGCTCACGAAGCTTGGAAGTGTCATATTTCTTTACGTCGTCAGGATGACACTGACGCTGGATAGTGTAGCTCACCTGGGCCGACATAGAAGCAGCAGAGGCAAGAGCCGCGATAAAAAGAAGTATTTTTTTCATTGTTACTGAAGTTTTTGTCATGATGTCATTTTGACATATTGACATCCTGACATTATGATTTTAGGTTGAATGTTAGATATTTTCTTGAAGCTCGTCGGAATTGTCTTTTATCATATCCGCCTGGTTGCGGGATATATGCACACGGTTCCAAGCCACCATGCCGCAAGTGATTAGACACAGTATGCCAACACCGATATACTTGAGATTCACAGAACACTGATAAATCACCCAGGCAAGCGGGGAGGAGGCGAAGTCGAGGGCACCACCCTCAAAACCGGCTGGAATTGCCACTGCGGAATCACCGGTGGCCTCATATACGTCGTGAGCAGCGAGAGTAAAGTCCGGAGCCATATTGGTCACCATATAGAGTCCACCCACTATCACTATAAGACCAATTATGAAAGTCTTAAGCACATTTCCTTTGGTGAAGGGAAGCACAAGCGGGAATATGTAGAACATACCGGCAAGCGATGCAAGAGGCAAAAACTGATTGCCGGGAAGCACTACAGCAAGAAGCAGTGTGCACGGGATAAGGAGCAAGGATACCACCAGCGTTGTTGGATGACCAATCACAAGAGCCGGCGACATACCGATGTTAAGGCCATCAGCTCCCTTAAACTTACGGGCTATAAGGCTCCGGGTGGCATCTGAAATAGGTTTCAGACCCTCGATAAACAGCACTGTGACACGCGGTATAAGTTCCATGACCGCACCCATTTTAATGCCGAGGGTAAGAATCTGGGGAATCTTATCGACTATCTCGCCCCATGATTTGCATGTGAGGCAACCAATGCCAACACCTACCACGACACCCAAGAAAAGAGGCACACCGAGCAGACCAAATTTCTTCTTCATGCCTTCCGCATCTATCTCTATCTTGTTAAGACCCGGGATTTTGTCGAGTCCCTTGTTGATAATCCATGCAAATGGTGCAAATCCGGCACAGAAAGGCTGCGGGATAGATATTCCGTCCATGTCCTTATAGAACTTTTGGAACTTATATGCTGTCATGTCGGCAAGCACAAGAGTAATGATATAGCATATTATTGCCGCAAAGAAGCCCCACATCAGAGAACCGGTGGCGAAATAGACCACAGCACCTATGAAAGCGAAGTGCCAATAGTTCCAGAGGTCAATGTTGACCGTACGGGTTGTCTTCGTCAACAGCATGAGAAGATTAACTCCCAGGCAAACGGGAATTATAAAGGCACCGACTGCTGTATTGTAAGCCACAGATGCAGCGGCAGGCCATCCCATGTCGAAGACTTTAAGTTGAAGGTCGTAGATATCGACCACTGTCTGCAATGCCGGTCCGAGGGCCGACGTCAGAAGAGCTGTGACGATGGAGAGACCGATAAAGCCGACACCGACTTTGAGTCCGCTCTTCAGCGCATCGCCCAGTTTGATACCGATACAGACACCAAGCACGGTGAAGATGACAGGCATCATCACGGCAGCTCCAAGTCCGATGATATACGCGAATACTTTTTCCATGTGTCAGGTATTTAGATTTGTAATTTTTTGCAAATTTAATGAAAAATATTGAAAAATGATAAAATTATTCCTACTTTTTATACGATTAACCCAATCCGCCTTACCAATCACCTTTTATTTCTCCAGCGGCGGTGAGTCCAAAGCCACAAAGATGGCTGACGGCGTATGGAGTCCTCAAGCATCGAGAAGTAACGCTCTGTGACTGCATTGCTGGTTTCCGCAGCCACATTGTCTGAAATCTTCACAAATTTGCCAACGTATTCGTTTCTTTCCACCCGCCGCATGTCAATATAGTATGCAGCAGCATTTATCTTTCTGCTTATTTTCTCCGCGCCAATAAATACCGGGGTGTCATGATTAAGAAAAGGAAGCCAATGGTGAATGGCCAGACGTGACGGTGTCTGGTCTGCAATGTAACCGGTGATGGAAGTAGTGCCGCGGGCATTCATCTCCATCAATGTCTTGGCTGATGTGGACATAGGCAGATTGGTTGCTCCGAAATGTCTGCGAATCTTTCCAAACACATCATCTGCAGCCAAATTCGTAAGAGGGTGATATATCTGACACGGGATGACGCCTGTGGTGAGATCAAGCCAAAGCGGCATACTCGACACCCACTCCCAATTGCAGTAATGTCCGAGATAGACACTTACGTTCTTCCCACTGCGAAGATCATTATTGACCTCTTCGATATTCTCGAATTTCATGCGACGGCGCATCTCGTCGGCTTTCATCGACCCCAATTTGACCGTCTCTATGAAGTAATCGGCAAGAAAGGCATAGAAGCCCTTCATTGTCGCATCCACTTCTTCGGGCGACATATCAGGGAAAGAAGATGTGATGTTTGACCGGCATATACCCACCCGATAGCGCACCACATCACGGGCCAGCCACGCGATGAATGAGGAAAGACCGCGAAGCACGGGCCATGGCAAAGCACCCAACCCCCGGAATGTGGCCGAGAGCAGGGTGCGGTTGATGGCTATTATGGTTTTGTTTGTTATGTGCTTTCCCATCAGATGGAGAGACGACGCAGTGTGTTGAGTTTATCGCGGTTGATTGTCTTTACACCGGGTTGCACGGCCTTTACAAACGGCACATATACAATCTCATCGTTGCGGATACCAATCATCACGTTACGCTGGTCGTCAAGAAGGGCATCCACAGCTGCCGCTCCCATACGCGACGCTATGATGCGGTCGAATGCTGTCGGGCTGCCACCGCGCTGAAGATGACCGAGGATAGAGACCCTCACATCATAGTTGGGATACTCGTCTTTCACACGCTGGGCGAGCCCCATGGCACCACCGGTGACCGGAGACTCTGCCACAAGCACTATGGATGAGTTCTTTGACTTGCGGAAGCCATTTTTGATAAGTTCTGCAAGCTGATCCACTTCAGTTGATATCTCCGGGATAATGGCGGCTTCGGCACCGGATGCTATTGCACCGTTGAGCGCGAGGAAACCGGCATCTCGTCCCATTACCTCAATGAAGAACAGACGCTCGTGGCTTGTCGCAGTGTCGCGGATTTTATCCACACATTCCATTATGGTATTCAGGGCCGTGTCGTAACCGATTGTGGCGTCTGTGCCGAAAAGGTCATTGTCGATTGTGCCGGGAAGACCCACGATCGGGAACTGAAACTCATTGGCAAAAATACGTGCACCTGTCAACGAACCGTTGCCGCCTATCACACAAAGGCTGTCGATGCCATGACGCTTAAGCACGTCGTAGGCACACTGGCGACCCTCGGGGGTCTCAAACTCCTTGCAACGTGCAGTCTTCAGTATGGTGCCTCCACGCTGAATGATATTTGACACATTCTGGGTTGAAAACTCTTCTATTTCATCGGCTATAAGTCCTTTATAACCACGATAAATGCCATACACCTTGAATCCCGAATAAATACCCGCGCGTGTCACCGCACGGATTGCCGCGTTCATACCCGGCGCATCTCCTCCTGATGTGAGGATACCGATACTTTTGATGTTGCTCATAATATTATAATTATTAATTCATATTCCATATTCCAATTGGGGTGTCGCGACTTTGTGCATTGTCAGTGAGCCTCCAGCCAGTTTGCACCAAAGCCGCTTGATGCGGTAAGAGGCACATTGCCACTCCACGCCCCCTCCATCTCACGGATAACAATTTCCTGCAATGCCGGGGCTTCCTCTGGCACCACATCGAAGTTCAGTTCATCGTGCACCTGCATGATCATTTTAGACCTTAGCCCCAGCCGGCACATTTCATTCCATATCCGCACCATGGCAAGTTTCATTATGTCAGCTGCCGAACCTTGCACGGGCGCATTGATGGCATTGCGCTCAGCATATCCGCGCACAACGGGATTCTTGCTGTTGATGTCGGGAAGACGACGCTTACGTCCAAGCTTTGTCACTGCGAATCCTTTCTCTCTGGCCTCCACAACGCTTTCATTCATATAGTTATGGATAGTGGGAAAGGTCGCAAAATAATTATCTATCAGTTCCTTCGCCTCTTTCCGGGGAATCTGCAGGCGTGAGGCAAGGCCAAATGATGTGATTCCATATAAAATCCCGAAATTGGCAGTCTTGGCTTTTCTTCGCTCATCGGCAGTGACATCTTCCACCGGCTTATGAAAAATTTTCGCAGCTGTAATGGCATGAATGTCATCTCCATTGCGAAAACCACTGATCATGGTCTCATCATGTGCGAAATCAGCCACCAGCCTCAATTCAATCTGGCTGTAGTCGGCAGAGAAATATATGTTCCCATCCGACGGGATAAACGCCCTGCGGATATCTCGCCCCATCTCATCGCGGACCGGAATGTTTTGCAAATTAGGCGAAGAAGAGGAAAGACGCCCCGTTGCCGTTACCGTCTGGTTATAGTTGGTATGTATCCGTCCGGTCTTTTTATTGATTACCCCGGGCAACGCATTCAGATAAGTGGATAGGAGTTTTTTTATCTGGCGGTATTCGAGGATTTTCCCTACTATCGGACTCATCCACGCCACTTTTTCCAACACTTCCTCTGAAGTGGAATACTGGCCCGACTTTGTCTTCTTGGCCTTTGGATCAAGCTGCATCTTGCCGAAAAGAATCTCCCCGACCTGGGCCGGACTCCCCACATTGAATTCTTCGCCGGCTATCTCATATATCTCCCGGCATAGGGATTGCGATTTTTCCTCCATACCTTCGGCTGCCGATTTCAGGGCGGCAGTGTCGATTCTCACACCGACAAACTCCATGTCGGCAAGCACCGGGACAAGCGGAAGTTCCATGTCGGTATAAAGTCCATAGAGATCTTCTCGTTTCAAGGCATCTATAAGGGGTTCATCAAGTCTGAGACACAAAGCAGCGAGTTCGGCAGCCGTGGGAGCCGGACTCAGTGAGTAGCCGAGATATTTGTCGGCAAGCAATTCCGGGGTGTGCCGCATTTCCGGCTCAAGCAGATAATGAGCAATAGTGACATCATGGAAGTTGACAATACTGTGAGGATTGGTCTGAGCATCTTGCCGTTCCCTACGTGCTATCACCATGTCGCGTTTGGAAGATGTGCTGACCTTGCGTGTGTGCGGATCTGCAAGAATATCGAGAACAGCATCGACTGCACCCGGAATCTTGTTATCTACATGCCATGTCCTTCCGTCGGGAACAGCAAAGGCCGTAGCTTTCCAGCAGGCATCCATGTCATTCTCGCCTTCGGCGGTCAGGTATATACCAACCACTCCGGATTTTGCTATCTCCAGTTTCATTTTAACGAGTTCTTTTTCCTCACTCACTGCGACACAATCTTTGCCGAGTGAATCAGGAGCAATAGTCGCCTTGATCTCACTTTGCATGGCACCGTCACCGTCGAAATCGAAAAGAGAGGGTTGGGTTGCACCCTTTTTTCTGTTTTCTGATTTAGGGTTATTTTCTTCCGTCTTTCTTTCCGATGATATCCTCCGTTGAATGCGATCTGCCAGAGTCTTGAACTCCAGCTCCTTGAAAATTGCAAACAGTTTTTCTTCATCTATCTTCCCTAAGATAAGGCTGTCGGGAGTCGCATCGATGGGGACATCTGTACGTATAGTGGCAAGATCCTTAGAAAGGAGAATCAATCGTTCGTTATCTTCTATTTTTTTCTTTGTAGCCCCTTTAAGTTGACCTACAGAGGCTATTATATTCTCCACCGACCCAAAATCGGCTATCAATTTCTGTGCGCCTTTCTCTCCGATGCCCGGGCAACCGGGAATATTGTCGATTTTATCACCCATGATGGCGAGAAGGTCTATGATCTGGCTTGTGCGTTCTATTCCGAAGTGTTCGCATACCTCCTTCTCACCCCTGAGTTCAAAATCCTTCCCCTTATATGAAGGTTTATACTGCAGGATATTGGGGCTTACAAGCTGTCCGAGATCCTTATCGGGCGACATCATATAGGTGGTGAAGCCTTCTTTTGAAGCGCGTATGGCCATCGTGCCAATCACATCGTCGGCCTCATAATTTTCCACTTCGAGAATCCTGATGTTGTAGCTCTCTATTATCTTCTTGATATAGGGAATGGATTTTTTTATGTCTTCGGGAGTGGCAGACCTCTCTCCCTTGTATGATTCCAGCATATCGCTGCGGAAAGTAGGACCCGGAGGATCAAAACAAACTGCAATATGCGATGGATGCTCCTTTCGAAGCACATCTTCCAACGTATTTACAAAACCGAAAATAGCGGAGGTGTTGAAACCGTCGCTTGTGATTCGAGGCATCTTGATCAGCGCATAATAGGCGCGAAATATGAGCGCGTACGCATCGAGTAGAAAGAGTCGCTTTTCCGACATAATTTTGGGCAGATTCTTAGATATACATAGTGTATTTTGGTGCTTTAGGGGCAAAAATACAGTTATTGACTACAAAAATAACAAATAATAGGCAATCAAATGCCGAAAATGCAAAATTATTTTGTAATTTTGTGAAAAATTTTTGAGTTTTACACATAATGGCAAACGACACAATGCAAAATCTAAGGCACCGGTTGAGTGCCGAACTTGATGCTATGAATGCATACATGCGCGAGGGTCTTCACACCGACGACCCCCTGCTGAGCCGTGTCGTGGCACAATATCTACTGACCAAGGGGAAACAAATACGACCGCTTCTGGTTATGCTAAGTGCAAAACTCTTCGGCGGAATCACCGAAAGCACCCTTCACTCCGCGGCCTCGCTTGAGATGCTTCACAACGCATCACTTATACATGATGACGTGGTGGATAAATCCGACTACCGCCGAGGCACACCCACAATCAACCGTGATTTCGACAACCGTATAGCTGTGCTTACCGGCGATTTTTTTGTGAGCAATGCTCTCGCAGAGGTCATAAAGACCGGTGACATAAAGGCAATAACTTCCGTTGCTGAACTTGGCAAAGAACTATCGCTTGGAGAAATAGACCAGATTTCCAATGCACGCGAATGCACATTCGACGAGAACCGCTACATGGACGTGATAAGCAAGAAGACGGCGTCTCTATTCATGAAGTGTATAAAGATGGGAGCTGAGTCAGCCGGTGCAGATTCCTTCATGGTGGCAAACGCTGTGGAATATGGACGTCTCTTAGGCCTATGCTTTCAGATCAAGGATGACATATTCGACTATTATGAGGACAAGGAGATAGGCAAGCCCACCGGCAACGATCTAAGAGAAAACAAGGTGAGTTTGCCACTTTTGTATGCGCTGAGGGTCGGACCGGCTGAGGAATCCGAGCACATGAAGAGCCTTATCAGAAGAGGATGTCTCACCGATTCCGAAATAGCCAAGCTTATAGAATTTGCCAAAAAGAATGGAGGCATCGATTATGCCTACTCAGTGATGGAGCGCATGCGTGGTGAAAGCGAGGCCATACTCAAGACCCTACCCTCCAATGAATGGAGTTCAGCCTTCTCATCCCTTTTCGCCTTCACCATCGCCCGCCATTTCTAATTACTAAGGTTCCAGCCGCCGGCTGCCATTTTTTTGAGTCGGTGCCTAAAGGATTCCGGCTATTGTCAGGGGAAGATAGATAGTGTTGGAGATGACACCGAGCACGAAAGATACTATAATCCAAATCTCAGCATTATGGGAGGCCCGTTTAGCTCCCTCTATATCACCTGAATAGTATTTGCTACTTACTTTTGCCGACTGCACTATGGCCACTATACCCGGGATGAAGCAACACAATATGGTGCATATCACCGACCATACAAGCCATGTGGAAGGCATCGGCTCCTCAGGGGGATTTTGAATTTTGAATTTTGAATTTTGAATTGTCTGCATCCAAGGTTTGGCCTTGACCGTGGCAAACTGCACGTTTCCCTGATACTGCTGTGCTTGCGACGGATTGGACCCACCCGGTTGAGTCTCTTGCCGGGATTCACGCACATTGTTCTTCACGCCTAAAACCTTGGCCCATTCATCATCCACACTCTTTGGGATGGCCGGAGGCTCAAGGCCATCTGCTATTTTTCTTACAGCCTCCGGAAAAATCTGATATTCCACCTCATGCACCTTGGCCTCAAGCGATTCAGGGGTATCGTCCGGGAGCACCATTACCTCCTTTTGCAACACTATCGGGCCATTATCTATATCTTCAGTGACAATATGCACAGTCGCACCACTTTTCAGTTCGCCGGCCTCAATCACCGCCTTATGCACATTTGAACCATGCATTCCCTTTCCTCCGTATGCGGGAAGCAGAGATGGATGAATGTTGAGAATACGTCCTGCATACGTCCTCACAATATCAGGATGCACATAGCATAGGAAGCCTGCAAGAACAATTATCTTCACATCGTGGCTACGCAAGACATCGAGAATCAACTGTGGATTCTCTTTCCAAACACTACGTGGGTAGAATTCTGTGGGCACGCCCAATTCGGCCATACGCTCCATAACCGGAGCATTCTCTCTGTCAGTAAGGCAGATTGCCACCCTTATTTGGTCGCCGGAATTGAATGTTCTTACAAGATTCACTGCGTTCGAGCCTGTTCCCGAAGCGAAGATTGCTATATTTATCATATCATATTGTGTTTTCGGTGTTATTGACTTAGAGTTATCAGAGATATTAGAGTTATCAGAGATATTAGAGTTATCAGAGAGATCAGAATTATCAGGGAGATCGAGATATGTTAGTGTCAGGAAGAGAGAGCCTGAAGTCGAGCATAGTGTCCATTAAGTTCGAGTAGATCTGAATGGGTGCCTTGCTCCACTATCTGTCCATCTTTCATCACGCAAATTATGTCGGCATTTACTATGGTGGAAAGCCGGTGGGCAATTACGATAGTGGTTCGGTCGCGCATCAATCTGTCAAGAGCCTCTTGCACAAGCCGCTCGCTCTCATTGTCAAGTGCAGAAGTGGCTTCATCGAGTATCAAGATGTCCGGGTTCTTAAGGATAGAGCGGGCAATGCTTATGCGTTGCCGTTCGCCGCCTGAAAGCCGACATCCACGGTCGCCCAACATTGTGTCGTAACCCTCGGGATTTGACATGATGAAATCATGGGCATTCGCAATTTTGGCAGCTCTTTCAATATCCTTCTGAGAAGCATTATCGCATCCAAAGGCAATATTATTGCGGAAAGTGTCGTTGAAGAGAATTGCCTCCTGATTCACGTTGCCCATGAGACCGCGAAGATCCGCCACCCTGACATCCCGTACATCCTCCCCTTTTACGAGCACCTGACCCTCAGTGACGTCATAAAATCGCGGGATAAGATCAACGAGGGTTGATTTGCCACTTCCCGACTGTCCGACAATCGCCACAGTCTTACCCTTGGGCACTTTCAGGTTGATATGGTCAAGCACTGTGCGCTCGTCACCGTCATATCTGAAAGTCACATCTTTGAATTCAATTGCCGCAACATCCGATTCAGAAGGGAGAGGTTTGGGATTGACCGGATTCTTGATTGGATTCTCTGCATCCAGTATCTTGTCGATACGCGCCAAGGCTGCCATTCCCTTTGAGACAGTGTAACCGGTCTTCGACAGGTCTTTTGCGGGATTGATGATACTGTAGAAAATTGTCATGTAGAAGATGAAGGAAGCAGCATCTATAGATGAAGAACCCGTGAGTATAAGCGTACCACCAAACCACAGCACCACAATCACAGCGATGGTGCCGAGGAATTCACTCATTGGATGCGCAAGTGCCTGACGGCGCAGCATCGCATTGGCAGACCTGACGTAGCTTTGTGTCTCCGACCTGAAACGTGCATCCATCTGACGCTCGGCATTGAAAGCCTTGATGATACGCAGCCCGCCGAGACTTTCCTCTATGGTGGAAAGTATCTGTCCGCCGATTTGCATTGTTTTAAGACTCTGAGCCTTAAGTTTCTTACCAACAGTGCCCATCACCCAACCCATCACCGGAAGCAGGACGAATACAAACAACGTCAGTCGCCAGCTGACGGCAATCATTGTGGCAAGATAGATGACTATGAGTATAGGATATCGAAACAAGGCATGAAGCGATGACATCACCGAAGCCTCCACCTCCGTAACATCTCCGCTCATACGCGCCATTATATCGCCTTTCCTCTCACCACTGAAATATCCTATGGGCAGCGACAGAATCTTTGCATACATGGCATTGCGAATGTCACGCACCACACCATTGCGCATTGGGATAGTGAAATATTCACTGAAATACCCTGTCATGACCTTGACAAGAGTCATGATTATAAAAATCAGGCCAAGCCATGCCAATGCTTTTGATGCACCCTGAGTGTCAATTATATTTCCTGTGAAGTAGTAGAAATTGTTGGTGACAGTGTCGATAAGATTGCCTGATCCCCATGGCATATATTCATAGTCACCGCGTTGCAGACCAAAGATAACCTGAAGTATGGGAATGATGAAAGCGAAAGAGAATACAGTCATGACACCATTGAGCAAATTGAAAAAAATGCTCAGTGCCAAAGTTCCGACGTATGGGCGTGCGAAACGTCTAAGAAATCTTATAAAATCCTTCATAGCTCTTCCGATTTTCCTCCACTCATAAATCCTTAACCCTTAACTCTTAACCCTTAACTTTTGCCTTTTTTCGCCGGAATAGTCAGAGTCTTTCCGGCACGTATGTTGTCATTCTTCATGCCGTTAGCCTTCTTGATTGCATCCACAGTGACCCCATACTTACGGGCAATCTTGCCAAGATTCTCTCCACTCTTGATGGTGTGGGTGGTTGCCTTTCCTGAAGAAGCCTTGGTTGACTTGCTTTTTGATTTTCTGGAAGCTGTTTCCTTCTTCACCGGTGTTTGTTTCTTTGTCTCCACAGCCGGTTTGTCGTCAGGCCGGTTCGATTCCGCAATTTCCTGCGTCTGCACCTCTGCCGCCTTGTCAGGAGCCACATTGGCAATAGTCAGAATCTGGCCCACACGCACCGCATTGCGCCTGAGTCCATTTGTACTTCTTATTTCGGATGCCTGCACACCATATTTGGCAGCAATGGAAGCCAGGGTTTCACCCTTTGTCACCTTGTGTGATACTGTCACCGGAGCACCGGCCTCGAAATCTTTAGCGACGGAATTCCGGGTCACAGCGGCAAGGTCGTTATCTGCATTTTGCCCTGAATGTTCCGTCGCATCAGCTTGCGGAGCCGCTCCGGGTTCCACCGTCAGCCGATGTGCATATTTGTCTGCCTCGTATGCGAGTATCTGGTCATGGCTCATTAGATATGCATGCACCTGTTTTGAGGGGAGAGTAATCATATAAGCACGCTCGGGAGTGCCGGGTATGATATCCTCGCGATACTGGGGATTCAATATGCGGAGCTCATCTATAGGGATACCCAACACGGCGGAAATCTGATCAAAATGCACTCTGTCGGTCACCCCTATAGTGTCAGTGACGAGCGGTTTTGTTGGAAGCACCGGGCTGATGTTGTGCTCAGGATAATATGTCATCACATAGTTTGCAGCGATAAACATAGGCACATATCCGCGTGTCTCATCTGAAAGATAATTGTATATATTCCAGAAATCAGCCTTCTTGGCATCTATTCCGGCACGACGTATAGCCTTGTTGACGGCTGTCGGGCCTGAATTATATGCGGCGATTGCAAGACTCCAGTCGCCGTAGGTGTCGAAAAGTTGCTTGAGAAGATCGGCCGCTGCCCTTGATGAGGCGTATGGATCACGCCGTTCATCCACGAGGCTGTTGCAGTCAAGGCCGCATCCCTTTCCGGTGGCCAGCATTAGCTGCCAGAGACCAGTGGCTCCGTGCTTGCTGACAGCATTCGGATCAAGACCGGATTCTATCACCGGAAGATACTTTAATTCCTGTGGCAAACCGCGTTCCTCAAGTGCTTGCTCAAAAATGGGCATGTAGTATAGGCTCAGTCCAAGAATGGCAGCCACCTGAGGACGGCTGGTTTTGGTATATCGGTCTATATATTGACGCACTACGGAATTGAACGGCATCTCAATCACGGTAGGCATCTGGGCAAGACGTCTTTTTATTACTTCATCGGAAGTATCCACATCCTTTTTCTTGCTGAAATTATCATCGGTGGCGGTATAATTGCGCATATACCATCCCTCCAGGAGCTTCTGGGTGTCTTGTTCAAAAGATTCAGGAAAGACGATGGCATCGTCTGTGACGGAAGTCTTTATATCGTTCACATTGGGATTGGCAGCAGACAAAGAAGTTGCCGATGCCAACAGGGCGAGTGAGAGTAATATTGTTTTGCGCGTCATATATAGTTGTCAGTTTTCAGTTGTCAGTTTTCAGTTGTCAGTTTTTTGTATTCAGCTTTCGGTTTTGTCAGGGAAGATAATTATAAGCCGTTACGCCTTAAAAGGTGAATGACCAATTCATTCCCAATGAATATCTTCGGGTGACAGGTTCGGTATAAAATCCGGGGCTTATATCCATCGAAAGGTCCGGACTTATATCGAAATGGGCAAGCTGCGCATCTACGTATGCATCCACAATAGCCACCAGATATACAGCCACCATGCAGATAATGCAAAGATCCCGGTTCCTTCTGTAGTAATTCTTGCGGTTTTTCAACACAGACTGCAACCAGTCCTTATTGAGCGAGCTTTCATCAGTGTTGGGAGGGAAGAAATTCATATAGGATTTTTTGTCCGGGTCGCCGCTCATGAGATCCATATATCCATTGGAGTAATCCTTAAATTGGGTGTTGTTCCAGCTTGTGCCATATCCAAGTCCCATGAATCCGGCCACAACGATAGGAAGTTTCCAATATCGCCGGTTGTAGATCTGTCCAAGTCCTGGACAAAGGGCCGAAAGCCACACAGCTCTTGTGGGGTCCGGATTGAAAATCTTCTTCCCACGTTCGTCAAATCCGTAGTCATCTGCCACAACTACAGTATGCTGTCCGTCGTCGTACATCTCACCCTCAATCGGTGTCCTTACAAGCAGTTCGGCATCAAGCACCGAGTCGTTTGGAAGAGGGAGAGTGTCAGGATCCGGATCCTGCGAATGGACAGCAGGTGTCAGCCACAAGGCAAACACCGCAACAGCCATCAAAATTCCGAATCTGCCGACCTTTATATTCATTGCTTCAATTTTTCAAATGCGTTGACAAGTTGCATCAGTTGCTCGTCATTGTCAAATTTCAATGTGATGCTGCCTTTGCCATTGTCGTTTCTTGCAAACTTGACTGTAGTAGGGAAATATTGTTGAAGATCGCGCACGAAAAAGTCATAGTCTTTTGTGCTTGACAAACCCGTTTTCACGGATTCCTTCTGCTCTGCGCCATTGCCTTCGGCGGCATCACGCGCCAGTTTCTCCACCATTCTCACGCTGAGTCCATCTTTTAGAATCTGCTTGAAAATCTTGAGCTGCTGTTTCGGGTCCTCCACAGCAAGGAGAGCACGTGCATGTCCCATGTCAAGTTTGTGGTCGCGCAGAGCCAATTGGATTTCAGCCGGAAGCTTAAGCAGGCGAAGATGATTGGTGATGACGGTGCGCGATTTTCCCACCCGTTCGCTGAGGCGTTCCTGCGTCATCTCGTAGGTGTCGAGAAGTTTTCGGAAAGCAAGAGCCACTTCAATTGCATTTAAATCTTCGCGCTGTATATTCTCGATGAGAGCCATTTCCGTGACTTCCGAATCAGAAGCCGTACGCACGTATGCAGGCACAGTAGAGAGTCCTGCCATTTTTGCAGCTCGCCAGCGGCGCTCGCCGGCTATTATCTGGTATCGACCGTCTGGAGCAGAGCGCAGCGACAGCGGTTGAATAATACCGAGTTCACGAATTGATGATGCCAACTCATCAAGGCCTTCTTCTGAGAAAGACCTGCGGGGTTGGTCGGGATTTGGAGAAATCGAGTATATGTCTATTTCGGAAATGGCGCTTCCTCCATCGGTTCTGACTTCAGAGATACCAATCAGGGAGTCAAGTCCACGTCCGAGTGCATTGCGTTTCAAAGCCATTGTAGGGCGAAGAGTTAAGAGTTAAGAGTTAAGGGTTAAGGGTTAGACAGATTTTTTTCTGTTGCGTGCGAGAAGTTCCTTCGCAAGCTGGCAATATGCAATCGCGCCGCGTGAGTCAGGATCGTATAGGATTACGGGCAGGCCATGGCTCGGAGACTCCGACAGCTTTATGTTGCGGGGAATGACGGTGCTGAACACCATGTCGCCAAAGTGTCCCTTTAACTCCTCGAAAATCTGGTTGGCCAGACGCAATCGCGCGTCATACATAGTCAGGAGAAATCCTTCTATCTCAAGAGTCGGTTTCAGTCGGCTCTTGATGATACGTATTGTATTCAGCAGTTGGGATATACCCTCAAGAGCAAAATACTCCGATTGGACCGGAATTATAACCGAGTCGGCTGCTGTTAGGGCATTTACGGTGATTATGCCAAGTGAAGGAGAGCAGTCAATGAGAATGTAGTCGTATGAATCTTTAAGCGGGGTCAGCACACGCTGCAAGGCTTTCTCACGTTCGCGGCGATTCATGAGCTCCACTTCAGCACCAACCAGGTCAATGCGGGAACATATCACTTCAAGGCCATCTATATCCGACTTAACAATGCTGTCGGCCACTGGATAGTCGTCAACGATACATTCATATATGGAGGCGGGGGCTTCGTTGCCGTCAAGGCCGAGACCGGAAGTGGCATTGGCCTGAGGGTCGGCATCGACAAGAAGCACTTTCTTCCCTTCTGTGGCAAGACAAGCCCCAAGGTTAAAAGCAGTGGTGGTTTTGCCCACTCCGCCTTTTTGATTTGCTATTGCTATTATTTTACCCATAGTCGTAGTATATAGGATAATATCCGACACGCTTGAGAGTCGGAGTATTCAAACTGCAAAATAAACAAAAATTACCGAAATATCCCAATTTCTGACAATCTTTTTACATCCATTAACAATTTATATGGGATCAGGAGATGCGTCCCCAGTCAATCTCTCGACTGAACCGTGAGCGTAGTTCACGATTGATTATGTCGATTGACTCTTTGGTCAGAAGCAAACGTCCGTCGAGGATGCGTAATGCTGCATCCCGTGCCAAAGATATAATCTGTCCGTCGCGTGTCAGGTTGGCCACTTTAAGATTGAAGGCTATTCCGGATTGCTGTGTGCCTTCCATATCGCCCGGCCCGCGCAACTTCATGTCGGCTTCAGAAATCAGGAATCCGTCAGAGGTCTCTGTCATTATTCCGAGTCTCTTCTTTGTGTCAGCACCTAATTGACGTTTACTCATCAGAATACAGTAGCTTAATTCCGCTCCCCTACCAACACGACCACGCAACTGATGCAACTGCGACAGACCAAATCTCTCGGCATTTTCTATAATCATGACAGAAGCGTTGGGCACATTCACGCCAACCTCAATCACCGTAGTTGCCACCAGAATGCGGGCTTCACCTGATGCAAATCTCTGCATTTGCATGTCTTTCTCAGCCGGCTTCATCTTGCCATGTACAAGAGCAACCGGCGTATCAGGGAAAATATCCTTTATTCTCTGATAGCCTTCCTCCGCCGACTTGAGATCGGACTTCTCGCTTTCTTGAATCAGAGGATACACGATATATGCCTGGCGACCCTTGCGCAATTCGTTGTAAAGATGCCTATATACTTCATTGCGATTGTCGTCAAATCTCAACCATGTCTGAATAGGTTTTCTTCCCGGGGGAAGCATGTCGATGACGCTTACATCAAGATCCCCATATACGGTCATGGCAAGCGTGCGCGGTATTGGAGTTGCAGTCATCACAAGCACATGGGGAGCAACTGTGGCTTTGCTCCATAACTTTGCCCTCTGAGCCACGCCGAAACGATGCTGCTCGTCGATCACGGCGACACCGAGATTGCGAAATTGCACCTTGTCCTCAATCAGCGCATGTGTGCCGACAAGGATATTGATACCTCCTTCGATTAGACCTTCCGAAATACTCCTTCGCTTTGCGGCTCGGGTGCTTCCCGTGAGCAATTCCACACGAATGCCGAGAGGCTCGGCCCATTTTGCAAGAGATTCTGCATGTTGGGTAGCAAGTATTTCAGTGGGAGCCATCAGGGCGGCCTGCAGACCATTATCCACGGCGAGCAGCATGGTCATAAAAGCGACAAGTGTCTTTCCGCTGCCCACATCTCCCTGCAGCAGACGATTCATCTGACGCCCGGTACGCATGTCTTCCCTAAGCTCCCTTAGAACCCTTTTTTGAGCTTCAGTGAGAGGGAATGGCACAACTTCTGAATAAAACATATTGAAAAGGGGGCCGACTCGTGTCAGAATGTGACCCTTGAGTTGGGTATTTCTCTTTCGAGCATACTCCAATATGTGAAGCTCAAGATAAAAAAGTTCTTCAAATTTAAGCCGTTCGGTAGCTCTCTGCAACATCTGCACCGACTCCGGCAGATGCATGTTGCGCAAGGCTCTGTCGAGCGGAATCAGGTTTCTTTCTGCCATGACCTCAGAAGGAAGAGACTCTTGCACACTTCCCACCGGCAATGATGCAAGAAGATTGGCGGTAATCGTCTGCATTATGCGGGAAGAGAATCCTCTTTTGCGAAGGGTCTCAGTCAGACCGTATATGCCCCGCAAACCCTGGGGAGGACGGGACGGATCATACGCCTCAATCTCCGGATGGACAAATTGCCAGACATTGAATTTGTAAGTCGGTTTGCCGAAAAGGACATATTCCACACCCGGAAGATACATGTTTGCTATTGTCTGAATCTTGGCAAACCATGTCACCTGACAAAGCCGGTCGCCATCGGAAAAGACCGCCGTGAGCCGCTGTTTTCTACCTTCGCCCTCTTTTGAGAACGAAATGAATTGACCTCTCAGCTGAATGTAGGGCATCTCAACTCCTGAGAAGTCACGAATATGATAAAATTTACTTCTATCCACATGGCGCGTGGGGAAATAATGCAGCAAATCGTCGGATGTGTGTATATCCAACTCCGAGGCAAGAAGTTTTGCTCTTGCCTCTCCCACTCCCTTCAGATATTTAATGTCGCGAATCATCAAATGAATATATATTTATTCATTGAGGAATTGCAGTATTTCTTTAGCCGTCGCGATGGGATCGCCAATGGCTACTGAGGAATAACCACCTTTGCCAAGTGTCCAGGGTTCCTCAAGGGCATACCAATCGATTACCGGAGCCGACGGAAGAGCCATGGCAAAAAGTTCAGATGAAGTCTTGTTGGCATTTGGACCTCCACCCAAGGCATCCGGACGAGGTCCGGCATCGACATCCATTTGGTTGGAAAGAGCCTCCATCCATTTTTGCCATCTCGGATAATAGAAGTCTTTCAGCAAACCTTGCCATTCCTTGTGTGCATAATCGCGCAGCCCGCCCACATCTGCACACTCCCTGTTGCCCCAGGTAGTGATCTGCACCCTGGCATTCCATTCATAAAGATCCTTTTCATCATTTGTTGTGCCCAGGCTTCTTGCAGCTTCAAGCCATGAGCCAAGACGGAATTCCCGCCGAGTGGCCAGAAGTTTGTCTTGCAAGATTATCATGTCGAGAAATCTGCGCGAACTGCTCTTGAAGTCCTCACGCGAGAATGTCCTGTAATCCGACATCGCACGTTGATATTGCCGTCTTCCCTGGTCAGCCAATGCCTGACGGGTGACATCGACAAGGTCATATTCATAGTTGTTGTTGCCACGCAGTCGGTCGGATGCATCGGCCATAAGCATGGCCGCCCTGAGAGTAGTTGCGGGGTCATAATAGTTTCTCATCTTTGACCACGACTTGACCTGAAAGTTATCTGTGGAAGGTCTGCCACAAAAGATACTCTCATGAGGACCCTGCTGATTGTTGCCGGCCGGACAGTTGTAGATTCCGGCAATAAGTATATTCCATGCGGCAAGCATGTCGGTGTCTGCGCAACCATATCGGCATTTTACGTAATCTTCAATCCACTGCTCTTTTGATGGAATATCATCACCCATCCACGGCAACTCGCACATAAGTTCAAACATGACCGGATTATTCCCCGATCCTTCCATAGTGAGACCGATTCCCTTAAGACTTGAGGCGAGCGGATTAGTCTTTGTCTGTCGGAAATTGTCGATGAGCTGGTCCATTCTACCATGAAGGCCAACGTTGGCACCGAAATTTTCGAGCATGCAAAAAAGCCACTGATGATGGCCATATCCTTCCTCTCTTTTCCATACTGAGGGGATTCCCCACATCGGACGGCATTCGGAAAACAAATCGAGTATTACCAGCTGTCCGACCGGAAGGACATCAAGCATCTGCTGACGCGGATTTTCGGTCCAACCTTGTATCACCCATTTTGCATCTCGGTTGCAACGCTTCATGGCATCTAAAAGTTTAAGACCAGCCTTGGCATAATCCACATCCACATCGCCCATCTCATGGAATGGATCCATCGAATAAAACTCAGACTTACCGTAAAGCCGGGTCAACTCTTCATAATATATGTCGGCTATTTCATCAAATCTCGGATCAGTAGGAAGAAGATTCCCTGGACGCACATAGCCATTCCATGGGCCACCTTTTACAAGATTTAGTCCAAGCCTCTTATCTGCATCGTGGGGCATCATCCCGCAATAACCTGGAAGCACCGGGGTCATGCCGTATTCCTTCATTCTGCTGAGTATATTCTTCTGAAGTTTTTCCCTGTTGGCATACCATGAAGAAGGCAATGGTCCTCCCCATCCTTCAAGGTTGTTCATGGCCCACCACGCAAGAAATCCGGGACCCGCAATGAAATCACCCACTTCCTCCTCAGAATATCCAAGCCGTTTAAGCATGTTGCGCCATGCTGATTCCATGCCGACTATTGCAAGAGGCATGTTTATGCCATGGAGTGCCATCCAGTCTATCTCCTTCTCCCAGCGAGACCAATCCCAAAAGGCCATACTATAGGAGAAAGTGCAGTAATTGAAATCATAACGCATGGTGAGCGACGTCTCTTTTCTTACCTTTTCTTCAGGAATAGGCAAGCAAGCCGGCAAAGTCGCCTGCATATTGTTCCAAGTCAGATTAATCCCACAAAAATGCTTGAGATACCAGTTGAGTCCGGTGGCTATGCTTACACTGTTGCTGCCCACAATGTGAGGCCTACCGGATTTGGATCCTATCTCGAAATAATCAATGCCTCCCTTGTCAGACCTGATTTCAAACGTAATCATCCCTTTTCCACCGGGACATACCCTGTCGAGAAGATTCTCTGATGCTTTGTCCGGTTTTGCAATCGCTGTAAGAGCAAAACACATAAAAGCTACTATTATGACTCCAATCTTTTTAATAAATTCCATAATCGCACGAATTACTTTTGGCAGGTTCAAAGTGAACTTTTAAGACGGGTACAAAGATGCTCATGACGAAGTATCATATATAGAAGGATAATGTTCATCACTGTGATTTCAAAAGCGAAGTATAGCCAGGGCTGATGCAGAAGCAAAATGGAGATAAAAAGGGCCCAGCTACGCACATTGAAACTCAAAATGTTGGTATATTTCATCAGCGGACGGCTCCCGGCGCGGAATCTATCTGCAAATTTCTGTGGAATATGGGAATGATATTTCTGATATAGAGTCCTCCGCAGACTCTGCATCTGAGGTGTGAACCGCTCTTGCGTCCTCGTATAGTTAGCGTAGAAAAGCATGACGAGTTTTGGAAAAAATTGCTTGCCCCAAGTCATTGAGTGATATTGCCGCCACAGAGCCTGTGCATCCTCAAGTTCAGACCCCGATTTGCCTTTCAGGAAAAACAGATGAAACTGACGGTAGATGTCGGCCATGGCCGCCTGTTGTGCATGGCATGCACCGGCTATGGCTCCAAGCAACCATATCAGCCATGGATGAGCCATGAAATATGGAGATGTGGAATTTTCACGAAGACAGATGGCAATATATATGGCCACAAACCACAGATCGCTGCTTACGCCGTCGAGAATTCTTCCCAACCGCGAGTATTGTTTTGTCATTCTGGCAAGCTGGCCATCGGCACTGTCGTATGAGTTTGCCCATATCAACAGAACCATCCCAACAAGATTGATCCAGAAATTATCGAAATAGAAGGCCACTCCGGCACCGATACCGATGAAAATGGATGCCACTGTGATGACATTGGGATGTATGCCCAGACTGCGTGCAAGCACAGCCCAAGCGAAACCTATGGGACGATAGAATATAAGGTCGAACCATTCTTCCGTATCGCCCGACTTCAGGCTTCCCCGATATTCTTCCCTTATTTTGCTGAATTTGGACACAAATTGATTTATTTCGTTTATTATTTATACTGATCACGTAAGGCGTATGTTCGTTCACGGAGAAATTTGCCGAGTTCCTCGACCGACCCGCTGTGTGCTTGCTGCTCTTCCACAGTGATAGGCTCACCTATGCTGATATGTATTTCCTTGCCTCTCTTGCGGAACACTTCCGCAGGCAACCGCAATGATCTTGCCGGCCAGCACGCATGGCCAAGGAAATTACACCACCAGCTGTTGCCTCCATGGAAATAAATGGGAATCACCGGTACCTTTGCCTTCTCTATTATCTGAAGCACCGATTTTTGCCACGGCCGATCTATCTGATGACCATGAATATCTATCTTGCTCATGGCACCGGCCGGAAAAAATCCAAGAGGCTTGCCCTCTCTTACCTGTCGGATAGCCTCTCGTATGCCTTGCACTGAAACTTTTTTCTTTTCAGGGTCATTACTGCTCCACGCATCCACCGCAATGAAGTTGGGACGCATGGCTGAAATCTTGTTGAGAATCATATTGACCATCACCTTGAAATCGCGGAAACGACGGGTGACAAGATAAATGAGTGTAATGCCATCCAAAGCACCGAAGGGATGATTGGAGACGGTTATGAATCGGCCATCGGGCATGTTGTCAAGTATCTCTCGGTGATCTACACGCAGTTTTAGTTTGAAGTCATCCTCCACCATGTGCTGCACAAACTCCGGCCCCGGTGTCTTATACCATCTGCCATGCACAGCATTCACTTCATCTACCTGCAGAAAATGAAGCAGCCAGTTGACCAGCTTTTTGTGTCCGTCAAGTTTGGGTATCATCTTGCGGATGTCGTCATAATTAAGGACATCTGGATGAACATCGTATTTCTCACGCATCTCGGCGTGGTATCTGTCTAATTCTTCTTGTGTCATGTTTTTTTAATTTTCGCGAGTCGAAAATTAAGGGTTATGGGGTTATGGGATTATTTTGAAGGCAAGGGTCTTTGCGCTATATATGAGGCATAGCGGCGGAGCCAATCCTTGAATGCCGGAATCCGGAGCAACACTTGCTCGAAGAGAAGCACTGCCGCTATCGAACATACAATGCCGCCGCACACATCAAGTATATAATGATGGGAAGTATATACGGCTGTGAACCAAATGCCGAGGGTGACAAATCCGAGTACACACTTCCAGACACGACTGCTACCTATGATGCACGCATAGATGAAGGCCACAAAAGTATATGCAGAGTGCAGCGACGGCATTGCGGCAAACACATTGGCATTCCGGGCATAAAGGCCATGAAAAATACCGAGTCCGGTCATATCATCGAAATATCCAAGTCCGGCCACTTCGCCGGGGGTGCCCAATATCGGATCGAAACCATGATAAGCCACATACCATGGCGGAGCTGCGGGATGCACATAATAGAGCGCAAACCCTATAAGATTCACAAGCAGAAATACCAATGCGAATCTCAGATAGTCATAATTCTTTCCTGTGAAATATAGCCACAGACCATAGAAAATCGGCAGTGGCACCCAGCACAGATAGAATATCCCGGCCATGAAATCCAGAAGTTTAACATGGTGTATGGCAAAATATTCATTGGGAGTCAAAGTGCCGATGACGGTAGCAATTCCAAAAAGCGACTTTTCAGTGTCATACAGTCCTTTTACATCCACCGGATTCACCTCATAGTTGGGAAGTAAATTCATCCAGTCATAGCTGATACCGAATGCGATGAAAGGCAGCAACGCCACAATAAGTTTTCTTGTTGGCACTGCTGCATAAAACAATCCTCCTATTAGGACAGCAAGGAAGATATGTTCCGGTCTGAATCCTATGAAGAGTATAGTCACCGCAAGCCATATAAGCAATGCGCATAGACAATAGAGAGATTCTTTGAGAGTTGGAAATTTCATTTCAGATACTTACGCAGATAATTAATTCGAGCTATAGCTGTCATGTTGGTGAAAAATGCCATCACACCCATCACTATTGCCACAATCCAGAGGGGATCGAAACAGCTTTTTCCAATCTGGCCGCAGATTCCGGTGGATATCAGTGAAAGAGCTGTCAGCACCACACGTTCGGGACGCTGCATGAATCCTATCTTGCAGACCACCCCGAGCCCCTCGCCACGGGCCCTTGTATAGCTCACAAGCAGAGACCCCATAAGAGCAAGAAATGTCAGTAGTGCAGCCACGTCCCATCCACGACAAAGCATCAGATATGCCACGGCTCCAACTGTGACGAACTCACAATATCGGTCAAGCACCGAATCAAAAAAAGCTCCGAATTTGCTGCTCATGTTGCCGAGTCTGGCCACCTGACCATCAAGCATGTCGAAGAGAGAAAAACCAATGATCAAAGCCCCTCCCAATGTAAGGAGCCCCCAATGCATAGGCGCATGAAGAGAACAGTAGGCAGCATAGCCCACCACTACTGCAGCCGCCAAATTACCAAGAAATCCGATAGTTGTGACCATATTCGGGGTGACACCCATTTTAATAAGCATCCTTACAAAAGGATTGATAACAAAATAGATGCCTTGCTGAAGAGAATTGCGAATGCCTTTGGCTGTTTCTTTTATCGAAGTCATTTTTTAAGAGTTTTCTATTTGTCAGTGTTTTTGATTTTGAGGGGTTCAGTAAATATCATGTGTCAGATTGCTTGGAAAGTATCTTGTTCATGAAACGCACTGCGTAAGGGTCGAATTTTGTGGGACGATACACCCAGTTGCGCTGCAAAACAAAATTCCAGAACCAGGACACCATCAGCGACATAAACAACCTCGCAGCCGAATAATAACCTGCAGGCTTAAACCCTAAATTTTCAAGGAACTGTAATTTTTTAAGAAGGAAATATACAAGTTCGGTGCCACCCGAATTGAGTATAAGATTGCCAAACCATACCAAAGCATATTTCACCACAACTGCTTTCCAAGGCACATTTTCAGCGCGGAAAGTGAATTTATAGCACAATATGCAGTTGACAATACCTCCGGCCACAACACCTATTGCCGTTGCGAGCCAGGAAAATTTATGGTTGAACACCCAATTGAACATGACAAAACCAACTGCAAAATCTACCCATCCGGAGGCTTGGCTTGAAAGGGCCGAGCGAAGGAAGGTGGGTACAAGCGACTTGCTCTTGAGCAATGTATTGCCCAATGCTTTGGCTTTATTGTCGGCAGAATCGTTAGTATCAATATTTTGTGCATTCATGGTTCAGTTAGTTTCGAAATTATTTATATCATCCGGAGCACAAGCGTTACTATTACAGCTGCATAAATTGCGGCTAACACATCATCGGCCATCATACCGATGCCCCCGGGTAGTTTTTCCAGTTTTCTTATTCCAAGTGGCTTGAAAATATCAAAAAATCTGAAAAGAGCCAATGAGAGGACCACAAGCCACCAAGGCGCAACCTCAGGTCCGCCACAAAGAGGCAGCATTGATATCAACTGGCCCACTGTCTCATCCACACATGCCACTACCGGGTCCTTTCCCCAGTATTTTTCAGAGACACTGCTCGCCCAGGTTCCGGCTAACGCAAAGAAAAGGATGCCGACGACTGTAGCAATCAGGGCAGGAGTGCCCGGACACCATATATATAACGGAAGCCAAAGCAACACCGCTACAATTGCCCCCCATGTACCAGGTGCCACCGGCAGAAAACCGGCACCAAAGGACGTGGCTATCATCTTTGGGAAGAATGGAAACTTCTCATCTGTAATAGGTATTGGTCTTCTTGATTTCATGATCTTTTTCTGATTGATAAAAGTTTTCTTGCACGAGACAGCACTGATTTTGCTATCATTTTAGATGCTTCCTTGCGTATAGGGGCAAAGCTTGGCCAATCATCAAAATTTACGACCACACACTCCCCCTCCGGAGTAATAGCCATATCTCCCCCATAGACATCAACCCCAAGTGCTTCCGCCGCTTTCAGACTGACACTTCTTGCCTTCTCGATAAGACTTTTACGATACTCTTCATCTTCGTTTTCACTATTGCCATAAGGCATAAAGCAATGAAACCATCCCACCGATGCGACTCCATAGAATCTCATCATTTCTCCAACTACGTTTTTGCTTATTGCCGCTTTCCTGATTTTTCGGAAGAAAAACTCATGCAAGATTTCCTGCACCTCATCAGCATGACGGCATCGACACACATCCTCCAGATGGTGCAGATGGTCGTCGGCTATCTTCACCCAGGAAGAATCAAATCCTTCCTCATTTAGTTTCTTACGTACATCCACATCAGTCTCAACTACCAAAGTTTCAGGCAGCAACACCCCTGCATCCTTAAGCAGCCTGACCATGAACATCCTTATGCAGTTTTCTATTCCATATCCGGAATTGACCACAATTTTTCCAGCATCCTCAAGAGCCTGCAGTTTTTCCACTGTCCGCTGTCCACGGCACATTGCAAGAATAATTTCCTCTTTAATTTCTGTACCCACAAACTCTCTTTCATTATAAACCTTTACCTGAAACCCTTTTTTACGGATTTCTGCCACAACTTCATGAAGAATAGCCGCATCGCTTGCGATGTGGTTGGGCGAGAATATGCCATCTCTCAAAATTGCCGCTATTTTTATATCCGCCATATTCAGGTCTATGTTCTATAAAAGTGAATGCGAATCTTATTCTTCAACCTTAGGTCTCCTCTCTGCTTTTACTTTCGGAAGAGGGTTGGAGACCGCTTCTGCATGCATCCTTCTGTTTCTGGTCAAGTCTATACCATGGTAGATAGCCTGACGCATTGATGTGGGATCCGCCATGTTTTTACCCGCTATATTATACCCTGTGCCATGGTCTGGGCTTGTACGCACATACGGGAGTCCTGCTGTATAATTCACTCCATATTCTTTGGCAAGTGCCTTAAAAGGAGCAAGGCCCTGATCATGATACATAGCCACAATACCATCATATTTCAGATAGTCAGAGGTACCGAAGAAACCATCCGCAGCAAATGGACCGAAAGCCAATATTCCTTCTTTGATACTTTCCTCAATAGCAGGAATTATCTCCCGAGATTCCTCATCACCGAGAAGTCCGTTGTCTCCGTTATGAGGATTTAGAGAAAGCACTGCGATACGGGGCTTATCCAATCTGAAATCCTGACGAAGGGCCGCGTCAAGGCTCATGATTTTCTCCTTTACCGATTCCTTTGTTATTGCAACCGGAACATCCTTGAGTGCCTTGTGGGTTGACACAAGAGCAACTCTGATGTAGTCATCAAAGAGTATCATAGTTGCCCGGGAGTTTTCCCCTCCGATTTTATTTTCAAGATACTCTGTGTGCCCGGGAAATGGGAATTTATCGCTATACGCGGTTTTCTTGTTTATCGGAGCCGTCACAAGAAAGTCTATATCACCGTTCACAAGTGCTTCACATGCTGCATCAAGAGCTGCCACAGCAGCCTCACCTGCCTCCTGCGATGGATAGCCGGGAGTCATTTCCAGTCCGCTTCGGCACACATTCACTATGTTTATTTTCCCTGTGAAGGCATCAGCAGCCGAACGCACCGGACTGAATCTGAAATTATCCAGATGCAGATCCTTGCGTGTCTGATTAAGCAGTTCGGGACTTCCGAAAATCACCGGAGTGCATATTCCGGCTATTTCCTCATCACTCAGTGCCTTTACAATCACCTCGTAGCCTATTCCGTTGAAATCTCCGTGGGTGATACCCACTCTTATATCATTGCGCATCGTATCTTAATTTAGTCAACCATTGATTCTTGCAAACATAATAGCCTTCAAAATTAATAAAAAAAGTTTGCATGAGCAAACTTTTTGATTGGATTCATGACAAAGGTCTTCCGATTGCAGAATAATTTGGTCAAAAACTCCTATTTTTTAGCCGCAAGCATACCGCAAGCAGCATCAATGTCCTCACCTCGGGATGCTCTGATCGTTGCCGTCACACCATGCTCATTGAGAATGTTTCTGAACATTTGCATTCTCTCGTCGCTTGCCGGATAAAGATCCACGCCCGGCACCTTATGAAAACGAATCAGGTTAACCCTACAATCCATTCCGTCTATAAGTCTTACGAGCATGTTGGCATGCGCCACATCATCATTGACACCACGCCACATTATATATTCCAATGACAACCGTCTCTGTCCGGAAAAATCATACGGCTTGAGTATCTTCATCACAGTCTGGAGGGGGAACGCTTTTTGTGCCGGCATCATGGATTCGCGCTGTGCCATGTCTGCCGTATGAACACTTATGGCTATATGCACACTGGTTTTGTCAAGAAGCTCCTTCAACTGAGGCAACTTACCGACCGTAGAGACAGTAATACGTTTCGGACTCCAGGCAAGCCCCCATGGTGATGTAAGAATTTCTATCACTTTCAACACTTCCGAAGCATTGTCAAGAGGCTCTCCCATACCCATAAACACTATATTTGTTAGGTCGCCTTTCTCCGCTACAGATGAATTGTTTTGCCTTATAGGCATTGACAATATCTGGTTCATTATTTGCGCCGACGTAAGATTCGCCTTGAACCCAAGTTTACCGGTAGCGCAAAAATAGCAGTTCATCTTGCATCCGACCTGCGAACTCACACAAAGAGTTGCCCGGTCCTTATCCGGAATCATAACCGATTCCACGCGGTTTCCGCCACCAACGTCGAAAAGATACTTTATAGTCCCATCTTGCGACTTTGATGACTTCACAGGCTTGAATCGTCCTATTACATAATTTTCGGCGAGCCATGTCTGATTCTTTTTGGATATGTTTATCATCTCATCAAAGGATGTCACACGTTTTGAATATATCCAATCCGCAATCTGCTTCGCAACAAAACGAGGCATTCCACCTGACTTAACTACACCCTCCAATTCTTGGAGTGTCATACCTATTAAGGATTCCATCTGTATCGTTGTTCTAATTTAGATTTTGCATAACTACAACGAGGGTCATCGCCATGCGGAGATGACCCTCGAGGGATGGTATAATACTTATGATTTAATCGTTCTGTTCAAACTTGTAACTGCTGTTCTGAAGTTTGTCAGAACCTCTGAGCATCTGGTCGAAGTTCGGATTGATGAGCTGAAAGTATTGTTGCTGATAGTTGGCCTCGTTATACGGCATGTCTGACTTTCCCGAAGCATTCACAACGTATGCATACACACCGTCATCGCCGGATACCACCACGAGTTTCTTATCAGCCTTCGCACCGGCGATCTGGCCAAGAACCTTGGCATCATTTACGCCCATACCTCTGCCCATTCTGAACTCAGGAAGAGAGCGGGTTGACACACCCATAGCCTTGGCTACTGACTCTATGTCGTTACCGGCCTTCTTATATTGCTCCACGAGTTCCTTGCCTGCTTTCTGACGGCGTACCTTGTTTGTAAGGTAGGTTTTCACATCGGCATTGCCCACCGGCACGTAATCCTCGTATGCGGCATCCACGGCAGCCACATAAAGCATTGGATTGGCAGCGTCCTTGGATTCATATATACGGCTCACCTGTCCGGGTTTACCATTCATCATCACCCAAGCCACAACTTGGCGTGAATCCGGGAAGTACTGATTGTATCCTGCCATACGTGGAACAGCCGGTGTGGATTGAGTAAACTGAAAATTCTGTACATTATATCCATTTGCAGCGGCATTCTTGTTGAAGAGTTCAGATGTGTTGTTCTTTTCTATATAAGCTTCAAGTTTCGCCACTTCATCATTTACCGTCTTGACAGAAGGATTGAGCTGATAATTGAATTCCTCAAACTCTACAACCTCTACCGGAGAGTTTTGTTTTACTACCTTTGCAAGGACAGATGCCTGAGGAGATGTCATGACTGCCACATACTTGCCGTTGGATGCACGAAGCGTATCGAGTTGTGAGGCTGAGAGAGCATTGGTGGCACCGGCAGCTGAGTATAGCGGAATCCACTGTTCTTTCTGAGCAAACACACTGTCGGTGGAGAAAGATTTGCCGAGACTGTCGATAGGCAGACCCGCATTAAGGCTTGCGGCAACCTTGGACGGCAGTTTGTCGCCTGCCACCTGCACTATATTGAGTTGAATTGAATCGACTTCGAAGGTGCGTTTCCCCATCTTTACGATATCAAATCCACGGAGATTCTCTGTCACGAGTTTTACCTCACCGGCTACGGCTGATGTTACGAAATCCTTAACAGATCCCGCACGAAGATCAGCTGCACGCAATGTGCTGCGGGAAGACACCACTCCCTCCTTTTTAAGATTCTGGGGAAGGGAACCTCCAAGTGAATCATTCAGAGCAGCAAGCACGTCTTGTGCAAGCTTCTTTGCAGCGGCTTTGTCAGCATCTGAAGCAGCAACTGGTATGGCGATGAAAGAAACCTCTTTTGTGGGTTCGTAAATCTCATACATGGCCTTTTCTTCTGTATATGCCTCATTAATCTCCGCATCGCTGACAGGATATTTTTTCTCATCGAGGGTTCCGTACGGACGGAACACGAGAGATATATCGTTGGTGGCAACATAATCATTATAAAGTGCCTTCTTGTCTAAATCATTGGCTTTAACTGTCCCGGAAAGAAGCTGCTGGTATTTCTGACGCTTGATAAGCTGCTTTGTCTCTTCTTCCATTGCAACCCAAGCATTCTGAAATGGTTTCGCTTGTTCTTCCGACATTCCATTGCGTTTGGGGTTGAATATTATTTCGTATGCCTGCGCGGGGGTCTGCACGCTAAATCCGGCACTGTTAAGTCCTTGAATGATATTTGTCATACCCTCACGATTGATAGGATTATCAAGAACATAAAAACGTAATTGTTCGGGACTTGATTCAATACCAAGATTCTTGACAGCATCATCGAGAAGTCTTTCACTTACGAGTTGCTCCACTGCCATTTGGCCAAGAATTTGGGTGTCGAAGTTGGCATATTGCTGGGGATTTGCCTGACGCAGCTGTTCCAATTGCTGGTTTAGCTCCTCGCGTTTACGCTGGTATTCTGTATATTCGATTTTTTTGTTGCCGATTTTAGCGACTGTATTGTGGTCACCAAAAAGGTTACGGCTGTTGGTCAGCGCATCGCCGATGATGAAAGCGAGAAGCGCCACGCCGATAATTACAATCAGCAGGACAGATTTGCTTCTGATTTTCTCTAAAGTTGCCATTATTAAATTATACTGTAAGTAATTGATTATTATACAAAACAAATTTCCGAACTCATAAAAATCCGGAGCAGGCCTACCCAAAGGAGGGCTTTTATCTTGCAAAGTTAGGAAAAAAAAATCTTAAATGCAAATAAAAAACCAAGTTTCGACTTGCAAATATCAATTGTTATGAGATTTTTCTTGAAGATTGCCCAGTGTCTTTTTATAGGCCAGATAGAGAATGAACGCAGCTGAGAATAAGGCAAAGGAGAAACTGTAATAAACTCCGACATTGCCAAGTTCAAATCCTTTGGCAAGCCCGAACAATGCAGGAACGCCAATCAATAGATAGGCAATTAGTGCTACCCAAAGGAACGGTCTGGCATTACCCATTCCCCTCACACTGTTGGCGAAAGTCAACTGTGACGCGTCTCCATATTGATATAGCACCAATGGGAGTATCAACAGACGTGCTGATTCAATCACATTGCGGTCCGGAGTGAAAAACGCCACGAGTTCCGGTCCTAAAAAGAAAAACACAAGAGAAGCAATTGTCGCCAACACTAAATTCAGATGAATCCCTGCCATAGTGGCACGTCTCACACCTACAGAATCCCCTCTGCCTGTACAGTTGGCGGAACGAATGCAGACAGCCACACCGAAACTCAGGAATATCATGAATCCAAGTTGCGAAATTGTATTTATCACCTGATAGGCTGCAAGCTGAATCTTGCCAAACCATCCACACACTACGGCTCCGAGCGACCAAAGAGCCACCTCAAAACCCGACTGCACCATCATCGGCCAGGATATGGACCAAACCTGCCGACGTATTTTCCCCACTTGACCTATGCCTAAAGTTCCCTTCATATATGGGGCATAACGCTTTGTGAGTCCGAACACGAACAAAATTCCCACCGCAGACAGCCATCTTGCCGAGAGAGTCGAAAGTCCGGCACCATTCAGCCCAAGTTCGGGACATCCGAATTTACCGAAAATCAACAAATAATTGCCAATTATATTAACCAAATTTGAAATAAGTATTATCCACATTGGCGATGCCGTATCAGTCAGTGCATTTGCTGTCTGTTGGGAACAATTGAACACTGCCATTGGAAATAATGACGCCAATATAATCAGATAGTATTCCCGTATTAAAGGAAGTAAATCCTCAGGTTGGCCAAACTTGTCAAGAAAAAAATAAAGCAAACCCATAATTAAAATAAGGCCAACAGACAGCATACTGTTGGTCTCGAGCCCGGCGCGAAAAGTTTTACCCACTCCTCCTGAATCTTTTCTACCGAAGAGTGCCCCTGTGAGGGGCGTGATTCCTGAAGCGAAACCAATCTGCATCACTGTGGGAATCATGAAGAGGGAATTGACAAACGCTGCCGCTGCAAGCTGGTCCACACCGTATGCACCCACCATGGCCGTGTCGGCAAATGCCACAAGTATTATACCGATTTGAGTGGCCATCACTGGAAGACCGAGTCTTATCAATATTCTGTACTCCCCCATGGAGTCTTGGATAGATGATTTGGGATTTTGAAATTTCATACATTGATGTAACAAGGATTTTCCAACGAATGTTTTTATTTATGGTGGTTATTTTGTAATTTTGCAATATGGATAAAAACACGCAACATCTGGCCACAGAGCAACGAATCACCCAACGCCTCACTCAGCAACAGCTACGCTTTGTGAGGATGCTCGATATGTCGGCACCGGAACTTGACGAAGAGGTGCAACGCGAGATGGAGGCGAATCCGGCCCTGGAAGCCATCGATCCTGACACATATTCCGTCGGCGGAGATACCCTGACTCCCTCGGAATCAAGATGGATTATTCATGGAAACCGATCATCTTCAGAAGATTACTCCGAACTTCCCATGGCCGATTCCTCACCTTCGCTCTACGATTCCTTGCTCACACAGTTGGGGGAAATGAATCTGACACCGGAAGTGCTCACGGCTGCAAAATTCATTGTGGGAAACCTGGATCCAAACGGTCGTCTCCAGCGTGACCCTGCATACTTAGTCAATGATTTGGCATTTTCAGAAGGTATCGACTTGCCACAATCTGTCATGGACAAGGCTTTTGAAACCGTGCGTACACTTGAGCCTCATGGCATAGGGGCGATATCTCTTGCCGATTGCCTTACCCTGCAGCTTAAATATCTACCCGCCTCACAGCAACGTGACGACGCCATACGCATTCTTAACGAGCAATATGAGGCTTTCTCAATGCTTCACACTCACCTTCTGGTGTCGAGACTTAAAATATCTCAAGCAAGGGTGGCTGCAGCTATGGAATTGATAAAGGGACTCAATCCCAAACCCGGGGCCTCCGTTGAGTCCACGCCCATAGGAACCAACACTATAATACCCGACGTAATTATTGACACGTCTGGCAAAGAACCGTTGATCACACTCAACAATCATATTCCCGAACTTAGGATAAGTGATTCTTTTTCCAATGCGGAGCGTGAGATGGACCGACGTGCCAAGCGCAACAAGGAAAACCCAGACCGCGAATTTATCCTGAACCGGCACAATGATGCAAAAGAATTTCTGAAATCACTACGAATGCGCCAAGAGGCCATATTGTCGGTAGTCACAGCTATTGTTAAGATCCAGAGAGAATATTTCGACACCGAAGACATATATCGGCTGCGACCCATGATGATAAAGGATATCGAAGCCATGACAGGACAAGATGCCTCTGTCATATCACGGTGCACGACAAATAAATACGTAGCTCTACCATGGGGAATACTCCCTCTGCGTTTCTTTTTCAGTGATACTGTGGGCGACAATTCTGCCGAAGACGACTCCGATGCCCTGACCAATCGCAAGGTTGAGGCTGAGATTCGCCGCATTGTGGATGCTGAAGACAAGAAACGTCCACTCAGCGATGAAAAAATAACCCGTACTCTTCAAGAGGCAGGAATCAACATCAGCCGCAGGACCGTGGCAAAATATCGCGACCGCCTCAATATACCCCCCGCACGTCTCAGAAAAGGCATCTGACGTAAGGTAATAATTGCTTTTTGAAGATTTTTTTGTAATTTTGCAAATGGAAACGGCCGATGACGATTCCGGGAGCGGAACGTCCTCCATTTCCTTTCTCGACATTTAGGGGTGCATCACCATCCGTGCCATATCGGAGGTGGGGCTGAGATCAAACCCTTCTAACTTGATCCGGTTAGTACCGGCGTAAGAAACAATTCGACTGATGAAAAAAGACATCTTCCGCGCATTGCTCATAGCGGGCATTGCTATTCCTTTTGCGGCCAATGCAGCCGTGGTAATTACCGACGATTCTGAACTCGACAGTATCGTAACCCGGCTTGCCGCCATCGAGGTGACAGCCAACCGTGCCGGTGTGAAGACCCCGGTGGCCTACACCAACGTAAGCAAAAAGGAACTTGCCAAAACCAATGATGGACGAGACATACCGAGTTTGCTTGAAATGACACCCTCAATCGTGACCACCGGCGATGCCGGTGCAGGAATCGGCTACGGCAGTCTCCGAGTGCGCGGCACCGATGCAAGCCGCATCAATATCACCGCCAATGGAGTGCCCATCAACGACAGCGAGAGCCACAACGTGTATTGGGTGAATATGCCGGACATTGCCTCATCTCTAAACGACATCCAGATTCAGCGGGGTGCCGGGACTTCCACCAACGGAGCCGGAGCTTTCGGAGCCTCAATAAACATGCTGACCGATTACCCCTCTTCCGAGCGCGGTGCAATGGTGGCGGCTTCCTACGGAAGTTTCAACACCAACCGTGAGACCATAAAAGTCTCATCCGGCCTTTTCGGCGACCACTGGAGCGTCGATGCCCGATTCAGCCATATAGGTTCTGACGGATATATCGACCGCGCTTTCTCTCAGCTATGGAGCTACATGGGGCAGCTCGCGTATCGCAGTGAAAACACCACACTCCGTCTTCTTGCATTCGGAGGTAAGGAACGCACATACATGGCCTGGGACTACGCTTCAAAAGAAGACATGGAGAAGTATGGGCGAAGATACAATCCTTGTGGCGAATACACCGCTTCCGACGGGAAGACAGCCTATTACAAAGACCAATGCGACAATTTCACACAGCATCACGTTCAGCTACTGCTTAATCAGTATATCGGACAATGTGTCACCCTTAATGCTGCACTTCACTTCACCAAAGGCGACGGCTACTACGACCAATACAAGACCAACCGCACGCTGGAAGAATATGGACTCTCACCATATTTTGACTCCGAGGGCACCGAAATCAGGAAGTCCGACTTAATACGCCTTAAATTCAACGACAATGACTTTGGAGGAGGAATGATAAATGTGCGTTATCAGAAAGACGCACTTGCCATTGTAGGTGGCGGAGCCATCAATTGGTTCAGGGGCAATCATTTTGGCCGGATAAAATGGGTGAGGAATTTCATCGGTGCCATAGATCCTCTACAGGAATATTACCACAACACCGGCCGAAAGTTTGACAGCAATGTATTCATACGTGGCGATTATGATTTCGGTTCGGGATTTTCGGCTTACGCTGACCTCCAATACCGACATATTGACTACACAATACGCGGAGTCAGCGACAATTACGACTGGAATACCGGGGGAATGGCCCGTCTTGATGTGATACGCCACTGGAATTTCTTCAATCCCAAAGTGGGGCTGACATGGAACCGCAACGGACACCGGGCATACGCATCATGGAGTGTGGCCCATAAGGAACCCACCCGCGACAATTTCACCGACAGCGATCCCAATATGTATCCTACTGCCGAGCGTATGATGGACTATGAGGCAGGTTATTCCTACAGCAGTGGCCTTTTCTCTGTCGGAGCCAACCTTTATTATATGGACTATAAGGACCAGCTTGTCGTGACTGGCCAACTTTCCGACACAGGAAATGCCGTGAGTGTAAATGTTCCTGACTCCTACCGCATGGGTATCGAACTTCAGGGAGTCCTCAAGCCGCTAAGATGGTTTGACTGGTCGGTCAACGCCACTCTTTCACGAAATCGAATCAAGAATTTCACCGAGTATATATATGAAGATGAATGGACCAATCCGATATCGTTCGATCTTGGTGATACCCCTATAGCATTTTCCCCGGACTTTATCTTGCACAATTCCTTCAACTTCAACGTTGCCGGTTTTGATGCCTCGCTCATGAGTCGCTATGTGTCAAGCCAATACATGAATAATGCCAGAAGCGAGGAAGCCAAACTCGACTCTTACTTCGTAAGCGATCTTGCATTAGGCTACACATTCAAGCATCTTTACGGCATCAAAGACCTGCGTATCGGATTTACCATTTACAATATCTTCAATGAGAAATACTGCAACAACGGTTATGCCGGCGCCGGATACTATATGGAGGATGGCAAACCGGTGATATACCGATATGCCGGTTTTGCAGCCCAGGCCACTACCAATGTGCTCGGCACTGTGACGATGACATTCTGAAGAATCATAACCAAGATTATTAAGACTAATGAACACTGATTTGATAATTGAAATATTGGGCTTCTCGGTGGGGCTGCTCTATCTGTGGTGGGAATATCACGCCGACAACAGGCTGTGGTTTGCCTCTATGGTTATGCCATTTATTTCCATGTGGATATATTTCAACAAGGGACTTTATGCAGACTTCGGAATAAACATTTATTACCTCGTGATTGCAGTGTATGGCTACATCTTATGGACCCGCCGTAAAAAAGTCGGCGGAAGTGATTCGAAGGTACAAGAGGACGCAAGACTGAAATCAGAGCACCGGAGTATTCCCATCACGCACACGCCGGCAAAGATGATTGGCGTATGTGTGATTGCTGCAATTACCCTGTGGGTATTGCTATATCTTGTATTGAAATATCTGACCGACAGCACAGTGCCTGTCGCAGATGCTTTCACCACTGCCATGAGCATTGTGGGCATGTGGATGTTGGCCCGCAAATATATCGAGCAGTGGTTTGTGTGGATTGCTGTCGATGCAGTCTGCGTGGGTCTCTACATATACAAAGGCATATATTTCTATGCCGCTCTTTACCTAATATACACTGTCATCGCTTTCTTCGGCTACCAAAAATGGCTGCGCTTGATGCACAATACATAAAACCATACAGGAAATTAGTCTTGAATCAAACCTAAAGGGGTGGAAAATGGTTTTGTATTTGATACAAAACCATTTTTATGCCAGCAAAAAAAATATACGAGAACTTCAAGGCATGGAGCGTCAAAAACGAAAACAGAAACGCTTTCATAGTCATTTTCTCGTGCATCGTGGGATGTACGGCGGGTTTTGGTGCATTTCTTTTGAAATGGATTATCAGGTTTATAGCTAACCATATCCAGGCTCTAACGAGCGATAGCTTGCATTGGCACGGAGCCGATTGGTGGCTGATTCTACTTCCTTTGGCAGGCATACTGCTTGCTGTGGCTTGGCAACGACTGGTGGCTCACGCCGATATGGTGCATTGCACCTCAAAAATAGTGGCATATCTGAATGCCAAGAACTATTCGATACCGGGAAAATTCATGTATAACCCCATCATTGCATGTGGTTTAACGCTTGGTTTCGGTTGCTCTGCCGGAGCCGAAGGTCCTATTGCATTCGCCGGAGCCGCAGCCGGCAGCAAGGTGGGAAGACTGTTGGGTCTTGACAGCGACATGATGCGCGTGATGTTGGGAATAGGAGCCGGCGCCGGTATAGCCGGTATTTTCAAATCCCCGATTGCGGGAGTACTTTTCACCCTTGAGGTGCTGAGGATGGATATGGCAGCCGGACCCGTTATTGGCCTAATCATGTCGTGTGTATGCGCTTCCGTGGCATGCTATGCATTCACCGGAACTGAAGTGTATATGCCCTACGTAGAGACAGCAGCTCCAAATGTCCCAGCGCATTGGGTGATTCTCTTAGGAGTGTTTTGTGGTCTGTATTCCATATTATATAATTGGGTCACAGAAAAAATGAGGCATTTTTTTGAAACACGCCGGCATAAGTGGGTGACATGGCTAAGCGGCGGAATGATTGCCGGAATAATACTTTTCCTTTTCCCTGCAATGTATGGAGAAGGATATCCGGTGATGACCCAGCTGATCAACGGCAACCACAGCGGAGTTCTCTCTGAGGGTCTGCTTGCCACAAGCGATGGGGACATGACGAAATACATAATTATTCTTTCAGTCATGCTGCTTCTTAAGTCGCTTGCCACCGTGTGTAGCAACAGTGCCGGAGGCGTTGCGGGTGATTTCGCACCGACATTGTTTGTCGGTACATTGGCGGGTACGGTTTTTTCCATGTCAATTCAAACCCTGTTTGGCATACAACTGCCGGTATCGCTATGCGCAATGTTTGCAATGTCGGGTGCTTTTGCCGGAATTGTACACGCACCCGTCATGGCAATATTCCTGACCACGGAGGTGACAGGGGCATTCAACTATATACTTCCCATCACAGTGTGTGCTGCAGCATCATATATCACTGTAAAGACATTGTTTCCGGCAAGTCGCTACATCGAGACCCGCTATGACGACCTTGCGTCGCTGTTTAGGAAATGATTTGAATGTTTCACTTTTAAGGAATTTAAAGCGTTATTAGGATTTCGGAACTCTTTTTAACTGACACTTAACTTATTTATACTAATATTAGCAAGGTAGTTCACGTTTCATATATGAAGTTTAAGATAATTGGATTGTCATCAATCTGCCTTGAAAAAAGAATTGTCTAAATTTTGGGTTATATACATTAGTTATTTCTATCGCAGCCTGCATGTCGAGCACATGGAGGCGGGAAGGCCCCGGACGTCGAGACGACGGACGGGCTTTTTTGTTGGTTTTTTGTTGGTTTTTGGTTTTTAGTTGGAGGGTATCAAAAATTTTATTAACTTTGACGCAAAAATCAAAAAGACCATGATTGAAGAAATTTTGAAATACAACAGAGAGTTTGTAAAAAATAAAGGCTATGAGCCGTTTGTCACCTCCAAATATCCTGATAAGAAAATCGCCATAGTCACCTGTATGGACACTCGCCTTGTACAATTGCTTCCGGCAGCACTTGGCATCAAAAACGGTGATGTCAAGATCATCAAAAATGCCGGCGGAACTATAACAAATCCTTTCGACTCCACAATGCGTTCGATACTTGTGGCGGTATATGAATTAGGAGTGAATGAGATAATGGTAATTGGCCATACCGGTTGCGGAGTGCAGGGCATGAATGCCGACGAAATGCTTCATCTTATGCGTGAAAGAGGCATCGACGATGAGCATATATCATTGATGCGGCATTGCGGCATAGACCTCGACAAGTGGCTTCACGGCTTCTCCGACACTGCAGAAGCTGTTGCCGAGACCGTGGATCTTATCCGTAATCATCCTCTCATGCCCCACGATGTGCGCACAGCCGGCTATATCATGGACTCAGAGACGGGCTTGCTGGAGCGTGTTTAGAACTTTCCAATACACATGAAAGAATATAATTTAGAAAAATGAGGGTGGAGTCGGTTGTTTTGGCGCGATTTTTGTTGTATCATTATGGAGGTTTCCCTCACGGTTTTAAATTTGCGCAATATGGAGAACAACAGCACTGAAGTCATAAACAATACGACCAACTCCGAATACAAATACGGATTCACTTCCGACATCGACACCGACATTGTCCCGCCGGGACTGTCGGAAGACGTGATACGCTATATATCAGCCAAGAAAGAGGAGCCCGAATGGCTTCTTGATTTCCGCCTGAAGGCTTACCGCCATTGGCTTACGCTCAAGATGCCAACCTGGGCACATCTCGATATTCCGGAGATAGATTATCAGGCCATAAGCTATTATGCGGCTCCTAAAAAGAAGGAACTGAAGAAAAGCATGGATGAGGTTGATCCCGAACTGATTAAGACTTTCGATAAGTTGGGCATATCGCTGGAGGAGCAGAAGCATCTTGCCGGAGTGGCTGTGGATGCAGTCATGGATTCGGTCAGTGTGAAGACAACCCACAGGGAAAAACTTGCGGAACTCGGTGTGATTTTCTGCAGTTTCTCCGAGGCTGTGAAGGATTACCCCGATTTGGTGAGGAAATATCTCGGAAGCGTGGTGAGCTATCGCGACAACTTCTTTGCCGCCCTCAATTCGGCCGTGTTTTCCGACGGATCGTTTGTATATATTCCCAAGGGGGTGAGATGCCCGATGGAACTTTCCACCTATTTCCGCATCAATGCGGCAGGCACAGGTCAGTTTGAGAGGACGCTTATTGTGGCCGATGATGATGCATACGTTTCATATCTCGAAGGTTGCACAGCTCCAATGCGCGACGAAAACCAGCTTCATGCCGCCATAGTGGAAATAATAGTGGAGGAACGAGCCGAGGTGAAATACTCTACGGTTCAGAACTGGTATGCCGGAGACAAGGAGGGTCGCGGAGGAATCTACAATTTTGTCACAAAAAGAGCATTATGCCGTGGGCATCGCTCGAAAGTGAGCTGGACCCAGGTAGAGACCGGTTCGGCAATCACCTGGAAGTATCCGTCGTGCATATTGAAGGGAGATGAAAGCGTGGGCGAGTTTTATTCCGTAGCTGTGACCAACAATCATCAGCAGGCCGACACCGGCACAAAGATGATTCATATCGGTAAGAACTCGAAATCCACAATCGTCAGCAAAGGCATATCTGCCGGGATGTCGCAAAACAGCTACAGGGGAGGTGTGAAGGTGCTCCCGGCAGCCACCGGATGCCGAAACTTCACCCAATGCGACTCGCTCTTGCTCGGAGACAAATGTGGTGCACACACATTCCCATATATTGATGTCGCCAACAATGGAAGCACAGTGGAACATGAGGCTACCACATCGAAAATCAATGAGGCGCAACTCTTCTACTGTGAGCAACGCGGCATTCCGATGGAGGAAGCCGTGGCGTTGATTGTGAACGGATATGCCAAGGATGTGATGAACAAACTCCCGATGGAGTTTGCCGTGGAGGCTCAGAAACTGCTGCAAATCACACTCGAAGGCTCCGTAGGATAATTTTATAATTCATAATTAAGAGATGCGATTTGGCTGAGTAATCCGAAAACTCTGATATCTCTAATAACTCTGATAAAAAATTAAAAATTGAACGAAAGAACTGTAATCATAGACCAGATTGACCCGCACACATTCTATGGGGTCAACAACAACAATATAAATCTTATCCGCAATCTCTTCCCGAAACTGCGCATTGCCGCACGCGGCAACGTGATAAAGGTGATAGGAGAAGAAAACGAGACTCTTGATTTTGAGACCAAGATTCATGAAATCGAGAATTACGCCGTGAAATATAACAAACTCACGGAAGATGTAATAATCGACATAATAAAAGGTGATGCCCCCAAGGCAATTGATGCTGAGGGTGTCATCATTTTCGGTCAGAACGGGCGACCCATCTCCCCACGCAATCCGAACCAGGCCAAGATGGTGAAGTCTTTCGCTGAAAACGACCTGACATTTGCGCTCGGTCCGGCAGGAACTGGCAAAACATACATAGCGATTGCGCTTGCCGTGGCAGCATTGAAAAACCGTCAGTGCCGCCGTCTGATTCTGTCGAGACCCGCAGTCGAAGCCGGCGAGAAACTCGGTTTCCTCCCCGGCGACATGAAAGACAAGATAGACCCCTATCTCCGTCCGCTCTATGACGCGCTTGAAGATATGATTCCGCAGGTGAAACTTAAGGAATATATGGAGACCGATGCCATTCAGATTGCACCTCTTGCATTTATGCGCGGGCGCACGCTCAATGATGCCATAATAATTCTTGACGAGGCTCAGAACACTACAAAACATCAGATGAAGATGTTCCTTACCCGTCTCGGTCACAACGCCAAGATGATAGTGACCGGCGATACAACGCAGATAGACCTGCCGCGCACCGTGCAGAGCGGCCTGATCCAGGCATTGCGCATTCTACGTGGCGTGAAGGGAATTGGCATAATCGAATATGAGAAGAAAGACATCGTAAGGCACCCGCTTGTGCAGCGCATCGTGGATGCCTACGAGAAACGCGAGAAGGAAGTTGATGAACCGGGTGAGACCCCTGATATATATGAGAACTCTGATATCTCTGAAAACTCTGATCGGCTGTAGAACCACTGAAAACACCGAAAACAATGAAAACTGACAAATGGTGGAGTTATCCCGCTGAGGGAGAAGATGGCAAGACGATAATAGTCACCGGCCGCGACAACATAGAGAAATGGCAGAAGCCGGGCAAATTCCCGGTGCGTGTCACTGTGAGCTGGGACTATGAACCTCTACCGGACGGGATGCCGTCGGACAAGGATTCCGAACTCATGGATTTGGCCACAACCGCCCTGCTTGATGAATTCGGGAAGGACAAATCGGCCGTAATGACCGGCATATATACCGGCGACGGTCGAAGAGACTGGGTGTTCTATACCCACAGCCTCAACATCTTCAGCAAGGTCTTCAACCGGGCGCTTGCCGATGTGCCGCCCATGCCGCTCAAATTTGATGCCTCTGATGATCCCGACTGGGAGGAATATCGTGAGATGCGCGAAGCCACATACGTCCCGGATGAAGAGTAAACAATCAGTAATTTATAAAGTCTAAATAGCTATGAAAAAACTTCTACTACTCATTTCAATCCTTCTCGGTGGAATAGCGGCATCGCAGGCGCAGGTTTCTTCCGAGCCGAGTCCTCTTTATGAAGACTCCGAAAACGTATGGATATACTTTTATGCAGACCAAGGTGACAAGGGCCTTGCCGACACATCTGAAAGCACAGCTCTCTATGCATATACCGGAGTATGCACAAACAAGGGAGATTGGCAACATGCGCCAAGCACATGGCTTGACAATGCCGCCAAATATAAACTTGAATACGTATCGCCCAATGTATGGCGTTTGTTTATAGGTAATATCCGTGATTTTTATGGTGTTACGAGTGCAACTGAGACTGTACGCCGGCTCGCGTTTGTGTTCCGCAATGCTGATGGGACGAAAAGCGGACGTGCCGTAGGAGGTGGCGACATATTCCTTGATGTGATGTCGCAAGGCCAGGATACACCCACGCAGGCAGAATCGAAACCATATCCGGGTGGCAAACCTGTGATGGGGGGCGTGCGCAATTCCGACGGTAGTGTTACATTCTGTCTTGCCGCCCCAGGCAAAAGTAGTATCAGCATTATCGGCAGCTGGAACGACTATGCCGAAACTGAGTCGGGCGCAATGTATGTGGATACGGTAGATGGTATCCAATATTTCTGGCAGACCATTTCGGGCATTAAGGATGGGGAGACATATCTCTATTATTATCTTGTAGATGGCACCATAAGCGTGGGCGACCCGTATGCACGTCTTGTGCTTGATCCGGACAATGACAAGTACATTCCGGCATCTGTATTCCCGAATCTTCCGGCATACCCTGCAGGCAAAGTGCCCAATGTGTGTCTGGCGGTATATAAATCAGACATAAACGACTATGACTGGAAGGTGAAGGATTTCAAGGGTGTGGATAAAGACAATCTCATTATCTATGAACTTCTTATCCGCGATTTCACGGGTACTGAAGGCCAGGCCAGAGGCAACGGCACGGTGCGTCTTGCCATGGAAAAGATATCATATCTGAAATCTTTGGGCATCAATGCGGTGGAACTCCTTCCCATCACCGAGTTCAACGGCAACATATCCTGGGGCTATAATCCCAACTTCTATTTTGCTCCCGACAAGGCTTACGGCACTCCCGACGACTACAAGGCATTCATCGATGAATGCCACCGCCAGGGAATAGCGGTGATTCTCGACATGGTGTTTAACCAAAGTGACTGGCAACATCCATGGTATAGGATGTATCCTGTTGGCAGCAATCCCATGTACAATGCCACTGCCCCCCATGCCTACAGCGTACTCAATGATTTCAATCAGGGACATCCGCTTGTAAGGCAGCAATGGTATGACTGTGTGAAATATTGGCTGGAAGAATATAAGGTGGATGGTTTCAGATTTGACCTTGTGAAGGGTCTCGGCCTTAACGATTCCTACGCCAACAGCGGAGATGCGGCCACCAACGCCTTCAACCAAAGCCGCATTGACAATATGCGTGCCATTCAGCTTGCAATGGATGAGGTCAACCCCAACGCCTACTTCATTAATGAGAACCTTGCAGAGGCGAGAGAGGAGAATGCGATGGCAGAATTCGGTCAGCTCAACTGGAGTAATCTCAATGAGCAAGGATGCCAGTTTGCCATGGGATATCAGGACAATTCCGGACTTGAAGGTTTCTATGCTCCCAACTGGGGAAGGACATGGGGTTCTACCGTAAGCTATCTTGAGAGCCATGACGAACAAAGGCTTGCCTACAAGCAGCGGGCTTTTGGCGTGAGCCAGGTGCAGCAGACCAAAACCGCTATGATACGCCTCGGAAGCACAGCAGCCCAGATGTTTATGGCTCCGGGGGCACATATGATATGGCAATTCTCTGAAATGGGCAATGAGGAAAACACAAAGAACGAGGATGGTGGCAACAACACAGACCCCAAGACTGTGAACTGGAACATGCTCAGCAACCCATATCGCGCGGGTCTTGTGCAAAGCTACAGTGAACTCGCGGCAATCCGCAACGGCAATCCCGAAATATTTGCAAAGGATGCCTCTTTCACATCAGCGTGCAAAGCTTCCAATTGGGCAAACGGACGCACAATGAAGTCTGTGGCAGGAACAGGAAGCGTGTTTACATTCATAAACCCCAATGTGGATAAGGCCATCACCTTCAGTTTCGATTTCCCAACAAAAGACAATGCCGACTACAAGGTTCTATCCACATCATACGGCAACGAAAGCACATTTGATGCATCGGTAGGTAAGGTCACTGTTCCGGCCAACTGCTACATTGTGATAGGCACAGCCGCAGTGAACGAAGTCGAGACCATCGGCAATTACGATGAAAACTCCCCCGCTGAATATTTCAATCTCCAGGGCATCAGGATAAAGAATCCTGTGCAGGGAGAAATACATATAGTGAAGAAAGGAAACAAAACATACAAAGCGATTGCTGAATGAAGAAAGTACTGATAGTGGGAGCCGGAGGTTTTCTCGGCTCCCACCTTCTTGCGGAAGGGGTGAAGCATCCCGATTTCGAAATATATGCCGGAGTGAGGGAATCCACATCCACCCGATGGTTTCCCAAGGATGGTGTGAAGAAGGTGGTCTTCGATTTCGAGAGTCCGGCCGAAGTGGAACGTGCCCTTACGGAAACTCTTCCGGCTGGTGAGAAATGGGACTGGATTGTATATAACCTCGGTGCTACGAAATGTTTGCGCTATAAGGAGTTCGACCATATCAACCATGACCTTCTCCGCACATTTGTGGAGACTCTCGAACGAACAGGGATGATGCCGGAGAAATTTCTCTACATAAGTTCGCTATCTGCCATGGGACCGGGCAACGAAGGAGAATATACCCCTTTCAATGAAAAGATGATACCGCAACCCAACACACGATATGGGGCTTCGAAACTGAAGGCGGAAATGCTGCTTCAGATGCATTCTGTGCCTTACATCATATTCCGATGCACCGGCATATATGGTCCGCGCGACAGGGATTATTTCCTGATGTTTGACGCTATGCGCAAGGGTTTTGATTTCTCCGTAGGATTCCGTAAGCAACTTCTGACCTTCATATATGCACCGGATCTTGCTCTTGCGGTGTATGAGGCTTTGGAGAAGGCACCCGTAAGGGAGATTTACAATATTGCAGAACCGCGCGCTTATTCCCAGGCGGAGTTTCGTTCGCTTGTGGCGCATAAACTCGGCAAGAAACTCATCATTCCGGTGAAAGTGCCTCTATGGGGTACGAAGGCAGTCAGCTGGGTGTCGGAAAAAATCGGAATTGTAAGGGGCAAACCATCCACACTCAACACAGACAAATACAACATCATGAAGCAACGCAACTGGAGTGCTGATGTCAGCAAAGCAAAAGAGTCTTTTGGATTTACAGCACCAACATCTCTCAACGACGGAGTGTCGGAAAGTATTGACTGGTATAGAAAAGAAGGTTGGATGAAATGAACGGACTGCATTTTACCATAGACCAAAACGATGTGAGCTGGATCTATTTACTGCTATTTGTGATTTTCTTCCTTACTTGCACACGCGTGAAAGGAAACTTCAAGTTTGCAGGTGCATTCCTGCGCGATGTAATAGGCGTTCGGGAACGCGAGAATATGTTTGATGTCACAGTGAGAGAGACATCTTTTATGCTCTTTGCCGTCTTGCTGTCATCATGCAGTCTCGGAGTTCTGCTATGCAAAGGAGTCTTACATTATGGCAACCTTGTGTGGTCGCCGGCAGACATACCTGACATCACAATAAGCTACGAAGGAATCCTGATTCCAATGGGTATATGCATGGGCCTGGCCTGTGCATACACAGGGCTGATGTGGCTGACATATTATTCCGTTGGCCATGTCTTCAGCGACAACCTTCACACTAAGATGTGGGTGCGCGGATTCACGTCTTCCATAGCCCTTGGAGGTGCAGTATTTCTTCCTCTCGCCTTGATTGCCCTTGCCTACCCTGAATATTCACCCACAATCACCATTGTTGGCCTCTTTATGTTAATTTTAGTGAAAATCGTATTTATTGTTAAAGGATTTCGCATTTTTTTTACAGAAAGTTCGTTGTGGGTCGTTTTTTTATATTATCTTTGCAGTCTGGAAATAATACCAATGACCATAACCTTTGGCCTGGCAAGTTCATTGCTGGGTTAATCTATTATAAAACAAAGCAAAATTAGGCTAAGTGAAAAATTGAAAAGATGATAAAGAAGATTTTGGTGTCTCAACCACAACCTGCATCTGGCAAAAGCCCATACTATGACATAGCGCAAAAATATGGAGTGGAAGTGGTATTCCGCTCAATGATAAAAGTAGAAGGACTGACTGTCAAGGAATTCCGTCCGCAGAGAATCAATCTTGCCGACTACACTGCGATTATTTTCACATCGCGCACAGCAGTGGACCACTATTTCCGTATGTGCGAGGAATCAAGGGTTAACGTCCCCGATGACATGCGATACGTGTGCACCACCGAACAGATAGCCCTATATCTTCAGAAATATATCGTATATCGCAAGCGCAAGATAGCTTTTGGCACCACTGGGAAACTCACCGACCCACAATTCCTTGCAGCTGTAAATAAAATAAAGAAGGAGAAATTCCTTATGCCTGTCAGCGACCAGAATCATGAAGACAGTACAAGCCTTGAGAAACTCGGCATTGACCTGACAAAGGCCGTTATGTTTCGCACACTTACCAACGACTTCACACCTGATGAACCGTTTGATTATGACGTGCTTCTGTTCTTCTCCCCGTCAGGTATCAAGTCGCTTGAAAAGAACTTTCCCGACTTCGACCAGGCCAAGAATGGCAAATTCATCGGCACTTTCGGCCCCACAACTGCAAAAGCCGTAGAGGAAGCCGGATTCCGCCTTGACTTCAGCGCACCGACCCCGGAAACTCCCTCCATGACAGCAGCCCTTGAGAAATTTCTCGAGTCGCAAATGAAACAATGACAAGAAGTGAACGCATATAACGACCGCACACCGCGGAATATACATCTTAGAGACACGGCTTTTGCAGACCTGATGCAAAAGCGTGTCTTTTCTGTTTTGCTTATTGCCACCCCCTACGATGCCTTCATGATGGAAGAAGACGGACGCGTGGAGGAACAGGTATATTACGAATACGTGGCGCTTAACCTAAGCTCACCGCCACGATTCACCATGGTGGCGAATTACGAGGAAGCGTTCGATCGGCTGGACACAAAGAGTTTCGACCTCATAATGGCAATGCCTGGCGTGGATGTCACCGACACATTCACACAAGCTAAAAAAATCAAGCAGCTATATCCCGACATCCCATTCGTGGTATTAACTCCTTTCTCCAAAGAAGTAAGGCGGAGAATTGCCAACGAAGACCTCTCCGGTGTAGATTATGTGTTTTCCTGGCTTGGGAACGTGGACCTCATACTTGCTATCATCAAGCTGATGGAAGACCGTATGAATGCCGAAATCGACATTCTCGATGTTGGGGTGCAATGCATACTGCTTGTGGAGGACTCCATCCGTTTCTACAGTTCGATTCTGCCACATCTTTTCAAGCACCTCCTTAAGCAATCTATGGAATTCTCCACTGAAGCGCTCAACGACCACGAACGCATGCTTCGCATGCGTGGGCGACCGAAAGTGCTTCTTGCCCGAGACTATGAAGAGGCTCAGCAACTTTTTGACCGATATGGGAAGCACCTGCTTGGAATCATTAGCGACGTTCGGTTTCCACGCGGCGGCGTGAAGGATCCTCATGCCGGTATGCGTTTTGCCGCATACGTGCATGAGCGAAACCCTTTCATACCTATCATTCTTGAGAGTCAGGAAACAGCCAACCGCCACATTGCCCAGGCCATGAGACTGACATTCCTTGACAAAAGCAGCAAGACTCTGCCCCAGGATCTTGGCAAGGCTGTAGATTTCCTCTTCGGTTTCGGAGACTTCATCGTGAAAGACCCTCTGACCGGTAATGAACTTATGCGCTTCCACGAACTGAAAGACCTACAGATGCAGGTCAACAACATACCCTCTGAAGCTCTGTTTCGACATTGTGCCAACAATGACTTCTCACGATGGCTCTACAGCCGTGCCATTTTCCCTATTGCGGAAGCGCTCAACAGTTTTCGGTTTGAGAGCATGGAGCAAGCACCCCTCGTGAGGCAGATGATTTTCGACTGCATCGTGGAATACAGGCGAATGAAAAACAGAGGTGTGGTGGCAATTTTCCGAAAGGGACGCTTTGACCGCTATAGCAGTTTTGCCCGCATAGGCCAAGGCTCACTCGGCGGGAAAGGACGCGGACTCGCATTCATCGACCAGATAATAAAGCGTCATCCTGAATTTGACAATCTCGACGGAATAAGCATCCGCATACCTCGCACCGTGGTGATATGCACGGATATATTCGATGAGTTCATGGAGTCCAACAATCTCTACCCCATAGCCCTAAGCGATACATCCGACGATGAGATACTCCGTACATTCCTCAACGCAAAACTCCCCAAGAGCCTTAAAGATGATTTCGAATATCTCTTCGATGTAGTAGATAGACCACTTGCCGTGCGCAGCAGCTCTTTGCTTGAAGATTCGCATTATCAGCCATTTGCCGGTATATATTCCACCTACATGATTCCGCATCTCGACAATCGGGAGAAGATGATGAGGCAACTGTGCAATGCCGTGAAAGGTGTGTATGCATCCGTATTCTTCGCTGACTCGAAGTCGTATATGAACGCCACAAGCAATGTCATCGACCAGGAAAAGATGGCTGTGATTCTTCAGGAAGTGATAGGAGAAGAACATGGTGAACTGTATTTCCCATCTTTTTCCGGAGTCGGGCGGTCGCTCAACTATTATCCCGTCGGAGACGAGCAAGCCGAGGAAGGAGTGGTGGAGGTTGCGGCCGGACTTGGAAAATATATAGTCGATGGAGGACTGGCACTCCGCTTCTCGCCAAAGCATCCGGGCAAAGCCCTGCAGACCTCGACCGTGCAACTTGCCCTGCGCGACACTCAGAAGCACATCTATGCGCTTCAGCACTCCGAAGCCACTGATTTCAGCACCAACGATGCCTTCAACCTCAAGAGAATCACTGTGGCTGAGGCATTCAAGACCGGCGCACTAAAATTCCTTGTATCCACATTTGACCTCAACGACTACATGATACGCGACAGCGAGTTTGGAGCAGGACGAAAATTACTTACATTCGCAAATGTATTGAAACAAAACGTGTATCCGCTCGCTAAAGCCACCGAACTGATGCTTGCCACCGGTCAATATGAAATGGGACGCCCCGTGGAAATCGAGTTTGCCGGACTTATCGCCCCCGATGCCAACAAAAGCGACTTCAAGGGCACTCTTTATTGGCTTCAGATGCGTCCGATTGTTGATAGGAAAGAAATGCTTGACGACTCTATGCTCGATGTGCCTGACTCCAAACTGATTGTGAAGAGCGAGTCAGCGCTTGGCCATGGCATGATGGACAATGTCAAGACTGTGGTATATGTGCGAAGCGAAGGTTTTGACCCGGCACATAATGTGGAATTGGCTCAGGATGTGGAGGCTGTAAACCGCATGATGCTTGAGCAAAACCGCCCATACGTACTGATAGGGCCCGGACGCTGGGGATCAAGCGACTCTGCACTTGGCATTCCAGTACGCTGGCCACAGATAGCCGGAGCGCGGGTAATTGTGGAGTATGCTATGCGCGGCTATCGCATTGAGCCATCGCAAGGCACCCATTTCTTCCAGAATCTCACCTCCTTCGGAGTGGGATACTTCACGGTGGACCCCGCTGCAGACAATGGTTTCTTCGACGAGGCATACCTGAACGAACAACCCGCCATTTACGAGAAAGGTCAACTAAGGGTGGTCGAATTCCGGGATCCCCTTCCCATAGCCATCAATGGCCGCAAAGGGAAAGGCATAGTCGCCAAACCAACAATTCTACATTCGCTTACCAATGTTGAGGGTTAAAAGAGTACCCTATAGTCCTGAATAAAAACATGCTGAAAAAATATATGACCGAGGGTGTGGTGGAGGCCGGGTGCGACGAGGCGGGGCGCGGATGTCTTGCCGGCCCTGTGAGTTGCGCTGCGGTTGTCCTGCCTCCTGATTTCAACAACGAATTACTGAATGATTCCAAACAACTGACGGCAAAACAAAGGGAACAGTTGCGCCCTATTATTGAAAAAGAGGCTATATCATGGGCAGTTGTAATGGTAAGCCCTGAAGAAATAGACCGCATAAACATTCTCAATGCTTCTATCATTGGAATGCAGCGTGCGCTTGATGCCCTTGGCATTGTGCCGGAGCATGTTATAGTGGATGGCAATAGGTTCAAGCCATGGCGCAACGTGGCTTGTGATACAGTGGTGAAAGGAGACGCCACCTACATGAGTATTGCTGCGGCATCCGTACTTGCAAAGACCCATCGCGACGAACTGATGCAGAGACTTGCCAAAGAATGTCCGGGCTACGGTTGGGAAAGAAACATGGGTTATCCCACAAAAGAGCATCTTGAAGCCCTCGACACTCTGGGTCTTACCCCTCACCACCGCAGGTCATACGGACCCTGCCAGCCTCGCCTTTTCTGATACCGTGAGTGAATAATCTGTGACAATGCGAAGGCTGCAAAGAATCGCTGGAAACGATGAAAACGGCGGAAACGATGAAAACTTTTTTGCCGTATGACAAAAAAATATTAAATTTGCAAGATAATATCACAAACTTGATTTCAGGTATGATGTTTAAGGCAGTCCGGTTTTCCAGTCAACAAATTAAACCCTAAACCTTAAACCTTAAACCTCAAAATTATGATAACGAAAAAATACAATCTAATCAACAACATAGGTGGCTGGTTTGTCTTCTTGATTGCACTTGCCACCTATTGGCTCACGCTTGAGCCTACCGCCTCCTACTGGGACTGCGGGGAGTTTATCATCCAGGCTGACAAACTCGAGGTCGGACATCCGCCGGGCAACCCGATTTTTATGCTTGTGGGTCGCTTCTTCGTGAATTTCGCTCCCGATCCGACCTACATACCTCTTATGGTCAATGCCATGAGCGGGCTTCTGTCGGCTCTGACCATCCTGCTGCTTTTTTGGACCATTTCCCATCTCGTGCGCCGTCTTATAGTGGCAGATGACTATGATGGTGAATTGCCGATGTCCAAATATGTGGTGATAATGGGTTCGGCTCTCGTCGGTTCGCTCGCCTACACCTGGAGCGACACTTTCTGGTTCTCTGCTGTGGAAGGTGAGGTGTATGCATTCTCTTCATTCTGTACGGCTCTCGTGTTCTGGTTGATTCTGAAGTGGGAGAATCGCTACGGACAGCCCAATGCCGACAGATACCTTGTGCTTATCGCATACATCATCGGTGTCAGTGTTGCCGTCCATTTGCTCAATCTCCTCTGTATCCCCGCCATCGTGCTTGTGTTTGCATATCGCAAATGGAAGAACATGAACGTGAAGAAATCGCTTGCTGCACTCCTCGTGTCGTTTGCTATAATCTTCTTTGTACTCTACGGACTTGTGCCGGGATTCATCAAGGTGGCCCAGCAGTTTGAACTATTCTTCGTCAATACTCTTGGCATGGGTTTCAACAGCGGCGCCCTTGCCTACGCTGTGGTGATGCTTGCTGTTTTTGTCTGGGCAATATGGTCGATGAAGAAGCAGAACAGCGCCAACATGATACGCATCTCTTTCATGACTGCGGTTGTTGTATCGGGTGTGCTTTGGATTGGAAACGGAATCTGGCTTTGTGTCTTTTTGTTGGTATTGCTTGCAGCTTTGTTGTGGGGGTATTTCGCAAAGGCCGTGCCGGTGCGGGTGCTAAACCTTGTCACCTGGAGTATGGCCATGATTTTCGTGGGCTACAGCAGTTATGCCCTGATTCTCATCCGCTCCACAGCCGACACTCCGATGAACCAGAATGCCCCCGACAATGTGTTTGACCTCGCCACTTATCTTAACCGCGAGCAATATGGTGAAAATCCGCTGATTTATGGTGAGACACTATATTCTCAGGTGCAGAAACAGCAGGTCGGTGCATATACTGACACTCTCGGGCACACACAGGACGGGTATCCAATCACCCTCACCACCCCTCAGTATAATTCAGTGGTGAATCCCGGAAAGCCGCTCTACGTGAAGGGTGTGAAAGGCGCCAAGGTAAAGTCGGAATATGGCTTCCTTACGACGGATGAGATTGCAGACAACAATCGTCTTGCTGAAACACACAAGGATTATTACGTGAAGAAAGACTACAAGTCCGAACCGGTGTATAATCCGGAACTCAATATGCTTTTCCCGCGCATCTACAGCCGCCAGCATGAAGGCCAATATCGGCAATGGGTCAACCTTGACACCACAAGTTCCAACCTTGTGGAGATTCATGCCATTGACCGTGACGGAAACGAGATACCGGAACTTGACATCAATGTCGAGCCTCAATATAACGAGATGACCGGACGGGTGGCATATCCGCCTAAATATGCCTTCAAACCTTCATTTAGCCAGAACCTCGCATATTTCTTCAACTACCAGCTCAACCACATGTACATGCGTTACTTTATGTGGAACTTTGCAGGACGACAGAACGACATCAACAATCAGGCTGGCGAACTGGATGCGGGCAACTGGATTTCAGGCATACCGTTTATCGACAACGCACGATTAGGCGACCAAAGTCTGTTGCCCGATGACCTCGGCAAGAACAATCCGGCACACAACGTATTCTATATGCTGCCCCTCTTGCTCGGTCTGCTTGGCCTATGTTGGCAGTCGTTCGAGGGGCGACGTGGCATCGAGCAGTTCTGGGTGGTATTCTTCCTGTTCTTCATGACAGGTATTGCAATCGTGCTTTATCTCAATCAGGTGCCCAACCAGCCGCGTGAGCGTGACTATGCGTTTGCCGGAAGTTTCTATGCGTTTGCAATCTGGATTGGCATGGGAGTGGCTTGTCTGTGGAAACTTCTGTGTATGCTGCCTGTAAATAAGAAGAAAGATCTAAAGACTGCTTTTGCATGGACTGCCGCCGGCGTATCTGTGCTTGTGCCGCTACAGATGGTGTCGCAGACTTGGGACGACCATGACCGCTCCGGACGATACGCAATGCGCGACTATGCCATCAACTATCTGAATAGTCTTGAACCTAACGCTATAGTATTCTGCAATGGTGACAACGATACCTTCCCATTGTGGTATGTACAGGAAGTGGAAGGTGTGCGTCCGGATGTGAAGATAATCAATTTAAGTTATCTAAACTCCGACTGGTATGCCAACCAGCAGAGAATGCAGAGTTACGAGGCAGCCCCGGTAGATTTCACTGCACAGCCATCGGATTATGCCTACGGACAACTTGACGTGACACTTCCGGGACGCGGTGGACAATCCGACATGCTCACCGCTCTCAGACAACTGTATGCGAACAAAGGCGACAACAAGTATGGGTATCCAATGTTGTCGGCATCCACTCTTACAATTCCTGTGGATAAGAAAGTTGTAATGGAGCGCGGACTTGTCGCACCTGAAGACTCATTGCTGATAGAAGATGAGATAGTGATTGATTTGTCTCAGGTTGGTTCGTTTATGGGTAAAGGATATATAGGACTTGGCGAAATACTGATGTATGACATTATTGCCACCAATGCTGCCAATGGTTGGCCTCGTCCAATCTATTGGTGCTCTACTGTTGGCCCGGATTATCATCTCGGACTCACACCCTACGTAAGAAGCACCGGTATGGTTCATCAGCTTGTGCCTACAATCCAGGCCGACATGGCTCCGCGCACCGACCGTGCATACAATGTGGTGAAGAATTATCTATGGGGCGGAGCGGACAAGGCTTCCGACAGCAACAAGATATATTATGATGAGACGGCACGGCGGATGCTTGTCTCCACCCGCACTTCAATGGTGGATGTGGCATCCCAATTGCTGACCGAGGGCGACATGGCTATGGAATCGGGCGACAGCTTGAAGGCAAAGGAGAAATACCGTCAGTCTGCTGAAGTGACCGACCTCGTGGAGGCAAAGGTAAGCGACAAGGTGGCTCCATATTCCCTTTCCACTGCAATTTCCCTCGCACAGCTCAATTGCGAGCTTGGCGACCCAAGTGTGCTTGGCGATAAGAAGCGTCTGGAGAAAGGTCGCGAGCAACTTCTCGGTCTTATCAGTAAATATAGTCAAAATGTCAACTACAACGACATGCTCCGCATCAGTTTTGGCTACAGTCCTTCCCTGACCTATGAGAATTCTTTGATTCCATATCAGTATTATCACATCATTGAGCTATACAAAAAATATGGCGGCGACCCAAAGAAGGTGGATGAAGTGCTGAAGCAGAACGGGCTTTCTGAGGAAGACCTCAGAAAGCAATACGAACGCTATCTCGGTGCAAAGAGCGCACAGCAGTCGGGCACCGACGGTATCACATGGCAGGAGTTCGAGATTGAGATAGCCAAATATTGTGAGATAGCCAATGAGATGGCAACGCTGACACCTGATGAATATGCAGCCCGGTCGGAAGATGAGCGACAAATCGACTCTGTGCTATACACCGTGATAGAATACTATCTTCAGAGTGGAGGAAAAGAGGAGAATCTCCAGAAGTATGAGCAATATCAGAAACTCGACAAGGCAAGGGCCAAGCGCCTGAGCGATTCGCATCAGGGTCTATGATTCGCATTCCCAAGATACTACGGCTTTTCGCATTCCGCCGAGACGTATTATTTCGGCTCTGGAGCGAAAAGCCTTCCGTATATCTTACATTTGACGACGGTCCTATTCCGGAATCAACCCCCCATCTGCTTTCAATGCTAAAAGAGTCTGAGGCCAAAGCCACTTTCTTCATGGTAGCCGACAACGCCCGGAAGTATCCTGCGCTCCTTAAGGCGGTGAAGGATACCGGCCATGCGGTAGGCAACCATACATTTCATCACCGGCCTCCATATAAGGACTCGAAAGAGACCCTGATGGCCGACGTTGCACTTGCCGACACATATCTGCATTCGCAGCTTTTCCGTCCGCCTCACGGGCTTATGTGGCCGTCGCAACAAAAGGCACTTGCTGATGCAGGCTACAAGGTGGTGATGTTTGATCTCAATACGCTCGACTATCGCCCCGACCAAACGGCAGACATGATTGTTGATATAGTCAGCAGGTATGTTCGTCCGGGTTGTATCATAAATTTCCACGATTCACTTAAATCGATCGACAAACTCCGGGTCGCTCTACCTCCCATCCTTAGAATGCTGAAGGAACGCGGTTATGCCTTAGAGGCGTTGCCATCCACAGGCAGTCACTGAGACCACGTAAAATCATGATGAACCATGATGTATCATGAATAGAGAAATTTGAAAATATAAAGACCAATTAATATGACTAAGATTCGTGCTGCCGTAGTAGGCTACGGCAATATAGGCCACTTCACAGTGCAGGCGCTTGAGGCTGCCCCTGATTTTGAGATTGCCGGAATTGTACGCCGCAATGTGTCGGAAATTCCGGATGAACTGAAACCATATAAGGTAGTCGCCGATATCCATGACCTCGGACCGGTAGATGTGGCCATCCTGTGCACTCCCACACGAGAGGTGGAGAAATATGCTCTTCAGTACCTTGCCATGGGAATCAATACGGTCGATAGCTTCGACATTCATACCTCTATACTCGACCTTCGCCGCAGTCTTGACGCGGCTGCCAAGAAAGCCGGGAAAGTGTCGGTGATTTCAGCAGGCTGGGATCCTGGCAGCGACTCTGTAGTGCGCACTCTGATGCAGGCGGCCGCGCCCAAAGGTATCACCTACACTAATTTCGGACCGGGCATGAGCATGGGTCACACCGTATGCGTTAAGTCAAAGCCGGGTGTGAAAGATGCCCTCTCAATGACGATGCCCAAAGGCGACGGAATGCATCGCCGCATGGTGTATGTAGAGCTTGAAGAAGGCGCAAAGCTGGAAGACGTGGCAAAAGCAGTGAAGGAGGATCCTTATTTTGCTTCTGATGAGACGCATGTCATGGCGGTGGAAAGTGTGGATGAAGTAAAGGACATGGGTCATGGAGTCCACATGGTGCGCAAGGGAGTTTCAGGAAAGACACAGAACCAGCGGTTTGAATTCAATATGTCGATAAATAATCCGGCTCTTACAGCACAGTTGCTTGTATGTGTGGCACGCGCTGCCATGCGTCTTGCTCCCGGAGCCTACACAATGATTGAGATTCCGGTGATAGATCTTCTCCCCGGCGACCGCGAGACCATTATCTCTCATCTTGTCTAAGCATGTGTTAATAAAACATGGATTATACAACACATACCTTACACAACGGACTCAGGGTAGCGGTCAACAGATGCGATGCCTTGGTTTCATACATAGGCGTGGCAGTTGGCAGCGGAAGCCGGGATGAGGGTCCAAACCGCCATGGACTGGCCCATTTTGTGGAACACACGATTTTCAAAGGAACGTGGAAGCGTTCTTCCGCTGCCATTTCCTCTCGCATGGAAAGTATTGGTGGCGACCTGAATGCATGCACTTCAAAAGAAGATACCATTATCTACACGTCAGCGCCCGCCGGCTATGAAGACAGAGCATTGGAATTGCTTGCCGACATTATAGCAAATTCTCTTTTTCCCGAACACGAAGTGGCCATGGAGCAGGAGGTGGTGGTAGAGGAAATAAAATCCTATCTCGACTCTCCATCTGAAAATGTGTATGATGAATATGAGGAAAGGATTTTCTCAGGAAATGAACTTGCCCACAATATACTTGGTACGCCCGAAAGTGTTCACGCACTCACCGGAAGGGAATGCAGACAGTTTCTCGACCTGAATTATACACCCGGAAATATGGTGGTATATATTTCTGCACCTGTTGACCCCGAAAAGATTATCCGAAAAGTTGACAGATATTTCGGTATCCTCAATTTTGCAGATAAGCGGCGCGAACGCATCGTGCCCTCTGCTGTGCCTCAATTTGATGAAGTAATCGACAACAACGGTTTCCAGGCACATACCATTTATGGAGCACGCACCTTCAGCCGTCATGACGACCGACGATATGCACTGTATCTGCTCAACAATTATCTCGGGGGTCCATGCATGAGCAGCATTCTCAACCGCGAATTGCGCGAGAAAAGAGGATTGGTCTATACTGTGGATAGTTTCATTTCCAATTTCAGTGATACGGGACTTTTGTCAATCTACATTGGCTGTGACAAGGACAACGTGAAGAAATGCCTTCAGATAGCAAGACGCGAGCTTGACAAACTTGCTCAGAAGACAATGACACCGAGGCTTCTGGAGAAAATCAAGACACAGTATTGCGGTCAACTGCTTGTGAGCAGCGACAATCGTGAGCATATAGCTATGTCGATGGGCAAAAGCCTGCTTCATTATGGGGTGATACACGATATAAGCCACACAGCAGAGCGCATTCGCACTGTGACTGGAGATCAACTGAGGAGTGTGGCCGAACTGCTTGCGGGCAATCAATGTTCCCGCCTTTCCATATTATGAGAATCGACAAGATAGAATTGGGAGAGCGTCCGGTGATGCTTGCCCCGATGGAAGATGTCACAGACCCGTCTTTTCGTCTAATCTGCCGCGAACAAGGTGCTTCGCTCGTATATACTGAGTTTGTATCAGCAGAGGCACTGGTCAGAAACATAAACTCTACGACCCGCAAACTCACCATCGACGACAGGGAGCGTCCGGTGGCCATACAGATATATGGCCGCGATGCCGATGCCATGGTGGAGGCGGCCAAGATGGTGGAGAGCGCACAGCCCGACATACTGGATATAAATTTCGGATGTCCGGTCAAGAAGGTCGCTGCCAAGGGCGCGGGTGCCGGTATGCTTCGCGACCCCGAAAAATTGCTTGCCATCACCAAAGCCGTGGTGAGTTCAGTCAACATTCCCGTCACGGTCAAGACTCGTCTCGGCTGGGATTGTGAAAACAAAATAATCACAGATTTGGCACCAAGACTCCAGGACTGCGGCATTAAGGCCCTCACCATACACGGACGCACCCGCTCTCAAATGTACACCGGCGATGCCGACTGGACTCTTATTGGAGAAGTCAAGGCCGACCCTCGGATGGAGATACCGATAATCGGCAACGGAGATATAAAGACACCACAGCAGGCCAAGGATGCCTTCGACCTTTACGGGGTGGATGGTGTGATGATCGGTCGCGCAAGTTTCGGGGCTCCATGGATATTCCGCGAGGTAACTGAATTCCTGAAATCAGGCAAGACTGCTGAAATCACTGATGCGGAGAAATTTTCGTTGCTTCGTCGGCAAATCAGGGAATCAATCGACCGGATAGATGAATACCGCGGGATACTTCACGTGCGCCGGCATCTCGCAGCCACTCCCCTACTCAAGGGAATCCCGGATTTCCGTGAGACACGCATACGACTTTTGAGGGTGGAGAAGGAAAAAGAGCTGGAGGATTTGTTATCATATATAGAGGAACGCTTTTTTAAACTTTGACACATAAACATTGTCATATCAGTATTCAAACTTCAATAATTATGAAAAAGATATCATCAATAATTGCATTTATTCTTGTGGCTTTGACTGTCAGTGCCAAAGAATTCACACTTCCAGTGGGCCAATTTTCCAAAATCCAAGTAGATGACAATGTCAATGTGATCTATATTGGAGGTGATGGCACTCCAAGCCGTGTGAGATACGAGGGCGACCAAAAATACGCCAAAGCATTCATCATCAATAGCAATGGCGATAAACTGCGCATACAGGTCGAGACATCCTACGTTGACGATCCCGAATTGCCAACGCTCTATGTTTATTCGGATTTCCTCAAACAGGCAAGCATCTCCTCCGAATCAACGTTGAAAATAGACCAGGCCGCACCCTGCAGTGAAATCAGCCTGACACTTATGGGCAATGGCACAATAGTGGCCAATAATCTTAAGGCCACAAAGATATCCGCCGCCATCAAGACCGGCAACGGCACCATCAGCATTGAAGGACATTGCCAGATCGCAAAATTCAAGATGTACGGAAGCGGCACAATACAGGCCGACCGACTGGAGGCCGCAGAGGTTGATTGCAATCCCATTATTGGCAATGGCTCTATAGGTTGCTGGCCGGTAAATGAACTTAAGGTCAGAGGAATCGGCACCACAAAGATTTATTACAAGGGTGATCCGGAAATAGACAAGAAAGGCGGTGCCAAACTCTTCAAGATGGAATGGGATGAAGAGGGAAGTAAAAAGCAATAAACATTGAGTGGGGATGGGGGAAAGTGAACTCAAAAGAAAGACTGCAAGCACTCTGAAGTGGAATTCCATCGACCGGATTTCCACTCAGATTCTTTATGGAGTCAGCGGGATATTTCTTGCCATTCTATTGAGTAAGGAGGACTTCGGCCTTGTAGGAGTATTGGCAATTTTCCAGGCCTTTGCCATTCTTTTTGTTGATTCCGGCTTCGGCTCGGCATTGCTCCAGAAAAAAAATCCGGATGAGGAAGACTACAGCACTGTCTTTTGGTTTAATCTTGCTGTCAGCGTGGTTGTATATGCCTTACTTTATGCTTGTGCACCATATATTGCCGATTTTTTCGGCGATAACCGTCTGGTGGCGATGAGCCGGGTGATGTTCCTGACATTTGTGCTTACCGGACTTGGGATAGTCCAGACCAATCGGCTGATGAAGCGTATGGACGTGAAGCAGATAGCCATTGCCGACCTCATTGCCTTATCCATATCGGCCACCATAGGCATCTGGCTTGCCTTGGCCGGGTATGGAGCCTGGGCCATTGTATGGCAGTCTGTGGCACTTGCCGGCATCAAGAGCGGCTGGCTTTGGATTATAGGGCATTGGAAACCGATACCGGTTTTCTCAATGAGAACACTCCGCGACATCCGCCATTTAGGGTTGAGTGTTTTCAGCACCCAGATGCTCAATACCATTATTCAAAACATCTATCAGTTTGTAATCGGCAAGTGGTATTCACTCGCTCAGCTTGGTGTCTATTCTCAGGCCGACAAATGGAGTAAAATGGGAAGTGCCTCTCTTTCGCAGATTCTCACATCTTCATTTGTGCCGCTGCTGGCCGGCGTGCAGGACGACATGGTCACTTTTCATCGCTACATGAAGCGTGTGGATAGGTTTGCCGCAATGCTGACCATACCTGGGTTGGTAATTGTAGCCTGCTGCGGTGAAAGTTTGTTTCATGCCCTGTTCGGCACAAAGTGGGACGTTGCCATACCCTTGTTTCAGGTGCTGTGTCTGCGAGGAATCGGAGTGGTATTCATATCGTTCTATTCCAATTGCATTATGTCGCTTGGCAAAGGCAGGCAGATTGTCACAGTGGAAATAGTGAAGGATACCACTACGGTATTGGCACTGATTGCAACCGTGTTCTCAATGAATCTTGACGTTCTGGTGTGGGGACAATTGGCAGCCACTGTCGCCACGTGGATTGCAGCAGCCTCAATAGTGTCCAAATCCACCGGTTACCGCAAACGCGATTTGCTGATGGATTTGTGTCCCTTCATATTGGGAGCTCTTGTGTCTGCGGGTGCTATATGGCTTGTGCCTGTACCCTCTGGCGACATTCAGAGCCCCCTAAACGCTACATCCATAATATCCCTGGGTGTCCAATCCATCTCTGGTTTGACTGCTGCGGTAATCACACTGTATCTTTTGCGTGTGCCCGAAGTGTCGGAGATTCACAGACTTGTCAAATGATTCAGCCAGTCTGAAAAGCGAGGGAGATTCCCCTTGCTCCACGCATATCCCCATTTATATCTGAATTTGTCACCTACATTAATTGTCTTTGCAGCAAGGATATGCCCTTGGTCTTCGTAAGTGCGCTCCGCGCCTCCGGGTATCACCACTCCTGTGTGGATTTTACCGCTGTCCTTTCTTTGCGTCGGGTCCTCGTATGCCACAACTCCCATCCTTGCGGAAGTGAAGGATTGTCCGTCATCACGGCGTGGCATTCCGACCACAACCGTATATGGCTTTGTCATACCTTCAAAGGAGACTTCGCAATCACACAGATATGAATCTTTTTCCAGTGAGATGCGGCGTTTTTCGGTGATAATGTCATTTCCAACTGCAACCGGAGCGAAAGTCAGTACCACCTCAAATCTATCCGGTCCATTCTCTACAATTTCGGCTTTCTCATGACACCACGGGAAGACTATCTTCCCATTCTCATTGAGAAGAGCCGCCACTCCACATCCGAGCGTGGGGCCCACTGCATAAAAATCGGCTCCCATCCCATGGTCGATATGATACGTGAAGGAATCCTCAAAAGCCTTGGCCTTTGCCCGGCCATTTTCAGTCTTTTTAAGAGAATCAACCTTTGCCCAGTTTTCGCGGCTGCATTGCTCACCGTATAAGGCAGGAAGCACCATTCCCGAATCCGGATATTTGCAGAATATGTCGTAGCCGAACGATTTCTCACCTCTGCGCTGCGTCTCAGGTCCATATATGCGGAAAGCAACGAGATTATTCTCGAAAGAGAGATCCTCGTTGCGTTCCGGGTAAATTCTGCCGGCGCAATCCTGCGCCGACATCAATGCACATTGAGCGATGCACAATGCACAATACATGATTCGTGAAATGTTCATTTGGGTCTCGAAGTTATTTGTGCACTGTGCAATGTTTATGTTATCAGTAATACTTGGCGAAATCCACCTTCGACATGTCGCCGCAGTCGATGAAAGTCTCGTGGAGTGCGAAAGCTGCATGAAGGTGATGCGGAGTGTGGGCCTTTGTCCCCTTGTTTGCAAGTTTGAGGTAGTCCCACATGATTTCCTTATACATCGGATGCACACAGTTTTCTATGATGGTCTCGGCGCGCTGACGTGGGTCCTTGCCGCGAAGGTCGGCCACACCCTGTTCGGTGATAAGCACCTTCACTGAATGCTCTGAGTGGTCTATGTGTGAGCACATGGGCACAATGGCCGATATCTTGCCACCCTTCTGGATCGACGGGCAGGAGAAGATGGATAGGTACCCGTTGCGTGTGAAGTCGGCGGAGCCACCGATACCGTTCATCATCTTGGTGCCGAGCACATGCGTGGAGTTCACATTGCCGTAGATGTCTGCCTCAAGGGCAGTGTTCATGGTGATAAGGCCAAGTCGGCGTACTACTTCCGGATGGTTGGAGATTTCACCCGGACGGAGCAATATCTTGTCGCGGAAGAAATCTATGTTTTCCATGAAGTGAAGCATGGCGTCATCCGAGAATGTCATGGCGCAAGTGGAGGCGAACTTGCAGTGTCCCTGCTCCATAAGTGTCATCACGGCATCCTGAATCACCTCTGTGTACATCTCGAATGGAGGCACTTCGGGATTTTCTCCAAGGCCGTAAAGCACGGCGTTGGCCACATTGCCCACACCTGACTGTATTGGTAGGAATTCCTTGGGGATAAGACCTGTGCGCAATTGCTGCACGAGGAAGTTGCATACATTCTCTCCGATGGTATGTGTCACTTCATCGGCCGGAGTGAACGGCTTCACGCCTTCCGAGGCATTTGAGGGCACCACGCCGATGATTTTCTTGGGGTCGATGTGAAGCACCGTGGAGCCGATTCGGTCGGAGGGTTTGTAGATGGGTATCTCGCGGCGGTGAGGAGGGTCGAGGCATACATAGTTGTCGTGGAAACCGCGGAATGATGTCTTGTAGTAGCTGGAATACTCAAGGATGACTTTTTTTGCCACTTTTGCAAGCGTAGGGGTCATGCCGAGACCAGCCCCAAGCACCACATCACCATTGGGACTCATCTCAGTCACCTCTATGATGGCCACGTCGATGTCTCCGTAGAATCCATAGCGGATATCCTGCGACACATGACTCAGATGTGAGTCAAAATAATTGATTGTCTGGCTGTTTATGCCATTGCGCGAGTCTTTGTGCGACTGATAGGGTGTGCGCATTGCTATCGCATCAGCCCTTGACAGCTCACCATCAACATGGTCGTTGGTGGATGCGCCTGTGAAGAGGTTGATTTTAAAGGGGAGTCCTTTGTCGTGCAATTCCCTGGCACGCTTGGCCAGTGCCACAGTCACCACTTTCGGGGTTCCGGAGGCCGTAAATCCGGACAGACCGACATTGTCACCGTTCTTGATGTAGGAGGCAGCTTCTTCTGCTGTAATGAATGGAATACTCATGTGCGACGTTAGTTTTATATGGTATTTTTTTGCTACAAATTTATTTATTCGTAATTTTGCACAAAATTAGGAAATTTATTTCATATATAAAATAGCATGGATAGTGTTTTTCAACATGAAAATGATAAAAACTGCACTTTTTTGAAAAAAGTGTGCATAGAGACCTACGGATGTCAGATGAATGTGGCGGATTCCGAGGTCGTGGCCTCCGTTTTGGGAATGGCCGGATACGAACTTACCGACGACGAGCACCAGGCATCAGCCATAATTTTCAACACCTGCTCCATACGCGAGAATGCAGAGCAGAAAATCTATCAACGCATAAGCCACTGGAAGGCAAAAAGCCGTAAAGAGGGTCGCAGGATAATCATTGCGGTCATCGGATGCATGGCTGAGCGGCTGAAGAAAGTCCTGATAGATGATTACGGGGTGGATATAGTGGCTGGTCCAGACAGCTACCTTCAGCTCCCCGAACTTTTTGCCGCCGCAGAGGCGGGAGAGAAGGCCATGAACATAGAACTCAGCCTCACGGAAACCTACCGCAACATCATCCCGAGCCGTATAGGCAGTGCGGGGGTGAGCGGCTTCATCTCCATCATGCGCGGATGCAATAATTTCTGCTCCTACTGCATCGTGCCCTACACGCGGGGACGCGAGAGAAGCCGAGAGCCGGAGAGCATCCTCCGCGAGCTTGCCGACCTTCGGGCCAGAGGGTTCAAGGAAGTGACCCTTCTCGGACAGAACGTCAACTCCTACCGGTTTGAGGGAATGCACAATGCACAATGCGCAATGCACAACGCACAATGCACAATGCACAATAATGGTCTCGCCGACAACACTGACAACAACGACAACAACGACAACACCGACAACAACGACAACAACGACAACAACGACAACACCGACAACACCGACAACATAACCTTCCCCACCCTCCTCGCCATGGTGGCTGAAGCCGCTCCCGACATGCGCATCCGCTTCACTACCTCTCACCCGAAAGACATGAGCGACGAGACACTCGAGGTGATTGCTTCGCATCCCAACATAGCCCGCCACATACACCTGCCGGTGCAGAGCGGAAGCAACAGTGTCCTGAAAGACATGAACCGGAAATATACCCGTGAATGGTATCTCGACAGAGTTGCGGCCATACGCAGGATTCTCCCTGACGCCGGTCTTTCCACCGACATGTTTACAGGATTTCACAACGAGTCGGAAGAGGATTTTCAGCAGACACTGTCGCTCATGAGGGAAGCCGGGTTCGACAGCGCTTTCATGTTTAAATATTCTGAGCGTCCGGGTACGTTTGCATCGCAACATCTCCCCGATAATGTGCCGGAGGACGTAAAGATCGAACGACTCAACCGTATGATAGCTCTACAGAATGAGCTGAGCCTGGAATCAAACCGGAAAGACATAGGCAAGGAATTTGAGGTCCTGGTGGAAGGGGTGTCGAAACGTAACCATGAGGAACTTTTCGGTCGCACTTCACAAAACAAGGTGGTGGTATTCCCAAGAGGCAACCACAAACCGGGTGAATTCATCCGCGTACGAGTTACGGATGCCTCCTCTGCAACCCTTCGCGGAGAGGAAATCTGACGACAATGTCGGCCTGATGGAACTTGACGTTTGCGTTGCCGTCACGGTTCTCTACGCCTACTATCACATCATCTGGCTTTAACTCATTGATAAAATCGAAATTGGCTTCGTCTATATCACGTCCTCCAATGGGAATATAATCACAGACTATCAATTTCGGCAAATTGATAGTCTGTGGGAATCTTATCCACTGAATTGTATGTGGTGAAATGGCAGTCGAAGTCATCCTTCAGATAACTTGCCAATGCGAGCGACCGGATGAAATGCCCATACCCAGTCCTGCCACCGCCATCAGCCCTAAATATGATACGCTGCAACTAAGTAAGAATGGAAAAAATGATTATGCGACAGATGGTATTGAACGGTATTCCACCACGCCACGAAGAAACTCAGGAGAATGGAAAGAATATGACTTGTTTTCCCCATTTTTATATGTGAGTGACACTATTAGAGTGTTGTCATTGCCATAAAAATCTGAGGCAAACTTATATTTTTTCCAAAGATGATTGAGAAATGCAGCATTATTGACAATGTCGCTGTCATTGTCAATAATAGCAGAAAACACCTTCATAAAGTCTGCATTGTTCAAGCGTGTGGAAATTGTGTCCACCATCCAACGAGCTTTATGAGTGCCGGGGACTATGACAGCCTCAGGATGCTCGGCTTTCTGACGGTTAATGTCATACTCGAATATCACAAATTTATTCTTCAAGCGAGAACAGTCATTTGTATTCACATCACTTGTATATACATACGTATCAGACAACAGCCCTTTCGGCTTAAGAGAGTTCCCCTTTATCAGGAATTGATGATAATCAGACATGTCAACAATATCCTCTCCTACTGTATAGATTGTTTTGTTGCGTGAGGAAGGTATGCAAATCACGGCAGGCTTGCCTTTGGCAGCCCCGGCGTATGCAACACAAACTTTAACGGTCATTTTCATGGTCAAAATTCTAATCAGGAAAAACACCGCGATTGCTACGATTGCTATAATTATTATTGATTTCATAACCTTCCAATATTTTTAAGCCTTGACAAGGCGTTGACGAGGTGAGACAGCATATAATGATGCTGTTTTCAACCCTAATAAAAATATAAACAACAATGCTATACAAACGGTTCGACCGCAAACGGAAGTCCAGTATGCACAAGCTATCAGTATTAAAAAGATGGCCTCAATGATAAAATACGAGAATTTAATCCAAAAAGGGTTTATAATTTGTGTGTCCTTGTTCATGCCGAGAATCACAAAAATGTAGTCGGCAAAGAATGCTGCAATCCACAGGAAGAAAGGACAAAGAATGCCTTTGAGCAAATCGGAAGTCACCAATTGATGCCAATCACCGTCAAGCACGAACATGAACGATGCTATAAAAGACACCGCTCCCCAGAAAAAAACATATATGATATTCGTAATGTTCATGTTGTTTGCCGATTTACTCTTGCAAAATTAACAATTTATTTTGAAAAACACAAATATATTGTCACAGACTTAGCTATTTACGAGAGATTATTCTTGACTATATTTCCGATATCTAAGATATAATGGTTATATCTTTCATCAGATGCCAGTAATTTTGCGCGTCAGAGTACCACTCTTAGGAAGAGTGGTGCTTTATTTTTTGCAGATTGTTATGCCATGGATGAGGGGAAACAAGTGGAATAACATGCTATCTTTGCCACCAAGGTATAATCAATAATTTCTGATAGCATGACTTCCATAAAACTGTTTTTCAGGGAATCCACAATCCCCCAAGTTCCCGGTTCCCTATACTTCCGCATCGTGCACAAACGAAAAATCTCCATACTCAACACCGGGGTCAAAATCTTGCCCCATGAATGGAACAAATCAGATTCTTCGATAACGGGCAATCAGTCCTCACTACTGATGAGTACGATAAATCAGATAAAATCAAGGCTTGAAAATATCGTTGCCATCCTCGAAAATAGCAATGCTGAATATTCCACACGCGACATCTTGGATATGTATCATGATTCAGAGTCCATAACCGGGATAATATCCCTCGCGCGCTCTATGATAAAGGATTGCCGTCAGATTGGCAATCATAGTGCCACCGAACATTTCACCACTGTCACCAACAATTTCCAGACCTTCCTGAAAGTAAATCTGGGTGTCGATGACATCCCCTTCGACAAATTTGACTCTCACTTGATGGCCCGATACGAAGCGCACCTCAAGCAATATGGTCTTTGCCCAAACACAACTTCATCATATATGAGAAAACTTCGAGTCATCTACAACACAGCTGTTGAACGAAAGCTGACCACACAGATTTACCCATTCAAACACGTTTATACCGGAGTGGCGAAGACCGAGAAACGAGCCACTTCGCTTGATGTACTCAAACGACTGCGGGATCTGGACCTCAGTAATTCTTTTTACGACAAACTTGCCCGCGACATGTTTCTATTCAGTTTCTACACTCGCGGCATGTCAACCATCGACATGGCCTATCTTAAAAAAACAATCTCAAATATGGGCTGCTTACCTACAGACGTAAAAAAACCGGACAAAATATTTCGATAAGATGGGAACCCGCTATGCAGAGAATCGTCAATGAATACTCCGACAGCGAGTCCGATTTCCTTCTTCCGCTCATCAAATCCTGCGGAGACTATGAACACCGCCAATATCTCAGCAGCTCGCATCTGCTCAACCGACATTTGAAAAAAATAGGGAAACTAATCGGCCTGTCGCAACCGCTCACCATGTATGTGGCGCGACATACCTGGGCAAGCATTGCCCAGAAAAATGAAGTTCCGGTCTCCGTAATAAGCAGGGGCATGGGGCATGATTCGGAGAGCACCACACAAATTTATCTGGCGAGCCTGGACCGATCAAAAATTGACATTGCCAACAATTCCATAATAGCACTCCTCGAAAAATGAAGCCTCGCGGCATGGAGCACCCCAAAATGGGATAAGACCTCATCTGCTTTATAATGACAACCCATTATTCAGATTTATACTGGAATTGGGTTCCATTTTTACAATCGGTCCCAACATTTCATCAAGAGTCTTTGCTGTCCGTTTCATGATAGCAATTACCCAACGGACTTGTTTTTATGTAAATTGGGATTGACACTCTTCATTCCATCTATATGCTCAAACAGTTGTGGCTCTACATTTGCGTGCATAGGGTCAAGTACGAAATCCACACCCTCACGTCTTGCGAGTTTGGCAGCAGGGACAAAATCAGAATCACCGGAGAATAGTACAATACAGTCAACAAATCGTTTCAGAGCCAAAGACGCTATATCAACTCCGATTTTCATGTCAATGCCTTTCTGACGCACTTCAAAAAACACATCTTCCTCCCGAACATCCTCCATCTTGATTTTGCCGGATAACAAATCCTTGACAATGTGAGGACGTAATGCCCATGTCTTGTTGTCTTTCAACGTCCCGATACGCAATGCCACCTTACGTTTCTTCTTCAAAGTCTCGATCAACTCCGACCGGAACTTGTATTCTTCAGACTTGCTGAAATCAACCGCCTTGCCGGATATTGGATTGTGAGCCTTTTTTGACAGAGGCTCGCAGTCATAGTAGAAAATACGATATAGGATATTTCTATTGCCCACGTGTTTGTGAGCCATCGTATAAAGATGCTCGGCAACTTCCATGCCTGTCATCTTTCTATCTTTATTATACAGAGCGTTAAAACGCTTAACGAAGAAGCCGCCGTCAATAAGAACGGCAATCTTCACGGGAGGTAAAACTGATTCCTTTGCCATTATATGATAAATAAAAAAAGCTCAAGGGTAGGCGCGACCATTATCAAGTATTAGTGCTTTCGCACTATCGGCCACGCTGAGCCATGAGCGTAATCATGTTTGCAAAGGTAATAAAAAATTCTCACCCTGCAAAATTAAAACGCAACTATGATTAAAAAAGTTTCAACCATAATCATCAGAACGCCTAAGAGAATACGCTTATAGCATAGGTCTATGTAGATTCGGAGAGCACCACACAAATTTATCTGGCGAGCCTGGACCGATCAAAAATTGACATTGCCAACAATTCCATAATAGCACTCCTCGAAAAATGAAACATCGCGGCATGGAGCAAACTCCAAATGGGATAAAAACATGGTTTTTAGCGAGGGGCAAGCGTGAAGAAAAGTTAAAATCAAAAAAAACTTGCAAATCTCGCCGAAACTCCTTAAATTTGCAGTTAATTAATAATTCAACTTTCGCAAGCGAAAGTTGAGGTTTAAACCTTAAACCCTTAAGTTGAGCTTGCGAAACTCACTTCAACCATCTCATTGGTAAATAAAATTATTGATTTGAATTTAGAAGCAATAATGTCAGAGATATCTAAAGGTGACAGGGGAGAACGCATGTCAATAATTAAAAACATAAGACTGAAATAAAATGTTGAAAGTTAATAAGGCTGAATATGGAGGGGGATATAATATAATTTGTACCTTCAACAATGGGATAAAAAAGATTGTCGATGTGTCTTCTTTATTTCATCTTCCGATATTTGCTGAACTTAAGGATATGTCGGAATTTCTTAAATTTGGACTTGATCCTTTTACCGTATGCTGGGATAATGGTGCGGATATCTCGCCTAATTATTTATATGACAACGGTATTGCGATAAATTAGTTGCCTATATATAGAAAACTTAATAACAAAATAACATCATGAAGAAAAGTTTACTGCTTGCGGGTGCAATGGCTCTGTGCACCCCGATTTTTGCCCAGGATGCCGCTCCGGCATTCCCGGGAGCCGAAGGACACGGCCGATACACCACCGGTGGCCGCGGTGGCAAGGTAATCCACGTCACAAACCTTAACGACAGTGGCGAAGGCAGCCTTCGCTGGGCTCTCGGGCAGGTTGGCCCGAAGACCATTGTCTTCGACGTGAGCGGATACATCGACCTCAAGTCGCAGCTCAACGTTTCGTCTAACACCACCATCGCCGGACAGACTGCCCCGGCCGGCGGAATCACCCTTCGCTACTATACCCTTTACTTCGGCAACTGCGACAACGTCATCGTCCGTTTCATCCGCAGCCGACGCAGCCAGGTGAAGGATGTCAACGACGGTGCCGACGCCACATGGGGACGCCGCCGCCACGACATAATCATCGACCACTGTTCATTCTCCTGGAGCATTGATGAAGTAGCCTCATTCTACGACAACCGCAACTTCACAATGCAGTGGTGCACCATCGCAGAAGGTCTTGCAAATCCCGGGCACTCAAAAGGTGCACACAGCTACGGCGGCATCTGGGGTGGCAAAGACGCCTCATTCCACCACAACTATATCTCACACGTGCAAAACCGCTCGCCACGTTTCAACGGCGCCCGCTACGAATGGGACGGCTGGGACAAGACAAAATACCAGAACACAGTGGATGCAGAACGTGTGGATTACCGCAACAACCTCGTTTATAACTGGGGAAACGGCAATGGAAGCTACGGTGGCCCCGGCGGGGGATATATCAACATTGTCAACAATTACTTCAAGGCCGGTCCCGGCACAAAGAGAAGAACCCACGTCACTGAGGTATCGGTAGGCACAAGCAGTAACTCCACAAACGACGCCCTTCGCGGACTCTCTTCCCGCTATTTCATTGAGGGAAACTATGTGCCTGAGGCTGCCACCCCCGCCAACTGGGACTGGAACGGCGTGCTTTACGACTCCGGTCTGAAGACAGTGGATGGAGAAAAATATATTCCCGATTCCAAACATAAATTTGGAGATATTCCCGACTATGTGGAAATAGACGGCACCGATTGCCTGAAAGTTAAACTTGACCAACCCATTGATGCAGGAATCGTAACCACTCAGGATGCCGAAACTGCTTACGAAAAGGTAATGGCATTTTGCGGTGCCTCACTCTACCGCGACGCTGTCGATGCCCGCTACATGGAGGAATGCGCCACCGGCACCGTGACTTATCTCGGTGATGTACCCAATCCTAAGACCAACACCAAATCCAACACCAAAGGCATTATCGACTTCATCAATGACCCGAACGGAGAAGAAAATCCAAAGACAGCAAGTTATCCTGAACTCACAAGCACCTATCGCCCTGACGATTACGACACAGACCGCGACGGCATGGCCGATGAGTGGGAACTTATGAATGGCCTCAACCCCAACGACCCGGAGGATGCCAATCTTTATACTGTTGACTCAAAAGGCGTTTACACCAACCTTGAGGTTTATCTCAACCAACTCGTTGAGGATGTCATGAAGGAAGGCAATGCCAACGCCATCTTCCCGGTAGATGAATATTATCCGGAATGCCTGAAGATGAGCGGAGTTGACACCATATCTTCCGCCATCGGCAATGTTAAAGCCATTGAATACTACGACCTCAATGGTGTGCGTCTTTCCGCTCCCGCCGAAGGAATATGCATCCGCCGCATCATATACTCCAACGGCAATGTCGAAACCGACAAGGTGATCAAGAAATAATTGATGATTCGATTCTGTCATTTTGTCAATATGACATATTGATTGACAAAATGACAGAAAATCGAACCCGTGACCAAATGAATTTTATGAAAATATCCAAATCAATGATTGCAGCCGCTATAGCGGCTGCAATCGCGCTTCCCGGTTTGGCTGAGGAAGCGACACCCCTCCCCTCCTTCCCCGGTGCCGAGGGATTCGGAGCGATAACCACCGGTGGCCGAGGTGGCGCCGTATATCACGTCACCAACCTTGACGACAGCGGCGAAGGCAGTTTCCGCTGGGCATGCGATAAGTCGGGTGCCAGAACCATTGTGTTTGATGTCTCCGGCACAATCCACCTGAAATCACAACTCAAGCTAAGAAATGGCAACGTCACCATAGCAGGACAGACCGCTCCGGGTGACGGTATCTGCGTAGCCGACTATCCCTTCGTGATTTCGGCTCCCAACACCATAATCCGTTTCATGCGGTTCCGCCTCGGCAATGAAGCTCTCAAGAGCAATCCATCAGCTCATGAGGGCGACGGACTCGGCGGCATGGATGGTCAGCGCATCATGATCGACCATTGCTCCGTCAGCTGGAGCATTGATGAATGTCTGTCGGTGTATGGCTCAAAGAACATCACCGTACAATGGTGCATGGCTACCCAAAGCCTTGTAAACTCAGGTCATAGCAAGGGCGCACACGGCTACGGTGGCAACTGGGGCGGTGCAGGAGCCTCTTATCACCATAATCTGATAGCACACCACGGCTCGCGCACTCCGCGCCTCGGCCCGCGTCCGGGCACACAGCTCGACGAACGAATGGACCTTCGCAACAACGTGATGTATAACTGGGCCGGTGAGGGATGCTACGGAGGAGAGGCCATGACTGTAAACATTGTAAACAACTACTACAAGCCCGGACCCGCCACACAATCCGGAGCCAAAGGGAAACGCATGGCCAAACCGGGCATCCGCACCTTCGATTATTGCATCAAGGCCGACCAACTTAAAACCACTGCAAAGAACTACAACAAGGTGAAAGGCACGTCCCTCACCACCTGCAAACTCACCGTTGACCCCTCCGACAAGGGATATCTCACATTCGATGGTGACGACAACAAATACGAAATAGACATTCCAAACCTTTGTATATACGTAGATGGACAGACGGTGAAGGTAGCCACCAACGACTGGGGCAAATGCCTTCATAAATGGGGCAGTTACTATATCGAGGGCAATGTCAACTCCCTATATGATGATGTGTCAGCCGACAACTGGACCATCGGTCTCTTCAATCAGGTTGACAAGGGTACGAAGGTGGACTATCACAATGCCACTGAGGAGACACTCCGGGCATTTGTGCCCATGGAGTTTGCGGCAGTCACCACGCATTCAGCCGACATGGCATACGAGCGTGTGCTCGACTATGCCGGCGCCAGTCTCCACCGCGATGCCTACGACAAGATGATGGTCAGCGACACCCGCAACGGGGAGGCCTCCTGCATAGTGAAAGGTATAGGTAAAGGCTTCATCAACAGCCAGGATGAAATTGTATATGCCGACGGAAGCACAGGTTTCCCAGTGCTAAACTCGCTTGAAGCTCCGGCCGACACTGATGGCGACGGAATGCCCGACGAATGGGAGATTGCCAACGGACTCAACCCCAACGATGCCACCGACGGACCGGCCACTGCAGAAAACGGCTACACCAATCTTGAGAACTATCTCAACGGACTTGTGGCTCATATTATGGAAGGCGGACTTGAAGGAGGTGTGCTGATGAGCGGCAAAGAGGAATTTGGTGCTGCTGTGGATTTCATCGAAAATGAGACCACCATTCACAACAATACACCTATATATAATGTTAATGGTATGAAAGCCGACAAGGATGCCAAAGGTCTCCTCATCCAAGGCGGCAAGAAATTTATCAAGAAATAACGCCACAAGAGGCATATAAGAAGGGGGTGTGCCTCGGCTCGCTCCCTTCACACATGCCCTGATATATCTGATTACTCTAATATCTTTGATTACCCTGATAACCATGATAGAAAAATACGATGGAAATAATTAAAGACAAAGAATTCGGGGGCGAGCGCCCTCTCTTCGAGTCTCATAATTTAAGACTCGAGAATGTGACAATCCGCAAAGGTGAATCTGCCATAAAGGAATGCAGCAATATCGAGGCCATCGACTGCCGCTTCGAGGGCAACTATCCCTTCTGGCATGTGCACAATTTTAAGATTGAAAGATGTTATTTCGATGTGGGAGGCCGGTCCGCGCTATGGTACAGCGACAACCTGCAGATGAAAGACACCGTGATTGATGCCCCGAAGATGTTTCGCGAGATGGAGAACATCGACATCGACAACGTGAAAATCAATGATGCCGATGAGATTTTCTGGCGTTGCAAGAATATCCGCATCAAAGACCTCAAACTCCACGAAGGCACTTACCCATTCATGTTTTCTGAAAACATTGAGGTCGATGGACTGGAGTCTGACAGTAAATACGTGTTCCAATACGTGAAGAATGCGGTGATTCGCAATGCCAAGATCACCACAAAGGATGCTTTCTGGGAAGTGGAGAACGTCACCATCTACGACTCCGAACTGAACGGTGAATATCTCGGTTGGCATTCGAAGAATCTGCGTCTCGTCAACTGCCACATCACGGGTGAGCAACCTCTATGCTATGCCCACGAACTTGTGCTTGAAAACTGCACATTCGGACCGGACTGCGACCGTGCGTTTGAATACTCCACCCTCAATGCCGTAATAAAGGGCGCGATCACCAATATCAAGAACCCCACTTCGGGTCATATCGTTGCAGATGAGATCGGCAGCGTCACAATCGACGAGAATATCAAGCAGCCCGCAAACTGCATAATCACCGACAAATCCAAGAAGTCTTAGCATGGAAAGGGCGGCTTTAGCCGCCATCCAATACTATAGGTCGGCTAAAGCCGACCTTTCCATGCAAAGCTGATATAAATTTACTATGAAATACGATTTCGATACTATAGTCAATCGCCGGGGCACGTTATCCTATAAGTGGGACTCAGTGGCTGACGGCGTTCTGCCAATGTGGGTGGCAGACATGGACTTCCGGACCGCTCCATGCATCATCGAGGCTCTTCACCGAAGAATCGACAACGGATGCTTCGGATACACGCTCGTGCCGGATGAGTATTATTCTGCGGTGACAGAGTGGTTCGCAAGTCGCCACGGTTGGCATATCGACAAGGAGAAGATAATATACACCTCCGGTGTGGTGCCGGCGCTATCGGCAATCATAAAGGCCCTTACTGAAAAGGGCGACAAGGTGATAATCCAGACTCCGGTCTATAATTGCTTCTTTTCGTCGATCCGCAACAATGGTTGCGGGATACTCCCGAATCCGCTCCAGAAGAAAGGTGACACTTACGTGATGGACTTTGACGACCTTGAGGCGAAGGCATCGGATGAAAAAGCAAAGTTGCTGATCCTATGCAACCCCCATAACCCCACAGGACGTGTGTGGACCCGCGAGGAACTGACTCGCCTCGGGGAGATTTGCAAGCGGCATAATGTCATGGTGATTTCTGATGAGATTCACTGCGAATTTGTGTTTGAGGGGTATGAATACATTCCATACGCCAACATCTCAAAGGAACTACGGGCTGACTGCGTGGTGTGTGTATCTCCAAGCAAGGCTTTCAACATAGCCGGGCTACAGATTGCCAACATTGTGGCCCCGAACGATGATATCCGCAGCAGAATCGACAAGGCCATCAATGTCAATGAAGTTTGCGATGTGAATCCATTCGGAGTGATAGCCACAATAGAGGCCTATAGACGAGGAGGGGAATGGCTTGACCAATTCGTGGACTATATCCGGGGCAACTACGAGTATATGAAGGATTTCTGCGCCCGGAATCTGCCGGATTTCCCGATTGCAAAACTTGAGGGCACTTATCTTGTATGGATGGACTGCCGCAAGACCGGACTCACGTCAGAACTGATGGAGCAGGAGATTGAGGATGAGGTGCGCCTCCGACTGAATGCCGGGACTATGTATGGCCCGGAGGGCGAGGGTTATCTACGCTGGAATCTCGCATGTCCGCGCTCATTGCTCAGGGATGGTCTGGAGCGTTTTCTGTCATACTTGAAATGAACCATTCAAAATATCCATACGTTATAATGACAACCAAAATTTTTTATCAATTCCTTAATCATTAAAACTATGGATATTCAGAACATTATCTCGCAACTTCAGTCCAAGTTCGGGAACAATTTCGATGTCTCTAAAGTGACAGAGAGCATCAAGGGAATGGGCGACGGGAAGTTTTCCATTACGGAAATCATCGAGAAAGTGAAGGGCGACGGTCTTCTGGGCGACCTTGACGGAGATGGAGTGAAGGAGAGTGTCTTTGAGGAAATCAAGGGCAAGATCGGCAGCATCTTCGGAAAATAGAAACATCCTCCGGCATCTCCGCCGGACATGAACAGCTGACATAAACGACCCCGAGGGCTCTTGCCCCTGGGGTCGGTTTGATTACACAGGTCTGGTCCGGCGTCATCTGCAGACAACCTTCCTTGATTTGAATCCCGATGCTGTCCGGCTTCTGATTATCACCACGCCACAAGGCAAACCGGCAACATCTGAAGCAGATGGAAGCCCCTTGCATTCCAACAGCAATCTACCCTCAGGCGAAAATATCTGAGACTCCATAATCTCACCATTATCCCCGATGAGAGTATCCACATAGGTTAGATTGTCAATCTCTACCTCATGTGCATTCAATATGAATCCATTTGAATGATCTATCACATGACCCACCATTCTGACATTCTCTATCTGACTTATAATCTCCGGGAGATTCATGGTGTATTCAAATTCATACGTCTCATTCGGATAAAGAATCCCTTCGAGCATTTGCTCACCATCGTATGAAGGATAAATGCCGCGGGCCACATCCTTGTATTCGTAGTTGACCACAATGGACGGTTGATTTTCCCAACCTCCCATTTGAGTGGTGCTTCCTGAATATGAATTTTTCTGGTTGCCTCGGAGTCCGTCTTCAACAAGAGCGTATGCAAAACAAAGATTGGATGCATTTATTTCTGATGCAACGCGCACTGAGTTGTGCACCTTCAGCATATTGTCTTCAAGCGTACAAGTAATATTGTAACCCACCTGACTGTCTTCATCAAGAGCCTGCAGCAGCAATCTCTCAATGTCATCGTATGGATCGCCGAGATAATGGCGGTTGACAGTGCTGTTAGGGAAGGAAGTCATAGGCTCAAGAGCCTTTGCGTATGAGCTGACAGCCAGATTGTCGCCGCTATGCACTGCGATGCCGATAAACTCATCGGGGTATTTCTCCTTCATGAGTTCCAGGCCGACAATGCCACGCGGACACCAGCCGCACCAGTCGCCGGTGCCTTCCTCCACCACTACCCTGCGTAATAACGACGGATCAGGCTCCGTCACCGTGGCACTGATGGAGTTGTTCGAATTGAAAGCATCCTCCACGCCATTCACCATGTCGATGGTCACGTTCACAGTGTGATAGCCCACCCCATGCTCAGGTACATCAATCACAACTTCACCGAATTCTCCGGGCTGGATGTTGATGTCTTTATCAAAAACGAGCGGCACGTCTTCCGAGGCATCAACACTATATCTGACACTAAACGATGTCACCGGCTCACAACCGAGATTTTCCACAGTAAGCACAATAGGGGTGGAGCTTTCTCTGAGTTTTTTCTTGCCGTCAGTCAGCGAAACAGCCGCAAGTTCATTTGCAGGCAATGTTTCTCCTTCCACGAATGCGGTAATGCAAAATGCCCCTCTGATGTCAGTCCATGTGTTTTTGGTGTTATAGAAGACGTGGCATGCATTCTCATTAATCGGCTGACCGAATGCCGCTCCCTTAGCTCCGGTGAATGTTGCCTTGTAGCCGATTGCGACAGGTTGGTCGCCTGAAATCTCAAAAGGAGTGTCAAGTTTAATCTCATGGTGTCCGGACGCAAGCGTGCCAATCTTCTGGCGATAAAGATTCTCCGTGTCCATGCGGTCGTGCCGGATGTAGATATACACATTGCTCGCCTTGGAATTTATGTCGATGGCCACCGATGTGATTTTAGCCCCGGAATAGAACGAGGTTTTCTCAACGGGAAAAGTCACCCATGGAGTGACCGTCGCTCCGGCATCGCCAAAACCATCTGTGCTTTCGCCTGTATATCCGAGTAGGACGTATGGGTTTCCCCATACGCCCAACGCGGACACAATCAGCATGCACAATATCATGAATCTGTTCATTTCCGCATTACCTTACTATGATTTTACTTGTCAATCCGTTGGTGCATACTACGTGCACACCCGGCTTGCAGGCAATTCTCCTTGTTCCCGACACACTACCGCTGAATATGACGGATCCATCAATTGAATTGACAGTGCATTCGGAATTATTCTCAGATTGGATTTCAATATAGCCTCTTCCGACTTGCACCTTAACGCCGGCAGCGTCAAATGAGCCGACCGACACGGACTGAAGCAACTCCACTGTGACTGAATTTGAAGCGGCTGATTCACCCTCTTTCCATACCGTGCTGACATAATATGTATAGAGACCTTTCTCTGATAATATGTCGGTGAAAGATTCCTCATCGGTGAAACCAAGAAGAGCATCGTTTCGATAGATATTATATCCCACCGGAGTGATCGAAGTCAAATCACCAGTGAGCGGAGTGAATTCGAAGTCGTCAAGCATCACGATATGGCCGTTGCTCTGAGTGCAATGTCTTATGGCAAAACGCACTGCATCCACAGGAAGCACCTCGCTTACCTTTCTCCAGTCGGAACCCATTAATGAATAAGACTCAAGAAGATTAAACTGGCTCAGATCCGGATTTGAAGGATCAATATTCTCAGTGGTATAATAAAGTTCGATGGCTTCCGCATAATATGAAGAATGGCTCTTCATCCAGAATGAAAGTTCGGTTGCACCGATCACCTCAGGTGAGATCAGCCAGTTGTCGTTGGCTGTGGAGTATTCTCCAAACCAACCTGAAGTCTCTATTGCTGAGAACGAGATGAGAGCAGCATCACCTGAATGCGGTATGAACGACTCTTCATCGGCAAGGCCGGAGAAGAAATTATCGTTTCTAACCTGCTCAATGTTCCATACCTCCCACGCCATCGGAGCCTTTGCATTGGTTATCTGGCTCCAGTATTTGGAAAACTCAGTATTTTTGCCATCAACATCCACGGTAATCCAGTCGCCAAAATTGTTAAGGGCGTATGCTGAATATTTTTCAAAACCATCAGCCACAGAACCAGTCATCAGCGGCTCCGGCTTGTCCCAGTTCAGGGAGACTGTATTGCCGGAATTCTCACATTCAAGTTCCACCGCCGGGAAGGGATTATACTTCACAATTGTAGATAAGGTGAGACTATTGTTGTTGTCTTTGTCCTGGTCTTCCTCAGCAGTCACTTCAGCCCTATAATTCAAATTGGCAGCGCTTTCCGTGCGGAGAACATTCATGTCCATCAGCAACGACATTGACTCACCCGATGCAAGGTCCGACACTTCCTCTCTTGCCACTTCCTCATCATTCTTATACAGAATCACACTGAAGGCAGAAGATTTCTTTCCAATGTTGGAGACGGTGATGCTTGCCTTGGCGTCGCCGATCTCCACTACGCCAGGCACGTCGAAACCTGTGAGTTCCAAGTCCTGGTCAAATTTGACAGCTACCTTGAGGTTGTCGAGGAAAATAGAGGCGCTGCTGTCGGCAGCACGTCCGATGAGTTCAATAATGACATTGTCCGCTTCAGCATATTGGGCAAGGCTGACAGCATGGCGTTGCCAACCGTTGGTGCCGTCACAATAAGCTAATTCTGCCAGAGGTTCAGGTGTTCCGTCATCCGCAATCACATTTATAGTGAGTGTGAGATCTTCCGGTTCCACATCGAATCCATGGTTCATCATCAGAGAAAGTTCTGTTTCCTTGCCGGCCAATGAGATTCTCGGCGAATGAAGTGTGGCCGAAGCTTCTGCCACACCGCTGTTGGTGAAACGCAGGAATCCTTTGTCCTTATCCTGAGGTTGGATGATTGTGGTTTCCCCTTTGTCAGACGACCAGGCTCCCAATGATATATTGGCTATCTGTCCCCAACCGTCATTGAGATAAGAACCGTTTGCAAATGACTCCGTAAAAGGAACAGTATATGCTTCACCTTGAGTGAAATATACAGATGTCGCTCCGCTTGTTCCCTTTTCGTTGCCGGCAGTTATGTCATATCTCACGATTCTTTGGTCCTCGCCCTCCGGCATGACGAAACTTTCATCAGTAAATGTCAGGCCCTCAATATCGGATGCAATGACAGGTACGTAATATCCATCGATGTCGTCCGCTCTCTTAATTGTGTACTTCACATTTTCTGGATTGACATATCCACCGTTCACGCCAACCTCTGATGGCGCTGTCCATTCAAGCATCGTGTTTCCATCCGCTGTCTTTTTTGCAGTGAAGGACATCAGGGGTGCAGGCACATCAAATCCGGTTGTCACCGACGCATGACGTGTCAGTCCCTTGGTCTCGCCGCTGTAAGGAGTCACGGCATAGATACTGTAGCCATCAAGGGCGTTCTCATCAGTCCATGTCACTTTTTCACCGGCAGCCACATCATTCAGGCTGGCAAGCACCTCATTCTCACCGAAACGGCTTATTTCCACCTTGCTTGTGGTCGAAAGCGAAGTGCCGTCATAGTTTTTCAAAGGCATTTCGAACTGAAGAGTGGCGGTCAAAGCACCCTTCTCGCCGGCAGAGACTGTCAGATTCTCAACTCCTGCCGGAGCGGACATTTCCGAATTGGGCACTACTGATATGTTGTCGATGTACATTTGTGCGCCACCCGGCTCGGTGGTGCAATGGAATGCAAGATAATAGATTCCATCCGCACGCACGTCATACTCAGCCACGTATGGGCGGCTGCTGCCGTCGCTGTATCTGAATTTGGGAACCAGTACACTCTTTGATGCCTCAAGCGTGGGAGCATCGCACAACATGACTTCAAGTTCGCATTCCTTGTTATCCCAACTTGATGCCCTTATTTCAAAAGACGCGGTATATGTCTGGCTGCCGGTCAATTCTATTCCCGGAGTAAACAGCCAATAATCGGACTGTTGGTCGGATGATACGTATGTATATACCGAACCCGAGGCATTAAACCATCCACCGTTGTCTTCATTCGGGTTAAAAGTGGTGTATCTGTTGAAGTCTTGCCAGTCATCAAATGTCTCAACAAACGGAGGCACATTGTTTTCGCCCCATGTGATTGTCTCTGTGACGGCAGGTATGCCTTCCATTCCTTCAGCGTAAGGAGTGATGGTGTAGGTGTAATGTCCGAACGCATTCTTAAGCACTTCCTCGAATTGTGTTTCTTTAAGATCAGATGCCACCACAACATTGTTGGGATTACGCACCACTTTGTAGGTTATGCTTTCGGCATCCACTGCCCCACCGTTGACAGAACCCGAAGGTGCAGTCCATTCCACATGCGCATTGCCCTTGTCATCAATTACAAACGACAGGTTCTCAACTTCTGATGGAGCATCAAGACCTGTGAAAGTGTGGAAACGCCTGGCAGGAGAATCACCTGTGGCATTAGATGCCACTATGCTTATCGTGTGATTACCATTTTCAAGTTGGATGTCATACTTAACTGTTTCTCCCGCCTTGGATGTCAATTCCTTGCGGTTTCCATCTATGGTTATGACAGCGGTCAGTTCCTCCTTCAGTTCCTTACCGGAATAAGTGGTGGAAGGCATTGTGAATACAAGATGGGCAGACTGGGATCCCGGGGTTTCGTAAGAAAAATCTACATCTTTCACATTATCCGGTACGCCGTCGGCATATTCGGGCATGTATGCCCCCAGAATATTCATCTTCTCCGGGACCGTACCCACAATCGACCATTCGCCGCTGTAGGGATTGATTCTTGCGATTTTATAATCTCCATAGTCTTTGCGTCCTACGGCATAGAAGCAGTCGTCATGCTTGTCGTAATAAAAAGAAACAATGCCTCCAAGATTAGGCACACTGTCTGACCCGAGATCTGTCATCTCTCCGGTGGATAGATTGATTTTCCTGATAATATGATTGGTGGTCTCCAAAGCATATATCATATTATCGGGGCCAAATGTCATCCCTACGTAATAATAGTAGCCTGGAATCTCGAATAATATTTTGCTTTCCCCTGTGGTTAGGTCAATCTCGTTAAGATAAGTCTCATATCCGGTTCCGTTCATGGCTTCGGCGTAACCCTTAGTTCCTTCGCTGTTCACACAGAACGAACGGCTCGGCACTATCCCTGTCACACTCACCTCCCCGGTCTTTTCCCAAGTGTCGGTGTCGTAGGTTTTGACTGTCACTGTCGTTGTTCCGGTCCACCAGTTGCTTTCTTCATACAACAGAAAATACTTGCCGTTGGAGTATGTCGCCATGCTTGGATCCCCAAACTCTACATCCCCGGCCACACGTATTGCATCGCCATTCTCTGAAGCCTGAAATGAATAAAGTCCAGACGGCTGTGTCGTATAGACATAGTAGCCCGAAGTGTCGTTGAAGCCATGCATGACAGGACTGTTGGCCTGGCTCAACTTCTCCGCCGAAACTGATGATGTGCAAAGAATGCCGCCCATCATAGTCAGAGTCAAGAGATTCTTAAAAGTTGATGTAATCATAATGTTGTTTTTAATGTAAATATGAAAAAACCTTTCAATTTTCTATAAATTTCACAAAATTACGAAAAATTTCTAATTTTATCAACATCATTACACACATATCCTAAGCTTTGGTATGAAAATTATATAATTTTTAGGCCCCAACTCAAAAAAATGACGATGGAATGTTAAAAACTTGAGTTAAACTCTAAACTCTAAACCCATAGTACATGACAATTTTACATTGAGCTGAATCTCAATGTAGTAGTTTGACTT
>JAMPAV010000059.1 GCA_023667055.1 Muribaculum sp. | reverse complement strand
AACCATGGGCTACACCGGCAACCGCCTGACTACGGTCACGGCCACCACCGAAGCGCTTCCTTTCGAAGGGCGTACAGGCCTGGCACAGACGGGTACGTACAGCCTGACCTACGACGATGCCGGAAATCTCAAGTCTGATCCCTCGCGCGGAATCTCCAACATCACCTACAACCACCTCGGGCAACCGATGTCAATCAGATTCAGCAACGGCAACATCCACAGCTACCTCCGCGACAACCTCGGCAATGTGCTTTCGATAAAGTATGAAGAAGTCGTGACGCGACCGGGAACAACCACGGCATATCTGAGCCAATTCGGCGAGGAAACATTCCATGGCGACGGCCAGCGTACGCGGTCAAGTGGAAGTATATCCACGGGCAAAGGTCCTGCACCGGTAATGACGACTTTCCAAGGCGGCTATTTCGATGCTAAAGGTCGTCCGCGCTACAACGTCACCGACTACCAGGGCAACATCGTTGCCGTAATCGGGCATCTTGGCTCCAAAGTCCAGTCCTCGTCCTACTACCCCTACGGCGAACTCCACCGCGACTGCATCGAACCCCTCGACGTCGATACCACCGGCATGGGACTTTCGCGGCAGAACGTTGCCGCCAACAGCTTGCTCCCTGGCATCGGCGGCGGAACAGGAAACTGGCCGGGAACTTTACCATTGGGAAGCTCCATGCCTGTGTTGTCCGACGCCACGCAGCCCCACCATTACAGCGGCAAGGAACTCATGAACATTGACGGCCAGCGCGAATACGACTTCCACGCCCGCCGCCACAACTCCCTCGGCGGAGTGTTTACCACCATGGACCCGCAGGCCGAAAGCTACCCCCACCTCTCCCCCTATTCCCACTGCGCCGCAAACCCCGTCATGTTCATAGACCCGTCGGGAGAACGGATTACTGCGGAATATGGAAACACAGTATATGAATGGAAAAGGGATGATTCAGGAGGTAATTTTTATTCACAAGGAAATCCTTATAAAGGTTATATTCCCTTTATAAATCGCCTAATCAGCACTTTCCGCTGGATGAACAAAACCGACGTCGGCAGCGCTCTTTTGGATAGAGCATTGAGTAGTAAAAAAACTATACAAATAATTTCAGGGATGAAAAATCCTAATTATTTTTTCTCCACATCTACTGAAAATAAAGATTTAGCTTATATCCATATTGGAACAAAATTTGCGATTTCAATGGTTGTTCTTAGATGGGTGACAATAATATGGCAGATGCAGACTCATAATATATCTTTTGCTCATGAAATGGCACATGCCGTAGATTGGATAAATGGCACTTATGATGCTACAGTAATGTACAAAGCTGGAGTAGAGGTAAGGGGGGCCGAAATATGGGCTGTAGAGGTTGAAAATTATTTAAGATATGAATTAGGATTACCAATACGAGTAGGGTATGCGATAAGTCCTATTTTTAACTATGACCTCAGTAGGGGATATTCCTATTCAAATACCGAAGTATCATTAGGAGAAAATAGGATTATTCCGTTTTGGTATAGCCAGCATCATTTCATGAATACATCATTTATTATTGATAAAATTTACCAACGATGAAACCAATTAAAAAGTCTTTTCTATTTTTCTCCCTTATTGTCCTTTGGGCTAACTGTTTTGCTGCGATTCCTAAAGGGAGGATTTTCCGGTCGGAGTTTAGTGCGACGGAAGCGTCGCGGATGGAAATCTGGGACATGTTGTGGCCTGGCGGCTCACCCATCAGTCCTGATTCATCTAAAGGCAGATTGATTTTCTACGATGACACTAAAGCACGGAACCGAGTAAACAGATACAAGGAAATCCTCAATCAGGATTGCGATACTCTTTATCTGTTCCTGTGCAACCGTACAGATAAAGCGCCATATTGCACATACGGTTGGACTACGCGCGGAGACTCCTTGATTTTAGGCGATACGGATTTTATGAGCAGAAGGCCTCCGGGTTTTGAGCCATCTATGGTTGCCGGATACATGTCGGTGTGGTATCTGGAGACGTCTCCGATCCTGAAGTATATCCCTGATTGGAATACGGACTATATATCTTCTACTTGGCCCTATGTCGGACATGATCTATATTGGGCTTTTTGGGGTTATTGGCCCGATTATGTATTCAGATTGACAATTTCAGAGAATACAGTCAGAGCTGAAGGAGTCGAGATTTGTTTTTGGCAAGGAAAGTATGGCACTCCGGAGGACGTGAGGGAGTTTTTAGATCCATTGTCAGACAATCCAATATCAGATAAACATTGGGAAAACCCCACATTATCAGGGTCAATTGACCTTATCATCAATGATGATGCTCCGTAACCTTATAAAACCTTCAACTAAATGAAATTTACCAAAATATACATATTAGCCTTTTTACTCGCCTTGGCGTGGGCATGGATGATTAGCTCTTGTTGTCGTGACGGCGCGGGGGATAGGGCGGTCGCCGAGACTGAAAAAGGGATGGTGTCATTAGTTAATGACGACCCATATTCCACACTAAAGTCGTTCTCCCGGCGGTACACATTCCGGGGATATGACCGATATGATGTGGTGGATATGATGCTTCCCAAGGACGGAATGGAAATGCTTATGTTGGATGATTGGGGGATTGAAGATATGCGTTCATCTTTTTCCGAGATGATAAAACGTCTGCCGTCAGGGTGGAATGATACGGTGATGGTACTGTGCCTGTCTGACGTTGATGAATGTGTCAATTTAAACTTTCTGATTTGGAATCGTCACGACTCAATTCATGTGTTGGATTATCCAATGGATGGTTTGGTGGAGAAGATATTCAAAACAATATGGCCGATGGACATGGAGCGAATGGTAAAGATGGATAAGAAGTGGCTTAAATACATGAGCCGCTTGGTTTTGGATTGTCCCAAAGTTACAGTTTTCCGCATTATTCAAGAATCGGATTCGGTTCTCTATATAGAAGGACGTAGTTTCAATTGGCACTCCCCTCATGAGGTTCAGAGCCTACGCACCCCTCCCGGTCTGCGAGTGGAGTAGTGCAAATGGCATTACCATAGATGATATTGGCATGAATGGACGGATTTATTTACTATAATCGTTAAAATGAAAAACTTATTATTGATATTTCTCTTTATTGCGCTGGCGTTCATGTCCTTGGCGAAGATTAATGTGCCAAGAGGAGCTCTTTTAGAGTGGAAATGCAACAAGTCCGAATCGAGTATCAGTGACATAATTCATCCAGACAAAAATGGAATGAAACCCGTATATTGTCTACCCTCAGATGATGACTTTCGAGAGCGAATAAATAATTATAAAACAATAGTTGACCCAAATGAGGATACTCTGTTTCTTTTCTTAGAACATAGCTATTTTGAAAAATCGGGGTACTTTGCTTACGGATGGACTTCTTCCGGAGATACACTTGTAACGGGAACACTTCAGGTTTTATTAAATCAGCGTGATGACTTCTCACATTACCCGATAATGAAATATTTATCAAGATGGGATGCTGATACGATAGGATGGTATTATTCTCCACTGGGAATAATGGATGATGGTGAGCCATGGACTGCGCCAAACTATACATCCACTTACATATATCGTATTATTTGGGGTAATGAAAGTATTAGAGTACAGAGTGCGGAAGTCGATTTTTGGAATTTTTCACCGGAACGAATTGAGTTGATATTTTCTCCTGAATCACAATTGTATAACTTATTGGAAGAACCTATTGAAAATCCTCTGCTCAAATCAGTGCAAATTCTCGAATAGTCTATTGAAAACGAAAAACGTAATTATATGAAGTCCACAAAAACAATCATATTATTGTCGACTTTCCTCGCCTTGGCGGGGACGGTGTGCGTGGCGGAGATCCCGAAAGGGCGGATTTTCCGGTCGGAGTTTAGTGCGGAGGAAGCGTCGCGGATGGAAATTTGGGACATGTTGTGGCCTGACGGCTCACCCATCAGTCCTGATTCTTCAAAAGGAACATTGATTTTCTACGATGACACTAAAGCACGGAACAGAGTGAACAGATACAAGGAAATCCTCAGTTCGGATTCAGATACTCTTTATCTATTCATGATCCACCGATTCAATGATGCACCATATTGCACCTACGGCTGGACTCCAGGTGGAGATACACTTATGCTTGGAGACTCCCAATTTATTAAATCATATTCAAATAAATTCCCAAATTATCCGATAATGGATTTTGTGAGAAATTGGAATATTGATTCCATATCCTCGTATTGGCCATACGTAGGTCATGAAATTAAGTGGGAAGGAATAAGCTGTTGGCCGGACTATGTCTTTAAAATAAGGTCGTATAAAGGCCGGATGAGTATTGAAGGTGTTGAAATCTGCTTTTGGAGGAGAGATAACGCCACAAAAGAAAGTGTGCGTGAAACCCTCTATCCATTGACTGACGAAGCCGATCCGGAGGAAAAGTTTTGTAATGTAACGAGAGAAATCGGGGTTGTCGATGAGACAATAATAGTTGATGATGCTCCATGATAAATCGCATTGACAATACACTAAAGAACTATGAATAATCGAAAACTTCCCATATTATTAATATTCCTCGCCTTAGCGGGGATGGTGTGCGTGGCGAAGATCCCGAAAGGGAGGATTTTTCGGTCAGAGTTTAGTGCGGAAGAAGCGTCGCGTATGGAAATCTGGGACATGTTGTGGCCTGACGGCTCACCCATCAGTCCGGATTCTTCAAAAGGAACATTGGTGTTCTACGACGATACCAAAGCTCGTAACAGAGTTAACAGATACAGGGAAATTATAAACTCTGATTCCGACACACTTTACATTTTTTTGTGTACCCGTTGGGATGCGGCTCCATATTGCGCCTATGGCTGGACTGCAAGCGGAGATACGCTTATGCTTGGTGATTCTCAATTTATGAGCTCCAACCGTTCCGATATCGAACAATCTCCAATAATGGAATTTGTATTAAATTGGAATATAGATTCCATATCGTTTTTTTGGCCTTATGTAGGACATGAATTACCATGGGATTCATTTTTATACTGGCCTGATTATGTATTTAGGATTGTTTATACACCTGATGTTACAATTGAAGGCGCTGAGATTTGTTTTTGGAAAGGTAAGGAATCTACTTATGAGGAAGTTAGAGCCCTTCTCTCTCCAATGTTGGATGATGATTACCAGAAAAAGACTTTTCTAAAGCCTACAGTAGAGATTACTCTTGACCTTATCATCAATGATGATGCACCGTAACTTCCATACTACTATGTATATTTTGAAATATAATGGTGTATACGACCTCCACGGCTGGCTCAGGAAGTCACAGTTGAAGTATCTCGATGGCAACAGATTTATTGACAGACAGAACAGTCATTCCATCTCTCAAGACCGTTATCTTTACGACACAGAGGAACTTCTGTACACCACGGGGACAACGCCCTGCTATAACGGCAATATCTCGGCCAAGGTACGCTCCGAGGGCCGCTACGACTATACGTACAACAATCTCAATCAGCTCACCTCTGCGGCATGGACTCCGGCAGCGGGCAAGACCGACGACTTCTCCACGACTTACGAATACGATGCCCGCGGCAACATGCTCCACCTGACGCGCCGCGGCATCATCGACAAGGCTCTGACAAAGGAAATCGCGGGCGAACTCGACGACCTAACCATGGGCTACACCGGCAACCGCCTGACTACGGTCACGGCCACCACCGAAGCGTTGCCCTTCGAAGGGCGTACAGGCCTGGCGCAGACCGGCACGTACAGCCTGATCTACGACGATGCCGGAAATCTCAAGTCCGACCCCTCGCGCGGAATCTCCGACATCACCTACAACCACCTCGGGCAACCGGTGAAGATTACTTTCGACAACCGGAACATCCACACGTACAGCCGAGACAACCTCGGCAATGTGCTTTCGATATCGTATGATGAGGTCCAAACACGTCTTGGAACCACCGCCACCCTCCGGCAGTTTGGCAAGGAGACTTTCCATGGCGACGGCCAGCGCACGCGCACCAACGGCGGACTATCTCTCACCGGTCTGCCGCCCGAGCCTGTCATGACCTGCTTCCAAGGCGGCTATTTCGATGCCAAAGGCCGAGCGCGCTACAACGTCACCGACTATCAGGGCAATATCGTTGCCGTAATCGGGCATCTTGGCTCCAAAGTCCAGTCCTCGTCGTACTACCCCTACGGTGAACTCCACCGCGACTGCATCGAACCACTCGGTGTCGATACCACCGGCATGGGACTCTCGCGGCAGAGCGTTGCTGCAAACGGTCTCTTACCCGGAATCGGTGGCGGCATCACGCTCCCCTCCTTGGGAAGCTCCATGCCTGTGTTGTCCGACGCCACGCAGCCCCACCATTACAGCGGCAAGGAACTCATGAACATTGACGGCCAGCGCGAATACGACTTCCACGCCCGCCGCCACAACTCCCGTGTACCATATTTCACCACCATGGATCCCCAGGCCGAGAGCTATCCCCACCTCTCCCCATACTCCCACTGCGCCTCAAACCCCGTCATGTACACCGACCCGACGGGAGAGGATCAAGTAACCATAAATAGAACCGGAAAGCTTCTAAAAGTGGTAGAAGACTATACTAAAGACATGTTGATTATTGTGGATGGCAATGGAAAAGAAATAGCATCTCTGACATTCCCTTATGGAACTATAAGGATAGATTATGCAAAACGTTTAAATCCCGCTCGGAAAGATGGAAGTGGAGGTGGGGAATATAAACTTGTCTTTGTAGTCCGGGGCGATGAAAATGCAAGAAAGGTTATGCAACTTCTCGGGCTACATACCAGTGTAGAATGGTCTCAACTACAACTGGGCGTAGACGGGGATCAGGGTTTAAATGTATTCTCCACATCGTATCAAAAAACTAAAGAAAGTTCCTGCCGGACTATATTTGAATATTATCTCAGTGAGGGTTTTACCATGCGTGGCTGGATTCATACTCATCCGGGAGATACTCCATATCCGTCAGGATTGAAATTTGACTTTCTTAATTCAAAACAAAAAATTACTCAAGACCTAAAAGTTTCAGAAGATTTTCGCAATGCCTGGAATCACCCTATGCAATTTCAAATATATGTTCCGGATAGTAGTAAATACATCCAATATAATCATAAATCAACATGGAAGGACTTTCCTGAAACTAATGAAGCAGGGAATAAATATTTGGAATATCTAAATAACAAAAAACGTAAAAAGAAATGAAGAAATTATTTGTCCTTATGGTTTTAATACAGTTTTCTGTTAGTATCGTGGCGACCACACGATATCCGATATTGTCAATAACAGTTCCGTTAGTGGAGCTGACAGATTCGGCTGTAAAAGCAGATATATTTGACCCTGTTGTCGATTATATTGATAGAAAATGTGGCAAAACTCAATATCAAAAATTAGGTGTTAACATAGTTCCCATGGTTAAACCTGACTGGCGTATGTATGCTCATGGATTCTCAATCTGGCATATTGAGGGAGACATGGTTAAATATAATTTTGCTTCATATGTTTGTGGCGCTTACATCCAAAACGGATGCGTATTTATGATAGGCGGAGATTACGAAAGATATTTTAAAGCAGCACATCCTCGTAAAAATGTAACTATTAAATTGTTTTGGAATCGTGATATGGATGATGAAGAAGACCCTGACTTATGGGCATACGTAGATTATCATTCTTTAGGAGATAAAAAAAGGTATTATTCTATTCGAGAGTACTGTACCTGAATTTGACCGTCCGATGTAAATGTTTCCAATGATGAAAACAGCGAAAACAATCATATTATTGTCGACTTTCCTCGCCTTAGCGGGGGCGTGGATGTTTGGCTCTTGTTGTCATGACAGCTCAGATGTGAGGGCCACAACTATAAATGAAACGGGGACTGTTTCATTAGTAGATACCGATACGCTGCCAACAGTACGGTCATTCTCCCGGCGATACACATTCCGGGGATATGACAGATATGATGTGGTTGATATGGTGCTTTCCAAGGATGGGAAGGAAATACTTGATATTGGAGAATGGGAGGTTAACCATATGCGTTCTTCTTTTTCAGAGATGATAAAACGTTTGCCGTCAGGATGGAACGACACTGTGACGGTTTTATGTGTTTCGGAGGTTGAGGAAACCGCCAATTTAAACTTCCTTATCTGGAACCGAACCGACTCCATTCATGTGCTGGATTATCCCATGGACGGAGCTGTGGAGAAGCATATAGAGACAATATGGCCTATGGATATGGAACGAATGGTAAAAATGGACCAAAAGTGGTTGGAGTATGTTGGCAACTTAGCGATTGACACCCCCGTACACACCGTTTTTCGCATCATTCAAGAATCGGACTCAGTTCTCTATATCGAGGGGCGCAGCTTCTATTGGCACTCCCCTCATGAAGTTCAGAGCCTCCGCACCCCTCCCGGCCTTTTGGCTGAGTAGTGAGACTATCCCCATGATGCTTATAATCTCCACGTGCAATTTTGTTCAATATGTTAAGGATAAGAATACTCATAATCGCAAGCATGTTCATGCTTATTTCCCAATCCGCATATATGCAGAATGGCGAAACATTGCGAAGAATCACTTTATCTGCTCCGGAAATGGAGTTGATTAATATAAATATTTTTAATGATGTGGTTATACCTATCACAGACTATACTGATTCAATAAGAACAGACAAAAGTGTATACCAAAAGTTTACGATGGATATAAACGGGGAAAAAGATAAAGAGGTATTCAATGAGTTTATTTTTGGAATAGAGTGTATACGATTTAATGGAAACTTTATACATGATACGCCCTCACCTTTATATGTGCAAGGCGTTTATATCTATAAGAATAATCTTTTCCTTTTAAATGGCAATATGATTGATAAATATTTCAAAAAAGTATCTCGAAATATAACCGTAACATTTTATCAAACTAACGGACAGGATACGCTTTATGAATCAGAAAGGTATGATTGGTGGACCTTCATAGGTTTTGAAGACGGTTTTTTTCGCCCTTGGGAAAGTAATGTGGCAGGCTTCTCCGCCCATGAGCTATAATAATTGAATAGTTAGCCTTGAAGAAAATGGAAACAGCAAGAAGGAATAAATTAATAATTGTAATCTTGTTAATTTTGACATCCCAACCTGCATACATGCAGGTTGGCGAATCTCTTTTGCAGAGAATAACCCTGTCAGCTCCGGAAATGGAGCTGACAGAAGAATATATTCTCGAGGATGTTGTGATTCCCATTACAAATTATACAGATTCAATAAGAACAGACAAAAGTGTATATCAAAAGTTTACTATGGATATAAATGGAGAAATAGACAGTACTTATCATAATGAGTTCTGCATCGGAGTGCAGTGTATCCGTTTTGACGGAAACATAATGGACGAGACGAGACATCCAATACAAGCGAAAGGTATTTACATCTATAAAAATAATCTGTTCATACTGGATGGAAATATGATTGAAAAATATTTCAGACGAAAACCTCGCAAGATAAGCGTAACTTTTTATCAAAGATTGGGATACGACAAGGATGGCAAACCGACTTTTGATTATTCATGTGACTGGTTCTCCTTCATTGGTATTGATGGACTGGGTGTTTTCCCCTGGGAAAGTAATATTCCTAAATTATCTCACCATGAACTTTGATAAATGATGTCTTAACAACGATGAAACAAGCGAAAATAATCATACTATTGCTGTTCCTCGCCTTGGCGGGGGCGGTGTGCGTGGCGGAGATTCCGAAAGGGAGAATTTTCCGGTCGGAGTTTAGTGCGGCGGACGAGTTTCACAGTTTGGCGAGCAATATAGGCATCAAGATTACATGTGTTGATACGGTAATGCTTGAACATCCGGTATTTATATATGACACAGTAAACGGATATGAATATATCGCCGATGGGGATAGCCTTCGCTCTACGGAGGAGTATTCTCCGATGGCGATTTTGGAATCAGGAGCATGTTTGTTTTATGATGATGCTTTATTCATGTTTTATACTGAACTACGAAAGGATCCTTTATTTATGAATCTTCGTTCCAAATATTATGCTGACAGGTTTTTTCTCAATGAAGAGTGTGCTTTGAAGGACAATACACTGAAGATATACGAATTCGACATAAGCCCGGATTGTTTTCTGCTGTTCAAGGTGCAGGGGGATGATTATAACAGGCTAATTTGGAATGAGACTTTCGACTCCGGATGGATTGCACCTTTACCTTTTGAGAATGGAAAAGAATTTTATCCTGTAATGATTCCGATGTACCGAAAGGTGAGATTTGATGCTCAGAAAATTAAAAGCCCAATTATTAATCCGCCGAAAAAACTGTAAAATGAAATACTACATACTAATTTTCGTTTCTTTAGTGCTTCTGTTGTATTCACAAAGTTTGATTGCGCAAGAAAATCTCGTGCGGACAGTAAGAGTCTCTGCTCCGGAAATGGAGTTGATTGATAAAATGATTCTTAGGGATTTGATAATTCCCATTGCACATTATTCGGATTCCATAAAGGCCGATAAGAGCTTGTACCAGAAATTTTTGTTTTCAATATACGGAGAAGTTGTGAAAGAACTTGATGGTGGTTTTGTGGCTGGCGGACGTTGTACGAGGTTCAATGATAATTTTATAGGAGAAACCAACTCTCCGATAGTCCCAAAAGGGATATATCTATATGGCGGAAATTTATTTCTCCTGGAAGGTAATATGATTGATAAATATTTCAAGATTATGCCACGTAAGATAACTGTTACCTTTAATCAAGGCCCCGATGACAAGATTGGTTTTGACTATTCAAGTTTTGATTACTGGAGTTTCTTTAGAGGAGAAGATGGTATGGTAATATGGGAGTGTTATCTCAATGGTTACGAATCAGAAATGTTTTACTAACGTCTGTTTTCTTCTTAATGCAACCAACACCCCAAATTATTAATAGAATTTACCAACGATGAAAACAGCGAAAACAATCATACTTCTGTCGTTCCTCGCATTGGCTGGGGCGGTGTGCGTGGCGGAGATTTTGAAAGGGGAGATTTTTCAGTCGGAGTTTAGTGAGGAAGAAGAGTCGCGGATGGAAATTTGGGACTTGATTTGGCCTGATGGTTCGCCAATTACGCCGCAAAGGGACAAATATCCCGATGACGCACGCCCGGATGATAAAAAGGCTCGCAAAAGGATTAACCGCTATAAAGAAATCATCAATGAAGATGACGATACATTGATATTGTTTATATGCTCCAATGGCCTTGAATCATATGAAACCTGCGGTTGGAATACCAGAGGAGACACGCTCATGTTGGGGGATTCCGCGTTCATGCGGATAAAGCCTTCAGATATTGCGAAGTATCCGATAATGGAGTATGTCAATAAATGGAATGTTGATACGATTGCCAAATATTGGCCGCATTTTATTGAGTACGGAATGTGCGACGTATTGTATAGTTACCCTGACTATGTTTTCCGCATAATGTTCGACCGGGGTAAAGCTCATGTGGAAGGTACGGAAATCGGATGGTGGGACGACCGGGAGACCAACCGTAAGAAGGTCTTGAACAGGATGTGGCAGCCTCACCCTGACCCTGTAAAACTTGAAGAAGTCACCGTTAAGCCGAAAGACACGCTCATCACCATGCCACCATTGAAAATCAGGAAAAATTATTGAAAAAGTAGATGAGGGACGGTCGTAAATGGGAATTTGAATGACGTACAGAGGGTTTTTCGGGGGAAATGGGGTGTTTTTGGAAAAAGTGTTGTAATTTTGTAGGTCAAAGACTTATAGAAATTAAAATGACTGATTCAAAAGACGAGGCTCTCAAGGAGGAAATCCTCCGTCTCAAAAAGGAGAAGGGCGCTATAATTCTGGCTCACTACTATCAGCAGGGGCCGATTCAGGACATAGCCGACTATATCGGCGATTCGCTCGCGCTTGCACAGAAAGCCGCCGCAATAAAGGATGCGGAGGTGATTATGATGTGCGGTGTGCATTTCATGGGTGAGACCGTAAAGGTGCTTTGCCCCGGCAAGAAGGTGCTCATGCCTGACCTTGAAGCCGGATGCTCGCTCGCCGACAGTTGTCCCGCCGATGAGTTCGAGGCTTTTGTTAAGGCTCATCCCGACCATACGGTGATTTCTTATGTCAATACATCGCTGGGGGTAAAGGCTCTTTCCGACGTACTTGTTACTTCTGGCAATGCACGCAAGATTGTTGAATCGTTCCCGGCGGATGCGAAGCTGATTTTTGGCCCCGATCGTAACCTTGGCGGCTACATAAATTCAGTAACTGGTCGCGACATGCTGCTTTGGGATGGTGCCTGCCATGTGCA
>JAMPAV010000058.1 GCA_023667055.1 Muribaculum sp. | reverse complement strand
ATAGCGTTTTGTCAGTTCTATCATAACGTTGCTTAATTTTGCTCACTTACTTAATGAGATTGAAAATATTACTGTATCCGAAAAAAACAATCATTTTGTGGCCAAGGAAAATGTTCTCCTAAACATTGATGAAAAAAGGGTTGAGATGGCATCGAAATTTATTAAAGACTTTGTTGTTCCTGATTGGATCGAAGAGATAGGGGATTTTGCCTTTGCGGAATGCTTTCAGATGGAGTCTGTTGGAATCCCTGATTCTGTAAAGAAGATTGGTGAATGTGCATTTTACAATTGTAAATCACTGAAAGAAATAAAGTTTCCGAATGCTTTGATTGAAATTCTTAATCATACATGTTGTTATTGCGAATCTCTTGAAAGAGTTATATTGCCATCGTCGATTGAGACAATAGAATATCATGCATTTTCACATTGTGAGGCGTTGTCAGAGATATATTCTTTTGCTATAAATCCTCCCGGAAGTCAGGATGACTATGTTTTCGATTGGTCTGGTAAAGCAGTTGTTTATGTCCCGAAGGAGTCAATTGAACTGTATCGATTATCTATAGGATGGTCTTATTTTGATGATTTCCGTCCTATTGAAGACACTGAGTTGGGCGTGCAATCCCCGCCAATAGATCAAAGCGATGATGCTCCTATCTACAACATGCTTGGTGTTCGCGTTAATGCTGACGCCAAGGGCATCCTCATCCAGAACGGCAAGAAGTTCATCCGCAAATAATCCCTCTGAAAATAGATATTATCGCGGCTTCCCGAAAATGGGAAGCCGCGATTATTTATTAATGGCTGTTTCATACACCGTGGTGCAGGAAGCAGCCACATCGTAAAACCAGCTTAAGAACTGAATTTATTGCAGCTTGGCGCTGGCGACCTTGATGCGGCGCATTGCCTCGCGGATGGTGTCGTCGGCTGTGGCGTAGCTCAGGCGCATGTAGCCCGGAGCCCCGAAGGCTGCGCCATCCACACATGCCACGTGTGCTTCCTCAAGCAGATACATGGTGTAGTCGCCACTCGTCTCAATCAATTTCCCATCTAGAGTGGTCATACCGATATATGCGCTGACCTCTGGGAAAAGATAGAAAGCCCCTTCCGGACGATTGACAATCCAACCGGGAATCTCCTTGGCCAACTCCACAATCAAGTCGCGACGCCGCTCGAAAGCCTTACGCATATCAAAACGGAAGTCCTGTGGGCCGTTGAGCGCAGCCTCAGCTGCCTTCTGGGCTATAGACGAAGGGCCCGAGGTATATTGACCCTGCAGTTTGCCCACAGCCTTTGCCACCTCAATCGGGGCGGCAAGATAACCAATGCGCCAGCCTGTCATGGCGTATGCCTTGGAGACACCATTGATGACCACTGTCTGACAGAACACTTCCGGACACTCGGCAATGCTGTGTACCCTTCCGGGGAGGAAATTGATATGCTCATAAATGTCGTCGGCGAGAATCACTATCTCAGGATGCTTAGCAAGCACAGCTGCCAAAGCCTTCAGCTCCTCTTCCGAATATACACTTCCCGTGGGATTGGAAGGATTGTTGAGTATGATCATGCGGCTTCTGTCGGTAATGGCATTCTCAAGTTGGGTGGGGGTAATCTTGAAGTCCTGTTCCACACCGGCCCAAATCTCCACCACCTTTCCCTCGGCAAGACGCACCATCTCCACGTAGCTCACCCATGCCGGCATAGGGATGATAACCTCGTCGCCGGGATTGACAAGTGATAGCACGGCATTGCAGAGTTCCTGTTTCGCGCCGTTACCGACGACTATCTGTGCCGGGGTATATTTCAGACCGTTCTCGCGCTCCAATTTGTCGGCGATGGCCTCACGGGTAGAAAGATAGCCGGCAGCGGGGCTATATTTCGAATAGTTCTCATCTATGGCCTTCTTGGCAGCCTCTTTCACGAAGTCCGGGGTATTGAAGTCAGGTTCCCCAACACTCATGGTGATCACATCCACGCCCTGCGCGCGGAGTTCGGCGCTTTTCTGCGTCATGGCCATCGTAGCGCTCTGCGCCATGGCATTTATTCTATCGGATATTCTTATCATAGTTTTTATCGGTTTTTCAGAGAAATCAGAATTATCAGAGAAATCACTAAACCAACAACAATCAGGCGAGCTCGGCATCGAGTTTCGTTAGGAGTTCGGCGAGAGCCGGATTCTTGTCGATGCACTCCTTCAGGAATTGCTGGGGCGGTATCTGTTTTATGGTATTGCGTGTGGGGTCGATCTCTACCTTTAGAGTGAGAAAGTCATTGTTGAGTTGTTTGCGCAAGAAATCCATCAGATTCTGCATCTCCATCTCAAAAGCCTGCACCTCCATGGGCTGCCCCACCTTGGCGAGGAATGTTTCAGGACCGGTCTGCTGAGGATTGCTGTTGCGCATGGCACTTGTAAGTATGTGAAGCTGTGGATGCTGGTTTTGAAAGATATTCCAAGCTTCCATAAACTGCTCCAGCACCACACTTTCGCGGTGTTCTCGCCGCTGCTCCTCGTATTGCGCCACCTTGTCCTGAAGCGAAGTGTCGTTAAGCCTGAAACCACCACCAGCCCGACGAATTGCACGGCGTGGTCGGTTGTCTGCTACCTGTTGTACGCTTTCAGTTGTCGGTTGTCGGTTGTCAACGCCATTGGGGACAGCGCTTTGTGCATTGCTTATTTTTTGGGAAGTGGACTGCGAGCCACCCTGCTCAGGCGTTTGCACTGCGGGGTGGGCGATGCGCGAGATATCGCCTAAAGGAATCTCACAGTCCACTAAGTCAAAAGGGGGCGTAGCCGGCTTTAGAAGCTGACCCAAACGTATCAGCACCAACTCTACGAGGAATTGCTTGTTGGTGGCGGTGCGGTATTGCACATCGCCATCGTTGATCACCTTCATTGCCGCATAATACCACTGCAGCGGAAGCGATTTCGCCTGCTGCGTGTATCGTTCTGCCACGTCTTTTGACGTCTCCAGCAACTCCTGTGTCCGCGGATCGGCTGCCACCATCAGGTTTCTTACATGGTCGGCAAGGCCATTAAGGAAAAACAGGGAGTCGAAACCCTTGGCACGAATGTCGCGGTAGATCAACAGAGACCCCGATATGTCGCCGGTGCGGAAGGTATCCACCAGTTTGAAATAATAGTCATAGTCCAGGACATTGAGATTCTCTATGGTTTTGGCGTAAGTGATGTCACCCTGTGAGGACGCAGCCACCTGATCGAAAATCGAGAGGGCATCGCGCATGGCTCCATCGGCCTTACGAGCAATGACCTCAAGACCCCTTCCTTCCGTCTTAATACCCTCTTGACTGCCGATATATTCCATTTGCTCCACCATATCTTCGATTGTGATGCGGCGGAAGTCGTAAGTCTGGCATCTGCTCAGTATTGTCGGGAGAACCTTGTGCTTTTCAGTGGTGGCAAGTATGAAGATGACATACGATGGAGGTTCTTCAAGAGTCTTCAGGAAAGCATTGAAGGCAGCCGATGAGAGCATGTGCACCTCGTCGATGATAAACACACGATATTTGCCGTTTTGCGGAGGAGTCTGCACCTGATCGGTTATGCCTCGGATATCATCCACGCTATTATTGGATGCGGCATCGAGCTCCACCACATTCATGGAGGTGCCACGCTCTATGGCCTTGCAGTTTTCGCATTCGCAGCAGGCTTCGCCATCGGCAGTAGGGTTGAGGCAATTGATTGTCTTGGCGAAAATTCTGGCACAAGAGGTCTTACCCACTCCGCGAGGGCCGCAGAAGAGATAGGCCTGCGCCAGACGGTCGGACGCTATTGCATTCTTGAGCGTGGTTGTCAGGGCTTTCTGCCCCACCACACTCCGAAATGTAGCCGGCCTGTATTTTCGCGCGCTAACTATATATTTTTCCATACTGCAAAATAAATAAAAAAAGATGAGGGGAGCAAACCTTAAACCGAATTTTTTTGTACTGCTGTCTCAATAAGTTTGTAAAAGATATGAACGTGAAAGAGATTTTTTATTAATTTTGCAAACAAAAACACACAATGGAAGCCAAATCAAAAGAAAATTGCATGGTCAGGTTTTCAAAAATGCACGGTGCGGGCAATGATTACGTGTATATAGATGCCACTAAGTCAGAGCCTGATGCCCCGGAATCTCTTGCCGTTGAGATCAGCGACCGGCACTTCGGAGTTGGAAGCGACGGACTGGTGCTGATACTTCCCTCCGACAAGGCCGATTTCAGGATGCGCATGTTCAACTCAGATGGGTCGGAAGCGGAAATGTGTGGCAACGCCACACGCTGCATCGGCAAATACGTCTATGAGAAAGGACTCACCGACAAGACATCTCTTTCGCTCGAAACAAAAGGGGGTATCAAAAGCCTTTTTCTTCATGTTGAGGACGGGAAAGTGGCAAGTGTCACCGTAGATATGGGAGAGCCGATTCTCACGCCGGAGCTAATACCTGTGAGAAGTGATGGAAAAGAGTCCAAGATTTCCGAAACCGAATGCGTATGCGGTAAAGAATATGCAGTCACCGCAGTGAGCATGGGCAATCCTCATGCAGTGATTTTCGTGGATACGATTACAGACGATATGGTACTTGCCGAAGGTCCGCGACTTGAGATTGCCGACATATTCCCACGCAAAAGCAACATAGAATTTGCCAAGATACTTGACCGCAACAACATTGAGATGCGTGTCTGGGAACGCGGCACGGGTGAAACCCTCGCCTGTGGTACCGGAGCATGTGCCACTGCGGTGGCGGCTGTGCTCAATGGTCTGGCCGACCGTGATGTGAGCCTACATCTGCGCGGCGGAGTACTTCAAATATACTGGAATCCCGACACCAACCATGTCATGATGACCGGCCCGGCACAATTCATCTGCGACGGCACCTACTACCGCAATAACAATTGACACCCCTCCCCCCCCATAATTGATATCTCTAATAACTCTGATATCTCTGATAACTATGACAACTCTGACAACACTGATAACCCTGACAACACTGATAACCCTAATAATCCCCTGCTGAAAATAATGAAAATAAATGATAATTTCCCTCTTCTCCCCGAATCATATCTCTTCTCCACAGTGGCAGCCAAGCTGCGCGAGTTCAAGTCTCAAAATCCGGATTCCGAAATCATCCGGATGGATATAGGCGACGTCACACTCCCCATACCTCAGGCCGCCATACAGGCCATGCACCGCGCTGTGGATGACATGGCTTCGGGCAACACTTTCCATGGCTATGGTCCTGAACAGGGATATTCATTCCTCAGGGAGGCCATTGCCGACAATGATTACAAGGTCCTCGGCATCAACATGTCTCCCGATGATATATTCATAAGCGACGGCGCGAAAAGCGACCTCGGTAATCTTGGCAACATTTACTCTCAGGATAGCATTGTGGCCATACCGAACCCCGGCTATCCCGTCTATTCCGACTCCAACGTAATGGATGGAAGAGGAGGGGAATTGACCGACGGCAAATGGAGTCGCTTTGTATATCTCGATTGTCTGCCGGAAAACGGTTTTAATCCGCTGCCTCCGGCGGCACACGCCGACATAATATTCCTGTGCAGCCCCGCCAATCCCACAGGGGCAGCCTTTTCAAAAGCACAATTGAAGCAATGGGTGGATTATGCCATTGCAAATGAATCCCTGATAATATACGACTCTGCATATTGCGCATACGTGAGCAGTCCCGACACCGTGCGCAGCATATACGAGATAGAGGGTGCCTCGGAATGCGCGATTGAGGTCCGCAGTTTCTCCAAAACCGCAGGTTTCACGGGCCTCCGCTGCGGATATACCGTGGTGCCCCACACTCTCTATGGACACGACAGCAACGGAGAACGACATTCATTGAGAAAACTGTGGCTGCGCCGGCAGACCACAAAGTTCAATGGCGCTTCCTATATAATTCAGCGTGCCGCCGAGGCACTATATTCACCCGAAGGGAAAGCCCAGGTGGCCAAGAATGTGGAATATTATATGGAAAATGCGAGATTGATCAGGGAGTCGATGAAGAAAGCGGGATTTGAGGTGACCGGAGGTGTTGACTCTCCCTATATATGGGCAAAATCTCCTTCTGGAGAAGATTCATGGTCGCTTTTCGGACATCTTCTCAGGGAAAAACATATAAGCTGCACCCCGGGAATTGGATTTGGATCCCTTGGTGCAGGCTATATACGTCTCACAGGTTTCAACACCCACGAAAAGACCGCTGAAGCAATGGCCCGTGTTTTGAATCATTCTTCAGCAGAAGATGAATAACCACCCTTTTCGTAGTATTTAAGAATACGGGTGCGTAGCATACGTTCGTAGCGGGCCTGCAATCGTTCGGAAAGTGCGTTGATGTAGTCCGCCATAGATTTCTCATATTCAGTGGCATTGGCACGCCCGTTGTCATATTTCACCTTCATAGCTTCAAAAGCCGCCTTGGTGGATGCCACGGTCACGTCTGAGGTCTGCTCCTTGCGTTCAGCCGCCACTGCCTGTGCATGAGCCGTGGTGATTGTCTTATAGAGTGATTGACGGGTATTTTCAAGATTCAGGTCGGCATTAAGCTGCTGCATCTTGGCTCTGGCCACTGAATTGCGGGTGCTGAATCCATCAAAAATCGGAACATTGAGCGAAAAACCGAGCGACTTGGAGAAATTATGCTTCATCTGTTGGCCAAACGACTCATTGTTGAATCCCGATGTCTTGTAATAGTTGGTTCCGAGTCCGGCGCTGAACGAAAGCGTAGGCAGGTATCCGGATTTTGATAATAATACATTTTGGTCGGCAGCCTCTCTCTGGATGGATGCAGCGCGAAGACTGTGGTTGTCAATAAGCATTGCACTCCACACCCGGTCCACCGAGGGTATGGCCTCTTCATCATTCTCGTCGAGAGGTAAAATGTCGAATGAACCGTCGTTCTCAAGATTGAGAAGATTAGTAAGGTCAAGGATTGCCATTATGCTGTCGTTGACAGCGTTCACCACCGTCAACTCATCACGACTCACCTGAGCACGTGCCTCATAAAGGTCAAGTTCGGGTATCTTTCCGGCGGCAAGCAGTTGTTCGCGTCTTTGCAATTCATCCCGAGCCACAGTAAGGCTCATTCTTGCCACTTCCAGATTCTCCCGTGCATACAGTGCCTGCAGGTACTGTGCAATGACATTGACCGTGACGTTATCCTTCACAGCCTCCGATTGCTCCACCAATGCCCTAAGAGAGGTATTGGAGTATTTCACACCCCTCACCACACGTAGTCCCTGAAAAAGAGGCAGCGAAAGTTGCGCCCCAACTGAGAAAGAACTTGTGTTGCGGTTGGCGTATGTGTTGTCGGCGGTAAGACCACGTCCGAAACTGAAACTCTCCGAGCCATATCCGCTAAGGTGTGGAAGCACCTGGTCCTTTTGTTCGCGCACGGCAAGTTCACCCTGACGCACCTCAAGAAGCCTCTGTCGCACCTCGATGTTATGCCCGAGCGCGTAATCCACGCACTTGTCAAGACTCCACCCCTGAGCCATTGAATCAATGAAAACATTGACAACAATGACAACCACGAAAACTACTTTAGCAAAACTGCGTATCATGGCATGTCGATTTTTTCAGCACGAAGCACATCAGATTTCTTTATTCCCTTCTTGACCTCAATGTTGATACCATCGGAAAGTCCGGTCTCAATAGCCCTGCGTTCGAACTTCGGTTTGGGCACAGTATCAGTGCGGACATAGACGTAGGTGCTGTCTTTCTCAAACGTCACCACACTCTCAGGTACGGAAAGGACATCAACGGCCTCCGAGAGAAGTATCGAGGCATTCGCACTGTAGCCGGAACGTAGTGCCGAAACGTCATCCACCGTGATGGCGGCCTTTATCTCAAATGTGTTTGCACCATTGTTTTCAGTGCCTTTGGGCGATATATATTCAAGCACAGCAGATGGATGTATGTCGGAAGCGGCTCCAATGGTTATGTCCATTGTCATGCCCGGTTTCAGAAGTCCCACTTCTGTCTCGTCCACATTGCCTTTGAATATGAGGTTGGTCATGTCGGCAATGGTGGCCACGGTGGTACCGTCGTTCATCGTATTAGCCTGAATCACAGAAGACCCCACCTTCACCGGCACATCAAGCACGAGGCCTGTGATTGTGGCACGAACCAAAGTGTTGCTTTCCTGTGCATTGAATTGCGACACACCCTCCTTTATGATGCGGTAGGAGTCTTTTGCATACTCCAGGTCTTTTTGGGCTGTCTTCAATGTTTTCTCGGCATTCTCGAATTCCTCACGTGAGATTACCTTCTTGCCATAGAGTTCCTTGCTGCGGTTGAACTTAACAAGGGCGTCATCCACCTCTATCTGAGCCGCATCAATGCGTGATTGGGCAGAAGACAACTGCGAGGCTTCCGGAATAACCTTTATTCGGGCTATTATATCCCCTTCCTGCACGAAGTCGCCCGCCTCAACATCAATCTGGGATATGATACCCGAAATCTGGGGCTTGATCTGAATTTCATCGCGTGGCTCAATCTTTCCGTTGAGCACCGTTGTCTTCCGGATATCGAGAGTCTCCGGAGTCACAGTGGCATAGTGTTCCTCCTTGGGCTGGGAGTTTCGCCAGAGGAAATAGAAGGTGCCGAGCACGATGGCCCCCACCAGAATCCAAAGGAAAATTTTAAAGAACTTTTTCATTATGATTTGATTTTTTTATTGCGGATATGGGTTTTTATCTTGATTTATCATGATGCATCATGATAAATCAAGATGCATCATGGTTTTAATGAATTATTTGTCGTTGATTGCCTCGATAGGCTTGATTTTCATGGCACGGAAAGCCGGGATTGTGCCGGCAGCCGATCCCAATATGAAGAAGGTCGCCACTATAATGAGGGCTGTCTTAAAAGGAAGCTCGAATCCGGCATGGCCAAGCACGGGGTCAAATGTCACTTTGTCGGCTATGCCAAGCACCAATGCCCCGAAACATACTCCCAGCGTGCCGGCAACAATCGTAAGCAAGATACTCTCGCTCAGCACCTGGATAGTGATGTCGATCGGCTTTGCACCAATGGCTCGCCTTATGCCAAACTCCTGTGTCCTTTCCTTTACCACTATCCACATGATATTGCCTACACCAATGACCCCGGCAAAGAGCGACCCGAAGCCTACAAAAAGGGCAAGCAAGGATATTCCCATGAAAAGATTATTGATCATCTCAAACATCTCAGAAATATCCATGAATTCGATGGCATTTGTGTCGTCAGGGCTTATGGAATGCTGAGATGACAATATGCGGCGTATAGTGGCTTCGTTTTCAGACGGGGAGTGTCCGGCCGGTGCTGTGTAGATGAAATATCCCACATTATTACCCCAGTTATAAGCCTGGCGCATTGTGGATGACGGCAGTAAAAAACTGTCATCAATCCTGACGCCAACCTGCGCATCAGACAACTGGGAGGCTACGCCTACAACAAGGAAATATATCCCATCGAGATTTACATATTTTCCCACCGGCGATTCATTTCCAAACAGCGAGGTAGCCATGTTCTTACCAATCACTGCCACCTTTCGCTGTTGTGACACGTCTGTCTCGTTGAGGAAACGCCCATCGCTTATCACCGGTAGATTGATTTTTCCATAGTCTCCATCCACTCCGGCTATGGAGCTGCTTTTGGAGTTGGATCCGTATGATGCCGACACACTCTTATTGTTTATCTCCGAACTGTATTCGATGGCCGGAGCAAGCTGACGTATCAACTCCACATCACGTGAAGTCATGTTCCAGCCGGAACCTTTGTTGAATCCCTTGTAGGGCATAGTGCGCCTGTTTGGGAAAACACCGCCAAGATTGGTGGATAGTCCGGCAAAATTCCGCTTCATTATTCCCTCGAACCCCTGCGCCCCGCCGAAAAGCATGGCAAGCATGGCGGTGCCCCAGAAAATTCCGAATGCAGTGAGGAATGTCCTGGTCTTGTTGCGTGCAAGCGTAGCGCCAATCTCACGCCAATTTTCCAAGTCGAAAAGTGAAGTTTTCATTCGTCTCTAAGTGCTTCTACGGGTTTTACTTTGGTGGCCTTGATGGCTGGGAAAAGCCCGGCCAAACCGCCGGCAAGAATCAATGCTATTGTCACCTCAACAGCTATGGAGATATCCACCGTGGGATTTGAGAATCCAGCCTGGCTCTCAAGCAGCGGTTTCAGAAGTTCCAGCACCCCCATGCCCATTACTATGCCTATATATCCGAAGAGAGTAGTGATGACCACACTTTCGGCAAGAATCTGGACAATGACACTGCGTGGCTTTGCCCCGATGGCTCTGCGGATACCGATTTCATGCACCCTCTCGCGCACAGACACAAACATGATGTTGCTGACTCCCACTATGCCCGTAAGCAGTGTGAGGATACCTATGATCCATACCGCAAGATTCAGATACACCATGGCCTGACCTTGCGAAAGCATATTGGCAAACTGATTCCAGAACCAGATGGCATTCTCATCGGCGGGATCAAACTCATGGTTGTGTGCAAGCACTTCCCGCACCTCCGACTCCGCCTGCAGAGCCTGGGCCTCAGTGGTGAGTCCATCCACACGCACCGTCATCTGGTCCACATATCCATCGTTGCCCGTGATTGCCTTGTAGGTTTCGTATGGGATGAATGATGTGCTTCGCCAGCGGTGGTCGTATATTCCCACCACCCTCCAGGCAAGGTCAAGAAGTTTCACCTCCTTGCCAATCGCAGAGTCTGCATTCCCGAAGAGCATGTCGGCATTCTTTTTTGAAAGCACAATGCTACGCCTGTGGTCGCTGTTGTCCCGGTCGTTAATGAACCGACCTTTTATATCCGTGATACGCTGTGTGCGGGCCTCGTCGGGGAAAACGGCATTGCATCCTCCCGACACGTAATCTTTTGGCCCCACAATTGTGGCACCCGACACACTTGCACTCACCGATACAGCTCCGGCCGCATCCACCTCATCAAGGATATCGGGAATATCGGAGTCGCGCATCCGGATCCAGCGGCCTTCCTTGTAACCCTTATATGGGATGGTGGTATTGCCATTCCAAAGCCGTATAGAGTTGGATTCGTTGCTGGCCATCTGCTCATCGTAGTTGTTTACCACACCGCGTGCCACTCCCAACAGCACTATCAGCATGAAAATCCCCCATGCCACAGCGATGCCGGTGAGAGCCGTCCTGAGCTTGTTGTTCTTTATGGTTTGCGATATCTCGCTAATTAAGTCAAACACCTTTTTTCAATTCTCAATGCACAATGCACAATGCACAATCGGCTTTGCGTTTCTGCAAAAATTCTCAATTCCCAATTTCCAATTCTCAATTAATCCGCGATGCGTCCATCCACGATACGTATGATGCGGTTGGTGGCAGCTCCGACACCGGGGTCGTGGGTCACTATGACTATGGTCATGCCTTGCTCGTTGAGCTCTCGAAACACCTGCATCACTTCCTTTGACGTCTTTGAGTCGAGTGCGCCGGTGGGTTCGTCGGCAAGTATCAGCGATGGATTCGTCACAATGGCACGCGCAATTGCCACACGCTGTTTCTGGCCTCCTGACAATTCTCCGGGCAGATGGTGGGCGCGGTCGGCAAGTCCCATTCTCTCAAGCTGCTCCATGGCCATTGCATTGCGCTTTTTGCGGCTTATTCCCTGATAAAAAAGCGGAAGAGCCACATTCTCAAGTGCATTCTTATAGCTGATGAGATTGAACGACTGGAACACAAAACCAATCATCCTGTTGCGCAACTCAGCAGCATGATTCTCCGACAAATCTTTTATCAGCACTCCGTCGAGGGTATAAGTGCCGGAATCATAATTGTCGAGTATTCCCAAGATGTTCAGAAGAGTGGATTTTCCGGAACCCGAAGCCCCCATAATCGACACCAGTTCCCCCTTGTAGATGTCGAGCGAGACATCCTTCAGCACGTGGAGCGGCACGGCTCCGGGATAAGTCTTGTTGATGTCGCGTAGTGATATGACTGTTTCCTGTGGCATTTTTTTCAGTCAGATTGTTATAATTTTTGAATCGTCTGTTGTCTTTTTGTATTGTCGCAGTGTATTGCTTGACTAATACACTTGCAAAATTACAACATAAATTTGAATTGACAAAATAATTTAAAGAAAATATCTGATTTTAATTGACGCAAATTGAATCATGTGGGTACTATTTGCCATAATCTCAGCCATTGGCCTCGGTTTCTACGATGTGATGAAGAAACTGTCGCTTAAAGATAACAATGTGCCTGTGGTGTTGCTTCTCAACACGCTTTTCGGGACATTGCTGATGTCGCCGGTGCTTATAGAATGCATTGCGAAGGGTCAGTATGGCCCAGGCTTAGGGCTGCATGGTCATGCGCTGATTGCACTTAAGTCGGTCATTGTGTTGTCATCATGGATTTTGGGGTACTTTGCCATAAAGCACCTGCCTCTGACCATACAGGGTCCTATAAATGCGTCGCGTCCGGTGATGGTGCTTGTAGGGGCCCTTCTCATCTTCGGCGAAAAACTAAATTTTCTGCAGTGGTGTGGTATCCTGTTGGGCTTTGCATCTCTATTCATGATAAGCAAAGTGGGATCACAGGAAGGGTTCTCATTCAGGCACAGCAAGTGGCTGTGGATGTCGATCGGAGCCACCTTCTTGGGAGCGGTCAGTGCCTTATACGACAAGTATCTGCTCAATACCGTCGGTCTGGCGCCGCTGATGGTGCAAAGCTGGTATTCGCTCTATCAGTTGCTCATGATGAGTATCGCAGTCATGATCCTTGCCAAGGCACACCGACAGGGCAACACCCCATTCCATTGGCGATGGGCAATAATCGGGATTTCCGTATTTTTGACCGGTGCGGACCTTGCTTATTTCTACTGTCTTTCTGATCCGGATGCCATGATATCCGTAGTGTCGATGATAAGGCGTGGAAGTGTGTTGATATCCTTCTTCTACGGAGTTGTGATCCTGCATGAGAAAAATGTCAAGACCAAACTCCTTGACCTCTCCATCCTGCTACTGTCGCTTCTTCTCCTTGTGCTTGGCTCATGATCATAAAATTATATGTGGAAAATATTTTTGTAAATTCACCAAATATCACTAAATTTGCAAAATAATCGCATCCTCCAACTTTAGACCCCATCTCATAAAATTTTTATGTCTTAGGGGTCGCAGCCTTGGAGCTAT
>JAMPAV010000057.1 GCA_023667055.1 Muribaculum sp. | reverse complement strand
TCGTATGGCCGTAAAGCTCGCTCTCGAAAAGGGTCTCGATGACGGCTCCCATATCGACAATCTCCATCGGGCCGTTGCCTCGCAGCGACAACCGGTGAATCTCACGTGCGAGAAGATCCTTTCCGGTACCGTTTTCTCCGACTATGAGTATGTTGGCATCGGTTGGTGCCACCCTCTCCACAAGTGTGCGAACCCTTTGCATCTGTGGCGACTCTCCCCAAAGCATTTGCGAAGAAGGTCGTTTATTGTCCCTGCTGTCTTTGCCGCCGAATGCTTTCAGAAGAATTTCGGAAAGGTGCTTGTTGTCAAATGGTTTTACAACGAAATCTGTAGCACCTATCTTCATGCCCTCCACGGCGAGGACCACGTCTGCGTATGCCGTGAACAGCACCACTGATGTCTGGGGTGAGATTTTTTTGATTTCGCGAAGCCAAAAGAGTCCTTCGTTGCCGGTGTTGACCTTGGCTCGGAAGTTCATGTCAAGAAGTACCACTTGCGGATTATGCTTTCTCATTAAGCGGGGTATGTCATCGGGCGAAGTGGTCGTAATCACCTCATCAACCCTCGGATTCATCAGCATCTTCACTGCCGCAAGCACCTCCCTATTGTCATCCGCCACCAGCAATCTCTTCATAATTCGTTATGCATTTTGTCGTTAAGAACAATAACTCAATTCCAATACAAAAGTACTAAAATTTTTTGAGTTTATCGTGATAGTTTAGCTTCTATTTCTCGTAAATTTCAACTATTCTCCACGAATATTTGTTTGTGTGGTACAAATATATTAATTTTGCACACAAATAATGTCAATAGAGATATGGATATAGCAATTCAGAAAAAAGCGCAAAGTTTCCGTTTGCCTGTTGAGCTCATAGATAAGCTTAAAAGATTGGCTCGCAAACAAAATCGTAGCCTAAATAATTTTGTGGAGTGTGCTTTGTTGGATCTTGTGTATCAGGAACCAAATGAAGAAACGATTGCTGCAATCAATGAAGCTAAAACCGGAAAGTTGCAAGGTCCACTAGATGTTTCAAGTGTCGATGCCATGTATAAGTCTATGGGCTTATGAAGACACTTCGATTTTCGAGTCAATACAAAAAGGACGCAAAAAGATATCGCAATCAGCCCCTAAAGATGGAAAAAGTTGCGAACATTTTGCGTATGCTCCAAAATGAAATAGCAATTCCTAAAGAGTTTGACCCACACATGCTTAAAGGCAAGTATAAAGGCTGTATGGAATGTCATGTAGAGGGAGATTTCCTATTGATATGGATTGACGAGGCTGAAAAACAGATTGGTATCTTACGACTTGGATCTCCTTCAGAATTATTTAGATAAGCAGGAATCTACCTTTGGGTTGGTAGGTTCCTGCTTCAAAATCCATTGGTGAAAATTCTATAGCTGGGTTTTATCTACGATTTTGCCGTCGAAGAGGTTGATGATGCGGTGGGTATAAGCGGCATCATGCTGCGAGTGGGTCACCATCACTATTGTCGAACCGTTGCGGTTGAGCTCAGTGAGCAATTCCATCACGTCCTTGCCGTTGGCAGAGTCAAGATTTCCGGTAGGTTCGTCGGCAAGTATCAGTTCCGGCTTTGTAACCACAGCACGCGCTATAGCAGCACGCTGCTGCTGGCCACCTGAAAGTTGCTGTGGGAAATGCTTTGCCCGGTGCGATATTCCCATCTGCATAAGAGCCTCTTCCACTCGCTGGCGACGCTCTGCTGCAGGAATGTTGAGATAACGAAGCGGGAGTTCCACATTATCCTCGATGTTGAGTTCATCAATCAGATTGAAGTTTTGGAATACAAACCCGATCTTACCTTTTCGGAATTTGGTGCGGTCCTTCTCCCTGAGGTTTGACACCTCATTTCCGTTGAGAAAGTATGTCCCTTCAGTGGGATTGTCGAGAAGCCCGATGATGTTGAGAAGTGTGGATTTGCCGCATCCGGAAGGCCCCATGATGCCTACAAATTCACCTTTCTCGATGTTTAATGATATGCCACGCAGGGCGAGGGTTTCCACCTCATCGGTGCGGAATGTCTTGGTAAGGTTTTCTATCTTTATCATACTATTGTAAAGAGTTAAGGGTTAAGAGTTAAGGGGTGGGAATATAAGGAGTTGTGCCGATAAACTAAACTTATAAACTCATAAACTTATAAACTTCACTTCAGTGAATTGATTGGGTTGGCGTTGGCGGCAGCACGACACTGGATCACTACTGAAATGAAACAGATTATCAATGCCATCAGAATCGACAAGGCATAGATCCACCAGTATATGCTGATGCGATAACTGAATTCTGATAGCCAATCGTTCATCACATAGTATATCACCGGAATGGAGATAACAGCAGCAATCACTACATAGAGCATGAACGTTCGCACAAGTTGGGTTAGAACCTCCATGCTTGTGCCGCCCATTACCTTGCGGACTGCAATGTCTTGCGACCGCTGACGCACATAGTAGGTACTCATGGCAACGAGTCCGAGCATGGAAATCATCACTGCAATGACTGCAAAGATAGAGATAATCACCGAAAGACGTTTCTGCCCATCAAAACGGGCCTCTATCTTTTGGCTTATGTAGGGCATCTCGAAAGCCACATCTGCATAATCTTTGGAAAAGACCCGTTCAAAAACATCTCTTACCTGTGTAAGTGCCTCCTTTTCATCGCCCCGAACTTTTATTATCACACTCCAGGGCCTGAAATGTTCGAAAGGTTTGGCAATAGTCATACGCAATGGATGTTGGTCATCCAATATGGTACGGATATGGAAATCCTCTAATATGCCGGCTATCTGTTCCTTATACTCATAATATTGAAAGTCGTAAGCGTCTTCGTCAAGTCCCAGTTCATTAAAGGCTCTCGTATCAAAATACATCTTGACATCAGAAGCCACATGGTTGTCTTTCTTTAATTTCAAGCCCAGTATGTCCATATATACGGAATCAACGATAAATGTTTGAAACGAAATCGTTTTTCCTTGATATTCCATGGTATTATTGTTGCCACCTTGGAGTGGTGTTCCGGCGCAATAACTTATTTTCTCCACGCAGGGAAGTTTCAGAAGCTCATTCTTAAACAGTTCATCCTTATTTTCCCCGTATATATAGTTATAGTCGATTTCGATTATCCCTTCGGTATTATATCCAAGAGGCGCGTTAATGAGATGTTGCACCTGGCAATACATGGTGATGGCGCTTGCCACCATGGTTATTGTGGCCACATTCTGAATCACAATAAATATTTTTCCAAACACCATGTTTGATTTCCTTGTGTAGGCGCCCTTCATGGCATCCACCGGTTTTACGGACGACAACAACATGGCCGGCACTATGCCGGAAGTGAACCCCATGACAATCAAGATAAAAAGAAGGAATCCAATGGTTGTCGCATTGACACATCCGATGATGTCAATCGGTGTCTTAAGCAGTGACGAGGCGTATGGTTGGGCGGCAAATGCAAGTGCTATCCCAATTATCATTGATACGGCACACAAGATGGTGCTCTCACCGATGAGTCGCCACATTATTTCCCGCCGTTCCTCTCCGAGCAGTCGCCGTGTGGCCATTTCTTTGGCACGCTTACCGGCAAGTGCCACCGTGAGGTTGATGTAGTTCATCACGGCAAAGAGCAAAATCACAAGTCCTACGCTGAAAAGGAGTTTCACCATTTTCCCATCGCCGAAATTCATGTTGTTGTTGCTTGATCTCATCTCGGAGAAGTAACTTCCCTCAAAGGGATAGATTTCAAGCCGTATGTTGTCTTCCGGCAACTGGAATATCCAGAATTGGTCCTTTAGGGCAGCCTCATATTCTTTCTTTCGTTTTGTAAGATCAGTTCCCTCTTTGGACAATAGAATTATGTCCGTTCCCGTACCGTTGGTCATTCTCTCATCGACAATTGACTCATTGACATATTTCATCATTTCGAAATTCAAAAGCATATCGACAGGACGTTTATCGGATGTCATGAATGCAGTGTTGGTCATGGATTCCATCACTCCCGTCACCACAAATGGTCGTTCATTGGAGTTGAACACGATGCTCTGCCCCATTGGGTCTTTGTCGCCCCATACTCGATGTGCGTATTCTTGAGTCACCACCACTCCGGATGGATTGTCGAGAGCTGTTTTTGGATCTCCCTGAATAAGTTTGAAATCGAAGATGTCATAGAAGGTTGAGTCCACGAAGTAGCAGTTCGTCTCTATCGGGACATCGTTATAGTCAAGCCAACGGGTATTTCGGAAGATTGCCGTGCTGCTTTCAATTTCCGGGAATTTGTCTCTCAGCATGAACTGTTCACGCCAGTGGCCCCCGCTTACTTTCTGTCCGGAGAAGTCAAGACCAAGGTAATACATCCGGTCTGCCTTTGAGTGCTGCTTGTCGATGTGGCTTTCCTGCCATGTGTAGCATCCGATCAGCACCACAAACATCATGCTTATAGCCAGACCAAAGATGTCTATGGCTGCGTATGCCTTGTTGCGGCTTAAAAATTTGAGATAGGATTTCATATATGTAGTTTAGGGTTTAGAGTTTAGAGTTTAGTTTAATCGGGAGAGGATTAGAATTTATGAGTTTAGGGATTAGTTTATTGAGAGGGAGGTGGCGTCGCCGTAGGATTCGTAGCCATTGACTATCACTTTCTCACCCGGTTCGAGACCTTCGAGCACTTCGTAATATTCCGGATTTTGGCGACCGAGGCGGATATTACGCCGATAGGCTTTCTTGCCTGATGCGTCAATCACAAAAATCCATTTGCCACCGGTGGCGGAATAAAACGACCCCTTGGGTATCACCACCGCATCAGTAGGTTGTCCGAGCTGGAGACTCAGATAGTAGGTTTGTCCACTCCTTATTTTCTCCGGGGCTTTGTCGGGAAAGACAAACTCCACCTTGAATCTTCCTTCCCTAACTTCCGGATAGACTTTCCGCAAGCGCATGCTCAAACCATTGTCGTTGCGGGCGGAGGTGGCAATCAGGTCTTTGTGCACGCGGTCGATGTAATGCTCATCAATCTCCCCGATCACCTTATAATTGGTCAGCACATTGATTTGTCCTATTTTCTGTCCGGCGTTTATGTTTTGTCCCAATTCCACATCGAGAAGACCAAGTTCACCGTCGATGGGGCTTGTCACATTAAGATGATCCTTACGCTCGCGTATCAATCTGATGTTTTGCTGCATGTTGCCAAGGTTGTCTTCCATCTGGTCCACCTGTGCCAGACGGAAGATACTGTCTTTTGCCAGACGCTGGTTGATGAGTTTCTCCCTGCGCACTGCCAGGTCGTAATCCTCTTTTGCCTGGATGTAGTCTTCCTTGGCAATCAGTTTGTCGTCATAAAGTTTTTTCTTCTGGTTGTAGGCGCGTTGCTTGCGCTGCACCTCCAGTTCCAGCTGGGCCTGTTCGGTGCGGTTGTTGAGAAGATCCTGTTCCATGGATATCTGTGTGTTTCGCAGGATGTTTTGTTTCTCGGCGAGTTCGGCTTCCGCATTCAGTATCTGAAGGTCAAGGTTGCTGTTGCTTAGACGGACTATTACATCCCCCTTGCTGACATGGGCGCCTTCCTCCACGACCTTTTCCATCACAATGCCCCCTTCTTCAGGACTGATCTGGACGATATTGATTGGTTCGACCCGTCCATCTACCCTCACATAATCGTCAAACTTTCCGCTTTTAACTTCAGCGATGTTGAGATTGGATTTGTCAACCTTGAATGTAGAGGCAATATCGCTTGTGGCAAGCCAGATGATGGCCGCTACAGCCGCCACTCCACCGCATATATAAAGCCAGTGCAACGGCTTTATTGCTTTTATTCCTTTCGGTTTCTCCATTTTTACATCCATGATTTGTTCCCTTTATAATATTCCACAAGTTTGTCTTTCAAAATATACAGCATTTGTTTTTGCAATAATGTCACACGAGATGTGAAGTAAGTGTTTGCCGACAACTGAAGGTCGATGATGGAAAGAAGTCCCTCCTCATATTTTCTGCGGTTGAGTCTATATGCCTCGGCATCAGCCTCAACTTTCGCCTGCATTGAATTGACCTCCTTTGCATATCCGTCGCGGTCCATCACGGCAGCTGAAATGTCATCATGAAGTTGACGCTCCAGTTCGTTTTGCTGTTCCTTGGCCACCTCGAGGGCATATCGGCTGCGCTGCTTTTCTGATATTCGGCTTAGTCCATTAAAGAGAGGTATGGAGAGGGTTGCCGACACATATTCTCCCCGGTTGTTGCGGAATTGGTCACCAAACCCCGGGGCAATGTAGCCTCCCACCATGTTTTTATAATAGGAGGTGGATATTCCGGCGTCAATGCTTATAGTGGGCATCAATCCTCCCTTGGCAATCTTATAGTAATATTCGCTTGATTTCACCATCATGGCCGCGTTCTTTGACTTCGGATTGTCCTTAATGGCAAAGTCATAAATACCCTCTATATTGTCTTGCCCGGCCAACGGGTCTATGCCGATAGCCGCTGTGTCAACTTCAAGAATCTGGGTTGAGGGGAAATTCATTGTGGCTTTCAGGGTGAGCATAGCCTGGGAATATAAGTTTTGCTGATGCACAAGCTCATATTCGTCATTCGCCACTGTGGCTTTTGCCTCGGCCACATCCGGACGAGACTTTATTCCCAATTCCTCCTGTCGCTCTATGAATCTGAGCATATTTTGGCTTTGGGTCAGTTTGTCTTGTGCAATCTTTATTGATTTCTGATAATACACTGCGTCGGCGTAGGCCATCATGGCAGCTATCGCCTTATCATCACGTTGCATTTCGACAGCATTGGCATATCGTGTTCTTTCGTTGCGTGCCCTCTTGTAGCGGTTTAGGGTCTGACCTCCATCGAAGAGAGTGAGGGATGCGTAGAGTCCATAACCGTTGTTGAAAGTGGTCACGTCGTTGTATGTGTTGGTTTCCGGATCAATGTTGCGTCCCCAGTTGAATTGTGTGCCGACTTGCGCCGATATGGAAGGGAAGAAATCGGCGAGGGCGGCATTGCGGGAAGCGGTGGCTGACGCCACATCCCAGCGGGCTTGTACCACGGATGAGGCATGGTCGGCGGCATACATCATGCATTGCTCCATGCTCCATGTCTCCTGTGCAAAACCATCGACGGCTATTGCGATTGCTATTAATGTAAATATTTTTCTCATAACATCTACAATATTTGCAATCCGCGTGCCAAATTTATATTTTACTGTTTTATAATTATTTGCAAAATTGTAGAATTCCAAGCTGTCAAATAATCATACATTTCGCTGTCTAATATTTTCACAATGTCAACCTAAGTAATCTAACTTTCGTAAGTCCAATTATAAAATCCCACGCAGAGGCGCAGAGGTGCTGATAATATGTTAATCTGTTAGTTAAAGGTTACGGAGACTCGCAAGCGAGTTGCAAAGTACGCAGAGTCCGATTGCGGTGGCAATGCTCTGCGTTCTTTGCCAACTCCAGCGAGTATCACGAGCGTGCGTACATAAAAATTATACGATAAACATTGCCTCCGCGCCTTTGCGTGTAATATATCATTGCAAACCAATTTGATAACATAATGCAATATGGACAAATAACATGCGAAACTTGAATTACCATGTTTACAAAGGACATTTGACAAAAATTCACGAAACATCACCTCTCAACGCAAATACAATATATTGCTGTAGAGATACGTTATATAAAATGTAACTGTCTTTTTTTTAATATGATACGATTATTATTCATTCTTATGGCTGCCCTTGTCGCCGGTTTGGACGTGATGGCTGATGATTTCCGCAAGTGGGAGGGTGAGGTCTTTGCCGGCCCGAATGTTAGTCTCGGCACTTCTGCAGATCTTAACGATTACAGCTCTGCCATGCACAGCAAGCCATTGATAGGATATGCCTTAGGTGCCGAAGCACGTTATAACTTCTCATCATTGCCAATTGACGTTGGCTTGCAGGCTGCATTTTCAAAGATAGGACATAATGTCGAGTGGATGGGCAATGGAGCGGAGTATTGGGACAAGGAATATAGCAATTCTATATCACTTGCTGCCATTGGCGACTGGACTTTCAACAAAGGGGGAAAAGTGGCACCTTTCGTAGGAGCAGGCGTGGGAGTTGCCTTCAACAAAAGTGCTTGGCCGGACAAGGCAAAAGCTCTCTTTATGCCACGAGCAGGCATATCAATACATAACAAATTCAGAATTTCGCTCGCGGCTCATATCTCGGATCAAGCTCACAACTCCATGCTTCTCTCATTCGGGTATTCATTCGGAGGATTCTCCTATAAGAAACATGTCTCGGAAGAAATGACCACACAGACACAAAAAGACATAAAGAAACTAATCCGGCAGAGCAATGCGTGTCTTTGGACCGGTGTCGGTGCTATATGTGTCGGATTGCCAACTGTCGTAGCCGGTCTTTACCTTATCGGTGTGTCAGAGGACTACTCTGTTTGTAGTGTTGGCATTATCACGACAAGTGTAGGTGGGTTGGTCACGCTTGCAAGTGTCCCTCTCTTCATCGTAAGCCATAAAAAGAGAAGCAAAGCCCTTTCTCTCTCAATGCAGATGTCTGCTTTCAATCAGACTCCTGTCTCCGGCATTAAATCCGGTTCTTCCACTCCTGCATTTGGCCTCGCTCTCAATTTTTAGAGTATTCGCAATAAATAATTGAGCAATTTGTAGGGACGTGCCTTTGGCACGTAGCATTGAAAAGCAAACGTGCCAAAGGCACGTCCCTACGATGTGTATTTTGCACAAATGCTTTTTACGTTGACTTATAGCAGACTAAAAGTGGGGAATGGTGTAGCCGAGGCAGATGTTTGGGAGGGCAATCACTCCGTCGAAGGGGGAACAGCCCAACCTTCCAATGAGCATGGATAATCCGAGTTTCATGAAGAAGCCGTTTTTTCGCTGCAATCTATATCCGATACTTAAGGTTCCTGCAATGTTGGTGCGGAAACCGCTTTTGCGGTTACTAAGATTCATAGTCCCCATATATTCGCCCTGTTCATCAAAGACATATTGGTATTTGCTGTAATTTTGTTGGCGGTCCACAAGGTATGTTACTAATCCAAGCCCTACCTCAAATTTACTGGCCCGCTTACCCATTATAGCATTCACCTCCAAAGGAATGGATACGCCCTGACAGTTTACGCTCCTGTAGTCGTACCCGCCATCGAAGTTATCGCTGTAACTGAGATCCACAAAGGATATGCCGGCTGAATAGCCCAACACGCCCCCGGCCTTGAACCGTGAGTCAAAGCCGATTCCAATTCCATTGCCTGTGCCGGCGATTTGTCCATAGATATTGTAGCCATGGCTGGCATCCTGCGCAAAAGCGGTTCCAGCCACAAGTACCATCATAAAACTCAAAATAAAAATCCTTATTTTCATTGTTGTCATCATTGTTTTTGATTGCCTATCTACTATTATAACGTGAGGCTCCTCCAAAAGTCCTATCCAAATTTTATTTTTTTACTTTTCTTTTACCATTGATTTCTTGGTCAATTCAAGATATTTTGCTAATTTTGCAACAGCGGTTACTGTAACAGCCGTTGCACTATCATGAAATTCTACGACAGAGAAATAGAAACGTTGACTTTGCGAAAGATCGAGGAAACTTCAAAATCATACGCGCAAATGACGGTGATCACCGGCCGTCGCCGAATTGGTAAGACCACGCTAATCAAACATGCTTTCGGTGAAGACACGATGATATATTTCTTCGTGGCCCGTAAGAGCGAGACCCTGTTGTGTGCTGAGTTAGCTGATACCATACGCGACAGGCTTGGTGAAGATTTAGGCGATTTCAACAGCATGGCAAGACTGTTTTCCACTATTATGCAAATTGCCAAGCGCCGGCATTTCACGCTTGTTTTTGATGAGTTCCAAAATTTCAAGTATGTCAACGAATCATTTTTCAGCGACATGCAAAACATCTGGGACACAAACAAAGCCGATGCACATATCAATCTGATTGTGTGCGGTTCGCTATATTCAATGATGACGAAGATTTTCGACGATAAAAAAGAACCCCTTTATGGCAGAGCCACTTCCCGAATGCGGCTCAGGGCTTTCCCCCTTAAAACCTTAATTGAAATTTTGAAAGACAACACTGACGATTTCTCTGCGGATGATTTGCTGACTTTCTATATGGTCACAGGTGGTGTGGCAAAATACGTGGAACAACTCGTAGAAAACAAAGCATTCACTAAAGAATCCATACTTGACCATGTCCTGTCGTTCGGTTCATATTTCATAGAAGAAGGTAAAGAACTTCTTTCAGATGAATTCGGTAAAGAATATGGCAACTATTTTTCTATTATGTCGGCTTTGGCATCCGGTTTCAACGAACGCGGCGAGATTAAGTCCTATACCGGGATAGAAGCCGGAGGATATCTTGACAAACTCGAAAACACCTACGACTTATTGTATCGCTACCGTCCTTACCTTGCCTCTGTCAACAGCCGAAGTGTGAAATATGGTATCAAAGACAATTTCCTTAATTTCTGGTTCAGATTTATTTATAAATATAGAAGTGCGGTGGAAATCGGTAATCTTGGATATGTGCGTGATAAGGTGGAAGCCGACTTTGAGACGTATTCAGGCTGGATCTTAGAAAGATATTTCCGTCAATTGTATCGTGAATCCGGGATGTATAATATAGTGACAAACTACTGGGAGAAAGGAGGTCAAAATGAAATTGACCTTGTCGCTGTCAACGAGTCGGAAAAAGAAATCACAATAGGCGAGGTCAAACGTAACAAGCGTCGTATAGACCTCTTCAAATTGGAGCATAAAGCAGAAACTATAGTCCAAAAACAAAAGGGATGGAAAATCGGCTTTGTAGCTCTTTCTCTTGATGATATGATCCTTTTATGAAGAAAGAATCGTTGAATTTGCGTAATAATATTTTTTTGTTACTTTTGCATAATTATTTCAAACAGCAACTATGAACCTCAAATTCCGCACATACGAATACGACTTAAATACACAACCAAACCAAACTTATATAATTAGAAAGAAACAATGAAAATTCCAAACAAATTATTGGCGGCTGTCCTGTACCTCATGCCGATGAATATGCCGGCCCAGTCGGTGCTTTACTGCAATGAGTTTGATCTCTGCGATGTAAAACTCCTCGACAGTCCGTTCAAACATGCAATGGACCTGAATGTCGATGTGTTGCTTAGCTATGACGTTGACCGTCTGCTTGCCCCGTATTTGAAAGAGTCCGGTCTTCAACCCAAAGGTGCCGATTTCAAGAATTGGGAAGGTCTCGACGGACATGTGGGCGGACATTATCTTTCCGCACTCGCAATACATTTTGCTGCCACCGGCGACCAACGCCTGAAGGAGCGCATGGATTACATGCTTTCCCAACTCGCACTTTGCGCTGCTGCTCGCAATGATGGGTATCTTGGTGGTGTGCCAAATGGAGACGCTCTCTGGAAGGAGATAAAGGTCGGCGAACCCGGTAAGATATGGTCATATTGGGTGCCATGGTATAATATCCACAAAATGCATGCCGGACTGCGCGATGCGTATGTATATACCGGTTCCAAACCGGCTCTCAATCTCTTCCTGAATTTCTGCGACTGGTGCGTCGAGGAAATTTCAAACCTCTCTGACGAGAAAATGGAGCAGATGCTTGGCAATGAATTTGGGGGCATGAACGAGGTTCTTGCCGATGCTTTCGCTTTTACCGGCAACCAAAAATATATGGATGCGGCCCGCAGGTTTACACATCACGCCATTTATGACGACCTTCTTAAAGGTGTGGATAACCTTGACAACAAACATGCCAACACGCAGGTGCCCAAAGTGGTAGGATTCCAACGCATTGCTGAACTTGACAATGATGCCGAATATCTGAAAGCATCAGACTTCTTTTGGAATACCGTGGTTGAAAACCGCAGTCTTTCCATAGGCGGCAACAGCCGACGCGAACACTTCGCTTCAGCTGCCGATGCCAAAAGCTATGTGGATGACCGCGAGGGCCCGGAGTCTTGCAACACCAACAACATGCTCAAGCTCACCGAAGGCCTGTTCAGAATGAATCCGGATGCCCGCTATGCAGATTTCTATGAGCGTGCTCTTTACAACCACATCCTCTCCACCCAGCATCCCGAACATGGAGGATACGTATATTTCACATCCGCGCGTCCCGGCCACTACCGCGTATATTCCCAACCCAACCAGGCCATGTGGTGCTGTGTTGGCACAGGTATGGAAAATCATGGTAAATACGGACAGTTTATATATACCCATTCCAGCGATTCCCTGTGGGTCAACCTGTTTATGCCTTCCGAACTGAATTGGAAAGACAAGGGAGTGGTGATCGCACAGAACAATAATTTCCCACTGGAAGAGGGCACTAAAATCACGGTTAAGACAGAAAATCCCGCTGAGTTCACTCTCAATCTCCGTCATCCGGGATGGTGTGAAAATCCGGTTGTGAAAATCAACGGAAAGAAAATCAATGTCAAGTCTTCTCCGTCTTCCTATATAGCCTTGAATCGCGAGTGGAATGATGGGGATGTTGTGGAAATGAGTCTGCCGATGGATATGAGTATCGTAGAACTGAATTATCTCCCTAATTATGTGAGTATCCTGAGGGGGCCGATCGTGATGGGGGCGAGAGTTGCAGAAGATGTCGAGATGCCGGGTATTGTAGCCGGTGAACATCGCTGGGGACACATCGCAGGAGGACCGTTGGTATCGGTGTTTGATACACCTCTGCTTATAGGCAATCGTAAAAACATTGTCAAAAAACTGAATGCCCTCAAGCCGGATGCAGAAGGCGAAATGAAATACACTGCCAAAAATCTCTTTGAGTTTGGCGGCAAGGACGTGGTCCTCGAACCGTTTTATGGCATACACGATTCGCGATATATGATGTACTGGCTTTCAATGACACCTAAAGAATACACCGCGTATAAGGCGAACGCTTTGCGCGACGAGCAGATGCGTCTTGCACTTGATGCGCGTACCGTCGATGCCATAAACACCGGCGAACAGCAGCCTGAGGCCGACCATCAGATGAAAAACAAGAATTCAGGTTCCGGCAATTTTAACGGAGAACCCTGGCGCGATGCCGGCAACGGAGGATTCTTGTCTTACAACATGACTACTTCCGGTGAGAAGGAACTGGCGCTGCGTATCCGTCTCTGGGGCAATGAAACCGGTAAATGCAACTTCGACATATTAGTGGATGACCAGCCAATCGCCAGTCTGAACACTTCCGGCAAATGGAACCGCAACGAATTTGTGGAAGAGGAATTTCGTTTGCCGTCAGCACTTCTCGAAGGCAAACAGAACATTAACATAAGATTCGCTCCACAAAAAGGAAGTTCCACAGGAGGCATCTATCACGTCCGCCTTGTTCGCCCCTGAGTACGGTCTTATAGTATGAGCACAAAATAAATGTGCATTTTATCTTCTGCAATGGATGGGGGT
>JAMPAV010000056.1 GCA_023667055.1 Muribaculum sp. | reverse complement strand
ATGGGGAAGGCCGGTCCGGACACTCTGTGAGTCAATCACGGTCATTGTCGGGAACAGGGACTGTCCCGATTCCTGACGCCTCATCATCACCATGATGCGGAGCACCTTCTTCAGATAGCCCCTTGCGCTCCAGCTCCGGTAGTGGTAATACACTGTCTTGTGATTCGGGTAGCCAAGGGGGAGCTTGCTCCACTGGCAACCTGTATAGACGATGAAGAATATCGCCTCCAGCACGTCAAAGGGATCGTGCTTTATGAGTCTCTTCACTGCCGGGGGAAAGATGCACCGCAGCAGTGCCCTCTGGTTATCGTTCAAATAGGAATTGTAGGTCACGTGATTAACTTCCGGTTACATTCGTTAACATTTACGGCATGCCGGATGGCGTAAATGTGATTTGTTCACAATTAATGTTACAAATGCCGTGCCAAACCATGCAAAAAGAAGTTAATCGAAAAAGTTACCTCATGCCTCGCATCCTTGGGCTCTTTTTGTCCTTTGGCTCAGTCACATAGCTCGCTATGCTCCTTCGCCTGCAGGCCAAAAATAGCTCCAAGGCTGCGACCCCAGCCGCTGCCATTTTTTTTGAGTCGGGGCCTTAAACGTCGTAATTCTTACGTTTGCATAAGCAAGATTCTGCGCATGTAAAACACGCAACATTCTGCGCATTTAAAATGGAGAGATTTCTCCCTATTAAGAAATTATCCCCGAATGTCAGTATGACTATCCGGGGAATCTTAAAAAGGAGGGTATGTGATCAATGGTAGTGCAAAGATAGTGAATCTCGAATAAAAATCAAAGAAATCCAAGTCGCATTATTTCCTCATCGGTCATATCTCCGCTATCATCGGTGATGTCAATGCTCTCGCCGAATCCTTCTTTTCGTCCGAGTGCGCCGAGGAGGTAACGAACCATAAAACTATCAGGGCGTTCAATCCATCCTACGACCTTGCCATTTTGTTAATTTTCAAATAACATGAATATTTCATCATATCTTTTACAAAATTTTGCATGTGCTTTGCGGAATCTGTTCGCAAAAAAGAACTATCCAATCCAATAAACCGAATCCGGTCAAGAGAATCCGCATCTTTGAGAATTTTGAAACATATTATCGCTGTGCCTTTGTCTATAATGGTCTCATCGTTAAGTATTGCTTCGTATCCCTCCACGTCGGAAACATCATGATGTTTTATTATCTGATATACCTCCGGATAATAGACCAACTTGTGAGATTCGGTGAAATTTCTGTAATAAACTGCTCCTCTTTCCCCATGATTTTCGTCTTCCCTGTCATTTATCCTCCTACTATCATGAAATATTGAAGATAGACAAAGTATTGTTAATGCCTTATCATTATAGATATTAAGTAATTGAATAAAAAGTGGACGGAGTCGCTACCATTTTTTGTCGGAATCTTAACAACTTCATTGGAATTAAGAGAACCTTGCATTCGGACCCACAATAATCTAACAAAAAGTTGCACATTTGCCATAATTTAATTAATTTTGCACAAATTAAAGGAATTTTAATATCACATAAACAATTAAAAGACTATGCAACAAAATTACGCTTATCTTGCGGCATTATGTGCAAGTGTCACCATGGCCAATTATGCTTCTGCCGAATTGTCCGTGACATCCGCTCCTCAGCAACATGTGGTCCAGAACCACAAGATTAATGCATCGGGCAAAACAAGGACTGTGCTTGCCGAGAAACAGATGACCGAAGGAGTCACCAAACGCCTCGTGAAAGATATGGACGGCAGAGTATTTCACGATGTAGTCCGCAACGGAGAGGTTTCTTTAGGACGAAACGTGCACCGTCCTTACTTCAAAGCACCACAAGGCGCAACTTTCTTTGAAAGTTTTGAGGGACATGCAGGAGAGTTGGACTGGCTGCCCGAGGGCTGGACCGAAATCAACACAGAAGCAAACGCTCCAACTTTGGAAATGTGCCAGCACAATATCAACAACACGTGGAACGTGCAGGACACCGGAGACGGATATTGGACCGACATAACCACTGATGGAGTGAAGGAATGCTGGATTCACTTCACTTACGACTGGACATATAAAAATTCTGAAGGAGAAACAATCAGCGGGGGGCCGGATCCTCAGGACGAATGGGCAATAACCCCATCAATTTCCATCGGCACAGGTCAGAACCTTATATTCCTTGCTGAGATAGACCTTGGTTCGATCTACAGTTTTGACTGGGGAGCATTCGCATTCGACCGCACTACACAAGATTCCGATCTCGAAGTCCTTATTTCAACTGACAACGGAGAGAACTGGGCAACCTTATGGTCGGCAAGTGCCGATGTCTGTGCGAAGATGACAGACAATGAAATGTATAACGAAATGGGAGAACTCTCATACAAAACCTATACAGTCTCACTTGCACAATATGAGGGACATGAAGCAAAAATAGCATTCCGCTATACAAATGCGGGAGTTGGCTTCTCAGGCAACTCCATGGCCATAGATGCGGTGACAGTGGGAACGCCTTCGCCAGAGGCCAACTACGAACTTCCTCTCGGCACACTCCTTCTCGGCATCAGCGAGGGACTACATGTCAACACTCAAAGCATAGCAATGTATCCAGCATGGTCGCCAATAACATGGCAAGCTTCGTCGAACTCATACACCGAAAAGAATGAATGGACATTCCAAAAAGAGGCGGGGCCTTTTACATTGGAGGGCAATTCAGTGGAAATCGAATATCCCTGGAGCGAAGGCAATATAATACCTTATCCCGAGCTTACCGCATCCAACCAGACAACCTCTGACACCTTCTCATTTGATATGGGAGATGAAGAGAAGGGTGGCATGATTTTCGGAGGAACAGCACCCATGCTTATAGAAGAAACAGTCTATGTTGGCAATTACGATTACCAACACAAACATCTTGTAGCCCCCTACCTCGGCACGGGAGCCTACTGCTTCGGGACTTCACCCGCCAACACCTGGGGCACCGGACTGACACAAACTGCTATTGGCAATCTTTTCTATGCGCCTGCATCACCATTTACAATCAACGACGCCATGCTCACGCTGGGTGAACTTGATGCAGACGACGACGCTGTATTCACACTTGACATCTACGAAATCAACGATTATGGACAGTTGTCGGAGACACCTGTTGCCACATCATATTGCAAAGCCGGCGATGTGGATGGATTCGGATTCTACAATATGATATTCCATTTGCAGACTCCCTACGTGATGAAAGGGAATACATTGATGATGGTAAGCGGCTTTGCGAATACCGACAAGGTGCGTGAATTTGCAGCCTGCGCCCAATCAATCCACAATGACATCAACCACAATTATGCCTATATGATGTTCAGCAATTCAGCAGGGCAAAGAAGTTTGTATGCAGCGTCAGAAGCACTGATTGACTATTCTTCAGCTCTATATCTGAGTCTGAACGGAACGTTCCACTTCATCAGACTTGATGAAGAGATTGCAGACCTTGACAAGACCACCAATTCGGTAGTGGTTGATGCAGTGGCATCTAACGCACCATCAGAATGGTATGTGAAAGAGAACGAACAGCTGACGCCCCTCACGGAACAAGGAGTAAGCATTGACTGGCTTACAATCTCACCAATCACGAATGAAGATGGCACTTACGCTGTAGAATTTTCTGCCGACCACACATCTTCATCGCGGGCCAAGACCATAGTTCTTGCAAATGATGGAGGGGAGGCAAGAATACGCATACGCCAGGACGGCACAGTAGGAGTGGAAGATATTTCTTTTGACCCTGTGGCTTCTGAAATTTACGACATTCGTGGTTATCGCATCAAATCCTCTATCGAGAGCCTCACTCCGGGACTTTACATAATCAGGAATGGGGCAAAGGTGTCAAAATTCATCAAAGATTAAATGTAGCGACACTCACCGCAAAGTGAAGAGTCTCGATTTCCGAAAGAGGGAATCGAGACTTTATCATTTAGCGGTCATCTTAGCGAGTAATTCAGGTGTGATGACGGTATGCTTGTCGCTTGCCTTCATTTGGTTGAGTTCAAGCAAAGAGAGTTTACGAGCCTTCTCAAACTTTGGCGGATTTATATGTTTCGGAGTTTTCATTATTTTCAAGGATTAAGGATTGTTTTTGTTTTCAATCAAGGGCATCAGAGCGTTGATGGCAAGCATAACAGCTATGTAGGAGACACCGAGAGCCACAAAACTCCAAGTAGGCGGCCAAGCCTGCTTAGTCCATCCTCCGAAAAGGTATGAGAAGAAGAGCAGCCATAACGATGCCTGAACACTGACACAAAGAGTGCACCACTTATGCGCCTTGAATCTCTGATACCAGATGCTCCAGAAGGTGAAGGGGAGACAACAGATATTGCAGAGCGCAAGCGAAGGAAGCATGTCGGGGAATAACAGCATAGTCATCAGACTCACCGAGAAATATGAAAATCCCACCTCACTCCAACCAAACAAGCCAAAGAATTTGGAAGCTTTCATGTCGAGAATGTCGTCGCAACCTCCGGCCTGCAGCACGCCACATACCCTATCGGCCGCATGGTTTTGTATGTGCATCGATTTCTGAACGAGAAGATATGTGAAATAGAGGCCCGCCAGATCTATTGCCGTGATGAAATAGGCAGACACATGACGGTACAAGCCATTGCATACGAAAAGATATAGAAGCAGGAATATGGCACAAGCCATAAGCACCCACCTTTTAGCCTTCATGAAAAATTCAATTCTTGCATGAAGGGCATATTCAGGTTCACGTGCATTTGCAGATGGATAAGAAAGGAACACGTTGCCGTTCCAACCCTTAAGGAATTCGTCAATTCCAACTTTTTCGGGCACACCCTGCGTGAGATATTCAACAGAATCGGGAGTCACACCGGTCACAATCACCAGACCGGCAGGTGTCCTGGCAATGAATGGAGTTGTGATCTTGACAATTTCATTCTTATCCTCGAGATTATAACCTTCCGATTTTATGCCATAGGTCTCAAGCAACTTCAGAAAACCAAACATGGTGTGGAATGGCATTGACTCAAACTGACGGTTGGCATAATCCTCGGTATATGGAACTCCCAAAGCAGACAGATAGTCGCAAATGAGAGTATGAGTTTCTTGTCCTTTTCCCATAGCAGCAGATATTTGACATTCGCAAGCCCCAAGGGACCTGCGAATGTCGGATTAGGTCACATAAATGACTGTATTTTTGACAGAAGGAACTGTCCGTCCATCTCACCGCTCTCACGCCAGACGGGTTTTCCGTCTTTATAGATAATAAATGTAGGAGTCGAATTAATGTCTTCCACATTTGCGAGTTGACTGTTTTCATCAATATCAAGTTGATAAATGTCAACCTGCCCTTCGAGCAACTCCTTGATTTGCCCGATCACCGGCATCATTCGCTGGCAGTGAGGACACCATGTGGCATAAAATTCCACCATAACCACCGGGGTCGATTTAATAGCATCTAAATATTCCATAATATAATATCAAATTAAGTTGGAATCCAACTATGGATTCTTTAGGTTTCGTCTTTAAAACGCATTTAGTCCGATATATGTTTAAAGATATGTGGAAGCTTTTTATAATTTGAAGTGGTTATGAACCTATACGCAGAAATCTTTGTTGTTAAGTCAAACAATAAATGATTATCTAACTTTCGCAATTCAATCTGTGGATTGCGAACAAAATTATGAAAAACATGGCAAACACAAAAAGTATCAAGGGCTCACAGACTGAAAAGAACATCTGCATATCATATCTGAATGAGTGTCAGTCATACGCCCGCTATAACTTTTATGCGAAAATCGCTGACCAGGAAAATTATTTTCCTGTAGGAGTAATCATGCGAGAGACCGCAGACAATGAGATGCACCACGCCAAGGTGTTCTTGAAAATGCTTGAGAACACAGTGGTGGAGACACCCATCAGTGTCGATGCCGGTTTTCTCGGAACCACGACAGAGAACCTAAAGGCCTCTATGAAAGAGGAGATGGAGGGTGGCTACGAGTTCTACATGAAGTGCGCTGCAACAGCCACTGAGGAAGGATTCCCTGAAATAGCTGTTCATTTCAAATCGATCGCCGCTGTAGAGAAGATTCACTATGACCGTTTCAACAAATTCCTGGGCATGATCAACGACGGCACGCTCTGGAAACGTGAGAAACCTGTGACATGGCGTTGCCTCGTATGTGGTTTTGAGGCAGTCGGCACACAGCCACCGGTGAAATGTCCGGCATGTGATCATCCGTATCAGCACTACGTATGTGTGGAAGACGGCTACGCACCCGCCTCAATTCCCTGATTAGAATTATAAAAGTCACGAAAAAAGGTCGCGGATGGCGACCTTTTTTCGTATTCACATAATTGAATGAAGGAAAGGAACTGCGTAAAGAGGAATGTTGACAATCCATCCTTGATCTTTAAAGTCTAAAATGGAGAATCTAAGTCCTTTGGTTCCGGGATTGTCTTTTACAAATTGTGCAATGGATTTGCCTCGTACATTCTCCCCGGCCTTGACTTCGACAGGGTAAACCGAATCTCCATACTGAAGGACAAAATCCAGTTTGGCAGGAGTTCGCTCATTACTCCAATAGAATAAAGTGTTACCATTCGAGATCAGCTGTTGGGCAACATATTCTTCCGTCAACATCCCCTTATACTCCTCCAACATGTCACCTCCACCCAACAAAATCTTAGATGGCACGTCAGACATACAAGACAACAACCCAACATCAAGAAAGAAAAGTTTGAAGGCTGAAAGATCTTCATAAAACTTCAAGGGGACCGCAACCTTATTCACACGATTGACCTTATATACCAGCCCAGCATCGACGAGCCATTGTATGGCCAATTCAAAATCTGCGGCCCTTCCTCCCTTTTTGGCAACACCATATACAAATTTTTTATTTCCCTTGGCCAATTGTGAAGGAAGACTTGATAAAACTTGGCCAATACGGATAGATTCTATCTTTGAAGTATGTTTTGAAATATCCCTTCTATAGGCTTCTATGATTTCCATTTGAACCTCTCTCGCTCTGTTGAGATCTTTTTTCAAAACGAACTCACCTACCACTTCCGGCATACCTCCTATATAATAATACTGATAAAGATAATCTTTCAATTTGTGCGAGAAAGTCATAGCCAGTGGAATGTCGCCATTTCTAAGAATTTCACATATTGCAGTCTGCCCCATAGCCATAAGAAACTCTTCGAAGTCCATTGGATTTAAATCTACAGTGTCAACTTTACCCACCGGATATGACTCCTTTTGGCCGAGAGTAACTCCAAGTAAAGATCCTGCAGCCATTATGTGATATTCAGGAGCGTTTTCACAAAAATATTTTAGGCTGTGCAAACCTCTTGGTGCTTCCTGCAATTCATCAAGTATTATCAATGTAGTTTTTTTATTGATACTTTGACCTGTGATTGCTTGAAACCCAACAAGAAGTCTATCTATATCATAATCATTAAGAAACAATGTCTTCGTCAGTGGTTCACCGTCACAATTTATATATGCAATGTTTTCGTATTCATTGGCGCCAAATTCCTTCATGAGCCAAGTTTTACCAACTTGCCTCGCTCCGAGCAGCAGAAGGGGTTTTCTGCGATCTGACATCTTCCAATCCAATAGTTTTTTATACGCTTTTCTATACATTTATCGCCATTTTTATAATACAGCGCAAAGATAATAAAAATCATAGAATTATACAAGTCACTCACACTAATTCGATAATTAAATTAAGCAAAAATCACACAAATTCGATGATTCAATTAGACAAAAATCACACTAATTCGATGATTCAAACTTTCAGAAGGTGAAGCCGGCAGTCAGGTTGGCGCGGTTGGCGTGGCGATGCAGGCCGGAGAAGTCCTTGCGCTGCCCCCAGTCTATCTCGGCCGCGGCATAGACACGCGGAGTGATATACCAGAATACATTGGCACAAGCAAATATACCATATTTATACTCGCTCGAGGCCACGCCATGACGGGGATAATATCTGGTCTGGCTTGCAGAAACAGTAGCGAATACAGTCGGACTGAAATTGTATTGTATGCCGGCACACCATCCGAAGGATGCCGGGGCATATAATTCTCCGGATTTATTTGGATCGCCTACAAGATCATAGTTGCCGTAGGTTAGATCTCCGGTAAGGCTTCCATACCCTTTGCCATAGTTGAATGTCAGATAAGTGGTCAGATTGCGGTGAGGATGTGCCACCGAACTTAGTTGTACCCCCCAGCCTAAGATGTTGTGATTTTTGGCGGTGAGAAGGTCGCGATATGAAAGGGTTCGCATGATACCGCTTAACCTTACATGTTGGCCGGGAGCCCACTGATATTGGAGAAGAGCGGCAAAATCCGGCATCCATGAAGTGACAGCCTTGGTGTTCTGATTGTCAGAGCCAATTTGTGTAGCCGGCGTTTCTGCCGACACGCCCACACTCCAACGTTTTTTAAAAGTGGGCATATATCTCACCAGCACCGAGGAATAACTGATCTGATTGTTGGAGCCGGCAGCATCCACAATAGGAGGTTGGGCGGCCGGATCAGAGAAAGTGGAAGTGGCAAGACCGAAAGTGAAGTCACGAACCATGGCGTATGCCTTTTTCAACTTAAAGTCATGCCCGCCATAACCCGTGAAGTTGCCTTCTATGTACAACTGATAGTTGCCTAAAACCCGGTTGTGTCCCATAGCCCTGAGGAAAACGTATGTGCCTGAAGCGGTCGTGCCAAAATGCTTCATTGATGCAGGGTCAGCGGGAATCGGAATCTGCATTGGAGCAAATGAATTATTTGGCATGGCACCATTCCAATCGTAGAAAGCACGCAACCGGACACCACCGCCGACACCAAGCGACATTCCGGCTTCCTTACTCATGAAGAGAAAATAGGGGGCATCAGGATCCTGGAAGTTGCGGAATTGGTCATAGTAAAACAAATCGATGACATGTCGGATTGAATCCTTGTCGGCTTGCATTCCTTCCGGAGTGGAGGGTTTTCCATCGATATAGACAATTTTAGTAGAACCGGATTTGAGGCTAAGCAGAGAGTCAGCATGGGTACTGACCTGAGCCGAAGAGCCCAAAGCCAATCCAAGCGACAGAAGCAGCAATTGTGTTTTCATAGTTTATAGCGTTTTAATTTATGTTAAAACGCTATAAAGAATATCAATGTTCAGTCATCACGCGAAAAGACTTCTCAAGAAGAGAAAGAGGAAAGCCACGGGATATGCTATCAGGAACGAATCAATACGGTCGAGAAGGCCACCGTGACCGGGAATCCAGTTGCCGGAATCCTTGAATCCGTATTTGCGCTTGATTTTGGATTCAAGCAGGTCGCCAAACGTACCAAAGATACAGGTACTTAACGACAGGGTCAGCCAAACTCCGGCACTATAGAACGACATTCCAAAGAAAGAGCTTGCAAACTTAAAGAGCAGGAATCCGCCAATCATGGTGATGATGACACCGCCAAAGAAACCCTCCCAGGTCTTTTTAGGAGAAATCATGGGACTCATCTTGTGTTTGCCCATCAGCGAGCCCACGATATAAGCACCGGAGTCGTTAAGCCACAGCATTATGAAAATCAGGAGTGGCAGTCTCTGAATAGGATCGGCTATCATGAAAGCAAAAGGGAGGCCGAGATATACCTGTCCGAGACTCGGGACCTTAATGGCACCTTCAGAGTTTTTCTCCAACTTGCGGGCGAGTATAAACCGGACAATCTGAAGTCCGATCCACAACACTAAGCTATAGGGATTGGCAGCAATGCCGAGAAGGCTCAGTACTCCGAAAATATCGAGAAGGAATATGGGGAGAGTCTTGTCGGAGATGCCGATCTCCATACGGTCGAGCTCGATGATGCCTATCACAGCGAAAGCAGCAGCAAGCAGGAACATGGCCCAGCCGCCGTAGGTGATCGCCAATATTATCACAGCCGCATATACTATTCCGGAAGCGGCGCGTACTAAGAATTTGTGCATTGTCAGTTTTTAGGGTTTATAGGTTTATGTGTTTATAGGTTTATTTTATTAGTAAATTTCAGTGATTAACCAATTTTTATTAGTAAATTCCAGTGAATAACCAATTTTTATTAGTAAATTTCACTAAATAACCAATAAAACAAACATATAAACTTCAAATTCTGCTCCACAGAACTTGAGGAATACAAAATTATAAAAAAAATTTGAGATTATTTGTGAAGAATAACCCTAAATTGACCGAAATTTGTTATTTTTGCATCATGATAGATATAATCAACAAGTATTTCCCCATGCTGAGCGATCGCCAGCGTGAGCAATTTGAGGTGCTGATGCGTCTCTATCCGGAATGGAACGATAAAATCAACGTCGTAAGCCGCAAGGACATCGACAATCTTGAAGTCAACCATATATTGCACAGCCTTGCCATAGCAAAGTTTGTGAAATTCACTCCGGGAAGCACGGTGCTTGATTTCGGCACCGGCGGAGGACTTCCGGGACTGCCCCTTGCTGTAATGATGCCGGATGTGAAGTTTCACCTGATCGACCGCATCGGTAAAAAACTGAAAGTGGCTTCCGACATTGCTGAGAAGGCCGGATTGACGAATGTCACGTTTCAACACGGCGACAGCGGTGAATGCCACGACAAGTTTGACTTCGTAGTGAGTCGGGCTGTGGTGTCACAGCCCGATTTGATAAGGTTGAGCAGAAAGAACATATCCGGCAAGCAGCAAAACGCCATTCCAAATGGTATAATAGCTTTGAAGGGAGGCGACCTGACGGCAGAACTGAAAGGGCTGAAAACGACTGAAGTGGTGGATCTATCCAACTATTTCAGCGAGCCATTCTTTGACACCAAGAAGATTGTATATACTCCGGTGGGTGATAAGTAATAAGTTACTCAAGTATTTGATTTGGTATTTTCTCAGCAATATACATTGGCTCTTACGATCTGTAAACATCGCGCAGAGTCGCAGAGAAACGGAAAATTCATCCAATTTTCAGTTTCTCTGCGACTCTGCGCGATGGTATAATATTGATATTTATAGTACATTCCCGCGCCGAAGCAGAATTTGCCGATTGCCAAATTTTTTATTCACGGAACAAGCACAGAACTTTTTTCACGGAATGGTCACTGAACTTTTTTTCACAGACCGATGGTTTCCTCGCGGAAACCGGAACATGCACAGAACGTCGGGTCGAGTTCGTCAGAAGGAATTCTGGAAATGGAAGAAGCGCACATAATTATATGCAGATGCTACGTATGCAAGTCGGTAGCAATGGTGTGCGCGGCGTTCCGTGACCCTTCTGATCCCGACGGGGATTAGAGTTCCTAAACCGAAAGCATGTTCCCCATTCCGAAATCAGGGAAAAGTTCCGTGCAAGTTCTGTGACGGCCTTTGGCCCGTTCTGTGCCGGTTCCGTGATTCCCTCGCCCAAGCAGAATTTGCCGATTGCCAAATTTTTTATTCACGGAACATGCACAGAACTTTTTTTCACAGACCGATGGTTTCCTCGCGGAAACCGGAACATGCACAGAACGTCGGGTCGAGTTCGTCAGAAGGAATTCTGGAAATGGAAGAAGCGCACATAATTGTATGCAGATGCTACGTCGGTGTGGGATTTTATAATAGGACTTGCGAAAGTTGAATTTTTTACTTTTTTCAAATAAAATTTTGATAATTCAAAAATTGTTTGTAACTTGCAGCCGCAAACCCTAAAACGTCTCCCTCCATGAAACAGTTTCTATCCACCTTCATTTCAATAATAACAGCGATAGCTTTTTCGGTTGTCCCACTCAGTATGCACGGACAGCAAAACGGAGATTCAGGCGACACCACCACAAACACCTACACCTTCACCAACCAGCCGCTTGTATCGACTATGACGGAGAGCGGAGGAGTGACGATGGTGACGGAGAACACATACGACACCAATTCCGGACTTCTGCTATATACGGATGTCACCATCAACGGCACGAAGCAGAGCGTGTCGAAGGTGACGTATGATGATTTAGGACGGATTACTTCAGTTGTCAGGGGCAACGGAACGAACAGCGGCGGCACGGTGAGCTACGGCTACAACCTGCACGGACAGACCACATCGATAACCGGGCCTGGATTCTCGCAGAAGCTGCACTACACAGACGGACCCGGCAAACCGCTCTACAACGGATCGGTCAGCGCGATGTCATGGAGAATGGGGACGGACGCCACGCAACGGGGATACAAGTACTCATACAACGGATACAACTGGCTGACGCTCGCCGAATACGGCGAGGGGGCAACGTTGTCCTCCAACAGGAACCGATACACGGAGAGTTCTCTCGAGTTCATGCTCAACGGAGGAATCCGCCGTCTGCAGCGACACGGACTGAAGGCGGACGGCAACTACGGCAAGATCGACAACCTTCACATCTACTACGACGGCAACCGTATGACGGGGGTGCTGGAGGATGCCGATGCAGTGACGCAGCCCGGAAGCATGGACTATCCCGGCAAGAAGAAGGAGATGGCTTTCGCCTACAACGAGTGGGGTGCGCTCATAAAGGACGAGAGCCGGGGAATCACCGACATCGAGTATGACAGGTTCGGCAATCCGGTGAGGATAAGCTACAATGACAGGAGTTACACTAAGAATGTTTACTCCGCATCGGGGATAAAGCTGAAGACGAATCATTACACAAGTCTCGTGACTCCTGTAAGTACCATGCCGGCAGACACTGATGCCGACTTGATTGACATGGATGCCGGTATCGATGCCGACATGGGTATAGATGCCACAGCGACGGAGGGTGGACCTTACGAAATCGCGGATCTGGAGAAGATAGAGTATCACGGCCCGGTGATCAACCGCAACGGCAAGATAGACATGGTGCAGTTTCCGGGAGGATACGCGACGATAGACGGGTCTGCCGTAACATTCCACTACTACACGCAGGACTATCTCGGCAACAACCGTGCCGTCATCAACGGCTCGACGGGAGCCATCGAGCAGACCACTGCCTACTACCCATACGGCGCGGTCATCGCCGACCTCGGCACAGGCAACTCAGGCCAGCCCTACAAGTTCATCGGCAAGGAACTGATATCCGCCAACGGCCTCAACGTCTATGACCACGGCGCACGGCTGCATTATCCCGCAATCCCCCAGTTTGACCGCATCGACCCACTCTGCGAGAAAAGGCCAGACATCTCTCCATATTTATATTGCGCCAATAATCCGATAAATTATGTAGATAAAGACGGAATGGATATATGGCTACTTGATGAATCCGGTAACTTTATAAACACACAATCATTTGGTGACTTAGATATGATAATTATCAACAATAGTCAATCTGATAAAATTTCCGCATGGATTGGAGAATACGGCACCATCAAGAATCAATCGTTTTTACCTAACGACAAATCTGACAGTTATATGTATTTTAATCTCGAAGGAGATGATGCTTCTACCTCATTATTTGAATTTCTCGCAGAAAACACATCGGTTGAATGGTCTAAGACATCTGTCGCTTCCAAAATGGATAAAAATAACGTTAGCCATTATGTAACAACGTCACATCATGAATCTACAGATTTAGGTGGAACTAAGATAATAAAGGAATATAAAGATACTTTTTCCATAGTAGAATCAAACCACAGCCACCCCCATAACAGCCATTTACCATCTGGTCTTTCTAGAACAAAAAGTGATAATGGAGACATTCAATTTGCAGAATGGGTAGAATCCTTTAGTACGGAAAAACCGATATTTAAATTATATTTACCAGGAAAGAAGAAATACATAAACTTTAATTCAGAATCAACTCACGCAGACTATATGAATAATTATTGATTCAACTTTCGCAAGCGAAAGTTGAGGTTTAAAACGTTAAAAGTTTAGGAGTTT
>JAMPAV010000055.1 GCA_023667055.1 Muribaculum sp. | reverse complement strand
AAACTTTTAAACTATTAAACTTCTAAACTTTAAGTGAGCTTGCGAAACTTAAATCTTTTTAAGAATTGAGAATAGATGGAGTACGTAGAGATACAATTGCCGGGATCGAAGAGTATAGCGGCACGTGCGTTGGTGTGCAGATTGCTGTCGGGACATGACACCAGGATTGACAATCTTCCGCATTGTGGAGACACAGATGGAATGCTGCGTCTTACAGATGGAGTGCGCCAGGCTGAAAAAACGGGTAATCCAATTCGCATTGACATAGGGGAGGGAGGCACCACCCTTCGTTTCGGTATGGCCGCCTGTGCCTCAATACCGGGACTTGACATAACGCTCATTGGCAGCAGGCGACTGATGGCCCGTCCTCACACCACACTGATAGAGTCCCTTGAAGCCATGGGGGCGGAAATTACAGTCATTCCTGAGGAAAATGGCATCCACATCAGAGGCAAGGAACTGACAGGAGGTGACATACGGCTCGACGGCAGCGTCAGCAGCCAGTATCTCTCCGCCCTCATGCTCGCAGCCCCGACATGGAAAAATGATACGGTCATCAGAATAAAGAAGCCGGTGGTGTCATACCCCTATATACGTATGACCATGGGAGTGATGAAAGCCTTTGGCGCTCATCTGGAAATGAGAGAGCAACCTGATTATCTGGAAGTGACAGTGAAGGCCCACGGCTACGCGCAATGCGCCCGCTACGATATAGAAGGCGACTGGAGTGCCGCATCATATTTCTATGAGGCAAACTTAATTTTAATTGAGAATTTAGAATTTAGAATTGAGAATCAGCTTCGCGACACGACAACAACATCGACAACATCGACAACGCCGACAACAGCGACAACAACGAAAACAGCGACAACACTGAAAACCCTTAAAGCTCCCACCGAGTCGCTTCAGGGCGACAGCCGGGTTGCAGCCATCTTTGCAGAAGCCACCCGGCGACTAAAGGAGGGAGATGAATCGGAAATGCTGATGAATCTGAATGATGCACCGGATCTCGTGCCGGCCATTGCCGTTGGATTCTGTGTGGCAGGAGTTCCATTCCGCATTGAGGGCATAGCGCATCTGCGGCATAAGGAGAGCGACCGCATGGCAGCACTGCAGACAGAACTGAAGAGAATCGGTTTTGTGCTGACATGTGGTGATGACTATATGCAATGGCACGGGGAGAGGTGTTCAGCCGAGGATCATCCCCTTATCCATACATATCAGGACCATCGCATGGCCATGGCTTTTGCCCCGGCAAAGATTATATATCCGAATCTGGAGATAGAGAATCCCGAGGTTGTGGAGAAATCCTTCCCGAACTTCTGGGAGGAAATCGCTAAAGTAATGCACAATGCACGATGCACAATGCACAATCATCACGAATCGGAGGAAATTCAAAATTCAAAATTCAAAATTCAAAATTAACCCCATGACCGGAGCATTGATAATATTGGCAGTGACCATAGCAATCGGGTTTCTGCTCTGGGCTTGGGAGAAAGCCCGTGGCGGTCGTCCCCTCCACCATCACTCCTCCCATAACGTTGACAACAACGACAACAATGACAACAATGACAACAACGACAACAATGACAACTCCCTCTGCTGTGGCCTCCATGCCATCTGCGAGAAGACGGGAAAGGTGAATGAACCGCCGGAGTATTATGATGATGAAGAGTTGGATCGATTTGCCGGCAGATTACCGGATGACTATACGGATGAAGAGATAGAGGAATTCAGGGATGTTCTGCTGACCTTGCAGACACATGATGCTCCAGGGTGGGCAGTGAGTCTGGAGAGGCGTCGCATAAGTCTTCCATCGGAACTGAAGTCGGAACTGGAACTACTGCTTTCGGAAGCCTAATATAAGAGTTAAGGGGTAAGAGTTAAGAGTTAAGGGGCCAGAAGCACCTTACACAGGAGGAAAACCGATGATTTCGGTGATTGATTTAGTGACATTAGAGTTAATGGGTAAGTTTAATATGGACATTATAGAATATGAATTTTTTAGGAATGCGCTGATAGGGGTGATACTCATATCTGTGGCATGTGCCGTGATCGGAGTGTATGTGGTCACCAGGCGCATGGTATTCATAGCCGGGGGAATCACCCATACGTGCTTCGGAGGTCTTGGTCTCGGCTATTATATGGGCTGGAATCCCATACTCACGGCGGCGGCATTTGCCATCGGCGGAGGTCTGTCGGTCAATGGCATCTCGCGGGGGAAGGTAAGACAGGATTCGGCCATAGCTGTGGTGTGGGCTGTCGGTATGGCCCTTGGCATACTGTTCATCTTCCTTACCCCCGGTTACGTGCCTGAACTCAATGCTTTCCTGTTCGGCAATGTACTGAACATAACACGTCTTGACCTATTGATCTTTGCAATATTTGCAGCAGTGTCGATTGCCATATATGCCCTTTTCGGGCGTGTGATAATGGCTGTCAGTTTTGACGAGGACTTTGCCCGCACTAGATACCTTCCGGTCAAATTTATCAATACTGTGATGATGATAATGGTGTCGGTGTGCATAGTCCTGACCATAAAGATGATAGGAGTCATGATGCTTATGTCGCTTATGTCTTTGCCGCAGCTTGTGGCGGAGACATTGACCGGTCGCTATTCGAAAATGATGATAATCTCCGCAATAGTATCAATGGCAGGTTGCATAGGCGGACTCTGGCTCTCCGTCTTGATCGACGTGCCGGCCTCGGCCACAATCGTACTTCTACTCGCCGCCCTATTTTTCCTCTCTAAGGTCCCGACTCAAAAAAAACCTATTTGCCGGTGAGGAGCGACTGGAGGTCGTGGAGCACTGTCAACGACTGCAACGGCGTCAGATTGTCGATGTTCAGGTCGAGAAGGCGGTCGCGGATCTGGCTCAGAAGTGGGTCGTCGAGCTGGAAGAAACTCAGCTGATAACCGTCACGGTGATTGGCGATGTCACTTAGTGTTCCCTTCGATACGTTATCCACGGCATTGTTGCTGCTGTCTCTTGCCGCACTCTCCAGTTTTTCAAGCACCTGGTTGGCTCGCTTCACGATGGATGGAGGCATACCTGCAAGTTTTGCCACGTGGATACCGAAGGAATGTTCCGAACCGCCCTTGACTAGCTTGCGCATGAATACCACTTTACCCTTTATTTCCTTTACCGACACGCTCCAGTTGTGCACACGCTTGAAGGATTTCTCCATCTCGTTGAGTTCATGATAATGTGTGGCGAAGAGGGTTTTCGGCCGGCATCGCCCGTTCTCATGTATATGTTCCACAATGGACCACGCTATGGATATGCCATCGTAAGTGGAGGTGCCGCGTCCCAACTCATCAAACAATATAAGGGAGCGTTGGCTCATGTTGTTGAGGATGGAAGCGGCTTCGGTCATCTCCACCATGAAGGTAGATTCGCCCGACGATATATTGTCGCTTGCGCCCACACGTGTGAAAATTTTATCCACGATACCGATTTTAGCGGATTCAGCAGGCACAAATGCGCCAATCTGTGCCATTATCACTATAAGGGCTGTCTGACGCAGCAGAGCTGACTTACCGCTCATGTTAGGGCCGGTGATCATAAGAATCTGGTCATTGTCGCAGTCCAGACGCACCGTATTGGATATGTATGGTTCGCCGGGCGGGAGACGGCGTTCGATCACCGGATGCCTGCCCTCTATGATCTCGAGCGACGTGCTTTCATCGACTACAGGGCGCACATATCCGTTGGCTGCGGCTACATTTGCCATGGCGAGGACAAAATCCACAGTGGCTGCCGCTATTGCATTATGCTGCATCGCTTCGCAGGCTGTGGTGAGATTGTCGAGAAGCTTATTGTATATCTCATTTTCCAGTCGGCTGATGTTGTCAGCGGCGGAGAGTATCTTCTGCTCGAAGTCTTTCAACTCCTCCGTGATGTAGCGTTCGGCATTCACGAGTGTCTGCTTGCGTATCCACTCAGCGGGAACCTTGTCCTTGTGGGTGTTGCGCACCTCGATGTAGTAGCCGAAGACGTTGTTGTAGCTGATTTTCAGCGAAGTGATTCCGGTTCTTTCTATTTCAGCCGCACAGATGGCGTCGAGTGCCGATTTGGCGTTGTCGTGAAGACTTTTATACTCGTCAAGTTCCTTCGACACTCCGTTGGCTATGGCGCCGCCCTTGCTTAGCACTGCAGGAGCATCGGAGGCAATCACGCTGCGTATCAACTCAATGTATTGACGCACATCAGGCATCGTGGCAGCAATTTCTTTCAGGTCCCTGCATTCAGAGTTGCTTATTATTTTCTTCAGGCGCATACACCCTTCCATCGATTGCGCGAGTGTCAGCAGATCACGCGGCTGTGAGCGTCGGTTGGCTGTCTTGCCAATCATTCGCTGCATGTCGCCTATGCTTTGCATGCAGTCGCGTGCGGCGTCGCGGCTGTCGGTGTCACGGAAGAAGTACTCCACCATGCTATGGCGGGCGTTGATTTTCTTGGGGTCAAGAAGAGGAAAGTTAAGTTGGTTGGCAAGCAGACGCGCACCCATCGGGGTCAGCGTATGGTTGAGCACCGTGAAAAGTGTCATGCCGTCGGTCCCGTTGGCGGTGCTGGTCAGTTCCAGGTTGCGGAGCGTGAAAGGGTCCATCCTCAGGAAGCGTTCGCTGTCGATGCGGGATAGGGTGGTGATGTGGGAGGTGTTGGTGTGTCCGGTGATGTCGAGATAATACAGGAGACTTCCGGCTGCCACAAGAGCCAGGGGCATGCCATCGAGACCGAATCCCTTTAATGTGGCTGTCTGGAACTGCTTCAGAAGTCTTTCGCGGGCAGCATCGCTCGAATACACCCAGTCTTCCATCTCGAAAGTGGGGCATTTCCAGGAGACCACACTTTTGAAGGCTTCACGCGAGCCACTCATCCGCAGTATCTCCTTCGGGGCAAAGGCTGTCAGCAGTTTATCAACTTCAGTCGGCTCCACTTCAGTGGCGAGAAACTCGCCTGTGGTGATGTCGAGGAAGGCAATTCCTGCCTTTATTGTGTCACCCTTACCATTAATATAAAGGTGTATTCCGGCGAGATAGTTGTTTTCACTCCCTTCGATTGAGGCGTCGTTGGTGTTGACGCCGGGAGTGACCAGTTCGGTGATGCCGCGCTTCACGAGTTTTTTTGTGAGTTTGGGGTCTTCAAGCTGCTCGCATATAGCCACCCGCTTGCCGGCTCTCACGAGTTTTGGGAGGTATGTGTCGAGTGCATGGTGCGGGAATCCGGCGAGTTCTACAGATTGAGCCGCCCCGTTGGCGCGCCGGGTGAGGGTTATGCCGAGAATACGGCTTGCCTCGATTGCATCTTCAGAAAAAGTCTCGTAGAAGTCTCCGACCCTGAACAGTAACACCGCGTCGGGATGCTTCTTCTTCATCTCGAAATATTGCTTCATCAGCGGAGTCTCAACTATCTTAGCCACGATATGTTAAATTAAGAATTAAAAATTAAAGTTTCGCAAGCTCACTTAAAGTTTAGAAGTTTAATAGTTTAAAAGTTTAATTTGCCATCGGTCGAAGATAATTTTTAGCTATAATTTTGAATATCATCATAATTATTACAGAAAACAACTACAATTGGCACGTTAAACTCTTAAACTTTTAACCTTTTAAACCTCAACTTTCGCTTGCGAAAGTTGAATTAAAAATTAAAAAAATTGGCTTCGTCAAAGAAAATGTGAAAATTCCATCATTTCATTTAATTTATGCGAGGGGGACGATAGATTTCCTCTAGTTCCTCCCATCTGGGGATTGAGAGGGTCACACCATAAAAATCCCTATATGAATCTACCACTTTCTTTCTCCAGCCCACCGACACATTATGTGTGTCAGGGTAACCGAAAAGAGTCTCTTCTATAGCCGACAGGTAATGCTCTAAAGACTGAAACATCGGATAGCGGGATTTTGCTCCAAACCATTTTGCCGGACGAATTTTATTGATAACTTTGTTTTTGTACTGAACATTCAAGGCCCATCCATTCATGGAGCGGCAGATTTCCCATACATTTTTCAACCATATATCCTTGATTGATACTATTCCGGCTTCCGACATGTGATATCCGAATATGATGTATTTTGTATGAAGCATGTAAGGAGAATTTATGATTTCCTGGGCGTATGCCTTGAAATCAGCAATATCAAACCCTGGGGATGCAGAATAATTGAAAGCCTTTACCTCCAGCAAATCTTTTGTATGGTCATCCGGATCAAGGAATATGTCAGGCGGCATTTGGGTATTCGGATTTGATGAATATGCTATGTGATTTTTCCGCAGCCATCCCTCAAGCCATTCCTGAATGATATTTCCGACAACATCTCGTTGTTTCACGATAATATCCACATTGCCGAGATAGAAGCGGATTTGGCCTTCTACTGTCGTTATCTTATCCACATTTACAAGTCTGTCATAGACTTCGTCTGCGGTCAATCTTATTGGTTTGCTCATTATTTATTGTGTTAGAGATTGAGTTCATCTATAAGTCTGTGGGCAACTGCTTTAATTACGGGAACCACGACAGTATTGCCAAGTAGGTCATAACCGTCTTTTTCAGATACCGGCAGATTCATGGTTTCGGGATAACCAAACAGCCTAAGGCCTTCTCTTAGGGTAAGTTTTCGTAATCCTCCATTGTCAGCAACATATATTTTTTGCATATCCATCGCCACCAGAGTTGGAGCTACCTCATTAGGTCCAAGAACTTTACTTATTTCAAAACTTAATTTTCCAGCAACTATGTTATATCCCTTTGGCAATGATGGATCTTGTTGTCTTGCTGTCGTTGTATTTCCAAAAATATCTGTTACTGCCACCCGCCTTTTTGGATGCTCATATTTAAGATATCCCTTCCCGGTTAGGTCATCAAGCATCTCTTGCAATCTTGGAGAAGGGAAGAACGACTTGATTTGAGCGAAAGTAAGTGGCATTCCATCCATCCAGTCGATGCCATATTCTTCAGCCCATTTCTTTTTACGCCGTTCTCGCAAAATTTGATTTAGTAAATCCCTTTGTTCCGGACTCACAGATCCTTTCATCTCTAAATCCCAACTATGAATATTGGAATCTCCTCCTCTCTTGTCTTTTATAGATTTTCCATAAAGTTCTTCTATGGAGAAATGAGATAAAAGACTTTTTATAAATGGTGTTTCAGACGATGGTTTACCTTTTTCTAATATCTCGCCTACGGTCTTGAAAGACCTGTCAAAATCAGACAACAATGGTGCATTTCCGAAAGTCCCAACTATATAAATTCTTTTACGCTCCTGTGGCACTCCAAATTCAGCCGAATTAAGCACCTTATAACTAACTTTATATCCTATTTCTCGCAATTTTGTGAGTATGACATCAAGGGTTCGTCCTCCATCATGATTGACTAAACCCTCTACGTTTTCAAGGATAAAACCTTTTGGTTTCTTTTCTTTGAGTATTCGTTCAACCTCAAAAAATAAAGTTCCACGGGTGTCTGCAAAACCCTGTCGTTTTCCCGCCGACGAAAAGGCTTGACAAGGAAACCCGGCACATAAAATATCAAAATCAGGAATATCAGAAGAATGCACTTGTGTGATATCGCCTACTATGTTTTCTTGATCATAATTGGCTTTTAGAACTTTTATCGCATATGGCTTTATCTCAGAAGTCAAAACACATTTAGGAATATACCCTTTTTCACATAAAGCTTGTGAGAGACCCGTACGAATCCCTCCAATTCCGGCAAAAAGGTCGATGAACTTGATATCCTTTGACATTAATTCAAGTTTTATTTAGCTTGTAATAAAAATTCAAACAATAATGAATGGAATTCGAAGCATTATACCGACGCACAACAGTGCATCCCCTTGCTCTATTATCTATTCAAGCCTATAGAAAATCCAATTGCAAACTACAAGCTGAAATAATCCATAGTAAAAGCAAAATTAATGAAAATAATTGGAAGACCCAAAGAAAAATTGTATAACTTATCTTCCGACAAAAGTCCAGAAGTTTGAGGGTGTGATTATTTCGAAGGTAGAGCCGGGATAGGCCTCCATGAAGTCGGCGGGCACTTTTGCTTTTGACCTTTCATTCCATTTGAATTCGAATGCTGAAAGTTTTCCATCGCATTCCTCTATATAGTCTATCTCTTTTTGTGAGTGTGTCCTCCAGAAATACGGTTGGGCGTAAGATTGGGTATATGCATTCCTTTTGACCCTTTCTGATATCATCAGATTCTCCCAAAGTGCACCAACATCATTCCTTAGTTCAAGCGGTGCGAAATTTGATATGATTGCATTTCTTATGCCATTATCGTAGAAATATATCTTTTTCCCTTTCTGTATCTCATTGCGCATGTTTCTGCTGAAGGAGTCCAATCTAAAGACAACAAAACATTTTTCAAGCAGTCCGATGTATGTTTCCACTGTATTTTTGTCAATACCCACTATTTTCGACAATTCATTGTATGACACCTCGCTTCCTATCTGCAAAGCCAATGCCCTGACCAATTTTTGCAAGATTTCCGGTTTTCTAACCCCACCGTATGAAAGAATATCTTTATAAAGATAATTGTTGGTCAAACCCAAGATGGTTCTTCTTGCGTGGGATGGGTCAGTCACCACCTCAGGATAACTGCCATATATCATTCTGCTTTCAAGAGTCTTCGTCACTTCAAGTTCTGACGAATGTGATGCTAATTCGGATAATGATAAGGGGAAGAGATTATATTCTATCAATCTGCCCGTAGCCGGTTCGTTGATTTCATCCCGGATGCTGAGCGAAGAAGAACCTGTCACAATGACATTTGTTTTTAATTTCAGGTCGGCGATTTTTTTGAGAGTAAGACCAATGTTCTTGACACGTTGCACTTCATCTATAAACGCAATGTCATAGCCCTCAAGCAAATTTCTCAATTCGGAGCTTGATTTTCCTTCTATGGTGAGTGAGTCTGTTTCATCGTCACAGTTGAGGAAAAGCACTTTTTTACCTGTTGTGTCGATTTGATTCAGCAATGTGGTTTTTCCCACCTGACGGGGTCCGATTATGGTGATAACCTTTCCTCTGTGAAAATCCTCCAATATTTGATTTTCGATTTCTCTCTCAATCATAACCTATGCTTTTTTGATTACTATGCAAAGGTAAAAAAAAATATCGAATTCACCAAATTTAACCAAATTTGGTGAATATATTCACCAATTTAGGCCAAATTTAGTGAATTAGAGCCATAGACGGATACTATGCTTGGGAGATGCGGATCCAGGTGACGAAGAAGATGTCGGATTATGGAGGAACTTTTGGAAAAGTCTATGAGAGGGGGAAGAGGGATAGCATCCAAAGCGACATGCCGACATATATGAGAAGCCCCACGATATCGTCCATAATCTGTATGAAAGGACCCGTGGCAAGGGCGGGGTTGATGTGAAGTTTCTCGAGGGTGAGGGGGACAAATGTGCCGAATACCGTAGCGAATATCACCACGCAGAAGAGCGATGCCGCCACCGCGAAGGAAACAGCATACATGTGAGGCTGAGTACACAAGACATATATCAATACCACAGTACTGATTATCACAGCGTTCAGCAGAGCCACCAGTACCTCTCGCCCTATCTGCCTCCAGGCGTCCTTCACTTCAAGGCGACCATTGGCGAGACCCTGCACCACGATAGCGGATGCCTGGACACCAACATTACCGCCCGTGCCTCCGATGAGAGGGATGAAGATGGCAAGAGCGGTGACAGCCGCTATCTGAGCCTCGAAACCGGTAAGAATCACTGAGTTTATGATACCGCCTATGATGCCTATCAGAAGCCAAGGTATGCGTGCTTTCGTCTGTGCAAACACAGAGTCATCCACATCCACATCAGAGGATATACCTGATGCCAACTGATAGTCACGTTCCGATTGCTCACGCACGGTATCCATGATGTCATCCACCGTGATCTGACCTACAAGCCGCCCTATGGAATCTACAACCGGCATGGCAACAAGGTCGTATTTCTCAAAGTCTATGGCCACCTCATCTATCGGTGTGTCGGTGTGCACCTTGAATGGGTCGGTCTGCATCACGTGCTTTATTTTCGACACCGACGGGTCTGTGATCATCTTCTTCAGAGGAAGTGTGCCCTTCAGTCGGTTGTCGTCATCTACCACATATACATAATAGATTTCATCAAGATCAGTGGCTTGGCGGCGCATCTCCTTCAGACCCTCAGGCATCGACCAGTTCTCGTTGACGGCTATGAATTCGGTGCCCATAAGGCCACCGGCTGTATCTTCATCGTATTGGAGAAGATCTACAATATCGCCGGCCTGCTCCACGTCATCTATATGCTGGATCACTTCCTCACGGTCTTCCTTGTCGAGTTCCTGGATTAGATCGACGGCATCGTCGGTGTCGAGTATGTCGATGAATCCGCCGATCTGCTCCGGGTCCATGTGCTCGAGGAGTTTCTTTCGGTCTTCCTCATCGAGTTCCATGAGCACATCGGCCTTCTTCTCTTTGTCATCGATGAGATTGAAGAGCCATTCGGCCTGTTTGAGCGAAAGTTCGCGTAGAATCTCGGCGATATCCGCCGGGTGCAGATCCGCAATTTCCTTCAGCACTCCCTCCCGGTCGGCTGCATCGACCATATTCTCGATTTTCTCGATATCTTCCTCCGTGAATTCCTTCATAGCTTCGACATAGTTTACTCACCCACAAAGGTACAAAAAATTAATGAATCCCCAAAATTTATCAGGGACTCATTTAGGTTTAGGGTTTAGAGTTTAGGGTTTAGGGTTTAGGTTATATTGTAGGGATGACCTTGACTGCCGGTATCTCATTAGAAAGGGGAGAGGGGACGGCGTGCCGGCGTAAGCAAGGAGGTGGTTTGTGCGGCGGTCGAAAGTGCCGACATCGCTTCGGAAGCGCGTTGTTTCCATGGCAGGACGGCTTCCGGGATGAATATCTCCAGCCGGTCGGCCATCACACGGCTCACCATGTATTCATGTATCTTCTCCTTAAGCAACGAGGCCGTATGCGGAGGAAGCCGGCATTTGAAGTCGTAAAACCATTCGTCGGGTGTCAGAAGATCGTTGCGTTGATAAGTGTCGTCGCTTTCCGACAAAATCTTTCTCAACACAAGTCTTATCTCAGCATCACACAATCCAAGTATGCGCCACACTCTCTCCACATTGTCTTTCTCACACACGTCGGCCATCTCATGCCTCTGATGCAGGTTGGAACCGGGATGTGTCTCCGATTCCAACCATGCAGCGCTCCTAATGTCGTCGATCACTTCCCGGCTGAGAATGGTGATTGTAGAATACATTTTTTAAGAGTTAAGAGTTAAGGGATTTCTTCGGTTGGGGATGTGGAGCGGGAGGGACGGGAGCGTTTGCACAGGGATTCGCGCAGAAGCTCCAGACTTTCTTGTGCCAGACGGCTATAGTCTTCGGTGTCGGTCTTGTTGGTGATCATAAACCATTCTGAGGTGGCAGAAGTGACGATAAACTGATGTATTGCCGCCGTTATGGCATCCGTCGCAGCTGAATTGAAGTTGCTCGGCATCACAAGCGAAAGCACTTTGGTGTCGTTGTTCAGTTCAAGCTGATTGTTGCTGTTGGCTGTTTTGGTACTCATCACCTCTGAGAGTTCTGTCTTTACCCTCGCGAAGGCATTTCCGATGCTCCGCATGATCTGGTTGTAGTTTTCATCGTCGTTGTTGGCCTGCATCAAGGCCACCTGCCGGTAGTTTTTGCCATCGCTGCGGCTGCGACCGGTGAGATACGTCTTGTTTTGGATATCATAGATGAGTTCCTTGATATCGATGGTGATTGTCAGTTGCATAATATAAAAGAGTTAAGAGTTAAGGGTTAAGTTTATCGGTGAGTAGCCGTGCCGGGGAATTATCAATTCTCAATTCCTTCGGGTTGGTGCGCGGTGATGGTAGAGGATGGAGAGGAGTTTGGCGGCGTAGTCATCACGTTTGGCGCAGGATGTAGCAGCGCGGTCGGGACTCACTATCTCCTGCCACTGGGCAAGTACATGGGTGGTCATCATGTTTGCCATTGCCATCGGCAACCCTGCATCATCGGCATCTTCCGGAATTGCAATTGTCATCGTCAGAGAATCGTCGGTGTTGGCCACGGTCTTCAGGAAGGGTCGGCACAGGTCGATTGCGTGCATCGCTGCTTCGTCGAATAGAGACTGGAAGAGACTGCGGTCGGCCTCAGATACTGATACCCGTCCATAGTTGTCTTGCTCGAGCGGGCTGCGGGTTCCTTCCCACTCCATGCGTCGCGATACTCCCTTGAATACCGAGTCGCGGCTGATTTTTATTTCTTTGTCCATATCATTATTGAATTTCATGCAGCAAAATTACTTCCCCATTCCCACTCACGCCCCTTATCCATGTAATTTGCACATAATTTTTTGCGATGTATATAAATTTGATCAATTTGCACTGCAAGATATAGGCAGTTACATTAACAGAATTTAACAAATATTATTGCGATATGTGCATTGTTTGATACTAACTTTGCAACGCATAATAAAACCTAAACATATTAAAATAAAACTACGCGCCATGAAAAGAAAAGGAAGCACCAGCGATTTCACCGCCGACAGAAATAAAGAATTACGCGAGAAATTCTTCTCACAGAAAGTATATAGCACCACCGACACTGCATTGATGAAAACCCTGAAGACACCAAGCACACGGTTTTGGGTTGATCCGGACCGTGCACGCGATGTGTTGTCGAGCATAAAGAAGAATCCCGCGGTGCTCAACAAAATGTATCCGGAAAGGCAACGGATGTACAAGGCGCTGATGTCCAAATATGAGGAGATACAGCAGCGGCATCCCGACAAATCGAGAGTGGAATGCGTAGCCATGGCCATATATTCTGGAGCACCGGAATTTTTCCTCACCCCTTCCGCTGCCCGAAACATCCTATATAATTGAGAATTGAGAATTCTCTTAACTCTAATGTCCTAAATTAATCACCGAGATCATCGGTTTTCCTCCTGTGTAAGGGGCTTCAAGCCCCTTAATACAATGCTAATTTAGCGACATTGCCCTTAACTCTTAACCCTTAACTCTTAACTCTTAAAAAAAATGCTGATTGCTTTAATACCAAAAGACCCTGATAAGAACGACTTCACTTGCCGCGACGGCGAGATAGAATTCACTACCGGAATAAGCCAATCCGGCTCCGATTCCGACAATGACGGAGGCTCCATCACCACTGATATCTCACAAATTGCCACCTACACCGGATATGGGATACGGTTTGCGCTCGAACAGGCCGGCGACTTTCCAACTGCAGTGATTCGTGTCGCTCTTGAATCCGGCGATGCGGAAAAGGCCGACCTTATGCTCCGCGGACAGGTATCGCGCGTAGATGCCGCATCAGCCGAAAGAATCACACGGAGCATTGTGCTTAAAGCAGCCGAGGAATTCTCCGGAATGGTGATTGAAAAACGGAAATTGGGTCAGCATCTGCTACCCTTCAGGGTATTTTGTACGATTCGACGTCCGGATGGCAGCGAGGGTTTTCCATCAGCGCAGGCCATAGTTTTACCTGCTGAATATCCTCCCCATCCAGAAATAACTGCCCATAGCATTGCCGACAACACATTGACACTTAGCCTGAGAATACCGGTATATCCGCAACGGCTTAAAGTGGTATCGCCGGCTTCTCTGCCCGAAGGTCATACCATACGTACTTATGTGAGTTATCCGCTTTATATTCCTAAAGCAGATGAGATTATCGGCTCTTTGGGAAGTGTCCGCTCCGCCAACGGGGGGAATGCCACCGGAATTCGGTTTTCCTTTCTTTCCACAGGCAATCTGAAGTATTCAGTGGCGGCTCCGGATAAATATTATCTTCTATCAGGCAATGAGAAGACCGGCTACCGCATGGCATCCAAAGCCTGTGAACTCCCTGACTATAGCGGATATGCCGAAAAGTTTGGATATGTGCCGCCGCTTGCCATGCAATCCCTCATTCAAGAGGGGAGTGCAGCCGATCCTCTCGACTGGATTGCCGACTGGGAGAGATGCGGCGATGGCGTTCTGCCTCTCTCCTTACCCTATATATATAGGAGTGCGCGGGGTTCATCTGCCGTTCTTCCTGATGGAGTGGATTCAGAATACATAAAGGATCTGATTTCGGTCACAGGTTTCCCGTATATTTTGCTCACACGCCCGATGACTTTGGCTGATGCAGAAAACAGTCGCCGAAAGGCGAGTCCGAAAGGAATCTACAGCATGAGGATTCTCGGTCTGGCATCCTCACCATGTCTTGCTATAATCCTTGGAAGCAACGACGGCTCGCACTACGAACCGCTCCGGCAATTCAATCCCAACTTCACCACTCTCCTCCTCTCACCACCGCGGCTTTTCCACCGCCTTCTCCTTCTCTCCAACGCTCCTCTCTCTCCTCTCGCCCTCGATATCGAATTGTCCGATTAATTCAACTTTCGCAAGCGAAAGTTGAGGTTTATAGGTTTATGTGTTTATTTTGCCTGTGACTTGCCAGTACATAATCAAAGAACTAAATTGGTAAAAGATTTATCTATGACTTCTTTCAAAGATACCGATAAAATAAACCCATAAACCTATAAACCTATAAACCCATAAACCCATAAACCCATAAACCCATAAACCCATAAACCTATAAACCCATAAACCCATAAACCTATAAACCCATAAACCCATAAACCCATAAACCCATAAACCTATAAACCTATAAACCCATAAACCCATAAACCCATAAACCCATAAACCTATAAACCCATAAACCCATAAACCTATAAACCCATAAACC
>JAMPAV010000054.1 GCA_023667055.1 Muribaculum sp. | reverse complement strand
CTAAAATAAAATTATTTTTGAGAATTCAAGGCTATTTTAAATGAAAGAGCCGTGTTTGACGTATAATTTTAGTGATATTTTTTATTGTTTTTTACGATATTTTTATTAATTTTGCATAATATTCTGAAAGGAACTAAAAAGTAATAAACCCTTAATATTTTCAAAACGATCAGATTATGAGCAATCAAAAGCAATTTCTGACCTGTGATGGTAATCAGGCAGCCGCACATGTAAGCTATATGTTTACTGAAGTCGCAGCCATTTACCCCATCACTCCGTCTTCCACAATGGCTGAATATGTGGATGACTGGAGCGCGGCAGGCAGAAAAAACATCTTCGGAGAAACTGTTCATGTACAGGAAATGCAGTCTGAGGCCGGCGCCGCAGGTGCAGTACACGGTTCTCTCCAGACAGGAACACTAACATCAACCTACACCGCATCACAGGGCTTGCTCCTGATGATTCCGAACATGTATAAGATTGCCGGTGAGCTTCTGCCTTGCGTCTTCAACGTTTCGGCACGTACCATCGCAAGCCATGCCCTTTCAATTTTCGGCGACCATCAGGACGTAATGGCTGTTCGTCAGACCGGCTTCGCAATGCTCGCAGAAGGCAGCGTACAGGAAGTAATGGACCTTTCAGGCGTGGCTCACCTCGCTACAATCAAGAGCAGCGTTCCTTTCGTCAACTTCTTCGATGGTTTCCGCACTTCACATGAGATCCAGAAAATAGAGGCTATCGATCAGGATGCTCTTGCAGCTCTTATTGACCGTGACGCACTCGCAGCATTCCGCAAACGCGGTCTTACTCCCGATGCTCCCGTAGCACGCGGTATGGCTGAGAACCCGGATGTATTCTTCCAGCACAGAGAGGCTTCCAACAAATACTACGATGCAGTTCCCGAAATAGTTGAGGCATACATGAAGGAAGTGAGCAAGATCACCGGCCGCAACTATTCACTCTTCGACTACTATGGCGATCCCGAAGCTGAAAATGTTGTGGTTGCCATGGGTTCTGTCACAGAGACTGCCAAGGAAGTTATCGACTATCTCCGCGCACAGGGCAAGAAAGTAGGTCTCGTTTCAGTTCACCTTTATCGTCCGTTCAGCGTCAAGCATCTTCGTGCCGCTGTTCCCGCTTCTTGCAAGACACTTTGCGTGCTAGACCGCACCAAAGAACCCGGCGCCAACGGCGAACCTCTCGCCCTCGATGTTAAGGAAGCTTTCTATGGCGTTGAAAATGCTCCCAAGATCATCAGTGGCCGCTATGGTCTTTCTTCTAAAGACACAACTCCTGCTGCTGTGCTTTCCGTATATGAAAATATGGAACTCGCAGAGCCGAAGGACCGCTTCACAATCAGCATCGAGGATGACGTAACAAACCTCTCACTTCCGTTGCTTCCTGAAATCAATGTTGGTGGCAAGGGAATGTTCCAGGCTAAGTTCTATGGTCTTGGTGCAGATGGTACTGTGGGTGCCAACAAGAACTCAGTGAAAATCATCGGTGAAAACACCGACAAATATTGCCAGGCATACTTTAGCTATGACTCCAAGAAGTCTGGCGGTTTCACCTGCTCTCACCTCCGCTTCGGCGACGAACCTATCCGCAGCACATACCTCGTGAACACACCTAACTTCGTGGCTTGCCACGTTCAGGCATACCTTCACATGTATGATGTGCTTCGTGGACTCCAGGATGGCGGAACATTCCTTCTCAACACTATCTGGGAAGGTGAAGAGCTTGCTGAAAACCTCCCCAACAAGGTGAAGCGTTATCTCGCCAAGCACAACATCACACTCTACTATATCAACGCATCCAAGATAGCACAGGAGATTGGTCTCGGCAACCGTACCAACACCATCCTTCAGTCTGCTTTCTTCCGCATCACTGAGGTAATCCCCGTTGATCTCGCAGTGGAGCAGATGAAGAAGTTCATCAAGAAGAGCTACGGAAAGAAGGGCGACAACATTGTCAACATGAACTATGCTGCTGTTGACCGTGGTGGTGAGTACAAGACTCTCGCTGTTGATCCGGCATGGGCAAATCTTGAAGATGATGCTCCCGTTAAGCATGATGAACCGGAATTCATCACCAACGTTGTTCGTCCGATCAATGCCCAGGATGGCGACCTTCTCCCCGTAAGCACTTTCGTTGGCATCGAAGACGGCACTTGGCATCAGGGTACAGCCGCTTACGAAAAACGTGGCGTCGCAGCTTTCGTTCCGGAATGGAATCCTGAAAACTGTATTCAGTGTAACATCTGTTCATACGTTTGTCCTCACGCTTCTATCCGTCCGTTCCTTCTCAATGCAGAGGAAATGGCAGCGGCTCCTTTCGGCGAAGACCACACACTCCCCGCTATCGGCAAGGGTCTCGAAGGACTCCGCTTCGTACAGCAGGTTGACGTTCTCGACTGTCTTGGTTGTGGCAACTGCGCTGATGTCTGCCCGGGCAAGAAGGGCGAGAAGGCTCTCACCATGAAGCACTTCGAAACTCAGGAGGCTGAAGACAAGAACTGGGAATACCTCGTTAAGAATGTGAAGAGCAAACAGGATCTTGTCAACATTCAGCAGAATGTGAAGATGAGCCAGTTTGCAACTCCTCTCTTCGAATTCTCAGGTGCTTGCTCCGGTTGTGGTGAAACTCCTTACGTGAAGATAATCACCCAGCTCTTCGGTCAGAATGAAATTGTGGCTAACGCTACCGGTTGCTCATCTATCTACTCCGGTTCTGTTCCTTCCACTCCTTATACTACCGATGAGAATGGTCATGGTCCCGCTTGGGCTAACTCCCTCTTCGAGGACTTCTGTGAGTTCGGTCTTGGCATGAACATCGCATACGAGAAAATGCGTGCACGCCTTGTCGATGCTTGCAACAAGATTCAGACTTGCGACTGCTGCAGCGATGACATTAAGGCTTGCGCTGCCAAATGGCTCGAAGTTCGCGAAGATGCGAAGATGTCTCGCGTAGCGGGTGAGGCTCTCGTTGCTGCTTGCAGCAAGTGTGACTGCGACCTCTGCAAGACTGTTCTTAACACATCGGCATTCCTTACAAAACGCAGCCAGTGGATTATCGGCGGTGACGGCGCTTCCTACGATATTGGTTTCGGTGGTCTTGACCATGTAATCGCATCCGGCAAGAATGTCAATATCCTCGTTCTTGACACGGAGGTTTACTCCAACACCGGTGGCCAGAGTTCTAAATCTACACCTATTGGTGCTATTGCCAAGTTTGCTGCTGCCGGCAAGCGCATCCGCAAGAAAGATCTCGGTCTTATCGCTACAACCTACGGATATGTATATGTAGCTCAGATTGCAATGGGTGCCAACAACGCGCAGACTCTTCAGGCTATCCGCGAGGCTGAGGCATACGACGGTCCTTCATTGATCATCGCATACGCTCCCTGTATCAACCACGGTATCAAGTCCGGTATGGGCAAGAGCCAGGCTGAGGAGAAGAAAGCTGTGGAATGCGGCTACTGGCATCTCTGGCGCTACAATCCCACTCTTGAGGAAGAAGGCAAGAATCCGTTCAGTCTCGACAGCAAGGCTCCGGACTGGAGTAAGTTCCAAGACTATCTCGCCGGCGAGGTACGCTTCGCATCTGTGAAGAAGATGTGTCCGGAAGCTGCCGATGAACTCTTCAAGGCTTGCGAGGACAACGCTCGCTGGCGCTATAACAACTATGTTCGTCTGTCACAGCAGAACTGGGGCACAGACCCGGAACTCTCATCAGACGAGATAGCACTAAGGAAGTAATAAGTAAGAAGCAATAAGTAGGAAAATCCGCGACAATGTCGCGGATTTTCTTTTATGTCAGCGTTTCAATTTATTGAACCGGCTTACATATTATCAGTCAATTGTTGGTATCCGATTCGGAAGAATTTTTGCCGGTAATCATTGGGCCGAAGAATTTTTTCTTCATAAACCACCACGTCAATGTCAATCGGGACATCACCACAACTTCTTGCTTCCGGTGTTCTACCGTTTTGCAGTTCATATTCTTTGCAAAGTTCATTTAATTGGGCTGCATTGAGATTAGTGTTGCCTATCACTACAGCGTTCATATAGTCTCGTTTGCCGCCGTGGCAATCTCCGGTGGTATATACTGAAGATGATCGTAAATTTGATAAGATACCTCTAAGCCATTCAATTCCGGATACAACTCTTTCGTGGCGATTGCCACAGTTGGACCCGATCGACAAGACTGTTTCCACGGTCATTATTATTTCTTCAAAGTGATTAGGGTAATCTCCGGATATGCAGAGAAAAGGCGGAACGGTATGCCAACTTCTCCGGACCCGATGTTTACATATAGACTTGGTTGGCGTAGGTTTCTTGTGATTTCATCTTCATCAGGATTGCCGAAGTCTTCAATTCCACCGTTATCATCAGAGGTATAGAATCCGCCCCATGTAGGGTAGCGCCATTTTGACGGTGACCATCTTCTGCCGAAGCCGTTAAGGCTAACCTGCATGGCATGGGTATGACCGGAAAGGCTCAGATCAATATTACTTTGTTTTCTGACTTCCCTTATCCAATGCTCCGGATTGTGGGTGAGTAGAATCTTGAAATTGCTGTCGTAAAGATTTTGCTTTTTATCAGAAGGATAGGCGGCTCTAAGGTTGCCGTATTGGCCGAAAGGAGGTTCGCCCCAATTCTCAACTCCGATTAGCGCAATGGAATCGGTTTTAATTAAGGTTATAGAGTCTTGTTTTATTTCAGTATGTTTTTTGATAAATGAATGGTCATTGTTGAGCATTAGCCAACCGGCTTCGGCTTGGTACTTCTTCAGATTGTCGAGATTTTGTTTCTTTGCCTCGGCTGATGGCCAATCTACGTAGTCACCGTAGTCGTGATTTCCCAATATGGAATACACACCATCTTTAGCCTTCAATTGAGAAAGAATCTTGACAAAGGGCTTGATTTCGTCGGTCTTCTGGTTGACTATGTCACCGGTGAACACGATAAGATCAGGATTAAGGGCATTGACGGAGGAAACCATTTTTTCTGCAAAGGATGTGTTTTCACCCCATGTGCCGAGATGCAAATCTGAAATCTGGACTATTTTGTAGCCGTCGAAAGAATCCGGCAATTTCTGAGAATGCAGCGTAACCTTGATGGTCTGGATATGCGTGCGGGTGTAGAGAATACCGGTCCACACCGACAGAAACCCGACTAAGGCAATGCAAATACCTACATATTTCGTCCAATTCCAACGATTGGCTTTAAATAATAGTGGAATTCTACCCAAAAGAGAGAAGATGCAATAGAAAATTTTGGGAATATAGATGCTCAGATATGTGGTGAGCATCCACATGACAGTATATACCCCTCCATCAAGTCCGCGACGTGGCAGGCAGATTGTCACACCAAGGAAAATCCACATAATAAGAGAAATAATGGCGTAGCGGTCGCACCATTTCCATCGATTGCGAGATTTTGACTGTCGGATATCAAGCCAGATGTAGAAATCCACAAGCAGGCTTATCACAACAAGGAATATTATGGCGGGTAGGGGTAGTCGCATTATTCAAATCCTCCGAGTATAGCTTTTAGTTTGTTTTTTAAAGGATTGGCATACATGATAAGAATCATTTCTCTCATGAAAGAGTGTTCTTCATCAGAGATGTCTTCCACATCAATCTTTGTCAATTGTTTTTCAAAATAATCCAGACTTTCCCTCTTTTCTTCCGAGGTATATTTGTGAGCAAAACGATCTGTTTCATGTAGTGTGTCGTAGGCCACATAGTTGATTGGGAAAATCTTGTATCCTCTGTGAATGGCCGAGTCTATAAGGGCGCATACATATTTTGCGGCTTTGTTGGCATCCTTGAATTCGCCGATTTCGTCGATTCTGACATTGATGCGTGGGGTGAGTTGGAAGTGAACTTTCCCCTTGAATTGCAGAAGCCCCGTCTCCATTGAGAAAAGGTCGTCACGCTGCGATTTCTTGAACCCCGGATCCCGTCTTCTGAGCAGGAATTCCTTGACCTTGAGGTAGTCGTTAGGGTCGAATTCATAGCTTATAGACACGGGCATAAGATTAATTTCCTTGATTTTCTGCATGAAGGAGCCTTCTCCACCCAATGAAAGCATTTTTATGAGCGATTCCTGGGTATGGTCGCTTGAGTCTTTGGCACGTCCTTCACGCTGTGCAATCCATACAGACTCGTGTTTCTCCATTATGCAATAGTGGATGTATGCAGAAAGTTTTCTTGCGGCCTCAAGTCCCTCTCGCAAACCGGTATTACGCTTGACAATGAAACTGTTGTTAAGTCGCACAAGGTCATTGATCCAGTCAAAAACGAGCAGATTGTTTCCTATGGCAACTTCGCTTGTAGGCCATCCGCGTCGCAGAAAACTAAGATTGAGAAATGAAGCGTCGAGGACAATATCCCTGTGATTGGTGATAAACGTATAGTTGAGGGCATGGTTGAAATATTTAGCGCCGCCAAGAGTTATACCAGAAGTGGTGGTCTTGCCAAGCATCTCAAGAAACGGGAGCATTATCTGACGGTGAAAGTCATGACGGTTGCTAATTTTAGTCAACTCATGAAGCAGTCCCGGAATGTCTTCTTTGGGCATTACGTATGAAATCGCATGAAGGAATCCCGGATCTTTCACGAGCTTGTCCAATACGGTGTGAAAAACCGAGTCATCATACGGAGCGATATCGCTGAAATCGAAATCATTGTTGGTCATATCAATAATTCCTATATAGTTATCTATCTTTTTCTAAAGAGGTCAAATCCTCTTTTTTGCAAAGTTACAAAAAAATCCCCTAAGTTCAAACTAAAAATCCTCCTATTTTGTTCATTAAGACCCTAACCACTGCTATTTTTTTGAGGATGGGGGCTAAAATTTTGAAGCTCTTCTGTAGAGGACTATTCCGATGATAAGATATACTATGTTGGGAATCTGCATAGCCACAAATGGGGATGTGTAACCATTTATTGCAAAAGAAGAAGTGACAGTGCTGAAGAGAATGTAGCTGAAACTCAGAGCCAGTCCGATTCCTATGTTGAGTCCCATTCCCCCTTTTACCTTTTTTGAAGAAAGCGACATTCCAATCAGAGTAAGGATGAAAGCAGCACCTATCTGGGCGAGTCTTTTTTCTTTCTCAATTTCAAAGTTCTTGATGTTGGCCACGCCACGCATCTTCTGCTTGTTGATATAATCGGTTAGTTGAGGGGTGGTAAGAGTCTTCTGGTCGTTTTTGGAAATGAGGAAGTCTCTTGGTTCGATTGGAATTATGCTGTCGATTGAGCCGCCTCTGCGGATTCTCTCGTTCATGCCGTCGAAGTCGCGGATCATGTAGTCGTTAAGTTTCCAATGATACATTCGCGTAGTGTCATATACCACCGAATTGGCTGTCAGGCGTGACACGAGCACCTTGCCATCAAATTTGTCGAGTGAGAATCTGAATCCCTGTTTGATGGTGTTGTCAAAACGACTGAAATATGCTACTTCACCCGGACGCACCATGAGCTGAATGTCGGTGCCGTAGGTGACTGCCTTGTTCTTCACATATTTGTTGGTGTATGCGTTTTGACCTTCAATTGTGGGAGGGATAACATAGTTGGAGAGTACAAAGGTAAGTGCGGCTATTATGGCAGCCCCGATCATATAAGGCCTGAGCAGACGGCGGAACGTTATTCCGCTTGAGAGCATGGCGATAATCTCCGAGTTGTCGGCAATTTTTGTCGTGAAGAAAATGACAGAGATAAATACGAAAAGAGGGGAGAACTGTACAGCGAAATCGGGAAGGAAAGATGCGAAGTAGTCAAAAAGCGTCTCCTTAAGCGGAGCCGTAAGAAAGGCATCGAGTTTTTCCGTCATGTCGAAAATGGCACAGATCAGCAGCAGAAGTGCAGTCGCAAGGAAATAGGAACCAAGAAATTTCTTCAAGATGTATCTGTCGATGATAGTGAGAGGATTTTTTATCCTTATCTTCTTCAGATTAATGTGACGTTTGAAGTTGAATTTCCTTGATTTCCTTTTCTTTGCTGCGGCTTCCTCTTTGGTTGACGCTGCGAGATCTATAGTCTCCGGGTCACTTTCTCCAATATTTCCGGTTTCCATGTTGCAAAATCTCCGGCTTTAATGTGAGCGCGTGCCTCTTTTACGAGCCACAGGTAGAATCCCAAATTGTGGATGCTTGCTATCTGCATTGCAAGCAGTTCGTTTGCAATGAATAGATGCCGAACGTAGGCTTTTGAATAAACTTCATCCACGTAGGTGGGCCCACCCGGATCAAGAGGCGAAAAGTCGTCGGCCCATTTTTTATTGCGCATGTTCATTATTCCGTTGCGGGTGAAGAGCATGCCGTTTCTTCCGTTGCGCGTAGGCATCACGCAGTCCATCATGTCAACGCCCCTGTCGATTGCTTCTATTATGTTAGCCGGAGTCCCTACACCCATGAGGTATCTCGGTCGGTCGGCCGGCAGTATATCATTAACAATCTCTATCATCTCATACATTTTCTCGGTTGGCTCACCGACAGCGAGTCCTCCGATTGCATTGCCGTCTGCGTCGAGATCCGACACAAACTTGGCGGCTTCCTTTCTTAAATCGGGATATACGCATCCTTGAACTATTGGGAAATAAGCCTGTTCATAACCATAAATCCCGGATGTTTCCTTATAATGGTTCCAGCCACGCTGAAGCCATCTTGTGGTCAATCCAAGTGATTTCTTGGCGTATTCATAATCGGAGTCGCCCGGTGCGCATTCATCTAATGCCATCATTATGTCTGCACCAATCACTCTCTGTATATCCACTACATTTTCCGGAGTGAAGAGATGTTTGCTGCCATCTATGTGGCTTCGGAAATAAGCCCCTTCTTCTTTAAGTTTGCGGTTTGAGGATAAAGAGAACACCTGGAATCCTCCCGAGTCGGTAAGGATTGGACGCTCCCATCCGTTGAACTTGTGGAGTCCTCCGGCTTGTTTCAGAATGTCTAATCCGGGACGTAGATAAAGATGATATGTGTTGCCCAATATAATCTGGGCCTTGATGTCTTCGCGCAGTTCATGCTGGTGGACAGCCTTGACACTGCCTACTGTGCCTACGGGCATGAAAATCGGGGTCTCGATTTGGCCGTGGGCGGTCGTAATCAAGCCAGCCCGAGCGTTGCTGCCCGGGCATGTTGATTCAAGTTGAAATTCGAGGGCTCTCACTTGATGATTCCGTTCTTCTTGAAAACTTTCTCAATGGCCTCGAGCGACCGAGTTACCTGATCTTTTGTGTGTGTTGCCATAAGAGAATAGCGAATAAGTGTATCCTGAGGTGCTACAGCAGGCGAAACCACGGGATTGACGAATACTCCTTCTTCGAGAAGGTCGTGGGTAATCTGGAAGGTCTTGTAGTCGTCGCGGATGAATAGGGGTATAATTGGTGTGGATGTCTTGCCAATCTCAAGACCCATTGCGCGGAAATTGTCAAGGGCATAGTGCGTTATATTCCACAGATGTTCCTGCCTTTCCGGCTCATTTATCATAATCTCCATTGCGGCCATTGCGGCGGCAGTTGAAGCCGGGGTGATTGAAGCTGTGAAGATATAGCTTCGTGAGTGGTGGCGCAGGAAATTTGTGATTTCCTTGTCAGTGGCGATGAAACCTCCGAGTGATGCAAACGATTTGGAGAATGTGCCCATGATGAGGTCAACATCGTCCTGAAGTCCGAAATGGTTGACAACTCCGCGACCACCTTTGCCAAACACTCCGATGCCATGAGCTTCGTCCACCATAAGGGATGCATCATATTTCTTGGCGAGTTTCACCATTTCCGGGATGTTTGCCACATCTCCTTCCATTGAGAACACGCTGTCAGTGACTATGAGTTTGACGCTTTCCGGTTTACACCTTTTTAAAGTGGCCTCAAGCGACTCCATGTCGTTGTGCTTGTATTTCATGGGTTGGGAGAAAGAGAGTCGTCGTCCCTCCACAATAGACGCATGGTCTTGCTCGTCGCAGATGACGTAGTCTTCACGACCGGTCAATGTGCTCACAACTCCGAGGTTTGTTCCGAAACCTGTGGAATATACGATAGCGTCTTCTTTGCCAACATAGTCTGCAATCTTTGCTTCGAGTTCCTTATGAATATCAAGGGTGCCGTTAAGGAATGGGCTTCCCGCCATGCCGGTTCCATATTTTTTAGTGGCGGCTACTGCAGCCTCTATCACCTTAGGGTGGTTGGTGAGTCCCATATATGAATTCGACCCGAACATCAGCACTTTCTTGCCATTCATCAGCACCTCTGTGTTCTGTTCACTGGAGATGGGTCGGAAATACGGATACACTCCCGCTGCTTTCGCTTTCTGCGGAGCATCGTAGTGCGATAACTTTTCCTGTAATTTTTTCATATTATCTGTTATTGTCGCATATATGATTGCGTACCCTCACGAGGGCATAATTACACTTGACTGCAAAATTACTAAAAAAATCTTAAATAATCGCAATTATACATTGATTTTTTTATGTAAGGGCGAATAATACACCAAAACAGAGAGGGATGAACATGTAAAAACGAGAAAAGTAGATAGATTAAAAAAGAGATAATTGCCGAGCTACTGGGTTTTTGATTGAATTTTCACTGCATAATGTAATATTATGGTCTTTAAGATATCTCATTATGTTGATTCTCATGAGGAGGCCTTTTGTGACAACACGTTTTGAATCAGAAAAGACTAAAGATTCAATCAAATTTATAATTTCCTTACTTCTAAGACATTCATATACTTTTTCTGCATCCTCATAATTTCTAAATCCTAATTGATAGCATGTGTCATCTACCATTATAGGTTTGTGATTATAAGGTTTGATGATCTGGAATTCAACATTCTTGTATAGGGAAGATACAACGACTTTATAAGGCATAAACGAATAGTCGCCTATTCCAAAAATACTGAAAATGTCCTTGTCTAAATATATGGAGCTTTTTCTCTTTCTGAAAAATTCAACATGCTGCTGAAGGTATAAATATGTTTTAGGATAGGATTGTTGGAGAGAAGCAGTGTTTTCGCCAGTTCGTTTCTGGGGTAAAACTATGTATTTACGGTACTTATTACAACATTTGTTTTGAATGTCTGAACTTTTTAAAAGAGGATATATCAGGTCGGGTTCAATGTCAACCTGTTCACCAAGGCCATTGACATATAAGCCATTGTTATAGGTCAATTCCAGTACAGCCGCACAGTCATGCTTGATGCCTGAGCGCCATACGAGATCGGATTTGCCGTCATAAGTGGAAGCATCAAGATATTTTTTTAGGTCGGAAACAAAAAAATCATGATGCCAACCAAAACTTGATAGCAAAGATTTGTCATAAAAATCAAATACGTTGCAAAGTATATCTGGTTTGCAGTTTAAAGTTGCGTTTAAGCATGATGCCTCAACAGCGACATCAAATTCTTTAGAGGCATCTATTTTATTTTGGGATATATTACCTATAAATCTTGGAAAATCTTTTTGCTTGTTGATTATGTTTCGTATTACGGAATTTTTAAGAAGAAAAGATATAGCTCCATTGCATTTGTCAAAGATTGACAGGAGATGAAGAGTTACGTATTCACTAATATCAAAGTTGCTTTTCCCCGTAATGGCATCAATTCCCCTGAGATTCAGTGCATTTGATTTTTGAGGAAGGTTGGATGAATTATTCCTTCCTTGTTTGCTGTTTGTGACCCAAGGGGGATTGCCTATGATGGACAATTTCCAATTGTTTGACTTTATTTTATTTAGTATGTTAGAAAAATTGAAAGAAAAAATATCTGCATTGTATATATGAATCCTGATTGATGCTTGTTTATTTTCAACTATAAATTTGTTTAATATATGAAATTTTAGTTTCTTCACATATTCCGAATTAATTTCTATAGCATGAATTTCTGAAACGTTTTTGAAAGTATCGATTGCAGACAATACAAAAGAACCCAACCCGCATGTTGGTTCGATGATTATATCAGGAGAACCGTATTTGTCGAAATGTTCCATACAAACCATCGAAGACAAGGCGGACGGAGTTTGCCAGTCTCCATAAGAAACGCGGTCTTCATTTGCACATAGGATTTCTGATTCATGGGATACCACGAATTCATCCATTTCAGGCTGGTTGTTAAAAAAATCTATTATTCCGCATTTGTCTTGAATCGTAATATTTGCTTCAACAAAGTCGGAATGTCGGATTCCTTTTATAAAATCATTCATTTCTTATATCTTATGATATTATGGATGCCTTGCACGTTTTCTTCCAAGGCTACAATTCTTCCGTATTGAAGTCTCCATTGAAGTGCGTTAGAAATAGTAAGGTATCCAATCTCCGGTGGATTTTGAAGAATATATTCAGCTAATTTATATAAGGATGTGTCATCTGCCGGGATGTGACGTTCGGCCAGGAACGCAAATATATCATCGCAGTTGCCATCGTTATCTAAAATTTTGCGTATTCCGGTTGTTGTCTGGAAGTCTGCTGTCCTGCTTTTATCGATGTAACTACATGAAACAAAATGTAAGGCGCCTTGTTTTGTTTCTATGTTATCTGTTTTGTTATATACAAATACCAGTAAATTATATCCTAATCCAAAGATCTTTTGCTTGCTGTCTTTAAATGGACAACTTGACTGGGGCTGAGTGATGGAAGTCACTTTAATGTCGGTTTCAACAGAAGGTAGGTCAAGGCCTAACGCAGAATTACCAGTGTCAACATCATAATTATTTTGTAGGAATTGCTTGAATTCATGTTCGACGAATGTGCCGATAGCCTTGCCATCGGTAACGCCGAATAATTCGTTTCTATACCGACCGGAATTGACTTCACAAAATGATCGAGCCTCCTTAATAAGTCTTCTTATGGTTAACTTTTGTTTCATAATGCAAAGATAGTAAATTTTATTTTAAGGATGGTAATAAAAATAGGTGTAAAATTTGAAAATATGTTCTTATGACAGAATTGACACGATGTGTGACATTAATTTTTCAAAATTTTAGAAAATGTTTAAAAAGAATAATAGGGTTATTTATAAAGATTTAGGAGATTTTAACAGGAAAGAGCAATGGAAAAGTGAAACATTTAGCACGCCATTTGTTAATATTTCAAACGAAGATGAGAGCGAGCAGACATTTGTCGGCGAGCTTCCAGATAGAAATAACGAAATTATTAACAATTATAAAATATATTTATATCATGGCAAAGATTATTGGTATTGACCTTGGCACGACCAACAGTTGTGTGGCAGTGCTCGAAGGAAAAGATCCTGTTGTAATTCCTAACGCAGAAGGCCGTAACACTACTCCTTCAGTTGTGGCATTTGTTGACGGTGGCGAACGTAAGGTTGGCGATCCGGCCAAGCGTCAGGCTGTGACAAATCCTACAAGAACGATATACTCCATAAAGAGATTCATGGGCGAGAAATGCTCACAGGTGGAAGACGAAATCAAGAGAGTTCCTTATAAGGTGGTATGCCAGAACGATATCCCGAAGGTGGATATCGACGGACGTGACTACACTCCGCAGGAAATCTCCGCAATGATTCTTCAGAAGATGAAGAAGACAGCCGAAGATTATCTTGGTCAGGAAGTCACTGAAGCAGTAATCACCGTTCCTGCATACTTCGACGACTCACAGCGTCAGGCAACCAAGGAGGCAGGTGAGATTGCAGGTCTGAAGGTGCGTCGTATTGTCAACGAACCTACAGCAGCCGCACTTGCCTACGGTCTTGATAAGAGCCAGACAGAACAGAAGATTGCAGTGTTCGACCTCGGTGGCGGCACATTCGATATCTCCATCCTCGAACTTGGTGACGGCGTGTTTGAGGTGAAATCCACCAATGGTGACACTCACCTCGGTGGTGATGACTTCGACCATGTGATCATCGACTGGCTTGCCGACGAATTCAAGAAAGACGAGGGCGTGGATCTTCGTCAGGATCCGATGGCTATGCAACGTCTCAAAGAGGCTGCAGAGAAAGCAAAGGTTGAACTTTCAAGCTCTACTTCAACTGAAATCAATCTTCCTTATATCACAGCAACTGCTTCCGGCCCGAAGCATCTTGTGAAGACATTGACCCGTGCTAAATTTGAGCAGTTGTCAGAAAAACTTATTGATGCTGTTGCCGCTCCTTGTGTTCAGGCATTGAAGGACGCCGGTCTGACAGCAAGCGAGATTAATGAGGTTATCCTGGTAGGTGGTTCAACCCGTATTCCGGCAATCCAGGAGAAAGTAAAACAGATTTTCGGTAAGGAACCTAACAAGTCTGTCAATCCTGATGAGGTTGTTGCTATCGGTGCCGCTATCCAGGGTGGTGTCCTCAGCGGAGATGTGAAAGACGTGCTTCTTCTTGATGTTGTGCCTCTGTCGATTGGTATCGAGACAATGGGTGGCGTGATGACCAAACTTATTGATGCCAACACCACTATCCCTACCCGCAAGAGCGAGACATTCTCCACGGCAGCAGACAACCAGCCGGAGGTTACAATCCGAGTGCTTCAGGGCGAACGTCCGATGGCAGCCGACAATAAACTCCTTGGTGAGTTCAACCTTGGTGGTATCGCACCGGCTCCGCGTGGTGTGCCGCAGATTGAGGTTACATTTGAGGTTGATGCCAATGGTATCTTGAATGTGACAGCAAAGGATAAGGCTACCGGTAAGGAACAGTCTATCCGTATCGAGGCTTCATCCGGTTTGACAGAAGCTGAAATCAACCGTATGCGTGATGAGGCTAAGGCTAACGAAGCAGCCGATAAGAAGGCTAAGGAGCGTGTTGACAAGCTCAATCATGCAGATTCAATGATATTCCAGACTGAGAAGCAGTTGAAGGATCTTGCTGATAAGATTCCGGCCGATAAATTGGCTCCTGTAAATGCAGCGTTGGATCGTCTGAAAGAGGTTCATAAGAATCAGATGGTAGAAGACATTGACTCTGCAGAGAAGTCTCTTAGCGATGCACTTCAGGCAGCAGCCCAGGACATTTACGCAGCTCAGCAGCAGGCAGGAGCCGCAGCAGGTGCACAGCCCGGTGGTCAGCAAGCCCCGAACCCCGATGAAAAGGACGTGACTGACGTCGATTTCGAAGAGGTGAAATAAAATTTAAATAATTATAAAATTGAAGGAGTATGGCTGAAGCCATGCTCCTTTTTATATTTTGAACTTTTCGGTGGGATGCTTGTTAAATTAATGTAAGATTTTCAAATCTATGCAAAGAAAAATATAAATCTAAAAGTTAATGCTATGATACGCGTAAATTGCACGATGCTTATCGAGAAGAGTGAGAACCGCAAGCCCCTCGTTGAGGCGGCTACAGAACTGGTAGAACTGTCGCTGAAAGACCGCGGCTGCATTGATTATGACCTGTATGGGTCGTTGACCAATGATGACCACCTGATGATAGTGGAGACGTGGAAGTCGCAGCGTGATCTCAACGACCATAAGGCGTCGGAACATTTCCTGCGTCTTGTGCCGAAGCTTGAGTCGCTTTCCACGCTGACCATAGAGCAGTTTGATTTCTGATCTCCCTCCTCGCAAATGGGATTAATTGCCAGTGGGTCTATAGCCCGCCGGCATATTTTTTAGTTAAGGCCCCGACTCAAAAAAATGGCAGCGGCTGGGGCGGCTTTGAGCGAGGGATTTTCGCAAGTCGAAGAG
>JAMPAV010000053.1 GCA_023667055.1 Muribaculum sp. | reverse complement strand
ATTTTCCTTAAAAAATGTTAAAACACTTGCAAGGAATTATAGAAAGCAGAACGGGTCAAAGGCCGTCACAGAACTTGCACGGAACTTTAATTATCTTCGAGTGGAATGAAACAATGTCATATGTAGGTGGAACTGTAATCCCTGTCGGGATCAGAAGGGTCACGGAACGTCGCGCGCACCGTTGCTACCGATGGCGTTCTGTGCATGTTCCGGTTTCCGCGAGGAAACCTGTAATTGGACTTGCGAAAGTTAAATAATTTTAGTTTTCCCACAAGTTGTGGGATTATTAAGTTGTAGGATTAACTCAGTTCTAAAATTGCTAGCACTGCAAATTTAATAAAATTCCCTCATTCCCCCAAACCAATCCCCTTAAAATTCCAAATAAATTTCTAAATCTCCACCTCCATGTGCCAGCCTTTTTGCACCGCTACGGAGCTTCAGCTCTCTCCCCGTGCAGCCGTTTTGAGTGAGCGTGAGGTCTTCAGCCCGATTCATATTACTTGTATTGCTTGGTTTTCACATAAACAATACCAGATTTAAAATGATCACACAAAATAGTTCATCAAATTATTTGGAGAATCAGATGAAATTTTGTAATTTTGTAACAGTGGTAATCATTACTGCGGTGACAAATGTAAATGAGCTATGAAATTCTATAATAGGACTGTTGAGATAGAGGAATTGAGCCGGCTGCAGGGGAGAGCTTTTGCTTCCAGGTCGAGGATGACAGTGATAACGGGGCGGCGACGTATCGGTAAGACATCGCTTGCTCTGCGTGCGCTGCGGGGTGAATATCCCACGGTATATCTTTTTGTCAGCAGAAAAAACGAGGCAGCATTGTGCGAAGAGTTTGCGGGACTTGTCACTGCAACTCTTGGATGCTATGTGCCTTCGGAGATTAAGTCGTTTAAGTCATTATTCCAGATGTTGATGGAACTTTCCAAAACGCATAAATTTAACTTGATCATTGATGAGTTTCAGGAATTTTTCAACATCAATCCTTCTGTCTTCAGCGATATGCAGAATATATGGGATTCATATCGGAATGACACCCATATAAATCTTCTGCTTATGGGTTCGGTATATTCAATGATGCATAAGATATTTGAGAATTACCATGAGCCACTGTTCGGCAGAGCGGATGCTATGATACGTCTTTCAGGATTTGGCACTGAGACATTGAAGGGGATAATGCATGACTATAGGCCGGAATATACAAAAGATGAACTCCTCGCGTTCTATACCATAACGGGCGGAGTTCCAAAATACGTTGAATTACTGTGTGAAGAAACAGATTTGTCTATTGGCGGTATGTTCGATTATGTGGTTCGTCAAAACTCCCCATTTGTAAATGAAGGTCGTAATCTTCTCATTGAAGAATTTGGAAAGGATTACGGATTGTATTTCTCAGTATTAAGTTGTATCGCATCCGGCATTAACACTCAAGGGGCGATTGAAAATACTCTTGGTGGAGTGACAGTGGCAGGACATCTGAAACGATTGATAGAGGATTATTCTCTTATTAAGAGATTCCGCCCGATAATGGATAAGCCTCGTTCGCAGAATGCCAAATATGAGATTACGGATAACTTCCTTCGGTTCTGGTTTAACTATTTTGATCGGAACCAGACATTAGTGGAGATGAACAACTTCGAACACCTCCGGCATATTGTTTCTTCTGATTACCAGACTTTCTCCGGAGCGGCACTCGAAAAATGGTTTCGTCAGAAGATGATGGAGAGTCATAAGTATATGAATATCGGTTCGTGGTGGGAGCGCAAAAAAGGTAAGGCTGCCAATGAGATTGATATTGTAGCAATATCGGTAGATGGCAACACTGCCGAGGTGGCAGAGGTGAAGCGTCAAAGCCGTAATTACGACCATAAACTGTTTATGGAAAAAGTAGGGTGCATAAAAGCAAAAATCTTAGCAAGATACAACATCGAAACACATCTGCTGACTTTGGAAGATATGTAAAGCAAGAAAGACTTTGCCTATTTTCGGCTATGCCAGTTCGATGACTTCGCAGTCGCGCATGTCGTGACCGTCTATTGTGAGTTTGACAGATCTGTATAATTGTATAATGTGTTCAGGATTATTTTTGTTTCAAAAATAAAAAAATTGAACCGAAAGTGGCAGATGGATGTTTGGAAAATAAGGTTGAATAAATTTTGATGCTATGAAATTCAGAAATATACTTGGAATGGCTTTTGCTGCCGTCGCAATCGGAGTGGCAACTTCCGGGTGCAGTTCTTATTCCCTGGTGTTTCAAGAGGATTACAATCCCACCGAACTCCAGAGTTTCTCTACCTTCAGGATTGTCACTCCCAAAGAGGGAAGTCTTCCTCCCGGGATGTCGATGGTGTCATACTATAATATAGTAGCCGCCATACGTGAGCAGATGGTGGATCGCGGTTATACGGAAGACCCTGAGAGCAATATGCTTGTCAACATAGGTCTGACCGTAAGAGAAGATATGGCTGAAGTGCCCTATACGCAGACAGTTCAGACCGGATGGAGTCTTGCCACGCCACCGCCGGCTCCTGCTCCTGCTCCTCATCCGGGTCCCGGTCCCGGCCCCAGACCCGGTTCACATTTTGGACCCGCCCACAATGGCATGGCTCCGTATTTCATGTATCCGAGAGCTCAGTATGTGCCAAACTATTCGACTTACACGCAATGGGTGCCAACACTTTATCGTGAAGGTGTGCTGACAGTGGATATGGTAGATATGGCCAACAAGACACCGCTATATACTGCATCTGTGGCTACTATATTGGACAGTGGCGACAGTCAGTTGCAGAGTCTTTCCGGAATAGCGCAAGCCGTGAAAGTCCTCTTCTCCGAATATCCGAAACCAATGCTGAAGCAATACAAGAAATAAGGCTTGGCCTCTATCCCACAACACTATAGGATAGGGGCTTATTTTTCATTGTGTAGCAGTATGTTTTATGGAATCAGTTTTTCGATTTTCCAGGAGCCGATGTTGTTGGTGGCAGTGGAGTAGTTGGCGGCAATTTTGATGATGGGGAGTCCTTCATCGAGGTAGGGGAGAGCATAACCCTTTTCATCAATCTGTCGCATTGCCTTATCAGCGGAGCCGTCGGTTTTCAATTCAAAGATGTATATGTAGCGTCGTGTGCGCAGCATCATGTCCATCCGTGAATTGCACGTCTGTTCCTCAACGCGCGGACGGAATCCGAGGGCCCGGAAGATAAGGAAGATGTTGTTTTGGAAATACCTTTCACGTTTGTCAAGTTCGGTGAGGGCGTATGGATTGCCTTGTAAGAAGGTCTGGAGATGACGCATGAAGTTGTCGGCTTCACCTTTCAAGGCAGCCTTGCGAATCATGTTGAAACTTTCCCTGCATGCAGAAGAGTCTAAACCGGAATATATTGGAAGAAGAGCCCTGGAAAAACTTGTGGCCACCTCTTTATTAGGGAGTGCAAGAATATAAGAATCTATTTCTTCATCATATTTTCTGATAGTGACATATCCGGTTTCATATAGAAGTGCGACCGGGTTTTGCATGTAGGATTCTCCAGCAGACAAATCGCCTTCGATTGTCTCCAGACAGTCAAGATTAGGAAGATAAAAATCATCTCTCTTCAAGGCAGATATCAGATATGAAGGTGTGCCAGACTGAAACCAATAGTTGTTCAATTCCTGCGACTGAAGGGAATTCAGAAGACTGTATGGATTGTAGAGATCCGGGGATTTCTTGCTGAAGTGGTAGCCATCGTAGTTATCTTTCAGCATTGTAAACATTTCCTCATCGGAAACGTCAATGGATTCGGCAAAATCATGAATACCTGGCATCAGGTTGGTTTTAAGTTCCTCTTCGGTGATTCCGCAGATGGCAGCATATTTATTTTCCAGAGAGATATCCTTCAGGTTGTTTGCGCCGCTGAAGAGACTTGTATGACTGAATCGCGACACTCCGGTAATGAATGCAAACTCGATACAGGCATCTGCGTTCTTAAGCACAGAAAATACAGACCTGAGCGTGTTGCGGTAGGAATTGTTGAGGGTGCCATTGTCCAAAGTATTGAGAAGAGGTGCATCGTATTCGTCTATGAGGACGGCCACTTTTCTACCGGTCTGCTTAAATGCAGTGTTTATTATGATTTCAAACCGTCTTGATATCTCATCATCATTGTCAGAAATATTATAGATTTTCTCGTATTCTCTTAAAATACTTCCAAGATAATTTGTCAGTGAGTTCTCAGATCTTGGGTCTATGGTATTGAGCGACAACTTGATTACCGGCCTTGGAGTCCAGTCCATGTCGTCTGAATCTGCATCCAGACCTGTGAAAAGTTCCCTGCGTCCTTCGAAATAAGCTTGAAGGGTGCTAAGAAAAAGACTCTTTCCAAAACGACGGGGACGACTCAGAAAAAAATATTTGCCATCTTTCAATAGCAACTTGATATGCTTTGTCTTGTCGAGATAGATAAAACCTCGATTGATGATTTCCGAAAAGTCTTGTATCCCAATCGGATATTTTATTTTTCCAGTCATGATAATCGTTCTTTACAAAGTGCCTTTATAGTGTAAACACTCATTCAAATTGTAAAGTTACGAAAAATCTTGATTTTGCACAAATAAGAAAGGTCTCAAATTCACATAATATTTTGATGGATGGTTCTGCTATCGTTCTTGGTGATAGCAGCCCTGACCTATCGCAAGCAGCGATAGGTCACTTTATTAAGACAAGTCACAGGCCTTTCCAAAGAGGATCTATAATCTGCGTCAGGATATTGGGGCCGGATTGGTGATGAGGATAGGGGTTCGACGGAGAAGCCGGAAGAGGTCTTCGTTAGCTATGGCAATGAATCCGCAGGGGTCTCCATCGGTAATCACTATCTTTTCTCGCGCTGCTACGTCCCGGTCCATCACGAAGGTCACGTCTTTGGCTGAGTCACGAAGTAAGCTGAATGGAGTGGCGGCTCCATGAGGGGTACCGAGCACTTCAATCATCAGGTCTTCATCAGCAAATGAAACTCGTGGAATGCCCAATGAGGCTCCGAATTCTTTTGTGATGAAGGCTTTGCGGGCATGGGTGACGTATAGCCAGAATTTATTCTTTTGCCGGTTGGTCAGCAGTATGGTTTTTACAGTGTCAATACCGAAGGCTCTGTCTATGTTGAGGCAATCGTCCATTGACACTCCCGGATCGCTTTCAATCCGTGTATAATTTATTCCTTCGCTCTCAAGTGATTCATAAATAAGTTGTTGTGTATCTGATTTGAATTCAGTAGGCGCACCGTGCATTATTTCGCTTGTATAAAAATTTCCCATAGTCAGTAGTTTTATTACACTTTTCTTTTTCAAAATTAGTCATATTTTTCGGAGTGGAAAAATTTTTCATGAAGAATCATACAAATCATAGTTAAGAATTGGTGAGAGTTGAGAAATTCAGTAACGATTGCACCTTTGAGGTGCAATTTCTAATGAATTTTGCACCTTTGAGCATACAAATTTGAATAAAATTTGCACCTTTGAGGTGAAAATAGTATTTTTGCAGTGAAATGAGAATGATAGATGTATGAAAGAGATACTTGAATTTCTAAAACTTTTGGCAGCCAATAACGACAGAGAGTGGTTTGCCGGGCATAAAGAAGAGTATAAGGCAGTAAAGGCTAAGGTGGATGACATGGTCAATCAACTCATGACCAAAATGCTTGCTTTCGAGCCGGATGTGGCTCGTCTGTCTGTTGCCGATTGCACATACCGCATATATCGCGACACAAGGTTTTCCGCCGACAAGACACCTTACAAGACCCATATCGGCATCTTTATCAATCCACCCTTTGGTAAGAAAAGCCAGCGGGTCGGATATTATTTCCACATAGAGCCGGGAAATTCTTTCGTGTGTGGTGGCACAGTGTGTCTTCCTTCGCCGACAGTAGCGGCAATACGGAAATCCATTTATGATGACATTGATGAGTATCTATCCATCATAAATAATCCTGACTTCAAGTCCTACTATCCCGAAATAGGAATGAATCCCTTGAAGACTGCTCCCAAAGGAATACCACGCGACTGGGAACATCTTGATTTGGTCCGGCCGAAGGATTTTGTGGTTGAACATAAGATGTCCGACCGGCATATGTGTTCAAAAAACATTATAGACAATGTCGTGGAAGGTTTTCGCATAGCCAAACCATGGTGTGATTTCATAAATTTCACCATCGACGAAATGCAGTAACCCCATAAACCTATAACCCCATAAACCGTAGAATAATGGTAAAGCATATAGTAAGTTTTAAATTGAAAGGTAGCGCTGAAGAGCGCAGAAAAGTGGCAGAGTCATTTAAATCGGCACTTTTAGAATTGCCGGAAAAAATAGAATGTCTTCAGTCGATGGAGGTTGGCATAAACGAGAATCCGGCCGAAGACTGGGATGTGGTGCTGACGGCAGTGGTGCCTACAATGGCTGATGTTGAAGTCTATGCCAAGCATCCGGCCCATGTGGCCGCTGCCTCAATCGTAGGCCCTCACAAGGAGGCAAGAGCGTGTGTGGACTATTTCGTTTAATGCACAATGCACAATGCACAGTTCACAATTACAATGTCGCAGCAATCAATCTATTGCGAATTTTGCATTGTGAATTGTGAATTGTGAATTGTGCATTGTGAATTGTGCATTGATATATGTTTCGACTTCAGATTGAACAATTGACCAAGTCTATAGGCGACAGGGTGCTTTTCGCTGATGTGTCGCTATCCATTGAGGAAGGCGACAAAATCGGTATTGTGGCAAGAAACGGTGCCGGCAAATCTACATTCTTGAATATAATTTGTGGTATTGAAGATTATGATTCTGGCAAGATAACCTATTCCGACGGTGTCCGAATCGGCTACCTCTCGCAGTCCCCCTCCTACGACCCAAACGACACAGCCCTCGGCTATGCCACACCCGAACCGCACAACAGCGAAGACTATGATGCCCCGGACCGTGCCAAACGAATGCTTTCGCAGTTAGGGATTACGAATTTCGACCAACGGCTCGGTGAAATGTCGGGCGGACAGTTCAAGCGGGTGTCGATTGCCAAGGTGCTTCTTCAGGAGCCTGATTTCCTTGTGCTCGACGAACCAACCAACCATCTCGACATTGCCATGGTGGAATGGCTTGAGAATTATCTATCACGTCAGCGGGCAACTTTGCTCATGGTGACACACGACAGGTATTTCCTCGACAATGTTTGCACCAAAATCATTGAGATAGATCGCGAGCAGGTGTTCACATACGATGGCAACTACGACTACTATCTTCGTAAACGTACGGAACGCAACGAAAACCTAAGTGCCGAACTCGCCAAAGTTAAAAATCTGCTGCGGACGGAACTGGAATGGATGAGGCGTCAACCCCAGGCGCGTGGCAGTAAAGCAAAATACAGGATCGACTCTTTCCATGACCTTGAACGGTGCTCGCATCTGAATCTTTCCGAAAAGGATGTGCGCCTTGCAGTGAAGGGAAGCTATATAGGCAACAAGATATTCGAGGCCGTCCACGTGAAGAAGCATTTCACGCTTACGGCGGAAGATGGCTCTGAGAAAGATATCCCGATACTTAACGATTTCAACTACGTCTTCGCAAGATACGAAAAAGTGGGAATAGTGGGCGACAACGGAGCCGGCAAATCCACTTTCATCAAGATGCTTCTTAGCGAGATTAAACCTGACTCCGGACATTTTGACATTGGACAGACTGTGAGATTCGGATATTATTCCCAGGAGGGGATGGTGGATTTCGATGAGCGCAAGAAGGTGATTGATGCCGTAAGAGAGATAGCGGAAACTGTAAGGATCGACGATAAGACCACGCTTACCGCCCAGCAATTTCTCACCCATTTCCTTTTCGAACCTGCCACCCAGCAGAAGTATATCTACAAACTTAGTGGTGGCGAACGACGTAGGCTGTATCTTGCTACCGTTTTGATGCGTCAGCCAAATTTCCTGATTCTCGACGAACCCACAAATGATCTTGACATAATGACCCTCACTGTGCTGGAGAATTATCTTGCAGACTTCAAGGGATGCGTGATAGTGGTGAGCCATGATCGCTTCTTCCTCGACAGGATAGTGGATCATCTCTTTGTGATGAAAGGTGATGGCGAAGTAAGGGATTTCCCAGGTGACTACTCGACCTATCGGCATTGCGTCAAGCAGGAGGAAAAAACTTCTTCATCGTTGTCATCGTCTTCGTCGTCTTCATCGTTGTCATCATCGGGAAAGGTGAAACCGAGACAGGAACGTAAACCAAAGCTGACTTTCAAAGAAAAAAAGGAAATGGAGGCACTCGAACAGGAACTCGAAAGCCTTGGCAATGAGAAATCGGATCTGGAGACCCGAATGTCAGATGGAAGCATGAGTGTGGAGGAAATCACTCATGCGGCCTCGCGCATGGAGCAGTTGCTCGCACGTCTTGATGAAGCAGAATTCCGTATACTCGAACTTATGGAAAAAGAAAACTAAAACAATATAAATCATAATGAAACAGAATTTTAAATTCGCAACCATGATGGCTGTATGTTCCGCACTTTCGTTATTCTCGTGTGGCAAAGAAAAAAATGTAAATTCAGATATGGCAGAATCTTCTATCCAAACACCAATCGAAAACATCATGAGCCGCGCAAGCGTGCGCAGATTCACAAATCAGACAATCTCCAAAGATACGCTTGAAACCATAGTAAAAGCCGGTATGGCGGCGCCTACGGCAGTAAACAAACAGCCATGGGAATTTGTGGTAGTCACCGACAGAGTGGTGCTCGACAGCCTGATGGCTCATCATCCTCACGCAAATCTTGAGACCGCTACAGCTGCAATTGTGGTTTGTGGCAATATGGAAAATGCCATGGAAGGTGAAGGACAGGCCTATTGGATTCAGGATTGTTCGGCTGCCACTGAGAATATCCTTCTTGCAGCCCATTCACTCGGGGTGGGAGCTGTATGGTGTGGTGTATATCCGATGCAGGAGAGAGTGGCACCGGTGAGAGAGACTCTCAAACTGCCTTCATACGTGACTCCGCTCAACATTATCACCATGGGTTATCCGGCAGCTCCGGCAGAACCCAAAGACAAGTGGAATCCCGACAAGGTCCATTACGAGCGGTGGTAAACTCTGTTACTAATATATCCTTTCATGCGATGCTCCTTGCCGTAGGGTGCATCCTTATGTCGTGTGGCTCCAAAATGAAAGCGGGTGACAATGCTAACCTTGATAATAATTCAAAAGATATGACAGAGACAATTTATTTTGCAGGCGGATGCTTCTGGGGTACTGAACACTTCATGAAGCAGATTGCCGGGGTGACAGATACCGAAACCGGCTACGCCAACAGTAGTGTGGCCAATCCTACGTATAAAGAAGTGTGCTCCGGCAAAACAAATGCCGCTGAAACAGTAAAGGTGACATACGATCCGGATGTAGTGTCTCTGCCATTCCTTACGAAACTTTATCTCATGACAGTGAATCCCACTTCACTCAACCGTCAGGGGAATGACCGTGGCACTCAATACCGCACCGGCATTTACTATACCAATTCTGACCAGAGGAAACAGATTGCCCCGGTTCTCGACTCTCTGCAGAAGGAACTTGACAAACCTGTCAGAATCGAACTTAAGCCCTTGGAGAATTTTTATCCTGCCGAAGACTATCATCAGGAATATCTTGACAAAAACGTGGGTGGCTATTGCCACATTGACCCTGCGCTCTTTAAATTGGCAAAGGAAGCCAATGAGAAGAAATCGCAATATGTCAGGCCTTCCGACGAGGTGCTTCGTGAGATTCTCACGCCCGAACAATATGCAGTCACACAGGAGAATGCCACAGAATATCCATATCGGAACGAATATGTCAACGAATTCCGGAAGGGGATTTACGTGGATATCACCACGGGAGAGCCGCTTTTCCTGTCCTCGGAAAAGTTTGAAAGCGGATGTGGATGGCCGGCGTTCAGCAAACCGATTTCAGATGAAGTTGTCACGGAGCATAACGACACATCTCATGGCATGGTGCGCACGGAGGTAAGGAGTAAGTCGGGCGATGCCCATCTCGGTCATGTATTCAACGACGGCCCTAAAGACAAAGGGGGACTGCGCTATTGCATCAACAGCGCATCCCTGCGTTTCATCCCTCTGGAGGAAATGGAATCTGAAGGTTATTCCCGCTACATCCCACTCCTGAAATAGTTATCCTTCAATATCTAACCACATCATGAATACTTTTTTTAAATCATTAGTAATTGCGGGTATGTCGGTACTGATTCCGACATCCATTCATGCGTCTCAACCTGAAATAAACTGGGACTCACATAGTCTTATCATAGATGGAAAACGTGTAGCCCCGGTAATGGGTGAGGTACACTACAGCCGTATTCCGGCCGACGAATGGCACTCCACCGTGAAGAAAATGAAAGATGGCGGCGTGACCATGATTGCCACATACGTTTTCTGGAATCATGTAGAGGAAGAGGAAGATGTATTCAACTGGAGCGGACAACGTAATCTTCGCGAATTTCTTGAAATATGCAAAGATGAGGAGATGCCCGTCATTCTCCGCATAGGACCTTTCTGTCATGGAGAAGTCCGTTGTGGTGGCATTCCAGACTGGTTCTTCTCCAAGGGCATAAAGTCGAGGTCGGAAGATCCGCGTTTCCTTGCGTTGGTAGATAAACTCTACAGGCAGATATTCACGCAAGTGCAAGGTCTGCAGTGGAAGGATGGGGGCCCGGTGGTGGCCTGTCAGTTTGACAACGAATACCGTGGCAACGGCTCCTACCTTATGGCTCTTAAGAAAATAGCCAATGAGATAGGCTATGACCTTCCGTTCTATACCCGCACCGGATGGCCGGAACTGCGCACTCCGGTTCCATTCGGGGAGATGATTCCGCTCTATGGCGATTATGCCGACGGTTTTTGGGAACGGTCAATCGAACCGACGGCAGGAAACTATTACAAGGCATTTAACTTCAAGGAATTTAGGAGTAGCACAGCGATAGCATCTGAGCAACTGAAAGACCAGAAGGAAAAGTTGACAGAAGGAGATGAGCAGTATCCTTATTTCACATGCGAACTCGGAGGTGGGGGAGCGGTGGCATATCATCGCCGTCCGCTCTTCTATCCTGAAGATTCCTACTCACTTGCGGTTGTAAAACTTGGCAGCGGAAGCAATCTGTTGGGTTATTATATGTATTGCGGTGGCACAAACCCTGAAGGCAAGACGTATCTGAACGAAGAGCAGCGTACAGTCGCCACCAACTACAACGACCTGCCGGTGAAGACCTACGACTTTCAGGCTCCAATCGGAGAGTTTGGCCAACGATACCCTCATTATTATTCGTTGCGTCCGCTACATATCTTCATGCAGGATTATGGCGCGACGCTGGCACCGATGACGTCCAAATTCCCGATGCCTCAGGATATTGCCAAGGGGGATGATTCCCATTTGCGTTGGGCATACCGTTCGCTCGGCGACAGTGCTTTCGTTTTTGTCAATAACTATGAGCGTCTGCAAAATCTTTCGGATAAGAAGAAAGTGCAGTTTGATGTGTGTGGCGTTAAGTTTCCGTCAAAACCAATCACAATACCGGCCGGCACTATCTGTATCTTCCCCGTTAACATAGATGGAATCAGGTATGCCACCGCTCAACTTGTGGCTCACCGTGACGGAAAGATTTATCTGCAGCAGATTCCGGGTGTGCCTACTGAAATAGCCGTTGGTAACAATGTGTTGAAGAATGTGAAGGCAATGGGACCTGGCAAACCTGTATATGGCAATATCTATCTTCTAACCAAAGATCAGGCCAACCGTCTTTTCCTTCCGGAGGAGAAGCATATTGAAGTGCCTCAGGAGTTGCCGACATTTACAAAACTGGTGGAGGCAGGTGCCCCACGTAAAATCACAATCGGTGTCAACAAGGTAGCGGAATCCCCGGTGGATGCCGATTTTGAATCGGCGGCCGTGTATAAAATCAGCAATCTACCGGCGGCTGACAAGCGGGAGGGCATCATGCTGAATATAGATTATAGGGGTGATGTGGCGAGGCTGTATTGTAATGGCAAACTGATTGACGACAATTTCTACAATGGTCTTCCGATGCTTTATGGTCTTTGGCGGTTGCCGGAGGATGCCACCGAACTTGAGCTACGCATTCTTCCTCTGCAAAAGGATATGCCGGTCTATTTCCCCGAAGAGGCTGATGCAACTCCGGGAGAATCGCTCAATTCTCTTTACCTCACAGTTAATTAGTGTAGTTGATCAGTATAGGGTCTATCATAAGCTGATTTTTTGCAAGGTTAGTAAAAAATCCCTTTTAAAAGTGACTTTTTTGGTAAAAAAGTCACTTTTAAAAGGGAAAAATCCACAGAAAAGTCACTTTCAAAAGGGAAAAGTTCAAAGAACTATGACTTTCCCTGAAACTATAAAAAGTTTGTAAAATAACCGTCGTCGCCTCCGTAGGAGGCAGATTTATCAGTAACCGGGCATACCGAAACGTAGTGAAGGTATGCCCGGCAACCGATCGCAATTGCAGGTGTCCGCAGGACACCGATTTCTTGACTTCGTCACATTTTGAGCAATGAATTCAATATGTATTGAGAACCAGCCACATATACATTTATGTAGTGGTTTCAGGGTGACGCAAGTCATAGCAAACCGTTGCTTTTGAAATGGATTTTATTGATTTTACTCCAATGCTAAAGCACATCGGAGACAAAGCCCCGATGTGCTTTAAGGTTTGGATTATATGGTTATCTTTTGAAAAGTTGGTATATTTCACGAATCCAGAGGACAAACGAAGAGGCTACTACTATGATGAGTAAATCAAGCGCTCCGGAGGGGTTAAAGCTCCAAGTCCAGAATTTCCAAAAATGATCTCCCATTTTATGGAGCATTGGCTCTACATTGAAGAACTCATAAGCGATTTCAGTAATGAAGAGTTGGCCGATGACTATAATTGACACGATTGTCCAGAAGCCACTGCTCATTTTGAGTTTGAAGACGCTCTTACCGGTCTCAAAGCTACGGGCATTGAACATATACCAGAAGTGAGTCCAAACGAAAATTGAGAAGAGGAGTGTCGCTTCATAGGGTGTCATTTCCTGTGCTGCACCTACAATGGTATGGAACATTTGTGGGATTGACGTAACGGTAGCATGGTTGAATAACCAGTAGAAGCCAAGAGTAATGGCAAAGAAAATGAAACCAACACTGCAAAGCTCCCATAACATCGAACTTGAAAGAATCGAGGATTCGCGGCGACGCGGTTTGTCATTCATTACACTTGCCGATGGAGGCAATGAAGCGAGAGCCATTGCCCCAAAGGTATCCATGATAAGGTTAACCCAAAGCATCTGTGTTACTGTCAGTGGCGATTCTGTTCCCATGAAAGAGCCTAAGAGAACGAGGAAGCAAGCTGCCACGTTGACAGTAAGCTGGAACAGGAGGAATCGCTGAATATTCTTATAGAGTGAACGGCCCCACATCACGGCACGACCGATTGACGAGAAGGAATTGTCTATGATGGTAATGTCAGATGCTTCCTTGGCTACAGAAGTACCATCGCCCATTGAAAGACCCACGTGAGCGGTATTTAATGCCGGGGCATCGTTTGTGCCGTCACCGGTAACGGCAACTACTTCATTATTAGCCTGGAGAGCCTCAACCAAACGTTTCTTGTCCATAGGACGTGCGCGAGCGATAATCTTCAGGTCTCCGACACGTTCACGGAGCTGGTCATCGCTGAGCTCGGCAAACTCAACGCCTGTGATGATATTACGGTCAGAATCAGTCTCGTCGTTCCATAGACCAATCTGACGACCAATCTCCTTTGCTGTTCCGGGAGTGTCGCCGGTAACGATTTTAACCTTGATTCCGGCGTCAATAACCTCATTAACCGCGCCGGGTACATCTACACGAACCGGGTCGGAAATAGCCACGATGCCAAGGAATGTGAGCTTGTCGGCTACGACCTTGTTGTTTTCAATTGTCTTGTCGCCATCTTCAAGAACTTGATATGCAAAGCCGAGTGTGCGCATCGCTTGATTTTGGTATTCGAGCAATTGGGCATCAATCTCTTTTTTTGTTACGCCGCAGGTGTCCTTGCACATCCCGAATACGATTTCAGGAGCGCCTTTGACGTATAAAATTTGCTTGCCGGTGGCTGATTTTACAACGGTGGCCATATATTTGCGTTCCGTTGTGAATGGCAACTCTTCAATACGTGTAGCATTTGTGCGAAGTTGCTGATAGTCTGCGCCACGTTCTTTTAGCCACAACAGCAACGCACCCTCCGTGGGATTTCCAAGGACTTGAAGTTTATCTTCAGCCCAAAAGTTATCTACAAACTCACGTGATTGTCTTATTATTGGGTCAATCGGCTCCGGAATATGTAACTCAGCGGTAGAGTTAACTGCGATGCCTTCATAAAGGACTTCGTTAGACGGCTCTCCAAAGAAATTAGTCTTATAGACCTGCATCTGATTCTGAGTAAGTGTTCCGGTCTTGTCGGTGCAGATAACGGTTGTTGCACCCATTGTTTCACAGGCGTGCATCTTACGAACAAGATTGTTGGTCTTGAGCATACGACTCATGGAGTAAGCCAAAGAAAGGGTAACGGCCATTGGCAGCCCTTCAGGTACGGCTACTACAATCAATGTAACGGCAACCATTAAGGTTTTCAGTGTATGGGCAAGCAGTAGTGACCAGTCAGCACTTATCGCATCGGGATTAATCATGGAGAACGCCCCAATTACCATTGCGAAAAACAGGATGAAGAAACCTACAATGGTCAGAATACACTTCGATGTTGACCAATCACCAAATTTCTTAATAACGAGCCAAAAGAAAATTAGCACGGGAGCAATCAAAGTGTATGCTTCCCAATGACCCCAGCCAAGGAAATGAATGAGCTGCCCGATGATAATTAGTCCGGCAAATACATAACTAACATTCGTAATCCAATCAGCAAGACCGTCGAGCTGCTCATTAAGCGGAGTTTTGATACTATCGTCAATCTGGGCTTCTTCATACACTTTTCCCATTTCTGTAGCGTCACCGACTTTGAGAACACGCATAACGCCATGTCCTTCCATCACTTTAGTGCCACGCATCACATGATTTGACGGATAAGTGGCATCCTTATCGAAGTGGTCGGGATTGGTTGTTTTGGCGCAGAGTGGTTCGCCTGTAAGTGTTGACTCGTCAACACTCAGAGTAACAGCATCCAGCAATTCTCCATCGGCCGGAATTTCATCACCGGTATTAAGAATAACTATATCACCGACAACAACATCCCTGCGAGGAATAGTTTTAGTAGTGCTGTTGCGCATAACTTCGACCGCTTCATCGTCATTAGTTTGGTTAAGCACTTGGAATTCTTTGTCTGCCTTCTTTTCAAAGATAGTGGCGAGTCCCGTTGCAAGAAGGATTGCAACAAATATTCCAATCGGCTCAAAGAATACCTTCCAGTCTTGACCGAGACCCCAATATTCGTAACAAGAAATACAGATAGATAACAAACCTGCTATCTCAAGTATAAAGATAAGGGGATCACCATCTGCGAATGGCCCAGTGAACTTAAGTAGAAACTCCTTCCACCACGGATCCTTTTCGGGTGGGGTAAGGACGTTAACCCCGTTTTTTCTGCGGCTTTCTAACACTTCCGCGTCGGTCAAGCCTGTGAGCATCTGTTTTTGTGACATATATGATTGTTGTTTAATTGTTGTCTTACCGTCGTCTATATTGATATGTGGCAGCTTCTGCCTCTGCTTCTTCTGCCCACTATTCTGTTGGCTTTAATAAGATCTGCAAATATTCTGGCAATAGCCACCTTGTGTTCTTTCAGCATGGCATAATCGATATTAGTTCATAAATTCAGCCTCTGAAATCTCTA
>JAMPAV010000052.1 GCA_023667055.1 Muribaculum sp. | reverse complement strand
GAATCTCTGGAAAAGGTTTAATCATAACTATGAATAATTTTACTCACCTACTTATCCGTCGAATGTCACTTTTGCACGTCCTTCCTTGCCGGATTTTGTAGTGATGAGAACCACACCGTTGGCGGCCTGTGCGCCATAGATGGCTGCGGAGGCTGCGTCTTTCAGCACGTCAATGCTTTCGATATCGGCAGGATTGAGCGTGGAGATATCACCACCGATTCCATCGATGAGATATAGAGGTGAGGAGTTGCCAATAGTGCCCAAGCCACGGATGGTCACCTTCATGCTTGAACCCGGCTGGCCGGAGTTTGTGGCGATGTTCACACCCGGAAGCTGTCCCTGCATTGCCTGCAGAGGGCTTGTGGTGTTCATCTTGGCAATTTCCTCGCCTTTCATCTGTGCTGTGGCTCCGGTGACGAGTTTCTTTTTCTGTACGCCATAACCGACCACAATCACTTCGTCAAGAAGACCGGAGTCTTCGATAAGTGCGATGTCAAGACGGTTTGAGGTCACCTTTGCTTCTCTCGTGGCGTATCCCACGTATGAGAATACCAATGTAGCCCCTTCTCTCACCGAGATTGCGTAGTTGCCATCGATATCAGTCGCCGTACCGGTAGATGTCCCCTTCACCATTACGGTTGCCCCGATGAGTGGTTCACCCGAGTCTCCGGAGGTGACAGTACCCGTCACTTTGAATGACTGAGCCATTGCTCCCATGGATGCTGACAATAGCAGCATCAGAGTGAGAATGGACTTCAGTGGCAGTGCCCAGAATTGGCACTTTCTTCCTTTAGGTTGTCCCATTGAAATTTGATTTTAGGTTATTATTGCTTTTGTTTGTATTCTTGAGTTTTCATGATTTTTCGGACACCAAATTTTGTCAATGGCAAAATTACAATTTATATGCTTTGATACGCCTATTTTATGTTAATGTTAGGTGTAACGTTTTATCAGTATTGTTAACTTTTGTTACCTCTTGGGGTATCAAATGTTAACCAATCTTAACATATATGTTTTATAACATCATTTTAAATGTTTTGTTTTTAAGTAATTTTAACTAAATTTGCGTTGTGAAATCCAAACATGGTGCCTTATGAGGTTATTGAATGTTATATTAATCTTGCTAATCAGCATGATTGCCGAGGGTGCGATAAATCTGCGCCATCTTTCAGTCAACGAGAAGTTGGCGAGCAACATGCTAAATGTCATATATCAGGATGCCGACGGCTTCATGTACTTCGGCACTGCGTCGGGCCTTCACCGGTTTGACGGCTACAGGGTGTCTTCTTTTGTAAGTCATCCAAGTGATTCAACCTCAATAATCGACAATTATGTCGAGGATATCCAGCCATATCCGGGCAACAAACTTTTGGTCAGGGCAGGTGGCAAATACTGCATATTTGACCCCAAAACTGATAAATTCGACTGCGACATAACCCCAAAGCTAAAGAAATTCGGTATTGAAAAATATCCGGAAATCATCACTATCGACAATTTGGATATCTGGCTGATGATTGCTGATGATGGAATCTACAGGTATTCCGACAAATATGGATTCAAGAAAGTAACAGGCATAGATAAATTTTTCGGTGGAAAAGAGATAACGGATCTGATCATTGAGTCGGATAGCAACGAAGCATTTGCCGTAACCAATGGAGGAGAAATATTGGTTATCAATCCCCAGACCATGTCGCTTAAGAATGTGGTAAAAGTGCCTGATTCAAATGATGCTGCCAAGGTTTATACGTTGTATGCTGACAGGGATGGTGTTCTCTGGGTGTTTGCAGAATCCGGACTGTTTGCTTACGACAGATCTCACGACAGGTGGATTGACAATTTCGCGGGTACACCTTGGCCGATGGATATTCCTAATGCAATCACCCAAGACAAAAAGGGCAGGATATGGATCGGATATAATCATGGCGGACTTGCGGTTCTCAACAAGAACGGCAGTATCCAAAGGGTGAGGAACATAGAGAACGACTGGCGGTCGCTGCCGGCAAACACGGTGACTTCCCTTTTTGAAGACAAAAGTGGCTCTATGTGGATTGGAACGCGCAAGAAGGGTGCTTCAATCTTTAATGACAGTTCTTATAAGTTTGATTTTCATAGGTTTCCTGATGTAAACTGTATAATACCGGCTTATGATGGCAATCTCTGGATAGGCACTGATGCCGACGGACTGTTCCTTACAGACGGCAACTATAATATAATCAAGTCATACGGGAATGGCCAGAATTCAAATGCTGTGGTATGCATGCTTGAGGCTGCCGACGGCACTCTTTATGCCGGCACCTACGCCGGAGGCATAATGAAGATCAAGGGTGGCTCCTTGTCATGGATTAAGACAGCCGACGGATTATCTTCCGACAACGTATGGGGAATGATGGAAATTGATGATGGTAAAATCCTGATGGCAACTTTGGGAGGTGGCCTTCAGATAACGAATCCTGACAATATGACATTCGAGACCATAAATATGTCTAATTCCGGATTGACTTCAGACTTCACCACTTCATTGTCGGCAGATAAGAATGGCATAATCTATGTTGGGACTTCTGATGGCATTGCCATTTTTGACCCAAAGACTAAAGAAGTGAAGATGTTTAAGGGCACTTCCGATAAAGCATTGTCAAATATGATTGTCAACCAGGTATTTGTTGACAGCAGAGGGCTGGTATGGATTGGCACAAGAAGCGGTCTCAACATATATGATCCCGACAGGGGCTTTTTGACCGAACTTGAGATAAATGCAGTTCCCGGCCAAGATTTCATAAGGGGTATCACCGAGGACCGCAACCATTCGATGTGGATCAGTGTTGGCGGTACGCTGACCAATATTGTTGTCAATGCTAATGAAAATGATGACTCGCATGAATTTACATTCCATAATTACAACAAGAGCGACGGATTGCAAGACTGCGATTTCAACCAACGTTCATTCTGTATGCTTCCTTCAGGAGAAATGCTTGTAGGCGGTCTTTATGGCATCAACAGTTTCAAGCCTGAGAGAATACTGTTCGACACATACGCCCCGGTGGTGAAATTCACGGGTCTAAGCCTTTTTAACCACGACGTAAAAGTTGGCGAGGAGTATGACGGACGTGTGATTTTGCCCGAATCCATCGATTATCTTAGGGAAATAGAACTTGACCATTCGCAAAATGAGTTTGCAATTTATTTTGCCACTGACGACTATGTGCTTCCTGAAAAGACCGTCTTCTCCTATATGCTTAAGGGATTTAATGATGATTGGGTAAATCTTCAGCCGGGCGAACATCACGTGAGTTACACCAACCTTTCTCCGGGTACATATACTCTCTACGTAAAGGCCACCAACAACGATGGCATCACTTCTTCCGAAGCCAAATCCATAGTGATTAGAATCACTCCGCCATGGTATGCCTCGCTTCCTGCCAAGATTATATATGTATTGTTGGTGATCGGACTGATATTTCTTGCCATTTATCTTGTCAGGAGACGTGAACGCCGGATCTATCTCATCAAGATTAGGGAAGAAAAGCATAAGAAACAGGAGGATTTAAACCAGTTGAAATTCAAATTCTTCACCAATATCAGTCACGAATTGCGCACACCGCTGACGCTTATAACCGCACCTCTCGACTCGCTTATATCAAAAGAAGAGGATGAGAATAAGAAAAGGAAACTCAAGGTGATGCAAACCAATGCCAACCGCCTGCTTATTCTTGTAAACCAGATTCTTGATTTCCGCAAGAACGAGATGTCCGGTCTGACATTCCAACCCTCAAATGGAAATATTGTAGCCTTCGCCCGCCACATCTGCGACTCATTCCTGATGTTTTCCGAAAAGAAAAACATCAAATTCTCATTCAATTCCTCTTCGGAGGAAATAGATATGGAATTTGACGAAGACAAAATGGGGAAAATCATAATGAATCTACTTTCAAATGCGTTTAAATACACTCCCGAAAACGGATCTGTAGGCTTTAATATATATTCAGACGAACACACACTTACCATGAGGGTAACCGATACCGGCAAGGGAATATCGGATGAGGACAAGAAGCGCATATTCGATAGATTCTTCCAGTCAGCGAGCAATTCGGGCAATATAGCCGGAAGTGGCATAGGATTAAGCCTTGTCGCTGAATATGTGAAACTTCATAAAGGTAAGGTGAGCGTCGCCGACAACCCCGGCGGTGGATCAGTGTTCATGATACAGATACCAATAAGGAAATCGGAAGCACACAGGAATACCGATTTAGCCTTGCAGAAATCTGAATCGGACAGTAAGGGAGTGGCATCGCCTTCGGGAAATCCCGCTCTTCACAAAATCCTTATTGTGGATGACAATAACGATTTGCTTGAACTTATTTCTGATGAGCTTTCTTCCGATTTTTATGTGGAGACCGCCGCCAACGGAAAACTCGCCTTAGAAAAGATTCCGCATTTCAAACCCGACTTGATCATAAGCGACATAATGATGCCGGTCATGGATGGTATTGAACTGTGCAGAATACTCAAATCGGATTCCTCTACCTCTGGCATACCACTGATGATTCTTACAGCCAAGCACGATGTGGATGCAAAGATAGAAGGTCTGACTATAGGGGCTGATGAGTACGTCACCAAGCCATTCAATATCGAAGAACTGAAACTCAGAATTACAAATTTGCTCAATCTAAAGGAGAAGGGTATGAGGAGAACTCTAATTGATCCCGAACCTGAGAGGATTGAAATCACCTCGCTTGATGAGCAACTTATAGAGAAGGCGGTGAAATATGTGGAAAAGCATATTGACAACCCCGACCTCACAGTGGAGCAGATGAGCACTGCCCTTGGCATGAGCCGGGTGCATCTCTACAAACGAATAAAGAGCATCACAGGAAAAACCCCCATTGAGTTCATACGTGTCATAAGGCTAAAGAGGGCAGCTCAGCTGCTGCGCGAAAGCCAGCTCAACATATCCGAGATTGCCTATAAATGCGGCTTCAACAATCCAAAATATTTCAGTAAATATTTCAAGGATGAGTTTTCTGTATTGCCCTCTGTATATCAGGATAATAGCAAGAGCAAGAATTAGTATTTGGAAACAAAACGCCCCCAATATATTATCATTTGGCGGGCATTGAGAAACATCGATGACATTTTTATTTAACATTATTAGTGTGGGTTTTCTTGATTTGTTAGTAAATTTGCATTGACAATTTTTTTGCCGAATCCTGCTTCGAAGCACTCTTCTGTCGGATTCAGGCAATGCAAGTTTGAATCCTAACAAAAAATGCAATATCAATGAAAATCTCACGCTTTCCGGCAGTATTACTGACCGCCCTGGCTCTCGTATCATGTGGGTCGAATGGCTACAAGACCGAAAAGAATGGCATTGTGGTGAACGTCGATTCAAAAGGTGACAACGATGTACGCAAGGTCCGCCTTCAGGTGCTCAGCGACAAAATCATCCGTGTTTCGGCTACCCCCGACAATTCATTCAGCAACGACACCAGTCTTGTGGTTGTGGCTCAAAAGACCAAGCCGGAATTCAAGATAGAGGAAACCGATTCAACGGTGTCTGTGGTGACATCCGCAGTACGTGCCACGGTGTCCCGTGCTTCCGGTGATGTGAAGTTCTATGACAAGGATGGAAAACTTATACTTGCTGAGGCTGACGGCGGCCGAGAGTTCTCTCCGATTGAAGTGGAGGGGACAAAAGGATACACTGTACGCCAGGTCTTCGAATCATTGTCGGACGAGGAAGGTATCTATGGACTCGGACAGCACCAGAGCGACGAATTCAATTACAAAGGGAAAAACGAGGAACTTTTCCAATATAATACAAAGGTGTCGGTGCCTTTTGTAGTCTCCACTGACAATTACGGCATACTCTGGGACAGCTATTCCCTCTGTCGGTGGGGCAATCCGGATGGCTACAAACAACTTGGCGGCGTATTCAAACTTTTCGACAAGGATGGCAAGGAAGGTGCATTGACAGGCACTTACGTTCCGGCCAACAAGGATGAGGGCACCATAGTGCAGCGTGAGGACTCCATTTATTTTGAACACCTTATCCGTGGAGATCTTGCCCATGTGGTCAATCTGCCGAAAGATTTCAAGTATGCCGGAAGCCATGTGACATACGAGGGTGAGATTGAGGCCGAAAAGACAGGTGAATACAAATTCATCATGTATTATTCCGGCTACCAGACAATCTACATTGATGGAAAGGAAGTAGTTCCGGAGCGTTGGCGTACTGCCTGGAACCCCAACAGCTACAAGTTCTCGGTAAATCTTGAGGCCGGCAAGCGTGTGCCCATAAAGATTGAATGGGAGCCGAATGGGGGAGTGGCATACTGCGGATTGCGCGTATATGACCCGCGCGACCCCAAGGATCAGCTTGAAATGAGCTGGTGGGGTGAGATGCAGGACCAGATCGACTATTATTTCGTGTATGGTGATGACATGGATGATGTCATAAAGGGATATCGCCAGCTTACCGGCAAGGCTCCTATCATGCCTAAATGGGCCATGGGATACTGGCAGAGCCGCGAGAAATATAACACTCAGGAAGAAGTGCTCTCCACACTCGCCGAGTTCCGCCGCAGAGGGATACCTATCGACAACATTGTGATCGACTGGCTCCACTGGAAGCAGGATTCGTGGGGAAGCCATGAATTTGACCGCGACCGTTTCCCCGACCCGAAAGGTATGGTGGATACAATCCACGACATGAACGCCCGCTTGATGATTTCGGTATGGCCCAAATTCTATGTCACTACCGAACACTATAAGGAATTCGACAAGAACGGCTGGATGTATCAGTTGCCGGTGCAAGACAGTATCCGCGACTGGGTAGGCCCGGGCTATCTCGGTTCATTCTACGATGCATACGATCCTGATGCGCGTAAACTTTTTTGGAGTCAGATCAATGACCACTACATGCCTCTCGGAATTGACGCTTGGTGGATGGATGCCTCCGAACCCAACATCCGCGACTGCACCGACATTCAATATCGCAAGGACCTGATTACCCCGACTGCGCTGGGCCCATCTACAAAATATTTCAATGCGTATGCTCTCGAGAATGCAGATGCAATCTACAATGGACAGCGCGGAGTGGACCATGACAAGCGTGTGTTCCTGCTGACCAGAAGCGGCTTCGCCGGACAGCAGCGTTATTCCACCGCTACCTGGAGCGGTGACATCGCTACCCGTTGGGAGGATATGAAAGCACAGATTTCAGCTGGTCTCAACTTTTCGATGAGCGGTATTCCCTGGTGGACTATGGATATCGGCGGTTTCTGTGTGGAAGACCGTTATGTCAAGGCCCAGGCTGATTATCTGAAGACCGGCAAGGAGAATCCTGACCTCAAGGAGTGGCGTGAGCTTAATACGCGCTGGTATCAGTTTGGCGCATTTGCACCACTCTTCCGTGCTCACGGACAATGGCCATACCGTGAGATTTTCAACATCGCTCCCGAAGATCATCCAGCATATAAATCGGTGGTGTATTACACCAATCTCCGCTACGATTTAATGCCTTACATATATTCTCTCGCAGGCAAGACACATTTTGACGACTACACCGTGATGCGTCCGATGGTGTTGGAATATACGGCTGACCCGGCAACCCGCAACATTGGCGACCAGTATATGTTTGGCAATGCGTTCCTTGTGGCTCCGGTGTATGAGTATAACGCACGTTCACGCGAGGTATATTTCCCGAAAGGATCCATCTGGTATGACTTCTACACCGGGAAGGTGGTGAGCGACGGCGGTGAAACAAAGGTGGCTGCTGCTCCCTACGACCGTATGCCTCTCTTCGTACGCTCCGGCGCAATAATTCCTTACGGTCCGGCGATGCAATATTCGGATGAAAAACCGGCAGATGTAATCAATCTTTATGTATATGCCGGAGAGAATGGAGAGTTCACTCTGTATGAGGATGAAAATCTAAACTATAACTATGAGAAGGGTGCATACGCCATGATACCGTTCACGTATGACAATGTATCGGGCACTCTTACCATAGGCGACCGTGAGGGTTCATTCCCCGGAATGCTTAAGGAGCGTACTTTCAATGTGATTAAGGTGTCGCCCGATCATGCAGTAGGATATGACCGTAATGCTGCAGGTGTGAATGTGAAATATACCGGCAAGAAGGTTGAAGTGAAAATCTAAAAATGTTTATAGGTTTATAGGTTTATGAGTTTATTTTAACCGTAGTCTTGACAAGGGAATATTAACTTAACCTTGATAACTACATCAGCAAGTCGCCGATAAAATAAACCTATAAACATATAAACCCATAAACCATAAAAGATAGAAAAGTGAATATAATTAGGCTGTTAGGTTTGCTGTCACTGTCGCTGTTTGCATTCCTGCAAGCGGTGGCAGCCGACAGCAGATCGATTAATTTCGACAGTGGTTGGAAATTCATCCTCGGAGACTCTAAAGATTACTCGGAGGCCAACTTCAATGATTCCGGTTGGAGGTCGCTCAATCTTCCACACGACTGGGCCATCGAAGGAAGTTTCAGCAAGGACAATCCCTCCGGAACCGGTGGGGGAGCGCTTCCCGGTGGTATAGGTTGGTATAGAAAGACATTTACTTTGCCGGCTGCTGACAGAGGAAAGGAAGTGTATATAGATTTCGACGGTGCATATATGAATTCCACCGTCTATATAAACGGACACGAACTTGGCACCCGTCCATACGGATACGCTTCATTCAGCTACGACCTCACTCCCTGGCTCAAACCGGGCGAGAATGTGATTGCCGTCAGGGTGGATAACGCAGAGCAACCCAATTCGCGATGGTATTCGGGGTGCGGCATATACCGCCATGTGTGGCTTCGGGTTCTTAATCCAATCCATGTGGATCAATGGGGTGTCTTTGCGGAGCAAAAGAAGGTGTCGAAAGATGAGGCTCTTTTGAATATCCGAACCACGATAGTGAACAATACTGATAGAAAGACAAAGGTAAATATTGAATCTGAGATTGTCTCTCCGGAAGGTAAGACTGTGGCAAGGGTTTCCACAACCAGGGAACTTGCCCCGGAGGCAAAAACTATTGTGACATGTCCCGTAAAGGTGGAGCAGCCTGAACTCTGGTCGGTAAAGAATCCTAATCTATACACCGTTGTCAATACCATCAGGGAGGGTGGACAGATACTGGACCAATACAAACTGAAGACTGGTTTCCGGTTTCTTGATTTTGATGATCAGAAGGGGTTCTCGCTTAATGGCGAGAGGATGAAAATCAATGGGGTGTGTCTGCATCATGATGCCGGCGCGTTGGGTGCTGTTGTCAATAAGGCGGCCATAGCCCGTCAGTTGAGGATATTGAAAGATATGGGTGCCAATGCCATTCGCTCGTCACACAACCCTCCGGCTCCGGAACTTCTGGAACTTTGCGATTCCATGGGTCTGATGGTGATGGACGAGACATTCGATATGTGGCGCAAGAAAAAGTCTGCGCATGACTATGCCAGATATTTCCCCGAATGGCACGAGCGCGACCTCACTGACCTCGTGGTGCGCGACCGCAACCATCCATCTATAATAATGTGGAGTATAGGCAATGAGGTTCTTGAGCAGTGGAGCGATGCAAATGCCGACACCTTGTCGCTCGAACAGGCTAATCTCATATTGAATTTCGGACATTCCAAGGATCTTCTCGCCAAGGAGGATGGGGAGTTGTCGGTCAATTCCCTGCTTACCAAGAAACTTGCCGACATGACGCGTGAACTTGACCCGACACGTCCTGTCACCGCCGGCTGCAACGAACCGAATCCGGGCAACCATCTTTTCCGTTCGGGTGCTCTTGATGTGATCGGATACAACTACCACAACGAGAACTTCAAGGATGTCCCCAAGAATTTTCCCGGAAAGCCATTCATTGTCACTGAAAGTGTGTCTGCCCTTCAGACACGCGGCTACTATCGTATGCCTTCCGACTCTATGTTTGTTTGGCCGAAGCGCTGGGACATACCCTTCGAAGATCCCTCTTTCTCCTGTTCTTCCTACGACAATTGCCATGTGCCCTGGGGCACAACCCACGAGCAGACATTGCGTGATGTGGAAAACAATGACTTCATCATGGGACAGTTTGTCTGGACCGGCTTTGATTATCTTGGCGAACCTACCCCATTCGGCTGGCCGGCACGCAGTTCGTATTTCGGCATAGTCGATTTGGCCGGAAATCCAAAGGATTCCTACTATCTATATCAGAGCCGTTGGAATCCGGATGTGGATGTTCTGCATATTTTCCCGCACTGGAACTGGAATGACGGTGAGGAAGTGGATGTATGGGCATATTTCAATAATGCTGATGAGGTGGAATTATTCCTTAATGGCAAATCGCTTGGCGCCAAGAAAGCGGACAAAGACACATATCATCTTTCATGGAGTGTGCCGTTCACCCGTGGCAGCATTGAGGCGGTGAGCCGGAAAGATGGCAAGGAGGTGAAAAGGACACGGATCAACACTGCATCCGAGCCGGTTGCAATACGTCTTACCCCCGACCGCAAGGAAATCAATGCTGATGGCACAGATCTCAGCTATGTCCTTGTGGAAGTTATCGACAAAGATGGCAATCTTTGCCCATGGGCTGAGAATGAAATAACTTTTAAGGTTGAGGGAAGTGGCAAGAATGCAGGTGTTGACAACGGCAGCCCCATCTCTCTCGAACCATTCAAGTCAGACTCCCGCAAAGCCTTCTATGGAAAGGCGCTCGTTATAATCCAGAATGACGGAACCTCCGGCGACATTAAGGTGACAGCATCTTCTCCCGGTCTCAATACTTCAGAAACATTAATCAAAACAATCAAATAATCCTTCCCCAATGATAAATCATGATGCATCATGGTTAATCAAGGTGCATCATGGTTATAAAGATAATGCTAAAAATGAAATCCCTGTCAATAATTCTTTCAGCAATGGCTATTTCAGCTTCAGCCGCGACTCCTGTCTATCTCGACAGGACCGCTCCAATTGAGAAGCGTGTGGAGGATGCACTCTCCCGAATGACACTTGAGGAGAAGGTGGCTCTATGCCACGCACAGAGCAAGTTTTCTTCTCCCGGAGTGCAACGGCTTGGTATTCCCGAACTGTATATGAGCGACGGCCCTCATGGCGTAAGAATGGAAATCAATTGGAACGATTGGGGACATTCCGGCTGGACAAATGACTCAGTGACCGCATTCCCGGCCCTGACCGCTCTCGCGGCCACATGGAATCCATCTCTTGCAGGAGTGTATGGAAAGAATGTGGGCGAGGAGGCGCGCTACCGCGAAAAGGATGTGCTTCTTGGCCCGGGCGTGAATATTTATCGCACTCCGCTCAATGGCAGAAACTTCGAGTACATGGGCGAAGACCCTTATCTCGCCGGTGAGATGGCAGTGCCTTATATTCAGGAACTCCAGAAGAATGGAGTGGCTGCCTGTGTGAAACATTTTGCCCTCAACAATCAGGAGCAATGGCGCGGTGAGGTGGATGTGGTGCTTTCCGACCGTGCGCTTTACGAGATATATCTTCCGGCTTTCAAGAAAGCCGTGCAGGATGGCGGTGTATGGTCCATAATGGGAAGTTACAACCAAATCTGGGGGGAGCATGCGTGCCACAACAAGCGACTGCTATGTGATATCTTGCGCGATGAATGGAACTTTGACGGGGCAGTGATCACCGACTGGGGAGGTGCCCACGACACAAAGCAGGCTGCCGAGAATGGTCTTGATATCGAAATGGGCTCCTATACTAATGGTCTTACTTCGGAAAGTGATTTCGGCTATGACGACTATTATCTTGCCAATCCCTATCTGAAAATGCTTAAGAGTGGTGAGGTGTCAGACTCCACCGTAAATGCGAAAGCCCGCAATATACTAAGACTTATCTTCCGCACGGCGATGAATGCCGAAAAGCCTTTTGGATCACTGGCCTCACCCGAACATTATGCAGCTGCAAAGCAGATTTCCGACGAGGCAATTGTGTTGCTTAAGAACAATGGCATCCTGCCCCTCGACCCGTCGAAATATAAGAGAATTCTTGTGGTTGGCGAGAATGCCGTGCGTCCTCTTCAGGAGGGTGGTGGAAGTTCGGAACTCAAGACCAAGGATATGTTCACTCCTCTTCAGGCTCTAAGGGAGGTATTTGAGGTGGTGGATTATCAGCCCGGCTACAAGAGCGGAAGGGCGATGTATCATAATGAAGATATCATACCGCAATCCACTCTCGACTCTCTGCGTAAAGCTGCCGTGGCGGCTGCTCCGGGTTATGATGCTGTGATCTACGTAGGAGGGCTTAACAAAAATGGCTGGCAGGATTGCGAATCTACCGACCGCAGAGGATATAACCTGCCCTGGGGGCAGGACCTGATAATCGAGCAACTGGCAGCGGCCAATCCAAATACCATTGTGGCCAACATATCAGGCAATGCTTACGCAATGCCTTGGCTTGACAAGATCCCTGCAGTGGTGCAAAGCTGGTATCTCGGCACGATGATCGGTCCGGCCATGGCCGACATGCTTTCAGGAAAGGTGAATCCGAGCGGCAAACTTCCGTTCTCTTTCCCAAAGAAACTTGAAGACAATGCAGCTCACCATTTCGGTGAGGCTTCATATCCGGGTATAGAGAAGAAACTGAATGGCGTTGATCCGCAACAGGAATACCTTGAGGACATTCTCGTGGGATATCGCTGGCACGACACAAAGAAGATTCCATCGATGTTCCCCTTCGGCCACGGACTCAGTTACACAACTTTCAACTATGGCAAACCGACTATCTCCGCTAAAGAAATGTCTGATGGAGAGACTATAACCATTTCGGTTCCCGTCACCAACACAGGGTCCGTTGAGGGAAAAGAGACAGTGCAACTGTATATTGGCGACGACAAGGCCAGCGTATTGAGACCCGTAAAGGAACTTAAGCATTTCAGCAAAGTCAATCTCAAGCCGGGCGAGACCAAAACGGTGAGTTTTGAAATTGATGCCGACGACCTGAAATATTTCGACGACAAGCGGCATGAATGGGTGGCCGAGCCGGGTTCCTTCAAGGCATACGTCGGTTCATCCTCCACCGATATTCGACACACAGTGCCTTTTAAATTAAAAAATTCGTAGTAATGACGCGAATGTTTTCGTGATTATACGTAATGAATCTCAATCTTATCTTTTCGGTAGTCACTGTTTTTTGATGACTGCTTAAGGCATCCGGCGTTCGGCTTCGGATGCCTTTATATTTTGAAATACATTCTTCCGATCATACGTATTCTTGCCCAAAGCAGTCGCGGATATCGTTGACTATGTTCCTGATTTTTTGTTCCGCATCTATCGGACAGACAAGAAGAGCATTGTGGGTGTCTGCAACAATGTAGTTCTCAAGACCTGAAACCACCACAACTTTGTCATTCTCCTCTGATACGATACAACCTTTGCTGTCGTATAATAGTGACCGGCATTTCTGAGTCACATTCCCATCTTTGTTTTTTGGAGACATGTCATACAATGCTTTCCAGGTGCTTAAATCACTCCATCCTATATCAGTCTCCATCACGTATGCATTGTCAGCCTTCTCCATGATGGCATTCTCAATTGGCAAAGAGGTTGACTTTGGAAAATTCTCTTTTATGAAAGTTGCTTCACCGAGACTTTTGTACATGTCTCTGCCGATGTCGAATATAGACGCGATGTCAGGCGCATGCTGTTGGAATGCCTTGACTATAGAACCTGCCGATGACATATATATACCGGCATTCCACAGGAATTCTCCCGAACGCATGAATATTTCCGCTAATCTTTCATCCGGACGTTCTGCAATGGTCTTGATTTTCGATACTTTTCTGAAGTTTCTGAAAGACACGCCTTTTTGCAGATAACAATAAGATGTGTTGGGCGAGGATGGTTTTATGCCGAATGCGAGAATCCTGTCGGAGTCTTCTACAAACTCGAATCCTTGAATAATAGTATTGTGGAATGAAGTCTCTTTCAAGATGACATGATCAGACGGTAGTGCCACAAAAGAGGCTTCTGCATCATGCGATGCTATGTGATGGGCAGCCCAGAGCAATCCCGGCGCAGTATCGCGGCGAGCCGGCTCAAAAAGAATTCTGTCGGCTGGAATCCATGGCAGTTGTGTACGGATTGTGTCGGCATACATTTCGTTGGTCAGCAATATTATATTTTCTTCGGGTATCAGCGGACGAATCCTATCTACTGTCAGCTGAAGCAAAGTCTGGCCGGTTCCGAAAAAATCTATAAATTGCTTTGGCAATGACTCTCGGCTGAATGGCCAGAATCTTGTGCCAGCACCACCACACATGATGACACAATAGCGATTTGATTTATAGTCCATAATATCTCTAATCCATCAGCAACAATGAAAACAATGGCAGCACCGACAACAATGACAACAACGAAAAACTCATGCCAAATCTTCCGTACGGAATTGATGCTTCACTCCTTCCACGACGTTGATGATCATATCACCTATTTTCTCAATCTCTCCCACGATATCCATGAAGAAAATGCCATCCTGGAAATCATATATCTTGTTGTTGATGTTGGCGATGTTGGTGTCGCGCAATTGATTGCGGTAGTTATTGATCTCTCGCTCTATGTTGTAGGCCTTGATTATCTTGGCCTCGTCAGGCGCAGACATTTCCTTCAGCAGGTCTTTCATGTTGTCCATGGCTCGGTCGGCGATAGCAAACATTCGGTCGATCTCCTCATTGATGACGGGGGTGAACTTAACATTGTTTTGCAGTTTGCGCTTTGTGGTGCGTGCCACGTTATAACAGCAGTCGCCGATTGATTCTATCTCGCTGACGACACGCAACATGCCGGCTATGCGCATCTTACTTGCAGGCGACAGGCGTCCTTCCGACACCTTGTTGAGGAAGTTGCCAATCTCAATCTCCATGCGGTCTGATATATCCTCATATTTCTCAATCCGCGAATATACTTCAGCATACTTCGGGTCATCCCCTTTGAGATGCACTATCTCCTTGTCCATGCCAAGCATACGGGCCACACGGTCGCCATACATCTGTATCTCCTTCTGAGCCTGCGCTATGTTGAGCTCAGATGCCGAAAGCAGGCCATGATTGATATATTTGAGCGAGAACTCTTCTTCCTCGTCCTTGTGCTTGGCCGGCATAATCCAGCATACTATCTTCACATATACTTTAGTGAACCATATCATTACAAGAAGATTCAGGGCATTGAACACGGTGGGAAACATTGCCAGCCCAAGGGCTACACATGCCTGTGCCTTCGATGTGAGTCCCCCGGCGGGATTAAGGAGTGTGGAATCGGCCATCTTCATATCGGCTGCTTTGTCGATATCGAGAGGATTTATGCCGTTGAACCATTGCGTGATGTCGGCCACCAGATTAATGAACGGATGGAATATCAGCAGCACGATTATCGATCCCAACACGTTGAAAAGCACATGACCCATTGCCGTTCTTTTTGCAGCAAGGTTACCACTGAGAGATGCAAGAATCGGAGTGATGGTGGTTCCGATGTTGCCACCGAGGATAATGGCGCATCCAAGAGTGAATGATATCCATCCTTGCGAACACATGATAAGAGTGATTGCGAATGTGGCTGCGGAACTTTGCACTACTGCCGTCAAGATTATGCCGACAGCAAAAAATATCAATACTGAGCCATAGCCCATTGAAGTGTAGCTCGACAGGGCATGCAGCATCTCCGGATTACTCTTGAGATCCGGCACATATTGGCTGATAAGGTCAAGTCCCATAAAGAGGAACACAAAACCAATTATAAACTCACCGAGGGATTTGTAGGTGCTCTTTTTCATGAAAAGCATCGGAACCCCGACGGCGAGCAGAAGCAGACTGTATTGGGAGATGTTGATTTCAAATGAAAAGGCGGAGATAATCCAGGTGGTCACTGTGGTGCCGACGTTCGCGCCGAATATCACAGCCATGGCTTGGGCAAGAGACATGAGGCCTGCGTTGACGAAACTTACCACCATAACCGTGGAGGCACTTGAACTCTGGATGAGGGCAGTGATTATTATACCCGTGAGCACTCCCATTACGCGGTTTTTGGTCATGATGCCCAAGATGTTGCGCAAACGGTCGCCTGCAACTTTCTGCAGGCCTTCGCTCATCACCTTCATGCCATAGAGGAAAAGGCAGACCGATGCGAGGAGCGAGATAAAGTCGATAATAGTATAGTTCATATCAGAATCGGTATGAAATTTTGGGTTTTATTTTGCAAAGTTAATAAAAAATAGGTAATGCCTAAATTTTTTACTGACAAAATCGAGAATTTTGTAGATAAAAAAGCGCGTCACAGACATAAAACGTCTGAAATGAGGACATCGAAGAAGAATTTTTGATTTTTTTTGAAAAAATTGCCGAAAAATTTGCACAGAAAGAAAATTTGTTGTAATTTTGCACTCGCAAACGGGACGAAAGCCCCGCAAGCAAAGACCAACAAAATGACTCCGTGGCTCAGTTGGTAGAGCAAATGACTCTTAATCATTGGGTCGTGGGTTCGAGCCCCACCGGGGTCACAAAGCAAAACATCAAAATGCTGAAAAACGCTGAAATCACTTGAAT
>JAMPAV010000051.1 GCA_023667055.1 Muribaculum sp. | reverse complement strand
TAAGAAATCCGCGCCAAATCCGCGCCCCAACCGGCGAAGCCGGATTCGCGTTTGAGGTCAAAATCACTCCCATCCATTACAGAAGATAAAATGCACATTTATTTTGTGCTCATACTATAAATAGAAAACATGGAAGCAAAAGAGTCAATATTAAGTAAATTGCGCAAAAATGTGCGTGAGACATACGAGAAGCCCGACCTGTCGTTTGCAAAACTGACTTTCACCGACCCTGTGGAGACTTTCATCACTACGGCCACTACTGCCGCCGGGGCGAAGGTGATCTGCATGAAGGAGGGCGACGACATGAACGATTTGATTCGCCGGGCATATCCGGAGGCAAAAACAATAGCAAGCAATGTGACGGGAATAAAGGCAGACCGAAATCCGGACACGGCGGCAAAACCGCAGGATCTTGACGGCACTGATGTCAGTGTGGTGGAAGGGACTATCGGATGTGCGGAAAATGCATGTATATGGGTTCCGCAGACCATGAAGCAACGTGCTGTATGCTTCATCTGCGAGTATCTGGTAATTATTCTCGACCGCAAAAACATTGTCAGCAACATGCACGAGGCATACTCCCGAATTGAGATGCCGGAGTTAGGGTTCGGTTGCTTTATCTCCGGCCCTTCAAAGACCGCCGACATCGAGCAGGCTCTCGTCTATGGCGCCCAGTCCTTCTGCGGCGTCACCATCATCCTCCGCTAATCTCCTCCCTCATAAAACTTTTTATATAGCATAACTGCCAAAATGATTGTTTTGCCAAATTTCACTGCCGTTTTTGTAGAAATTCTACGAAAATGGCGGTGAAATTTGGCAAATTCAAAAATTTTACATACCTTTGCATTGTATCAAGAGGCTCTTTATCCCCTCTTGAAGAAGCCTTGAGTTATGATAGCTGAGTTTACAATAAAGAATTTCTCATCGGTAAGGACGGAGCAAACTCTCAGCTTCGTCCCCGAAAGAAACAATATCATGGAAGAGGAGTATTTCGTTGAGGTTGCTCCAGATGTGAAACTTCTTAAATTGGGTGTTATCTACGGAGCTAATGCCTCTGGCAAAAGTAATATTTTGCGAGCCATTGACTTCTTCAGAAAATTGATGATAAATACGCCAACGTCCAAATCAGAGTCGCTTGACTTCATGCCATTTCTGTTTGACAACATTTCTTCAAAAGAAAAGTCAACAATGACGATGACATTATGGCTGAAAGGCCACAGATATGTAATATCTGTGGAGTTTGACCGGAGCAAAATATACTCCGAGTCTCTCTCAACATACAAGACAAACCGACGCTCCATATTGTACAAGCGCACATACAATGCAGAAAAGGATGTGGCGGAAGTTGAGTTTAGTGCTTCTACCAGACTTTCCAAAGCAGATCAGAAGATTATTATTGGCAACACAATTCCCAACTGCACAGTGCTTGCGGCATTCGGCAAGTCAAACGTCGGTCAGAAACAACTGAAGGAGGTCAGCGAATATTTTACAGTTTCAATGACGGATCTTTTCACACCGCGCATGTCGCTTGACGAAATGGCGCGTATCGCCTTGATGAACGACCACGATGGCCGGTTGAAGAAATTCATCCTATATTTCTTGCGGGCATCGGATTTCAATATCACAGACCTGCACATGCTCGACAAGTCACATATATCATTCGCACACCGGACGGAAGCCGGTGTATATGAAATGGGGGAATCCATGGAATCAAGCGGAACCATGAGATTGCTTGGGATGTCGGTGCTTCTATATAGTTTGCTGTCTGGAAACCGCTTTATGGAGATAGATGAGATTGAGAACAGCATCCATTTCGAGCTTGTATCGTATTTCTTGAAGTGTTTTCTTGCCAACAGCGAGGGTCAGTCACAGCTTCTTGTCACCACCCATGACATCAACCTCTTGAATGAGGACTTTCTACGGCGCGATGTTGTATGGTTTACCGACAAGAACAATGAGGGCGAGACAATTCTAGAACGTCTTTCTTCAATGGGTATTCATAAAAATATATCCCCATACAATGCCTACCGTCAAGGAAAGCTCATAAAACTGCCTTTCCTTGACAGCATATTCTTCAACCTTTCAATACTCCCTAACAATGAAGACAAATAAGGGCAAGAACAATCGCAGCATTGCCATCATTGGAGAGGGGGAAACAGAATGGTTTTATTTCGATTCACTCCGCACTGCAAGAAGGTATCCATTCAAAATTGCCTCGGCATTCCCACAGCACGCGGATATAGCTCATTTCGTAAAGATGGCCATCCAATTTGTAAATGAAGGATACGACCATGTAGTGTGTCTGATAGACATGGATAGACTCCTGACCCATTCGGCTGAGATGGCATCTTGCCGTAGTCTAAGGGCAAAGACTGAAAAACGGTATCCAAACATAGAATTCATAGAGACCAATCCATGCACGGAATTCTAGTTTCTGCTTCATTTCCTGCCAGGCTTGCCATGCAAACATGCCGCTTCATACAATGACCTTTTGCCAGAACTCCAAAGGTATCTTCCCGGATATGAGAAAACACGCCGTTATTTCAGGCGAATCAACATTTACAATTATCTTGTGGAAAACGGCAGTCTTGAACTTGCTATGTCGAATGCAGAAAGGCTGTCTGTCGGCCTTGTCACGAGAAAATCCTGAAGATATGCTCAGTTATTCAGAGATTCACAGGGTATTCAATATCATAGACTCTATTTTATCTGAAAAATAAAATTGGTTGACTATGACCTTGTAGTAAATATTCTGCTTTTGCCGGGGCAAATTGAGGACACGATATATTCGGCCGGGCAGGTCGTTGGTGTTCAGACGCGAATACGTGCGTATAAGTTGGGTTCTTGGCATGATGATTATGGTTAAAAAATTTTTATGGCTATACAGATAAGTCAAGAGGCAAATCGCTGATATCCTTCAGACGTTTCCCCGATATGAGTATATTTAGCATTTCAATGGAATCCTCAGCTCCCGAAGCTTTCACCGCCTCTATAAGTTCATATAAGGCGATATGGTAAAGGCAATCAATGTCTCCTGTGCCCAAAGCAAGTGATGCAAGTCGGGATGGCAATGGCTCACCGGTGATAACAACTATGTGGGGAAGATGACCCTTTCTGTTGCGAATAAGCCCCAGAGCCTCTGTCCTGCTGTTTTGAGCTCGGTCACTTCTCATTGTCCATTTTGCAGAAATAGATGCATGCAAAATGGGAAGTTTGTTGAATTTTTCTCTCATTGCCGTCAATCGAGAACAATATCCATCGACAATAGGGAAATCCTCGTTTATAAATTCATCTGTTTCTGGATCCCGATAAATTATGATATCAGGTGCAACGATATAGTCATTGCCTATACATGTGGCAAGTTGTGAATCATCCTTTATCAGTTGCTCTAAGTAATCCAAATGTTCATATTGCACAAAACTACTGGTCTTTATAGAGTTGCGATTGCCTAGTTTATCTACATGCCATTTGCCTGGACGTAGGTTCTGCAGTTTTAAGAACGTATTATTCAGAAACTCTCTGCATGCTGATTCAAAAGTTGCACCTATAGTCTGGCATTCAGCTTTGGTTCGTTCAGAAGCACCAAGGTATTCAGCCATCTTTTGTGCGATTCTTTTAGACAATTTTGAGGATTTGTCAGCATTACTGGCAATTCCGTTTTCGATTGTCAGAACTCCATTGTCAGTCAAATAACGATGGAACGATTTGCGCTCTTGTGATATAAGGCTTTTCATTTTCAGTACGGTCTTTTTTATTTAAAACAGATGCAATTTGCAATCCAACTTCTTTTGCTACAGGTGGAGGGAATGCATTGCCAATCATTCTACATGCAAGTGTCTTGCGCTTTCCAAATTGCCAATCATCAGGGAATCCTTGAATGCGGGCCAACATGCGGGGTGTAAGCCTTGGCATCCCTTCAAAATTTTCAGAAGGAGCCGTGTCTGCAATTCCTTTTCCGTCAACACACATTTCAGCCCATGCTTTACGCGCTCGCGTCGGACCTAAATCCGGACCTCCATGTTTTTTGCTTCCACCTACTAACGTTGGTGCAATTCTATTGGCCATCTTTTTCCAATTTTCAATACCATGCCATCCATTGGCAGCCATCAGGTCAGAAAGACATTCTCCTACTGTTGTTTTGCCAAATTTTATTTCGGGGAAACTGAAAGTATCTTCGATATCATTTCGAATGCCTACAATAATGACTCTCGGGCGAAGTTGAGGAACTCCAAAATCTGATGCATTCAATAATTTTACATGAACATTATATTTTAACTTGTTAAGTCGATTTAGAATCGCTGTACGATACTCTTTGAATTTGGGGTCTAATAATCCACGAACATTTTCAATCATAACCGCTCGTGGATTAATTTCCTCTACAAGGCGAAGCATTTCTGGAAAAAGATCTCTTTCGTCTTCATTTCCTAATTGCTTGCCGGCCACACTAAATGGAGGGCAAGGAACCCCACCAGAAAGCAGATCAATTTTATTGTGGAATGGTTTCCCATCAAAATCTCTTACATCTTTGCACTTGACATCCCAATACGGACGGTTGTTGCGAAGACAGTTACAATAGTCTTCTTCATATTCCACGAGAACTGTATGGGTGAACCCAGCCATCTCAAGGCCAAGTGCCTGCCCACCGGCCCCTGCACATATTTCTATGGATTTTAGCATAAATACGTTTGGTTAAGGCTCACGTTTTATTTTAAATATAAGTAACAACTATGCAAAATTAATAAATTTTTCGATAATATTATCATTTACCTCTAATAATCTCAGAGAGACTCCCTCAAAAATGTTATAAATACTTAATATAGAAAGCCGAATAGCCAGAGTGGGATTTTATTGCCGAGTCCGAACTCCATTTCATCGGTGGCCACAAAAAATCTGTAGTACCCACGACAAAAATCAAAAATCACGAGTCCTTATCGGACAGCCACTTCATGTCGAATCCATGTTAAAGTTGGGTTGAGTTAGCGTTTTAAGAAGCGCCCCGGCGTCGTGTGCCGACTGCGCCTCTTGTGCATAAGACCCGCGTTGACGCCTCCATAAACCAGTTCCGCGCCGCATTTGCCTATTGTTTGTACTATTAGGGCGGCTCCCTCAGTCACTGCCTCCGGCAATCCGGCCTGGGATGAGCAATACACCACTACTTTCATCTTAGTCTTAATAAAGCGGAGAGTCAATCCAATCAAAATTGTCCTTTCCGGCTCCAATCTCGAAATTGCATATAGCAATGCCAAGATCAATTTTTGTGTAGCCAACCATTGAAAACTTTTTCTCAGGCTTTACCTTCCCTTTCTCACACGAATCTTTTGGAGCGACATATTCAAAATAAAATTTCTGTTGGTTCACGGCCGTCGGCGCAATCAATGCTGCCTCAACTCCATTTGCAAACCAGTCAGGGGTGTCGGCATTGATATTGCTGACTTGGTCCGGTCGTTTGCTTTTATGCTGCAATCCATCGCCATCTCCATACCCTATGGCTATGCAGCAGAATATCTTTTCACCGGGTCTGACTTCAAATGCGCCGGTTATTTTCTTATAAGTCAAACCAACCCAACATGTACGCAGTCCGATCTGCTGGGCGTAAACCACAAGTTTTTCGCCATAATAACCAGCCGCATATTCCATCTTTTCCGTATCATTTCCAATCACCATTACATAGTTGGAGACACCTCTGAATTTACCGTATGCAAGCAAGCTCCCCTTGAATGCCATCGGCTCATTCACCACCAGTTGCAGATGAAGACCACTCTTTTTATTCAAAGCCTCAATCTTATCACGCAATTTGATTATTATCTCTTTCTCCAAAGGTAGATCGGCATATCTTCTCACGGAATGACGCTCTCTGATTGCCTCCAATTCTGTCATAATCATTAATTTTATTATTCATTTACAAATTTAGCACTTTTTCTTCATTCTCACTTTTGCGGATGCTTTGCCCCATGGTCATTGTGGCAAATAGGTCGGTGATGGTCGACTTGATATTGGGAGAAATGGACACCCTATTCGTCGGACATTGCGTTGATGATGGATTGCGGATGGAGGATATGGATGCCGTGGGGAGAATCTTTCGGAGTGTTTTTCAAAAACAGCACCGGCACTATCTTCTTGTCTTTGGCAAATGGCAGGACTGAGATTTTCTCCATCAATTTGCGATGCACTTCAGCGGCTATTTCGGGATTGGTCCATTTGCACTCCCCCACAAGCAATGCTTTTCCATCAGTGGATTCAGCCATGACATCAAATTCCATCTCTTTAAACATCCCTTTCTCACTTCCTTTCTCACTACCCTTAACACTTCCCCGCCAACGGGAAGCCTCACCCCAACGATGACCTAACAACCTGTTGCCGCTGACAGCCTCCCTGCACAAGTGTTCCCAATGTCGGGCTACATATTCGTTGAAATCATTCTCTATTTCTTCCATTACGATGGCCTTTCTTCCGCGGGCAAGACTCGACATGTTGGGCATTATAAAGGTATAGTAAAAATCCATCATGGGGTCATTTATCCGGTAAATCCCTCTCTTTGATTTTTTAGGACTCTGGCCAAAAGGTGTCTCTCTGCGGATATAAGACATTTGGATTAATTTGTCGAGGGGAGTAAAAAGTGATGTGGCCTCGCGCCTCATTCTTGAAGCGATTTCTGAAATACGGTTGGCACCGGCAGCAATCACGGCCATCAGGGATTCGGATTGCACCGTGACGGTCATGTCGTCGAGGAATAGTCTCTTTGGCTCATCGTATAACACCGTCGTAGGCCCGAGCATCATACCACGTATGGCATCCGACAAGGATGCGTATTCTTCCCTTAGTTCCCAATATCGTGGCACTCCACCCCACACACTGTATTCTTCGATTGTCTCGACAGGGCCGAGATGGAGTCCCTCCTGAAGGTACTGAAGTGGAATGGGCCGGATATTAAGTATTGCATCTGCACGGCCATACAAAGGCTCACTCTGGCTGAGAATCATCTCCTGCATCATACGCTGCGAGCTGCCGCAAATCACCAGATTATATTTCAATTGTTTGGAGTCAAGTATACGTTGTAGGATAGAAGGCAGTTCAGGAGAATGTTTCACCATATATGGGAATTCATCCAGACAGAGTGTAAACTGCTCTGTGGCAAGTCTGTTGAGCATAAGCAGCAATTCCTCCCATCCTGAGAATCTGGCTAATCCGATTTCCGGAAATTTCTGCGAAAGAAGATCCTGAAGCATCCCCAGCTGCACCGCATCCACCACGTCACTTGCCATATAATAAACGTCACTTGGGGCAAGAACGTGTTTTATAAGTGTGGATTTGCCCAGACGACGTCTGCCATAGACCACGACAAACCTGGCCGGTGTCTGCGGATCAAGAACCCTCCGAAGTTCCTTTATTTCTTCTTTGCGGTCAAGAAATTCCATATTTCAAACAAAATTATTTTATGTAAAAATTATTTTCTGCAAAAATAATAATTTTCTGTCGATTTACAAAATAAATTCGATGCCAAATCTCATTTCCACAATTTTGACATTTATCTCATCACTATATCAATAAGTTGAGTTCTTGGCATAATGATTTTGGTTTAAAATGGATGTGATATGATCTTAGCGGATGGCATTGAGATAGGCGAGCAGGGCCATCTTGCCCCGCATGGTCTCGCGGGGCGTGAACTCGCCGTTTACCCAGAAATAGCGCTGGTTGAAGAAAGATTCGTGCGAGGGCCAACCCTCTTCCCATTTGGGATAGCAGTGGGCAATTACGCCTATTGCCGAAAGGATGGTGTCTGGATAGTACCGATAGGATGTCTTAAGAATTAAGCGTGAGGCATAGGCCAACGGCCATGACCTCGGCTATCTGCCCATAAGAAAACCATTCGCATGGCGCATTATCTGTAGACGTCATCTATAGCATGGTGGTGATGAATAAATTAGGGTGATTGAGTGTTATGACCTTACACTATTATAACCTTTTAAATTGAGGCCCCGACTCAAAAAAATGGCAGCGGCTGGGGTCGTAGCCATTTTTTTTGAGTTAGGGCCTTAGTTTATATGTTGCCTCGCCTATTATCTCAATAAGCTTTACAATCCCGAAATATTCAAGAGAACCTTCTTCGATTCTATTGATGTTTTCTTTAGCTCCTTTTATAAGTTTGTCTATTGCCTCATCAATGTGGACAAGCCTCTCCTTATCTCTAATAGGCTATATTCCGCGACGGAACTCACGGTCGTATTCATTGACGAAGGGGCACTCCGTGGCTGCATTTTGCGTCACCTCCCACTGCAACGGAGTCAGACGGCGGCGAAGTTCCTCCTTGTTGCCGTTAAGATTGGATTTAAGTGTCTTAGCCTCTTTGAAGAGAGCCGGGTTGACATGGCAATAGCCATTGGGATTCTTATAGAGATAATCCTGATGATATTCCTCGGCGGGAAAGAAATTCTTCAATGGCATCACCTCCACAGCTACGCGCTCGGTGTTGCGCCGCTGTATGGTGGCCACCTGCGCCTCAATCACCGGCAAATCTGCAGGGTCAGTATAATAGATGCCGGTGCGGTATTGAGTGCCGACATCCCCACCTTGCCGGTTGACCGAAATGGGGTCGATACTCTTGAAGTAGAGTTTAAGCAGGTCTGTCAGACTCACTTTCGTATCGTCATAATCCACTTTCACAGTTTCGGCGGCTTCCGTACGACCGGTGCAAACTTCCTTGTAGGAGGGATTTTCCACTATACTGTTGGCATAGCCGGCTGTGGCGGAAGTGACTCCCGGCACCAGCGAAAAGAGGTGGGCGGTGCCCCAGAAGCATCCACCCGCCAGATATATTGTCTTCATCATACGTCTTAAAAATCATTGTTTTCTATAAAACAATCCCCTCCTCCATAAAGTTTCAGACGAAAGAGTCATCGGTCGTGGAAAGTCCACTTTGAGTTGTCGCTCGACATGTCGAACTCGGCAAGTGTGGGCGAACTGTCGGCCACAGCAACCAGTGCCAGCTGGGCATCAGTGTCCGGCACGGATTTCGGCATTATGCGATAAGTGCCATCGGTAAGCTGCTCGATGCGCCATAGCTGCTCATCGCTGCCGGTGAATTCGGGCACTGTCACTACCTCAGCATCAGCTGTAGCCGCCAAAGCCCGGTCGGTGCCTTCAATCAGGATCTTATAATACTGTCCGCCGAGATAGCCGCCAGCTTCCGGCACGGCTGAGATAGTCCATCTTTGATGAGGACGAAACATATAGTCGCCCATTCTGACATCAATTATCCCTTCGGGCCAGGTGTCTATAACATCCTCCAGGGTTTGCGACTTAACCGGTTCCAGCGGTTCGGTGGGTTGCATCCAGAAACCATGTCGTGGCACCTGCATTCGCACGAAGTCAACGCCAAGTTCCAAAGCGTAGCCTCTGCGTTCCGACTCTATCTCATAAGTCCCTTCCTTGAAGAGTTCACCAGCCACCGGCCAGTCGTTTTTCCACAGCAACGGACGGATGGCAAGCACACTTCGTCCGCCACGGTCAAAGTCTGCCTCATAATGAAACGACATTTTTTCCACGCCGTCATCCTCCACATATCTTCCGAAGTGTCCGGGACCGGTGTTTCGGTTGCCGGCTGCAATCACCATCTTCCCACCACCTTTGAGCATATCTCTTCCGATATTGTCGAGATAAGGACCTGTGACATTGCGCGAACGGCCCACCACTATGTTGTAGGTAGAGTTCGGTCCATCGCAGCAGGTGCCATGCGTGCCAAGAAGATAATACCAACCATCACGATAGATAAGGTCGGTGGCTTCGCAATCAATTGCGATATTTACAGGTTCATTGCCCGGCATGCGTGTGCCGGTGGCGGGATCAAGTTCCACAATACGTATGAATCCGAAGTAAGTGCCGTATGTGAGCCAAAGTCTTCCTGTGGTAGGGTCGAGAAGTAATCCGGCGTCGATGGCATCACAGTCTTCGTCATCAAGTGAACTTGCCACAACGACCGGTTCGGAAAATTTGAAATCGGGTGAGGCAGGGTCGAGAGTCTTGTTCCACATGGTGAGTACGTTGCCTGCATGGCCACCACCGAGTCCTCCACCAGTGGCACTGTAAGCCACCAAATATCTGTCGCCTATTTTCACCGCATCAGGTGCGGCACCTCCACCGGGACGTTCAGCCCCGGGATGCCATGTCCAGCCATCTTCCGATATGAGACCACCACCTCCGGTGCCGAATGTGAAATATTTCCCGTCACACTTCATGATTGTGGATGGGTCGTGGATGAAAGGTTCTCCATCCAGAGGAAAAGCTTCCGAGCAATGCATTGCGCTTAGCATCACAATGCTTCCAACGATAAATCTACTATATGTCTTCATTGATAACTGACTCTGAAATTATTTATAGGGTTGCCGTCTTCATCGATGAAGCGGGCGCAAAAATCACTCATTCCAGGACCATTGATGACAGCGCAGCGCAAAATATTCTTTCCTTTCTTCAGGGTCAATCTTTTCGACACTGCGTCATCGGCCACCATTCTCCTGTCGCCTGACAGAAGAAGCACTTCTTCTCCATTGAGCCACCACTTGGAGGCAGAGTTGGACCCGACCGACAGACGGACATCGGGAATCGAATCCGGACAGTCTATCACGTTGACTGCAAAGAAGATGATGCCATATACCGGTTTCTTCAACGCTGCTGCAAACCGATAAAGTTTGAAATTAAAGAGTTTGCTGTCGAGCGAGTGCCATTTGAGCGTCTTGCCATCCACCTTCACCTTTTGTCCATCTCTTGGGACTATGGTGGTTTGCCCCTTGAAGTAAATGGAGTCGAGAACATGATTGAGATAACTGTCGGTGAAGACCACATTCGAACGGTTGGGCTTGCTTATTGGCTCCAACACCGACCAGCGGCGAATGAATCCTGCGGAGTCAGGTACCATGAAAGCGGAGGTTCCCTTTTCAAAATAATCTGAAAGATAGGTTGGAGTCTGGATTTCATAATTTTGTCTTGGAGGTGGGAAAGACTCCTGTCCAGGAGTGCCCTGTGCAGTCGCACAGAGCACTCCGAAGAGCATACCCAAGACAATAGGGATTTTATTAGAAGATATTTGTCTCATCTTGATATCAATGGAATTTGAATTATAATTCAGTTTATTCGCTTATAAGCCTGATGTCTGCACCACTGGAATCATAAGCCCATCGTCGCTGTAGCTCAGGGAATCGACACATACCGACCGGCGCCCGATGGCTCCCTTGTGTCCGTCAAGTTCAAGCGTGGCATTATGATAGAAGAGATACCATTGACCATTGAATTCCACAATTCCGGGATGAATAGTGAAACTGTTGGTGGCAGAACCGGTCAATTCGCCTCTCGGAGTCCAGGGTCCTTCCATGTATGGAGCCGTGGCGTATGAAATGGTCTCTCCACCCTTGCCAAACGAGGCGTAAGTGAGATAATAGATTCCATCTTTTTTGTGGAGCCATGGACCTTCCACGTAGTTAGGCATATCCAGCACCTTGATTTCACCATCAATCTCAATCATGTTGGGTTTCAGTTTGGCGAGGAAACAGGTTCCGTTGCCCCAACAGAGCCAGGCATCATCGCCATCGATCAGCACCGTGGGGTCAATGTCGTTCCACCAGCCACGTGGGCCATTGTCGGTCATGTCATCGCTCACCAGAGGTTTGCTGATTGCGTCCTTAAATGGACCTGTCGGAGAGTCGCTGACTGCCACGCCTACGGCCTTTCCCACGTATGGTTCTCCAGCTTGAGCCGTAGTGTAATAGTAAAATTTTCCGTCTTTTTCCACCACTTGGGATGCCCAGGCCTCCCCGACAGCCCATTCGAAGTCAGTAGGGCGAAGCACCGGTCCATGGTCTGTCCAGGTCTTCATGTCGGGCGTGGAATAGCACAGCCATTCTGTGATGTTGAATTCCTTTCCTCCGGAAGCGGAATCCTGTCCTTCATAAAATTCATCATGTCCGACGTAGAGATAAAGACGTCCGTCGTGAACCATAGGTGCCGGGTCTGCGGTAAACTTATCCCTGACGATGGGATTGCCCTTAAAGACAAACGTCTGGATTGAATCTTTGTCAGACTTGTCGGAGTCACTTTTTGAGTTGGTCTTCATGCCACAAGCTCTCGACATCAGAAAAGTTGCAAGAATAAAAAGATGAGTCTTTTTCATTGGTTAGTATTTTGAGGTGTTATGATTCTATAGTTGCCGCTCAAGTGCATGAAAGCGAATAGTCTGAGGAAGCCATCGTAGTAAGCATCGAAATAGCCGTCGGAATAGGGTTCGTGGCGTGAGTCCCAAAAATGATGGATGAATTCTCTGCTTTTTATGTCAGAAGCCGCCAAAGAGACTGCTGCTGATGTCGCTACAAATCCGAGTGAATGACGCAGTGCCTTGTAGTCTCCGGCCCCCAGAATTTGCTCCACATCGGTGCCGTCGGTATTATACTGGTCTAAAAAAGTGCCTATTCCCTTTGAATAAAGGAAGTTCTGAATCAAATCAGCGTAGCTTGTCTGCCACTTGGCATCACTGCAAGCCCAAGAATAGTCAAGCGCGACATTCATAGGCACACGCCAAGAGTCAAAACGGAATGTGTCACCCAACAAATGCCGACTTCCCATCAACGAACCGTCAAAATTGCAATAATCAGGATTCAATCCAGTCTGCGGATTAATGCACGAACGGATCAATTGTCGGCCTTTAATGGCACAGTCACGCCAGAATTCTGACCGGCCATCGCCAAGCCATTCTGCCCAAACCTCATAAAAAGCCGGCACGTGATAAGATGGATCAGTAAATCTTCCGCCCCAATTGTCGGGGGTGAATGTAATCAGCCTGTGCTCAAGATTAATCAGGGGTGCTACTCTCGTTTTTCCCACTTTTTGCATGGAATTGTCGATTATATTGCGGGCTTCTGCTATATAGTCAATGCCGGTGTCATTCCCCCAGCGGTTGGATGCAAATATAAGTGAAGTGACGAAATACAACTCTCCGTCGGATGCGGCCCCGTATGAATTGGGGGTTCCATCCGTCTTGCAACTCCACGCGAAATATCCTTTATAGTCCCCATCGGCATGCTGCATGTATTTGCGTGCCCAACGCCATATTCTGTCAAATATGTCTTTTTTATCGAGTTGCACGGCTGCCATCATGCCGTAAGACATTCCCTCCGTGCGAACATCATGGTTTTTAAGGTCGCTGACGTATCCCATGCTGTCGCCCACCTCAAAATATACCCTGTCTTTTCCATAAAAAAGCGATTGGAATATGGTGTCGAGTCTGGCATCGACATCTTTTTGAGAATATCCTACTTCAGCAAAAAGGTTGCGATATTTTCCAGTCTTGAAAGCTCCTTCAGTCCATGGCAAAGCATCGAAGCCAACCCAGTCTATGCATATCGGAGTGGAGGAATCCGATTGAATGTAAAGATTTCGGATGCCTGAGGGAGCATCGGCTTCTACCGGATCTGAGACCGTGGTCCAACCAGCCGATGTTGGAATTTTGACACTTGCAATTTTGGTTTTCTTTCCATTGTCTTCAGCAAACACCGACATCTTTCCACCCTTTGGTGCCTTTACTCTTGCAGATATCTCTTTCACCGGTTTGTCGCCGAAATTCACTTTATTATATGTCAGCCATGCCCCTTTCTTGTCAAAACGCGCATACCATCCTTCGAAGTAGTCATTGTTGTCGAGATAATCTATATTCACTCCCTTGTCAGATATGTCGCTGTATCTATCAATTTGTATGCGCGAGCGGGCATCGGAGATGCCGACTCCCCTCAACGTTGGTGTCACCTTTACGATGGTGCCGTCAGGATTAAAAGAAATGGTGTCGATTCTTGCCGAGCGGTTTTTGTCAAATTCCGGGGAATAGTCATTGTGATGATAAAAAAGATACCATTGTCCGTCGTATTCCACTATGGAGTGATGATTGGTCCAGCATCCTGTAGGAGACTCATCCATGACCAGACCTTTAAATGAGAATGGACCGAGCGGAGAGTCGCCCATTGCGTATGCCAGTGTCTCTGTCTTGTCTTTCACCCAGGGGAATGTGAAGTAATATTTTCCATTACGCTTGAAGACGAACGGGCCTTCCTTGAATCCTTCGGGCAGTCCCTCTATGGTCACCGGTTCGCATGCAAGGCTGAGCATGTCGTCGGAAAGTTTTGCACCTTTCATACCCATTCCTGACCAATATATATAGCTTACTCCGTCGTCATCAATGAGCACACAGGGATCTATGCCCATGATTCCTTCGATGGGTTTCCGCATCGGCATGAAAGGTCCTTCGGGCGATTGTCCCACTGCCACGCCCACACGGAAACCTCTTTCTTCTCCTTTTGGGCCTGCCGGGAAGTAGAAATAATATTTGCCGTCTTTTTCCACGCAGTCGGGAGCCCACATGGTGTAGGATTCTGAATTTACCCAGGGTACATTTTCTTGCGACACTATTATTCCATGGTCTTTCCAGTCAGTGAGGTTGTCGGACGAAAACACATGATAATCCGCCATGCAAAACCAGTCTTTGAGTTTGTCGATCGGACTTTTTATGTCGTGAGAAGGGTAAAGATATACCTTCCCGTTGAACACTCTCGCCGTAGGGTCGGCGGTAAATTGGTCGTGGATGATGGGATTTTGGGCCATCATCAATTGCAAGATTGACATCAGCAATGCTGAGGTCAGAAGATGTCTTTTCATGGTTTGGTTTGAATAATTGGTTTTGTGAAGGCAAAGATATAAAAAATTTTCTGTTTCTCAAAGAAAAAACAGAAATTATAGAATTCAATTTTCGCAAGTGAAAGTTGAGGTTTAGAAGTTTAAGGTTTAGTGTTTAGGCCCTTAATTATCAGAACCATTTGGTGCGCCGGAGCAGGAGGTAGATGAGGAAGGAGAGGGCAAAAGAGAAGCAGATTATAAGCCAGAACGCATTCGGAGTGCTGCTGAACCCCACAGCCACATTCATGCCGTAGAAACTCGCTATCAGTGTCGGTATCATGAGAATGATTGAGACCGTGGTCATCTTCTTCATTATCTGGTTCACATTGTTGGATACAATTGATGCGAATGTATCGGTGGCGCTGTCGAGAATCTCCATATAGACGTTCACCGTGTTGTCGGCCTGCTGGAGCTCAATCTCCACATCCTCCATCAGGTCGGCATCCGGAGTGTCGGCAAATTCCTTGTCAAGCCTCTCGGTGAGCATACTGTTGCCTTTGAGTGAGGTGTTGAAGAATACAAGTGCATTCTGCAGCTTCATGAGATTAAGGAGATCATTGTTGGTCACACTCTTCTCCAGGTCTTCCATCGAGTCCGCCACCGTGGTGTTGATCATCTTCAGATAACGCAGATACCAGTAGGTTGACGAATATATCAGCCGCAATATGAAATCCGGATGGTTGTCGATCATGATATGCCGCTTGCGGGTGTGGTCGATGAAATCTGGTATCATCTCGGTCCTGGCGTGGCACACCGAGACCACAACATCATCTTTCGTGATGATGCCCATAGGCACAGTCGTGTAGCTATAGTAGTCTTCGCCACTCTTCACCGGTATCCGCAGGATTGTCAGCAGCCAGTTGTCTTCCCGCTCAAAACGCGGACGCTCGTCTTCATCGGCAATGTTGTCGAGGAAAGATTCCGGCACACCAAGTTCCCCGAGCAAGAAATCCCTGTCGGCTGAAGTGGGACTCTCCACGTTGATCCAGAAATGCGGACCACGCTCATCCCGCTCTACAAATCCGTTTTCACATGCGTAGAATTTTATCATCAAACTCCTAACAATACAATTCCGCCAATTGTTTACTGCAGGAGTTCAGCCTTCACGGGACGGGAGTTGTGGAGGCGTATGCTGAGGGGAGTGCCAAGTGGCAGATCGGGGCGTATGCCAAAGCGGTGCGGCTGCAGCCAATAGTTGTTGCCCGCTTCATCCGTCACGCGCCATGCCACTGCAGGCCTGCCATACCCACCCCTTCCTGTGGGAGCCGCATTCGGATCCGGATTCTTATGGTATGTTTTGGTCACCTTTATCGAGGGAAGCACATCATAGACCTCGCTGTCGGCTATGCTTTCAAACCGCTTATAAAGACCTTCAGGATTCTCCGCCACAGTGTCTGCCGGTATCTTCTCCATGGCTTCCCTGTGTGCCCGGGGCGTATGCCATCCGTTGGCATCGTATGTCTCCTTCACCTTGTTCAGCTCCCACAGGGCATTATGGTGCATTCCCTTGAGTATTAGTGCCTGTGCCAGCGAAAGCCTGATTCTACCCTTGAATTGTTCAGGGCCCGGTGCGCGGAGTGCCTTGTAGAGAAGTGCCACATGCTTTCTCGCATTGTCCTCAGGCGGATACAGCGCGGCCAGCCTGCTCCAGAGAAACGGCTTTCCGGGTGCAAAAAGCAATGCCTTGCGCAGCAGCTCCTTGGCCGGCTCATGGTCTCCGGCAAACTGATGAAGCAGCGCTCTCTGCGACATCAGACTTGATGAATCGCGGTATTCCAGCATCGCCCTGTCGATCACCTCCATGAAGGATGCCGAAGGATGGACTCGTTCACTCTCAATCTCATCCACATATAGGGTGATGAATTTTTCTACCGTTGACCCCATTTCTTTTCCCTCATATATCTTGCGGTTCCAGTCTCCGGGACGTAGATTCCTGAGATCCCACTGTTCGGAAAACCTCACAAGTGAGAACTGCGACGCAACCTCGGTCTTTCCCTTTTGATTGTTGCGGGCATTGTAAGCGGCATCCTTTGCATTGCGGTAGAGCCGCATTGCCTCGGTGAGGATCATAGAGTGCAGCTTGTGGGGTTTGGCTACATGGAGCTGCAGATAGTTGGCAAGCATGCGCTTCCGTTCCGCAATCTCACGGTCAGGCTGTTGGTGTATGGCATAGTAGATGATCCAGCCCAAGGCGTAATGGCTTTTCAAGGGAATCTCGCCGGAAGCAAGATGCGGTATTACCTCACGGTAGATATCGTTGGCATTGCCATTCTTGGCGGTATCGAAGCCCTCGGAGATGAACAGGGCAAGTTGTTGGGAATCCATAATGTTATTTCTATTAGTAAGTAGCTGTTCAAATTAAATGCATACTATCTGCGCAGGGATTTTTGAGGCATT
>JAMPAV010000050.1 GCA_023667055.1 Muribaculum sp. | reverse complement strand
AGTTTGCCTATATGCCAATAAGCCGCAACCATTGCTGTGTTGACAGTGGTTGCCACCTTTGTTCTTGCCTCATTGAGAATTCGGCTGATTTGAGAGTAAAGATTCTCTGTCGGTAGGTTGTTGTTCTGAATTATGTCTGCCATAATGTTGTTTCTCGATTTGTGGGAGTCTCACATTGTTAGTTAAACCAATAATCCATTCTGCTGTCAAGAAGTATCTGCAATTCCTTGACGGTCGCTTCAATATTTGCTTTTCGCGACTCAATAGACTCAACCTTCGCCGCAAACTGCTCTTGGAGTCTAAGGGGCGGTAAAATTAGAGGTAAGTTTCTGATAAAAGTCAAATTTGCCATCCTAAATTTGCCATTTCCAAATCCTGAAAACAACTCGTATAATGCCTGTATCTCATAGAAAACAAACATTGGAATTGCTACATCTTTATTTGGTTTTATAAATCCAACATTTTGATTTGTAGCAGTATGAGTTTGCAGAATTGCAACTTTTCCAATTGTGGCTCCAACAAGAGCTATTAATACTGTTCCATTATCAAGAACCTTTGCACTTGAATTCTCCAAACCAAGATGAGAGATATATTTACCATCCGTTTGGTATAGAACGCGATTTTGACACATGTTTGAGCCAATCCATGGAATATCATTAGAATTCCAATAATCATCTATTTCTTTTGAAGGAGTTCCTCCACTTCCAATTTCAAATGGATCACCCATCTTCTTCACTTCCCATCCTTTGGGATTGGTTACGGGGTCGCCAAACATGGTGTAGAAGATTGATTGGGCGAGGAGATCAAGTTGCTTGAGTTGCTCGCGCTTGGCATCAATCATCCCGTTTATCTCATCCAACTCAGTCACAATCCTTTCCTGAGTCTCCATAGGCGGAACAGGCATAGAGATAGCTTTTACAATATCTGTATTTAAATTACTAACGACTCCTCCTTTTACAGATTTTTCAAATATGCAGTAGGTTGAAGGAGAAGATAAAAAATAGAATAAAAAGTCGGGTATGTAATATTCTTCCACTCCTTGAATAGCTAACCAACCATCATGAATACATCCGTCTATCTTAAGTATATAGGGACGCCCAAAGCTCATTGAGTTCGATAGAATGAAGTCTCCCTTATGAACTTGACGTGTCTTTTTTAATCCTTCAGGTTTAATCTTCTCCTTTGTAGACGTAATGTACTTTGCCCCAACTGCAACATCTCCAATCTTAATCCAATTCAAACCATTGTCATCTTCAGTGAGATAGTTTTGAATTGGGCGAGGCGATCCCCCTCGAAGAATATCGCATAATTCTCCAAATTTTCTATACTCCCAATTATGCTTCATTTTGGATTGTTGTTACGGTAATTGATTCGTGCCTGATACATTTGCTCTTTGATGCCTCCCGATTTTAGAAATTGTTCTTGCTGCTTTTCTATGAGTCTGGCAAGCATGTAGGTGGTCTGGTTGATGAGTGTTATCATCAGGTTACAAAATTCTTCCTCATCATATTTTTCTGCAAATTCACAGGGCAATCCGTTAAATCTTTCGGATTTAAGATATTGCCGTATTTTTATGACACGGGGTGCATCTTTGGCCCATTGCGGCAATGAGTGTTGGCGAAGGTAGTCCTCGTAGTCGAGCAATAGCTCCTCAAGAGAAGCCTTTGCCACATTGGTGAGCTTGATTTCTGTTTCCTTTGATGTTGCCGAAGCTGCACTCCCCTCTGCAATATTTTGTTTGCCGGAGCGTGCTGCCTGCTCCATTTGATCGCGGGTGCGGCTTTTGGCCGGGACAAATCTTTTTATGAAAATCACAGTCAAGTCGCAGATCGCTTCCGACATTCGGAAGACGCGCAGGCTGCGGTAGCCGCCTGCTTTGGGAAGAAAGCCTTTCATTGGAGGCCTCCTTTCTTCTTTGAGTCAGACTGATCAGACTGGTCAGACCTGTCAGACCTGTCAGACTGGTCTGACTCGTCGGATGCCAGCAATCTCTGCAAATTGGCCATCCCTTTGAAAAAACGCTCTTTCCAGAAGGTATCCCATATCTGGTCTATTTGAGTCTTTATCTGCCCTGTGATCATGGCATCTTAAAAAGCAAAACTCTCCGGGCAGTTCTGACAGGTGACCAAACCTTTTGCGGCTGCACGGGGAGTTTCGTGATATGTTGGTGATAATATTGAGAATTATCTGGTCATTGTCAGACTTTTTAATCTACAAAATTAGCAAAAATTTCTGACATAGACTGTCTTAAAATTCATCTGTGGACACTTTTACGCTGATTTATGCTGTAAAACATATAATAAGTTTGTATTCACTTTAATTATAAAAGAACTACATTGGTTTTGTGATTACCGGTATAAGTCCATTGTGATTTTTTTGTCTTTCTCCAGCTGCGTCCTAAGGGCACCAATGGAATTGAATTTCTTTTCGTCGCGGAGTCGGTCGAGCCATTCGAGCCGAAGTCTTTTGCCATATATATCCTCGTCGAGTCCGATGATGTGGGCTTCGATCGAAGGATGGTCTGACTGCTGGAGAGTGCCATCAAACGTAGGCCGCATACCGATGTTTACCATCGCCGGATGATACTCCCGTGAATCTTCGATAAATGCGCGTGCGGCATACACCCCTTGCAGCGGGACCACAAGCCCCTCGTCCGCCTGAAGATTGGCCGTGGGGAAACCGATGTCGGTACCCACGTGAAACCCCCTGATAATGCGCCCCTCAGTCTCAGGCTCGTGCCCGAGCATCTTCCGCGCCATGGCAATGTCGCCTGACTTCACGGTCTTCCGTACCTTACTGCTGCTTACGTCGGGCACCTCCGCAGCCTGTATCACCTTGATACCCACAGAATCGCCCATGGCGGAAAGGTCTGCCAGACTCAAATCTATACCATCGCTGCCGAAAGTATTGTCATAGCCCATCAGAAGCAGACCGACATCATATTTGCGGTGGATATGGTCAAGCCATTCGTATGCCCGCATGTTGCGAAGCTGCTCATTGAAAGTAAGCACTATGGGAGTGACATCCAAGGAGCGTATCCATTCCACCTTGCGCCGTGTTGACATGAGATTGCCGGGTGCCCGCTGCGGGCAGATGAGTTCGAGGGGATGACGGTCGAAGGTCATGGCTATTGGTTGCATTCCCAGCATCATAGATTTACACCTTAACATCTCAAGCACGAATTGATGCCCCAGATGCACGCCGTCGAAAGTGCCTATGGTCACAGCTTTCTCCATATCCTCTTCTTACCTATTACTTTTTAACTTCTATTTGACTCCCTTTGCTTCGAGTAATGCGCCACAGATTGCAAGCATGTCATCCTTATCGGTTTTGCCCACTTGAAAAGCGTGCGCGCCGGCTTCTGCTGCTGCCCGGCAGTTTTTCTCCGAGTCATCGAGCATAAGTGTCTCCGAGGGGTTCAGGCCATAACGCCGCATCAGTGTCTGGAATATCGCTACATTGGGCTTGCACATCAGTTCCTCAAACGACACCACCACTCCGTCGAAATAGTCATTTACCGTGCCGCCCTCCTGACGAAACGCACGGTCGATCCAGGTATTGAACATGACCGGGTTGGTGTTGCTTAGCACAAATATGCGGTATCCGGCCATACGCATACGTCGCAACATGGCAAGCCGCTCCGCCGGGATTCCTATAAGGAATTCATTGAATGCCTCTGTGATCTGCGTGTCAGTGACACCGGGATTCATGCGCGAGCGCATTATGTCGAAGAACTCAGCTGTGGACCGTTCACCCGTCTCAAGACCGTAGAACGGTTCCTGTTGGCCATACAGACCGAGCATCTCATCGGCATCTTTAAGACCGAGTTTTTCCAAGGCCCTCACAGCCTTGTCTCTGTCAAGGTCCACCACTACTCCACCGAGATCAAAAATCACATTATTGATGTTATATATCCAGTCTATCATAATTGAGAATTGAGAATTTAAAAATGAGAAATGAAAAGCAAATCGGTGCAAACCCCCATGGGAATGCACCGATTGTGTGACGTGTCTCATATATGAGATACGCGCTCAGTCTCCGTTGATTAGTTAGCGGGAACTTCAGCAACTTCAGCTGCAACTACAGTGTCAGTAACAACAGTGTCACCGATGGTGTCAGCTGCTACTTCTTCTACTACAACTGCTACAGTGTCTGAATCTACTGCTTCTGCGTTCTTGTTGCCACAAGATACGAGTGCTACGCTGAATACAACAGCGAGAGCGAGAACGATTTTCTTCATTTTCTTAAAATTTAAAATAATAAAACATGTTTTGCTATCAAAAACGGTGCAAAGTTAATACCATTTTTTCAATTGGCAAAATTTTTCTTGTTTTTTTTTCAATTTATTCTACCTTTCAACCCATTTTTTAACATTGATGATGTCTAAACCCGGATCACGGAGGGAAAAACGTGAGCGGCACGCCTCAATGCGCACCGCCCTCAAACCTAATTTGGACCTTATTTCAAATATCACTTATTGCCATATACGGTCAAGATTACGAACTTTCACATTGCTGATGCCATCGGCTGTCAGTATGCCGTAGAGTGAAGAGGGGAAGGCAATTGCCGTCATCGACATACTGCCGTTTTCCGTGAATACCTCCACCGACGCGGAATCAACATAGATGTCAAGCGTCACCCGATCTCCATCCACATTGAGTGGGGCCTGAATGGAAGGCAATGAGAAATTGCCGGCAAAAGACGTGCTGCCGGTGGCCGCATTGCGTTTCATAATCAACTTCCTGGCAGATGCATTGACCGTGAATTCCACTTTCTCACCTTTCTCGTTGCTGAGCGTAAAACTATTGTTTTTCGAAAGATCCACGGTCATCTTTAACTGATATGCCTTATCCACAGGCATTTTGCTGCCCGACGCCACTTCCTTCCACTCGCCGGCTATTCCCTCAACTTCCTTTACCACCGTGTTAGTGAGCAACGGAGTGCCATTGTGGCTGACAAGTTTCAACTCGCGAGGCAATGTCATGGCACTCCGCCATGGGCTTGTAGGGGTTGCACCTGCATAGTTCCAGTTGTTCATCCAGCCTATGAAGAGCGTGCGGTCGCCTGTGTTGCTCCAAGTCACTCCCGCATAATTGTCGGGGCCATAATCAAGCCAAAGTGGATAATCAAGAGAATCGGGAGTGAAGTTCTTGCCATCAAAGTCTCCTACAAAATACATTGTGCCGCTGCCGCCTGCCGGACCACCCGGATTTACGCTTGCGATAAGCACCCATTTATCCTTGCCATCGAGTTTCATACGGATAAGGTCGGGACACTCCCACTGGCCTTTGTTGCAACGTTCTATCGAAGTGGAGAATTCGCTTAGCTTGCTCCATTTCTTAAGGTTGTCTGATCCCCACAACTCAATGTCATATCCCCAACCCTTTGCAAGACACATTATCCATTTGCCCGTCTCGGCATGATAGAACACCTTGGGGTCGCGGAAGTCGGAAGAAGTGCTTGGAATCACCGGATTCCCCTCATAACGGGTAAAAGTCTTGCCATTGTCAAGGCTATAGGCCATGGACTGCTGCTGAAATTCTCCGGCTGAAGTATAAAACACCACCATGGCATTGACACCGAATCCCGCCACATTATTCTTGTCGATTACGGCACAACCGGAAAAGACATCGCCAAGTTCATCTCGGCGGAGAGCCACCGCTTGTTCAGTCCAGTGAATCATATCCGGGCTTGTGGCGTGTCCCCAGCTCATGTTGCCCCAGTCATTTCCGGATGGATTATGCTGGAAGAAGAGATGATATACGCCATCGTTATATACCATGCCGTTGGGATCGTTAATCCAGTTTTTAGCCGGAGTGAAATGAATCTGCGGTCGATAGAGTTCATTGTAACTGCTTGATATCTCAACGGGAGTATCATTGTTGTCGCCCCCACCTTCACCGGGAGTCTCCGGAGCGGTGATAAACTCCGGAGAGTCATCACCGCATGAAGGAAACGAAAGTATTGCCACACCCGCGGACAATGCCAATATAAAATTATGAAGCCTCATGATTAGCGGGTCTTGAGATATTCAAGTGAATTCTTTGCCAAAGTCAAGACATTGTCCTGATATATATTGTTGGAGGGATAAGCCGAGATGTCGGGAGTGCCATCGGCATTTCTCATCGAAAACTCGCAACCACCGTTGCCAATGCAAAGTACGGTGCCCTTATACTGAGTGTTGCCCTGCTGAGCCTCCCAGACATTAAGCTGCGACACCCAATCTATCTGAGAATCCCATGTGCCGAGCGGATATATGCCATATTCCTGTGTGGCAACATTGTAGCATGTCTCCTCCTGATTGCCTATGCCTGTTAGCACGGAGGGAATATTGAAGTAGAGACAATTGTGGTCTTCAGTCCAGCCCGGACCCTTGAAGGGTATCAGTTTCACACGGTCGTTCTCCACCGTCTCAAGACCCTTGTAGATGGGATGCGATGAGAAATCCTTCTTGAAGCGGCTTCCCGGATGAATCTGGACTGCCATCATCCAGGTATCACCATTCCAGCCACCGAAACCGGTGCCGAATGAGTGGTCATTGTTGCGAAGCATCTCGCTGTCAAGACGGCCAAGTGTGCCGATATAGGGAGTGGCATGGCTCCAGAGAAGGAGATTGCCTCCGGCTGCATACCATTCAGAGACAACAGGAGTTGCATCCATCACCACCTGCGGCATATTCCATATTTCATCTTCACCCACACCCTCAAGATCGCGTAGCCAGAAAAGAACACGGAATGGATCAATGTCGGCCACAGACTTTATATCGCCAAAATACACATACTCGGCAGTAGGATACTCACTCTTAAGCCAAAGCCATGCAGAAGCCTCATCATCGTCGCCATTGGAGATAAGTTCTGATTCTGTAGGATAAATGCTCAGGAAGCCTATGGCTGTTTTGCCGATTCGGAGAGCACCTGACACCGGGAGAGATGTGCCTTCATTGTTTTGTGCCACGAGGGTAACATTCCATTCCTCACCATAATTGACATTGGGAATGAGATAGGAAGTGGCATCCCCGGCGAGTGTCTCGCTGATGTTGCGGCTGCCATCGGTTGCTGTCAGTTTTATGGAGGTTGCTGTCTCATTTCTGTTCCATTCTATTTTTGCATCATATCCTCCCGCTTTCTCAACCTGCGCCATGGAGACACCGGAAATTTTGGCTGCACCCGGTCGGAGATAGTGTTTCACCACTCCCGATGAAAGATTGGTTCCATCGGTAAGTTTGAACACGTATGTATATTCTATATTTGTGTCAATATTCTTATGCGTGTATGTGCTGCCCGACACCACTTCACTTGAGGAAAGGGTTGTGCCGTTATAGACAGCCACCTGCATGGAATTGCTGATTCCCGACCATGACCACACATAATCATCACCCTGAAGCGAACCGGTGATAGACTCCGCGGGAATCGGCGCGAGCACCGGATCCGCTATTTCATAGTCCTTGTCCTGACATGCGGTAATGGAACCCGCCACAACCAAAGATACCAATATATATTTTATCGATTTCATCATTTCAAAATAAAAGGTTAAATGTTAATTCCCAAATCCATCCTTATCCCCCAACCTAAACCTAATACTCTATGCCTAATACTTAATACTAATGTCACTAAATTAATCACCTAAATCATCGGTTTTTCTCCTGTGTAAGGGGCTTCAAGCCCCTTAATACAATGTTAATTTAGCGACATTGTACTTAATACTTACTACTCATTACTTATCACTTAGTTATACCCTTTGTTCTGTTCATATAGGCCGGGCACGTAATAGAGCTGGTTGTAGGGAACAGGATAGAACTCATTCTTGCCGGCAGTGTAGTGGGCATCCTGATAATACTGACCATAAGCCACACCGTCGTAGGAGTAATCCTTTGCCTTTGCAAAGTAGGAGTTGAGAGTCTCAGAAGCTATGCCCCAGCGGCGGAGGTCGAAATAGCGGCTGCTTTCCATTGCCATCTCAAGGCGACGTTCCCACTGCAGACGCACACGGGCCTTCTCCTTGCTCGAGAAATCAGAGGCCGGATATAGGGCAATCTGGCAGAAGTCGCGGGCATATCCGATATGCTTGTCGATTGAATTGGCGGCACGCTGACGGATATCGTTGATTATGTTGCGAGCCTCCTCTTTCTGGTCAAGTTCGATGAGGGCCTCGGCACGCATAAGCATCACGTCGGTATAGCGGAACACATAGTCGTTCATCGCGAAAGCCTGCCAGCTGCCGTCGAATGTCTCGCCTTGGCTTCTCTGCGGCACCTCCTTGAGCGAAGTGTAGTAGCCGTAGGTGTTGGGTGTGCGGGAATTGGCCATGGTCATCATATATTCGGCCTCATACTTGTAGGGGAAGGTTGGCATACCCACGGTGTGGAACAATCTTGGATCCCATTTCTGTGAGTTTGGCATACCGTTTACCGGATAATCGTTGGATTTATCGTAGCTGTCAAACATTGGCAGACCATCCTTGGTCTTGTAGGCATTCACGAGATCCTGCGAAGGCTTGTGGAAGTCCCATCCGCAAGACCACATGCCCCAGCAACCGTTGAGCATGTTCGACCAGTTTGCGCGGCCGTAGCGTGTATTGTCTTCGGTGTATTGGGAAGTCTGCACTGCAAATACGGATTCGCTGCTGTTCTTGTATTCCGGAAGGAAGATGTCGCCGAAGTCAGCAAGATAATCATATTTGGAGTTCTTGACCACATCGGTGTATTCCACCACTCTCTTCATGTATTCCTCATTTATGAAATCCACACCGTCTGTAGCCTCGTATCCGTCGCCCCAGGCCAGTGTCAGGTAGCATTTTGCAAGATAAGCGGCTGCTGCCACCTTGTTGGCACGTCCTCCGCCATCCGTCACTTCCATCGGAAGTGCATTGTAGGCAGACTCAAATTCCTTTATTACCTTGTCGAAAAGTTCTTCGTAGGTAAACTGTGTATTGGAGGTCTTTTCCTGAAGATTGTTTTTGAACACCTCCACATCTACCCAGGGAATCTGACGGAACATTGTGAGAAGTTTGAAGTAGCTGTGACCTCTGAGGAAATGCACCTCGCCCTCGCGTTGTTTGGCTGTGGTCTCGCCCAATTTCTCAACACCGTATTGCTCAAGGGCTACCAGAGCGCGATTACAACGGGAGATGTTGCAATAAAGACGATACCATAATTCATCAAGCTCTCCGGGCGTGGAAGTCAGGGTGGACCATATTTCCATCGGGTGATAACCTGTGTCGGTCGTGCCGGATCCACCTTTAAGGCAATCATCGGAAGAGAGGTCACCGTATGGCCAGAGGTTGAATGGATAATTATACCAGCAGTCGCCGAGTGAGGCATACGCCGCATTTACCATTTTGTCAGGTTCGGAATAAGCGAGGTCGCCATCGATCACTCCCGTAGGAGGCACGTCGATAAAGTCGTTGCACGCTGTGAGTCCAAGCGCAAGGAGCGAGAGGAGAGAGACTTTATATGATTTGAATAATTTCATGATTTTCATATTTTTAATAATGATTAGAGAGAGTTTAGAAATCCACCTGAAGTCCGAATGAGAATGATGTCGGGATAGGATAAGCCCAGTTGGGATTTTCCGGGTCGGTGCAAGTCAGGCTCTTGCTCTTGATGGTGAGAAGATTCTGGCCTGAAAGATAGAAGCGTGCGCGGGTCATGCGGAGTTTATCAGTGATTTTGGATGGAAGAGAATATCCTATCTGCAAGGTGCGGAGTTTCATATATGAGCCGTTTTCCACGAAATATGAGGAAGTGCGTCCCTCGTCTCCCTTGTTGTTGGTCGTCAGCATAGGGATTGTGGATGAAGTGTTGACGTTGGGAAGCCATGCGTCGAGCACGCGAACACCCTTGTTGCTGCCGGCGTCGGTGACACTCCAGAAGTCGTTCTGGAATTTCTGGTTGTTATAGACATCCTGTCCGAATACACCCTGCCAGAACATCTGGAAGTCAAATCCCTTGTAGTTGAGTTCCACATTCAGACCCATCGAGAGGTCAGGCACCGGATTGAAGATCCATGTCTGGTCATCGGCAGTGATTTTGCCGTCGCCATTCAGGTCGGCATATTTCATGCCGCCCACACGAGCATTGTCCTGACCGGACGCAAACACTTGGTCTTGATTTTGGAACAACCCGTCGAATACATAACCTACGATTGAACCGTATGGCACTTTGGCCTGAACGAGGTTTTCCTTTGTAGTGTGAGCGTAAGAGCCGGTAGTTGTGGAAGGCAAGTAAGTCACTTTGTTGCGGAAGAAGTCCATGTTGAGAGAAGCGCGATAGCCGAGTCCGCAAGCAAGTTCATCGCGCCAGCCTACAAGGAATTCCATACCCCAGTTTCGCAGCGACGGACCATTGAGCCATGAGGCGCCGCCTTCGCCCATCGAGCCGAGATAAGCCGGTGAGATAAGCATGTCTTTCACATCCTTGATGTAGCCATCCACTGATCCGTAAAGGCGGTTGCGGAAGAATCCGAAATCAACGCCAGCGTTGTATTGGATTGTGGTTTCCCATTTCAGATTGGGATTGGCAGTCTGGCTCGCATAGTAGCCAGAGGGGAAGATACCGCTCTGCTGCAGCAGAAGGTCGTAGGCTGTTGAAGTCACACGGTCATTGCCGTAATCTGCCACATACAGGGCATAACGGGCGGTGTTCGAGATGGCCTGGTTACCGGTCTTACCCCATGAGAGACGGATTTTGAGGTCATCAAGCCAGTTCTTGTCAAGATTTTCTGAAAGTCTGTAGCCGAGTGTTGCAGCCGGGAAGGTGCCGTAGCGGTTGTTGGAACCGAAGCGTGAGCTTCCGTCGTGGCGGATTGTGAAAGATGCAAGGATAAGGTCACGCCAGTTGTAATCGACTTTGCCGAAGAACGACACAAGTGCGTATGCTGACTTGTTGCCTGTGGCACGCTCCACTCCTGAGGAAGCATCGGGATACATGTAGTCAGGCGTCTCGATGTCGTAGTTCTCATTGTAGGCGGAGAAATCGATTCTGCTCTGACGGAACATTTCCATACCCGCAAGGACTGTGAAGTTGTGCTGGTCCTTCAGTGAGAAGTTATAGTTGGCGGTATTGCTCCATGTCCATTTGGAGTCGTTGGCCTGGGAAAGTGTTGTCGAGTTGGTGTCGTTGTTTACAATGTCGCTATGGAATGTATAGTTGTAGGAGTGGATGAAGGCGGCATCGTAGTCAAGACCGAAGTTCGAGCGTAGAGTGAGGCCTTTTAAAGGTGTTATGTCGATGTAGGCATTGCCGAAAAGACGGAACACATTGAGGGCATTGTCTTTGTTGAAGGCAAGTTCGCGGAGCGGGTTCTGTCGGTCTGACATACTGCCCACCGGACCGGCGTAGGTAGTGCCGTTGGTCTCGAAAACCGGAACTGAGGATGGCATCTTAAGAGCATTCTCCAAAGGCTGGCAATCCACCTGGTCTGTATATGTGAGGGTGAAGTTTTCGCCCACCGTCACCACTGGTGAAATCTTGAAAGATGTGTTCATACGTGCTGAGATATTCTCGAAGTTGGTATATTTGAGAATACCTTCATTTTTCTTGTAGCCGAGTGAGAAGAGTGCCGTAGCCTTGTCGGTGGCGGTGGATACAGATGCATCGTAGCTCTGTGAGAAACCGGTGCGTGATATTTCATCAAGCCAGTCGGTGTTGGACATGAGCATCGTCTGCTTGGCATTGATGTAGCCGTCATAGTAGCCGTTGACGGTGTAGTTGTTGTAGTTGCCGGTATTTATGTCATATACTTTGATTGGATAACCGGATGTGGCGTTGAGGTTAAGACCATAACTTGATGCGTATGCCACCGGATCGATACCGTCGTTGAGTGCAGCCTGTGCCATGGCCGTTGCATAACCGGGGGTGTTGAGAAGTTTCATCTTCGACTGGCCGTTGTAGAACTGTGTGGTCAGGTTGGCGGATAAGCTTACATTTACCTTGTGGTCCTGATTGGCCTTGCCCTTTTTTGTAGTGATGATGATCACGCCGTTTGCAGCGCGTGAACCATATATTGAAGCCGAGGCTGCATCCTTAAGCACTTGCATGCTTTCGATATCGTTCATGTTGAGTGAGTTCAGAGTGGCAGTTGTAGGCACTCCGTCAATCACGAAGAGCGGGTCCTGCGATGCATTGAAAGAGCCGATGCCTCGGATGCGTACCGAACCTGTGCCGCTCGGAGATCCATTGGCAGTGATTGTCATGCCCGGGACCTTACCCTGAAGTGCACGCATGGGGTCAGTGTCGGGGGATGTCTCCAGGCTCTTGGTGTTTACCACCGATACAGAACCGGTGAGGTCGGCTTTCTTCATCGTCTGGTAGCCGACAACCACCACTTCATCAAGAAGCCCGGTGTCTTCCTGTAGTGCAACCGTAATTTCTTTGGCGGCAGCCACCGTCTGAGGCAGATAACCTACGTATGAGATTTTAAGGGTTGCGCCTTCGGGCACTGTCAACTGGAAGTTTCCGTCAATATCGGTGGCAGTCCCGATATTATTGCCCGCGGGGATTACGCACATTACAGTGGCTCCGATAAGCGGCTCGTTATCGGCCGCCGATACCACCTGTCCATGCACTGTGACGTTTTGTGCTTGCGCAAAGAATGCTGTCAGGAATAGCAGAATCGCGCTGAAAAGTGATTTTTTCATGTTATAGGGTTTTAGTAAAATTTTCTGCCGCAAAGTTACTGATATATCGTATGTCTGTGTATAACTGATGTTGACTTTGTTATTATTTTTCATGCCATGATTATAAAATGAAAATCATTGCGGATTTTTCTAAACAAACCAATCCATACATATTCAAGCATGAAAAGTAAAACTTTAAAAATAAATACGTTGCAGATATATCATGCAACGTATTTAATATGATTACACAAATTTTATAGTCAGAATCTGCTATCTGCCGCGCACTTCCGAAGGTGTCTGGCCGTAGGCATCTTTATAGCATTTTGAAAAATATGCCAACGATGTGAATCCGCATTCACGGGCTATTTCACTTATGGTCTTTTCTGTAGATTTCAGCAATGTGCCGGCATGTTGGAGGCGTGCATTCCGTATGAGTTCAACCGGGGTATAGTTGGTCAGTGCCTTGATTTTTCTTGTGAGCTGCGACTGGCTGAGACAAAGTTCGGAGGCTATTTCCTCTATTGTCAGATTGGGATTGGAAAGGCGTTCCTTTACAATCTTGGCGAAACCTGCATAGAATTCGCTTTCCACGTCATTTGGCGTTTTGGACCCAGAGGGCTTTTCCTTTGCATTTGACTTCAATACCCCCGTCACATTACCATTTGCGCCGTAAAGATTTTCTATCCTCTTGCGGTTGACAAGCATGTTTCTGCATCTGGCTTCAAGCACTTTCCCATTGAATGGTTTTGAGAGATACCCGTCGGCACCACTGTCATATCCTTCCACTCGCTGCTCATCCAAGGAACAGGCCGTAAGCATCAGCACCGGGATATGTGATGTTGAGATTTCGTCTTTCAGACGCTTCACGCATTCAAGGCCATCCATCACCGGCATCATGACATCACAGATTATTAAATCAGGCACATACTTGGTGGCCATTTTCACCCCTCGCTGCCCATCGGCCGCATAAATGTAATTGTATTCGTCGCCAAGTATGTCGCTGACAAATTTCTGAACGTCGGTGTTGTCGTCAATAATAAGCAAAAGCGGTTTGTCTGTATCATATTCTATGGTGTCATTTCTATCCGGAGTTGCCAATTCCACCTCAACGTCAGCAGCCGCAATTCTACACGGTTCTTCTGATGTGTGGTCGCAGTGTCTTATCGGCACGGTCACTGTAAACTCGCTTCCGACACCCTTTTCACTCTCCACCTTTATTTCTCCATTGTGAAGCTCTACAAAAGCTTTTGTCAATGCCAATCCTATACCCGAGCCATTGGGTCTGATGGTATCTGCCTGATAAAAGCGATCGAAAATCTTCGACATCTCCTCATGCGTCATACCTTCACCATTATCCTTGACTGAGAACCATACATTTTCGCTGTCATTTCCGCAAAATACAGATATCTTGCCATTATCAGCTGTATGTTTGAGAGCGTTGCTCATAAGATTGAAAAATACGCGTTCCATTTTTTCCACATCCACAGCCAACGTGAGATTGTCTTCGGTTTGCTGCTTAAAAGATAGGCGTATATTTCGCTTGCGGGCTGTCTCCCTGAATGTGTCGGTCCATTCTCTCAGACTGTCAGCCGGATTTATCTCGGATAGATTCAAATCAAGTTTGCCATTTTCATATTTTCTGAAATCAAGAATCTGGTCGATCAATCTTCTCAGGATGCGTATGTTCTTTCGTGCCAACTGCATCAGGGACCTGTCGCGGCCTGAAAGATAATCTGCTTCCGCCACCTCCTCTACCGGACCTGCCACAAGAGTGAGCGGGGTGCGCAAATCATGCGACACATTGGTGAAGAATATCAGTTTTGATTGCGTGGCTTCCTGCAGTTTGTCGTATAGAACTTGTTGTTTCTCTTTCTCCTCTTCCAATTGTCTGTTTTTACTAATCAACTCGCTTTGATATCGTTTGTGCACATTTATTGCCTTAAGAAGCAAGAACACGAATGCCGCAAGCAATATGAGGATTATTGCCAAAGCCAACAGAAGCGTTTTTTGTGAGGAATAGCGTTCAAGAAAGGTGCTTAGCCTGGTTTGCAACAGATTGATTTTTGCTGTCTCGCTGTCAATCAGAGCCTCCTGGGCAAGGTATATGTCGGCATTGTTCTTGTCTATGGCCGATAGAGCCGGAATTTTGGTTATCTTGTCGTATGGTTGTCCTTTAAGGATTGAGATTGCAAGTTTCAGCAGTTGCTCTCCCTCTGTAGGATAAAGGAAAGTGGCTGTCAGGTGTCCATCCTTTACCCCTTTTATGCCAATGGGGGCAAAACCGTCTATGCCCAGAATCACTATGTCTTTGCGTCCGGCTCTTTCTGCAGCACGTGAAGCGCCAAGCGCCATGTGGTCGGTGTGTGCAAATATAAGGTTAATCTCCGGGTGAGCCTGGAGAAGCGAATCAGTAAGGACCTCGGCCCTGCCGTCGTCCCAGTTTCCGCATACACTTGCCACTATGTCGGAATTGTCATATTCAGACATTACATCTGTGAAACCGGCGTGTCTTAGCCGCGCTGGAGATGCCACATCGGGACCCTTAATTTCCAAAGCCTTGATTTTGTCAGGTATTATGGAATGTGCATATCGGGCCACTGCTTTCCCAAGGTCATAATTATCCACCTCGAAGTGGGCTGTCACTGAATCTCCAATGATACTGCGGTCGAATGTGACGACGGGGATTCCCTTGGCATATACCTCTTGCACGGCCGGAGTGAGTGGTTTGGTTTCATTTGGCGACACCATGATAAGATCAAAACCATTGTCCATGAAATACTGAATATCGGCAATCTGACGGTCGTTGTCATTGTCGGCATCCCTTATTTCAATCTCGACATCATCATGTAGCAGGAGTTCCCGCTTCATCTCGTCGTTGGTCTTGTCGCGGAAATAGCCACCGCTGCATTGCGATACCCCTATTTTGTATAGTTTATCATTAGTATCACCGCATCCGGCAAACAGGCACAATGCGGCTACCAAACTAATCAGAAGTTTCATCATGTCAGAACGTTCTTTCTTTATCCTTGCTTCATATTTTTCGCAAAGATAATGTTTTTTGACCGTATTCACCCCATATTTGTTGAACAAAAAATAAGTTGTAACGATAAAAATTGCCGAAGCAAATTCCGCATCCATCGGCTTCCATCCGAGATTTCGCTGAGCGAAATCAATCTGTATTCAAAATCACTCCCATCCATTGCAGAAGATAAAATGCACATTTATTTTGTGCTCATACTATAATATATAGCATACGACCGAGAAGCGATTGACTTCAAATTTTCTTTGAAAAGTTCAACTTCTTTGTCGCAACGCCGTCGAGCACCTCAATGCAGATTCCTTCCTGTGGCTCAGCACATTGCCGACCCATCATGTCAAAAAATATTACCTTCGATGCAGGGTCGGCTACTGTGGTCTGTACTCCCGAAGCTACATATTTTTCATATTCAAGGCTTGCCATGATGAAGGATCCAATGCCTTTGCCTTCGTTGGATACTATATTGGTGTCGCTGCCGTCGAGATAATAATCTGCGGTGCCGTTACGCTCCCATTTGTTGGAAGGTCCGAGTCCTGCTGATCGGCAGATGTGGTGAATGTCTATGCCGTTGCCGTTTTCTGTGATGAAGGTGGCAATCAATCCGTCGTAAGCCTTCTGTGCCACGGGAGCGAATGTCTCCCTGTCGAGCAGCCCAAGGCGCATGCCCTTAAGCAGGGCGTAGGTGAACATGCTCGATGCCGATGCCTCAAGGTAGTTGCGGTTGCCTTTTGCGCTGACAAATGAGTCGTCATGCTGCAGGAGCTGATACCAGACCCCGCTATCCGGATCTTGCCAGCGGCAGATACCCTCTGCCACCTCGGTGAAAATGTCGGCTATCGCCTGATAATCCGGATGATCGTTTGGCATCATTGCCAGCACATCTGCCAATGCTGCCGCATACCACCCCATGCCGCGTCCCCAGAACTCTTTGCTGCATCCCTTGAAGGGGTCGCTTTTGTTGGCCCAGAATGAATTGGCATCTGATGGTTTTGCACTCCATCCATGATAACAGAGAGATTTTTCCTTATCGTAGGTATGCCCATGGATTGTGGTAAATTGCAGAGCGATGTCCGACCATGCTTCGTAATCATTCGGAGCGAATACGGAAAGATACTCCGCATAAAAGGCCGCCCCCATATATAGCCCGTCGAGCCACATCTGATAAGGATAGGAATTCTTGTGGATGAAACCACCCTTCCCCTCATCGAGATTGATCCGGGTGTATTCATAGCGGAGATAGTTGTAGAGATAATCAAGGGCCTTCTTATAGCGTTCGCCGTTGGCGGGATTAGACGCCGACTCGCGGGCATACAGGTCGAAAAGCACCTTGCCCGAGGCGATGTTGTCGAGACTGCCCTTCTTGAAATTGTAGAAATTGCCGCTGCCATCTATGGCATTGTCGGCATAGACCTTACACCAACCGTAGGCTTTGCCCGAAAGGTCATCATCAGGATACTGGTTGCAATACATCAGGATGGTTTTGGCCACAAGGCCACTCACATAGTCCCACGTTTTCCCGGCAGACCACTCCTCGCCGTGGGAGCGTATCATAGAGGCGGAATATCCGGGTGATTGCGCGGCAACCGTAGGCATGACGATGAGTATTGACAACAAAAAAACTGCTATTCGTTTCATAAATAATAAGGTTAATAATTTAAGTTTCGCAAGCTCACTTAAAGTTTAGAAGTTTAATAGTTTAAAAG
>JAMPAV010000004.1 GCA_023667055.1 Muribaculum sp. | reverse complement strand
TAGCTCGCTAAGCTCCCTCTTCGACTTGCGAAAATCCCTCGCTCAAAGCCGCCCCGGCCACTGCCATTTTTTTTGAGTCGGGGCCTTAGAAAGAGAGTCCGCAAAGAATGCGGACTCTCTGATTTGATCTTGGGAATCTTTAAGGCTGGTTCTATAAATTGATCACTGCCTTAAAAATTATTCTGCGAGGTTTACGGCATAATAACCTTTCTTTCCATTGGGATAAAGTCCTTTGAGGATCATCACCTTGTCTTCGTTGGAGTCGTCCTTCATGATTCGGTTGTAGATATCCTCCACATCCTCGCTCGACTTGACGGGGCGTTCATTGATTTCAGTAATTATGAAACCATCTTTCACTCCGGCATTTCTGAATGGACCATTCTTAAGACCGGTGACTTTCACACCATTGCTGATGCCAAGATTCTTAAGCGTTTCAGCATTGAGTTTCATGAACGCGCATCCCACTTCGGAGAAATCACCTTTCTTGGTGATAGATGTGTCGCCCTGTGTATTGCGAAGAGTCGCTTTCTTGGTTATCTTTTTGTTATCACGATAATATGTTACACTAATCTCTTCGCCCGGACGATACTTGGCAAGTTGCTCATGGAGTTCGGGGAGATTCTTGATTTCTGTGCCATTTATGGCAACAATCACGTCGTCTTCCTGAAGGTCAAGTTCCTTTGCTGTGCTACGGTCTGACACCCCGGCCACAAGAACACCGGTTTTAGTGGCGGTTATACCTTTTTCCTTGGCTATTTCAGCATTAAGGTCAGCCACTGAAATTCCGAGGACAGCACGTTGCACAGTTCCATATTCGCGGAGGTCGGCAATCACCTTTGCCGCAATCGAAGTTGGAATGGCAAATGAGAATCCCGTGTAGCTGCCGGTATTTGAATAAATAGCGGCATTGATACCTACCAGTTCTCCATTCAGATTCACAAGAGCGCCTCCGGAGTTTCCCGGATTAAGAGCGGCGTCTGTCTGGATGAATGCCTCTATACCCATTTTGTTCCTTTTATGGGAGTCTGCTCCAAGACTTCTTGCCTTTGCACTCACGATACCTGCTGTGACTGTGGAGTTGAATCCGAAAGGATTGCCTACTGCAAGCACCCATTCACCAAGGCGAAGATTTTCAGAGTTACCCACCTTTATTGCATGAAGGCCTTTTGCGTCAATCTTTATGAGTGCGAGGTCTGTTGTCTCATCTGTACCAATCACTCTTGCCTCGTATGTGGAATTGTCATTAAGGAGCACTTCAAGTTTGTCAGCACCGTCGATTACGTGATTGTTGGTAACAATGTATCCATCCTCACTTAGGATGACACCCGAACCAAGACCACTCTGTTGGGGCTCACTTTTCTTCTGCTGAGGCTGTTGCTGTTGGCGCTGCTGAGGACCAAAGAAGAAATCGAACATACCGAATGGGTCATAATATCCCTGGTTGCCACCATATTGTTGGGTGCGGACAACAAAACTCTTGATGCAGACCACAGAATTTACAGTGCTTTCCGCAGCCTTGGTAAAGTCGGTCTCAAAACCGGGAGCATTGGAAATGGTTATGAATTCAGGTTTGGAACCTTGCGCGTTGTTGGTGCTGGAATATACCATACCCGCCGCCGGAATCATGACTGCAGCTGCAGTCAATGCTACAAGATACTTTGCTTTCATGTTTCGAATTATGATAGATTTATGTTAATTTCAAATTGAATGTCTGTTGTACAATTATTGTGTACATCTTAACAACAACAAAAATGAAGCCAAGGATATGCTTATGGCTGATTTTTAATTTTATTTAATATAATCGGTTTTGAAATGAAAAAAGTATTAAATTTCTTTGAAAAAACCTTTAGATTAAGTAAATTTGCATTATGAAACGAAATCTCACAACAATTCCCTTGCTGTTGCTGGTGGCACTGTGTGCTTCCATAATGACCTCATGCCATACCTCAAAGAAGTCATCAGCTGATTACTATCAGTCACAAATTGACAAAATTGGCAAAAACCGCAGTCGTGACAGGGCAAACAGACACAAGAAGCCGTCAAAATTAAATAAGGAAATAGTTGATGAGGCATATACATGGCTTGGCACTCCTTATAAGTATGCGTGTGCTGAAAAGGGAGTTGCTACGGATTGCTCTGGAATGGTGCTTCAGGTATATGACAAGATTGCCGGCATAAAACTTCCGCGCAACAGCGCCAAACAAGCGGAATACTGCAAAAGTATAAAGCAGAAAGAAGTCACGATTGGCGACCTTGTGTTTTTTGCCACTGGCAAAAATGATAATGTCATATCACATGTCGGAATAATGGTTGACGACAAGAATTTCATCCATGCATCGGCATCGAAAGGTGTGGTAATATCCGATATGACACAACCCTATTATGTGAAGACATTCCGTGGCTTTGGCCGCGTCAAACACTGAAGTAGTCCATATTGTCCTTCACCAATAAAATAAACTTATAAACACATAAACCTATAAACCTTAAATTTTGCAGAACAAAATTTAAATCAAACTATGGCTGAATTTACGCATTTGCATGTGCACTCTCAATATAGTCTTCTTGACGGGAAGGCTTCTATACAGGAACTTGTGGACCGGAGTATTGAACTCGGAATGCGGGGTATAGCCCTTACCGACCATGGCAACATGTTTGGCATCAAGGAGATGTGGAACTATGTCAATAAAAAGAACGGTGGACTTCCTGATGACCGGAAATTCAAACTAATCATAGGTTGCGAAATGTATGTCGCAAAAAATCGTCTGCAGGACCGTGGTGACAAAGACGACAGAGGTTTTCACCTTATAGTATTGGCGAAGAATCTTAAAGGATACAAGAATCTCATAAAACTTGTCAGCAAGTCATGGACAGACGGTATGTATTTCAAACCGCGAACCGACAGGGTAGAGCTTGAGGCTCATAAGGAAGGTCTGATAATATGCAGCGCGTGTCTTGGCGGTGAGATTCCGCAATTTATTCTGCAGGAAGACTTGAAGGCTGCGGAGGAAAGGGTGAAATGGTATAAAGACACTTTCGGTGATGACTACTATCTTGAACTTCAGCGGCACAAGACCGATAAACCGAATTCAAACAAGGGTGTGTATGAGGAACAGGAGAAGGTAAACCCCATCCTGATGCAACTTGCGAAGAAATATGACATCAAGATGGTGGCCACCAACGACGTGCACTTCACCTACGAGGACGATGCTGAGGCACACGACCGCCTTATATGCGTGTCGATGCAGAAGAAATTCAGTGATGACCGACTGCACTATACAAAGCAGGAATGGCTGAAGTCACCGGGTGAAATGGCTGCGATCTTCAGCGATGTCCCTGAGGCTCTCGCCAACACGATGGAGGTGTTCGACAAGGTTGAGCCTTATTCAATCGACCATGCCCCGATCATGCCATTTTTCGAGATTCCGAAAGAGTTCGGAACGGAAGAGGAATATCGTCAGCGTATCACGACTGAAGAACTGTATGATGAGTTCACACAAGACGAGAATGGCAATGTGGTGCTTTCGAGAGAAGAAGGTGAGAAGAAGATAGTCCGCCTTGGCGGTTACGACAAACTCTACCGAATCAAGTTTGAGGCCGACTATCTCAATAAACTCACTATGGAGGGTGCGCTTAAGATTTATGGCGACCCACTGCCGGAGGAAGTGGCGGAGCGCCTGAAATTTGAGTTGTATATAATGAAGACGATGGGTTTTCCGGGATATTTCCTCATTGTGCAGGACTTCATAAATACCGGACGAAACAAACTAGGAGTCAGTATAGGTCCAGGCCGTGGCTCGGCTGCCGGTTCGGCTGCTGCCTATTGTCTTGGCATCACGCGTGTGGATCCGATAAAATATGACTTGCTGTTTGAGAGATTTCTGAACCCCGACCGTATATCCTTGCCTGATATTGACGTGGATTTTGATGACGATGGCAGATATGAGGTGCTGAAATATGTCACGGAGAAATACGGCGCGGAGAAAGTGGCGCATATCATCACATTTCAGACCATGGCCACCAAAAGCGCCATAAAAGACGTGGCGCGTGTGCTTGATGTCAGTATCCCGGAGTCAAACAGACTTGTAAAACTGATACCCGACCGATTGCCGGAAGTGGATGGCAAGGCTCCCAAGATCAATCTGAAGAATGTATTGAAATATGTAAAGGAGTTTGAGGCCGAGACCCACAATCCAAGTGAACTGATACGCGACACAATCAAATATGCAACCCAACTCGAGGGCAATATCCGAGGCACCGGCATACATGCTTGTGGTGTGATTATATGCCGAGACGAGATTTCTGACTGGGTGCCGGTGTCGATGGCTACCGATGCCGATGGCACCAAGCAAATCACCACGCAATATGAGGGAAGCATCATTGAGGATACCGGGCTTATCAAGATGGACTTTCTTGGGCTTAAAACCCTTTCCATCATAAAGGAGACCCTCGCCAATATCAAGAATTCAAAGGGTATTGACCTTGACATAGACCACATACCTCTTGATGACCCTGCAACTTTCAAACTATATTGTGACGGGCGTACCACTTCCACTTTCCAGTTTGAGTCTGCCGGTATGCGTACATATCTAAGACAGCTACAGCCTTCAAAGTTTGAGGATCTCATTGCGATGAACGCTCTTTATCGTCCGGGGCCTATGGACTATATTCCATCCTTCATTGCAAGAAAGCATGGACAGGAGCCAATAGAATATGATATTCCGATCATGGAGAAATACCTGAAGGAGACATACGGTGTGACGGTGTATCAGGAGCAGGTCATGCTTCTGTCGCGTCTTCTTTCCAATTTCACACGTGGCGAGAGCGACATGCTCCGCAAGGCCATGGGTAAGAAGCAGATCGACAAGATGCAGAAGCTGAAGGTCAAGTTTATGGCGGAGGGTCAGAAGAATGGACATAAGGCGGAAGTACTTGAGAAAATTTGGGCCGACTGGGAGAAATTCGCCTCATACGCATTCAACAAGAGCCATGCCACATGCTATAGCTGGGTCGCATATCAGACGGGGTATCTGAAAGCCAACTATCCTGCAGAATATATGGCGGGAGTGCTGAGCCGCAACCTTGGGGCTGCAGATAAACTGAAAGTCATAATGGACGAGTGCATACGCATGGGACTGAAGGTTATGGGTCCTGATGTGAATGAATCAGTAGAGAAATTCGGTGTTTCAAAAGACGGAGTGATCCGTTTTGGATTGGGAGCCATCAAGGGGGTAGGTACCAATGCCGTCGCTGCCATTCTCACTGAGCGGGAAGCCAATGGACCATACAAGGACATTTATGACTTTGTGGAGCGTGTGAATTTATCCGGTTGCAACCGTGCTGCAATAGAATCCCTGGCTCTTGCCGGTGCTTTTGACAGTTTCGGTATCCACAGGGAGATGCTGCTTCATCCGATGTTTGACACCACATACGCGGACATGCTTGTGAAATATGGGCAGACGTATCAGAACGACAAGAACTCTCTTCAGATGTCGCTCTTTGGCGATTTTGAAACGATTGAAACCAATCGACCTCCATATCCCGATTTTGAGCCTTGGGATAAGATGCGTCTTCTCGAAGAGGAGAAAAAACTGGTGCTGATATATCTGAGTGCACATCCTCTTGACGACTATTACATGGAGTTGACCTACGGTTGCAATGCCAACTGCGAGAATGTGGATGAAAAGTCAGACAAGATGGGAGCTGATATCACGTTGGGTGGCATGGTGACAGATGCCATCACACGCACCACTAAGCGTGGACAGCCTTTTGGCAAGGCAACCATAGAGGACTTTACAGGAAAACATGAGTTCGCGTTTTTCGGAAGGGATTATGAGACCATGTTCCCTCGCTTTCAGCCCGGCAAGGCAGTATATATAAAGGGTAAGGTGCAGGGAAAAATGTTTAATCCGGTTGAGCCTGAGCTCAAGGTCACTGAGGTTTCTTCACTCGACAGTCTGAAAGGTTCTGTGGCCAACAGCCTTGAGATCATGATTGACAGGAATGTCGAGGACAGGGAGTTGTTTGATTATCTCGCTTCGCTTGAAGTCACTGAAGACACTCGAAAAGGGGAGTTGTACCTGAGTCTCTACGACCGCGAACGCCAACAGGCCATAAAGATTCACAGCCGCAGGAAGATACCTCTCGACAAGCATGTCTTGGACAAACTGGACTCAATGACGGCAAGCTATAAGGTGCTGTCGGAATAAGGGTCCATAACGTATGCCAAAAGTTTTTGTTCTTTTGTGCTTGTAAGAACAAGATCTGGAAGACTATGATTAGGGCGAGCAATATTATTGCTCGCCCTATCGTGTAAATCAAATCGATGTAACTAAAACTTCTTTATAGATCATGGATTTTACTTTTGCTTAGATAGACAATATCCCAGTCTCGCGGAGAATTCCAAAAAGCATAAAAGTCATTATCTGACCCATCGAATTTCTCACCGTCTGACTTGAAAGTGGTACACAGCAGACAAGAGAAGTAGTCATCGTAAACATAATACACTATTTCGCCTTTCCATTTCGTTTGAAATGCAGCCACGTTTCTAAAATTGTCAGGCCTTAAACCGTGTATGTATTCGGTGAGCCATGCAGGAAGATTCTCTTTCTCAAAGTTCTTTTCAGATGCATTAGCAATAGCTTCATGCACAAATGAAAGCGAGACACTTTCAAGAGTTTCATTTTCCGGACTTTCTTCTTTGGCACATCCGGCTAATACGGCGACAAGTACAACTAAGATACTTTTAACAAATGTTTTCATTTTAGTAGATTTATTGTTTTGATTATTGTATTTTATACCTAATTGTATATTTGAATTTGTTTGTGAAACTCTCCTTCAATTATGCATGGCTCGCTATCGGCATCTTCCAAACTTTCAAGAGTATAACGAGAATAATAAATTCCGTTTTTCTCATCATATTTGTAGAAACTTATTTTCCCTGTCAGAGGAATCAAATTATCTCCGGAAGTTGGTGTGCGTATTCCGGCAATACCCAATGTCTCGTCCCCTAAGCCGGAGTTGAATAGATTCTCAAGCTCGCGGGTGTACTTAAAAGATCTATGAATGCTGCCGTATTCCACGTTTTCGTTGTAACATATGTTATATTCTTTGTTTAATACCGGGAAACTTTCATCTGCCGGAATCCCAATAAGGATAAACCAGAAATTGTTTGGATCATCCTCGTTCTCCTTACGTAGTGTAGTCTGCAAATAGGAGACGCCTTTACCGGTTTTTATGAAATCAGCCAAGGGCATTAACTGATACGCCGCCGAACTGACCAAAAGTTCCTTTACAGTAGCATAATCATACAATTTGATATCATTTATATAAGCCTCCCCATAACGAGTCTTTTGAGTCATAATCTCAACTTTCTTGCACCCGGCCATTATAGTAGCAATAAAAATCAATATGATTATAGGTCTAATCTTCGTCAACATATCAATACCTTAAAGATTTGCATTATGGAAAAAATTATTAGTCAGGCGCAAATTTTAAAAAAAAAACTTTATAATAGCAAAAAAAATTCTAATTTTTTTCATTTTTTTTCATTTTTTTCATTTTTTCAGGGTTGGAGCATGAAATTTATATAAGATTATATCGAAGGGGCATTTTGTGAATAGAGGCACTTAAGGACAATGCTCGCATTGCTCCCTCCGCGAAAATAAATATTCAATTCTCAATATTTTCTTCCTCCGGTTTGAAGTCCATACACTTCTGGAAGTCACGGTAGATCTTCAGGTCCTCGTCATACGCAAGACGCTGGGCTCTGTCAAGATTTGCATAGTTGGTGACGGACTCAAGTCTCTTGAATATCTTATGCTGCTGTGCAAATGCGATGCTGTTCATAGTCTGGTACTCTTTCAATTAGATCCCTTAAATTTTGTACTTCAGGACTCGTTGGAAATTTGATATAGAAATAATTATAACTCTAAGGAGTTGTCTTTAAGAAGGAAATCATATATGGATATTATGGTAATCCCTGCCTCATTGTGAAGTACAGGTGTGTATTCACCCAAAATAATTATTTTCTTGAATGAATCATCAATATTGCGTAATGATGCTTCTTCCTGTTTTACCTTCTCCTCATTAATCATTCTGTAAGCTGATTGAATATAGTATCGTTGGCTGCCTTGGTTACATACAAAATCAACTTCATAATATTGACGTTCACGATTGCCTTGATCATCCTTTTCTTGTTTTGGCACTATTCCAACATCAACGCTGAATCCGCGGGCTATCAATTCATTGTAAATGACATTCTCAAGAAGATGAGTATATTCTATCTGCCTAAAATTCAACCGAGCATTCCGTAATCCACAATCTGCGAAATAGTATTTATATAATGATTCTATGTATCGTTTGCCTTTTATGTCATACCTTGTCGCTTTTTCTGTTAGAAAGGATTCACAAATATATTCGAGATAGCTTACAATTGTATTGCGGCTCACGCTTTCATGTTTGACGCTGGCGAATGTGTTTGCTAATTTTGTTGCATTCGTTAATCCTCCTATAGATGACGCAAGTATGTTTAGCAGCTCATCAAGTACCTCCTTATTTTTCAACTTGTATCGTTCTATAATATCACGGATATAAACACGTTCAAATAGGGCATCCAAAAGTTTAGCTTTTTCATTTGGCGTGCTTTTCAATACAACTTGTGGCATACCCCCGTAGATCATAAAATCCTTTAGTGCAATATCTTTATCAACATCTATAGCGCTGCAATACTCTTTAAACGTCAAGGGATAGAGCCTCACTTCGTCACCTCGCCCAGCAAATTCAGTTCTAACCTGACTTGACAAAAAGCGAGCGTTGCTGCCAGTTACATATACATCGACATTACTTTTGTTAAGGTAACTATTAAGCACGTCTTCGAATTCGGGTACAAGCTGGATTTCATCAATCATGACATAGTGCATGCTTTCATCATTCAATCGTGAATCAATATATTCCAACAATTTGTCTGGATCTCTTAAAACCTTGTTCCTTCGATCTTCAAGATTGATATCTATGATATGATTCTCATCCACACCATGCTCTTTCAACCAATTTCCATATATCGTAGAAAGTAGAAAAGATTTACCACACCGACGAATGCCGGTGACAATCTTAATCATACCATTATGTTGTAGATTAATTAGTTGTCTTAAATAATAGTTTCTTTCTATAATCATGTCGATGACAAAAAGTGTGTTTAGTCACACTTTTTGTCAATGCAAAATTACTATTTTATTTTTATTCTGACAAATAAATACTCAATTTTCAATAAGTTCTTGATGGTTGTGGCTCAGCGCAGTGTGAAAAACCGACAGTCGCCCACCGCAACAATTTAACAATCCTCATGTATCGGTATGATTATACCTTTAAGTGTTAAGGCATGCCCTCATGAAAAAAGAGGACCCGCTGGAAAGCGAGTCCTCCTTTGCGATTGTAAGAGTTATTATAATATCGACTGAAGCTTGGCTTCGAGGTCTGCGAGTTTCACCAGGCCTACTGAGCGTTCCTTAACTTCTCCATCTTTGAAGAAAAGGACGGTCGGGATGTTGCGGACGCGGTTTTCAGAGGCAACCTCATCGTTTTCATCAATGTTGAGTTTGCCGATTGTCACCTTGTCGCCATATTTTTCTGCGAGTTCCTCCACCACGGGACCAAGCTTGATGCAGGGACCACACCAAGTGGCCCAGAAATCGATTACTACAGGTTTACCGCTCTCAATCAGTTCGCGGGCCTCCTGATCATTAAACTGTGTCATTTCTTTTTATTATTGGGTTATATTGAATGTATATACAGCAAACGTTTTCGGACCTATTGTGGTTGAATATTCCTTACCGGAAACTTCAATCGCCGATTCTTGTGGAGCAATAAGCCCCGGATTCTCAAGGCTATTCTCAGCTGTCTCCACATCTGAGTGCAGAGTCACAACCTTGCCACCATTGAGCGAAGCCTTCTTCTTCATGCCGTCGAATGTGATGTTGAGATCCTGTGCCTCATCACCAACATTTGCCACCTTTACAATATAGGTATTGTTGTCCTTGTCAATTACAGCGCTTGCAAACAGACCATTCTGGTCATCATCACCGGCTACAGTCTTGCCATTCATGGTCAGGGGGAGGACATTGGTGCCTTTGTTTGTGCCATAGAGTTGCTGAACATAGTAGCTGCATGTCGGGAAACTTTCCAGATTGTCATACCATATCATGTCAGGTCGCCATTGCCAACCTTCCATGTGAGCAAAGAGTGGGGCGTATGTGGCCATGTGCACCACATCGGCGTTTCTTTCAAGTCCGGTCATGAATGCAGATTCAAGAAGAGCGGCATTGAAGTGATTCCATTTCTTCCCTTTTCCATGGCAGGCATATTCTCCGGCAAACACTTTTGGACCCTTACGGTCGTAATTGTCATAGCGACGCCCTTGGCTGAGGAACCAAGATTCGGGACGATAGAAATGTTCGTCAACGAGGTCTGCCTTAAGTTCCTTCATCTGAGGCCATAGATAATCAAACTTGTCGCCCTCAGAGTCGGGTCCGGAACTACCGACAATCTTGATTTCCGGATGCGCCTTGCGCATTACCTCAAGGAACGGTTTCAGGTGCTCCGGATATTCTTCACCCCATTGCTCATTACCTATGCCAATGAACTTAAGATTGAATGGTTCGGGATGCCCCATCTCTGCACGTAATTTTCCCCATTCGGTATCTGTGCTTCCATTGGCAAATTCCACGAGGTCAAGAGCATCGTCTATATATTGCTGAAGGTCCTCTCCCCAGGCATGGGCATCATGATTGTTGTTCTGAAATTGACATGCAAGTCCCACACTTAGAATAGGGAGAGGCTCACTACCGATTTCCTCACTCAAAAGGAAATATTCATAGAATCCAAGTCCATAGCTTTGGAAATAGTCGGGGAAGAAACGATGTGGGAAAGTGTAGTGCCAGCGGTTTTCGTTCAGAGGACGATTCTCAACCGGACCCACGGTGTTTTTCCACTGATAGCGTGTTGCAAGATCTGTACCTTCTACGATACAGCCGCCAGGGAAACGGAATACGCCCGGTTTCAGGTCGGCAAGTTTCTGTGCAAGGTCTTTGCGCATACCGTTTTCATGTCCATTCCAAGTATCAACAGGGAATAGAGATACATGTTCAAGATCGACTGCGTTTTCAGGCTTAACGAGAAATATTCTCAGATGAGCCTTAGGCTCAGTTTTGCTTGACTTGAGAGTGAGGGTATATTTTTTCCACTCTTTGCCGGAGATTTCAAGAGTGCCTTGAGTGAACGCCTGTCTGTCGCCCATAGTGTCGGGGTCGGTCAGTTCCACACGTATTTTGGCCTTGTCGCCGTCAACGGTTCGCGCCCATACCGAGAAGCGGTATTCCTTGTCTTTCTCAACACCGATGCCGAAAAAGCCTTCATTTTCCAGACCGGTATGTTTGTGGGCATGTCCGGGGTTACCAAGACGCACGTAGTGAGGATTTTTGTCAAATGGGCCGTCATCTTTCACCTGTACATTTCCAAAGGTGTTCCATCCCATAAAAGTCTGTGGAAACTCAAAGGAGCGGTTTTTGATGAGCTCTGCATAAAGGCCACCATCAGCGGCATAATTGATATCTTCAAAGAAGATGCCATACATGGTGGGTTGGATTGGAGCACCCACCTTGTTGGTCTTCACAACGAGATTGTTGGTTGCTGCACCAGCACTCAGCCCGGAAGCCAACGCGAGTGTGGCAAGAAGTAACTTTCCGTTTCTCATGTCAGTTAGATTGATTTGTGTTTTGATTTTACAATATATTGCAAAGATAAACTATTTTTATTAAAACACCAAATTAAAAGAGTAAGATTTTCTTGATTTGAAAGACTATTTGTTGGTTGTTTTAAGCAGAAAAAAAGTTGACCGATAAACGAGTCAACTTTTTATGATTACTTTCTAATACCACAATGCAGAGATTACGGACGTATTTTTACAATCATGACCTTCGTGTCTCTAAGCGGTTTGACCGAGTGAAGTGTTCCTTTGGCAAGGAGCATCGAGTCACCCGGCGACAGGCGTTCCACATCTTCCGCGATATGGAAATCGGCTTCTCCCTCGAGTATATATATAAGCACATCTTCGGGAGCGGGGTGAGAGTCGAGGTGAGAGTCCTTGTCAAGTGCCACAAGAATCACTGAGCCATTGTGGCTCGACATTATAGTTTCGAATTCTACTTTACCTTTCTGATAGTTGATAGCGTCAGACAGATGAAACTGCGCTTTCTGTTCAAATTTTGTTTCCATAATATATAAATTAAGTTGAGATTTGACTCATTGTTCTAACAAGTCGCTCCGGCAATTGGTTCAATATACACAAAATCGGCTGCACCCTCGCAGGGGCAGCCGATTAAACAAAATATGTCTTTTAAATTACAGCTTGTAAACCTCTGTACCGGCGAGAAGGAAGCATCCGGTGCCGTAATCGTCAAAGTCGGGCTTTGAGTCGTAAGCCACGGGCTGACCGTCTTTAGGTTCCTTACCGGTGCCTTGCACAAATCCGAGATTGCCATTCTCATGCACAGCATCTTTTACCATTGCATTCCAGGCCTTGGTGATGACAGGCATATATTTATTCTTGTCGAGGATTCCCTGACGTACACCCCAGGCCATTCCATACACGAACAGGGCTGTTCCGGAGAGTTCCTTGCCTCCGTAGTTGCTTTCATCGTGGAGCGATACGTTCCAGAATCCATCCTTACGCTGGCATTTCACGAGAGCCTCACACATTGCTTTCAGGTCGTCGATATAAACCTGACGGTGCGGGTCATCGGCAGGTCCGGCCTCAAGCACCTTTACGAGAGCAGCCACTACCCAGCCGTTACCTCTGGACCAGTAGCAGTTTTTGCCATTTGGCTCCTTGTAGGGGGGCACGAAGTCAGCATCACGCCACCAAAGACCTTCCTTCACGTTGAAGAGACCGCCTGCGAGAGTGTTGCGGCTCCATTCATACATTTTCCATGCTTTCTCGGCATATTTGAAATCGCCGGTGGTCTGGCTCAGTTTGTAAAGAACCGGCATACCCATCTGTATGGCATCTATCCATGTCCAGTCATCCACCTGCGGAGTATTGACAAGCATATTGCATAGAGCCTTGGTCTTTGTCAGCATCTGCGGCTCCGGAGTGAGATTATACAGGTCGATGTATGTCTGACAGCAGGCGTAGTTGTCGGCATTGCGGGTGGTGGTGTCATCGCGTCGCATTCCCCATTTGAAACCGTTAGCCCAGTCAGTGGCATATTGCCAATAATTGTTGGCGGGATATATCGAATAGAGTCCCATAAGCCCTTCGAAATATATGGCTCGTGTCCATATATTTGCCTCATAGACTTTCTTGCGTGAATAGTAAGGGATACCTTCCAGCGGATCAGGATGCCGACGCATGTAAAGGTCGTTGACTTTAATCAGAGTCTGCAGCGTTTCCTTTTGAGTGGGAAGCTGCTCTTTTGCGCCGAATGCGGGGATTACCATCAGCGCGGTCATAAAGCTTAGAATTAATTTTTTCATGATATGTTTTTTTAGTTGTCAGTTGTCAGTTTTAAGTTGTCATTATGATTTATTGCTTTTTCAGAGGTGTCAGCGATACCTGAGAGTTGAGGCCGGCCGGAATCAAATCCCACCCGGAATAGTCATTCAGTTTTGAGCCATCCACATTCGCAATGTTGGCATCCTTGAATATTCTCCATTTCACGCCCCTCCTGTCGTAGTCTGCGATGCGGTTGGCAGGAAGATTCGTAACGTCAATCTCAAGAATGTTTGCTCCGGGAGTAAGCCATTTGCCAATCTCTATTGTGTAAGGCACACTCCATACTTTCCCCGCCTCTTTGCCATTGACTCTCACCACAGCGCTTTCGCGAAGGTCACCGAGGTCGAGAATCCATTCATCGGCTTCGACATCCTGCGGCAGTTCGAAATCCACCTTGTAGCGGGCCGTGGCGGTATTGACCTTGGCAGCTTCAACCGGAAGATTTGTCCATGCCGTGAGGGTGTCGGTGGCAAACACACCGTCTATGGCAGGTTCGCTCTCCACAAACTCAATGCTCCATCCTTTATCAATAACGAAAGGAGACTCCGATTTCTTATAATATGTCCAATCTTCCGCATCGATAGCCTTGGGGAAAGTTTTCAAAAGGAGGGATTGCCCTGGTTCAACCTGCAGATAAATCTCCGTGTTGCCGTTGGAACCTTTGCGGGTGCGGGCCTTTCCTTTCTTTCCCGTGAGGGGATCGAAAATCATGACGCTTTCAGAAGGAGTGGCAAGGGTCTGCCATCCGTCAAGTCTCTTGTCGCTCAGCAACGCGAGGAAATAGTTGTTTCCTCCAAGTTCGTTTACCCGTCTTAACAGAGACACACCATTGCCACGCAAAGGCTCAGGTGTGGCACCCGACATTCGGATTGCAGCCTGCATATCCTTCACCGGAGCCACCATGTCGCTCTTCAGAGAGTTCAAAAGGTTGCGTCTTGCTTCAAGATTTCCGAGTCCCGGTACGTCACCCGGCAGGGATTCGACGAATATTACGTTAGCACCCTTTTCCTTTAGTTTCTTAAGAGACTTCAGTGTCTCAACCGGCATAAATTTGACCGGTGGAACTATAATGGATTTATATACATTTCCACCTTTGGATATTATAGAGCCATCGGAAGCCACTGATAAGTCTGCTATAAGTGCATCGGAAAGATAATCAGGATCAAGGCCGGCGTTTACAAGTTCACCTACCCATTTCTTCACCTCCGGCATTTTCTTATCCATGCTGTGTATGTCGAACATCATGTAGATGCCATCCTGGCGTTGCCAGAGGTCGTCGATAGGGAAATACAGAAGCACATCTGAATCTGACTTTCCGGCTGTTAAGAAAGCTTGGCAACGTGCTATATAATTTAGCAAACCGTCAGCGTCATTCCATATCGTATTTGTAGGAGACATATTGATGGATGCATAAAATAGCCATCCCGGAAATTCCACACCTTTCGGTGAGTATGTTGCTCCATGAAAAAACATGTGATTCACACCTGATGCCAACATCTGGTCAATTTCCGGCTTGGCAACTGCCAATGAGGTATGGAAATGCTGAGTAAGCCAAGTCAATGTCTCAGAAGAGACAAGTGGTTTACCCGCGATATGGGCTGCAGAGGATGCAAATTTCAAAACGGCCGGGTCGGCATCGCTTGATTTGAACGGACCGGTGGGATGAAGTCCCGGTATTTTCAGGTCGGAACGTCCGAATGACTCGCACTCCGGAATATCCACTATCGCATACAGGTCGAGTATGTTGGCCGGGCTTCCATGGCTTTGGTTGCGTATCTCAGCTCCGTGTGAATGCGCCCAACGGGTCCATACATCAGTAAAATTCTCACGTAGCACCCTGCCAAGAGTCTGCCGATAATCCCTTACTATTCTTCCTCGCAACTCGGTCTGATTTTTGGTGTCAGCAAATTCCGGAAGATATTGTTCAAGTCGATAGCCATGGTCTTTGGCAAACTCCTCAAACAACCCTTCGGTCCAATCTGATCCATACACTTCGTATGAATCGTTAAACATCACCTTTGGGAAGATATCCTCGCGACCTGAGAAAGCACGGTCAAAACGGTCAAGATATTTCTTCACGGCAACACTGTCGTAATGATTCACCACATATCCTTCACCACCGGGTGCCGCACGTTTTACTTTCTGGAATGTTCGGCCCGCGAATAGCGCATATACTTTCCAGTCGCCTTTTTTGGGAGCCTTCCAGTTGAGCGTATTGTCTTTGCCGAGTTTATTGGTGATATCTATTCTGGTGTCACCATCAACTGCCATGATTTTCTCAACCTTCGCCACTTTCAATTGTTTTGCATCCTCAGGTTCTATTTTGCCCGCTATTTTCTTGCCGGGGGCAACATCCCATGAGCGGATTATCAATTTTTGGGCACTTTCATCTTCAGTGACTTCCGGACCACCGAAAGGCCATCCGGTCCCATTGTTCATCTCTGTCTGAAGACCAAGACGGCGACTTTCACTTGTCACATGGCGAAGCATATCCATCCATTTGTCGGAGAGATATTCGATATCGTTGGCTTCATTCCCCTGCACTCCATAAATAGGCGTAATCTCAACACCACCTATGCCTTGACGTGCAAACTCTTCAAGATTATATGTCAGTCCCTCGGGATTGACGGCACTTCCATGCCACCACCAGCGTACAAATGGTTTATGAGTAGTGGTGATGTCATACCAATCTGTAGGAGCTGGTTGGGCATTTCCCAATAGAGATGCAAGCCCAAACAGACCCAGAAAAGATAGTTTCTTTAAATTTTTATTCATGATATGGGATTTTTATTCTTAATTTTGCAGAGTCACCGACATCAGACCTATGACAACATCGTTAGAAAGAGTTTTGACTGAAAGGCTGTCGAGGTCTTTTGATGAGTCAAGAGGAATGTCAAGAAGGATGCCGGCCCCTCCGGGAATACGGCGTGGCTCGACTCCGGAGATATTCTTGACATCTCCGAGCCGACGACTCTGAGTGCCGTCTTCAAGACTGAATCGAAGGGGTAGGGGGGCATTGTCCGGCTGCGCAAAAGCGTATTCATCGGTGTAGAAATCTTGTTCAATAGGTGCCCATGTTATAGGATTCTCAAGAATGAAGTTTTCTGAAGATCCGTCTTTGTAGCGTATCTCTACCACACCGTTTGGCAATCCCCATTGCATGTGGTTTGTGCTTCCAGCCATTGCGAGATATGCGTGACTTCCCTTACCATCAAGTTTCACTTGAATGGAATCCGGATAATTGTCCCAAAGTGATGTGTAGGCGATATTCTTACCATCTGAATTCATGCTGAAGGGTATTCCGGATTCGGTCTTGAAAACGCCACCGTTTTCAGCAACGATTCTGCGAAGACCGGAGTCGTCAATTTCTGCTGTCATGGTAGGATGACACCATTCGCCTATGCCTTGCTTGGGTATCTGGAGTGTTGTGGTCATCGGTCGGGGACTGAGATATTCATTTTTGAAAATATCTGATACGTTTGCATTATAGATGTGGCTGATATCTATCGGCCGGCAGTGGTCTGATACAACTTCATCAAAACCTTCGGCAATAATGTCATGAGGTTGCCTTGCATCTATTTCTGCTGCATACCATCTCAGAGTGCCGTCAGTCATCTCCTTGAAAGTGACGGGACCTTCTTTTTGGACGATTCCTGTAGGATATTCGGATGATTCTGCTCCATACTCGAGAGCAATTTCAGCAGAATTGCTCTTGTCGAAATCGACGTCGATGGCTACACGCGGATATCCCACAGAATACCCGATGGGATGCCATGACACAGGTTTACCATTGACTGTAGCTTGTTTTAGGCCCTTACCGTTAATTTGGAGGATAACTTCCGGATATCCGGTATAGTTGTTTTCAATATTATAGTAAGTCTTGTTGCCAACCCTTTTGAAAGAATAAGACAGATCGGGGAGTTTCACTGATGCGTCATTCCAATCGGAAGGGAATCCGGGGATGATATCGATATGAGGCTTTTCCGACAACAGATCCGGGCGGATTCCATAAAGACCTTCAGTCAGGGCACGGCTCCACACACCGATTGGGTCGGCAAAATCACGGTAGCATTCCCCTCTGGCCGCATCAAAACGACTGATTTGTCCGAAATTCAGAGGAGATGCTCCGCCGAGCATGTTGTCGTATGCCACACCCTTCATGAGTGCGTAAGCCTCGTCAGGTCTGCCGGCTTGCCAATAGGCAAGGGCGGTGTGCATGACTTCCGCTATGGCAACATTGTTGATGCTCCAGGAATATGGTTTCCAGTTAGTGGTGGAAATGGTGTAAAGCTGTTTGCCATTTTCCACAGATACAGGAATATGAGGGATATTCTGATCCACATACACAGTGGCAGCGTATGCCTTTAGAGGATCAGTGATTTCGGAATCCACGGCATGGTATATGGTCCATACGGCGGGTTTGTCGTGAATACGAGCCAGCCCCATCACATCCTGAAACTCTGCCCAATGTCCCTTGTCATCGAGCCACAGTGCGGAGTCGATGGAATGGGTGATCTTTGCAGCCTCCAGTTCAAATGGAGTTGGATCTTCACCTATCTGACGGGCCACCTGGGCGGCAAGTCGATTGGCAAATGCGTTGTAGGCCGAAGAATGTGTCACCTTGCCTCCATTATAGTAAAGGGCATCACTTGCCCAGATGCAGCAATAGGCATCATAAAGGCCATCACCATCCGGATCAAAATTCTTTTTCTCCCATTCGAGATGACGCTTCAGAGTGGGGAAGAGGTGTCGCATTGCCTCTTTGTCGCCGGTGTGGCGGAAATGTCGGAGCATGGCATCGACATATACAAGATTCATGTCGTAGTGCGACATTTCATTCTTATGTCCGGGACGACGGCAGATATAACCGTCGCTATACATCGGAGTGCCCCACACTTTGCGAGCCCTTGCAAGATTCAAGGCAGTGTCTTGCTGGGGATGTTGATATATGGCAGGTATGGAATCAATCTGATTCTTTGCATAGTTGTAGAAATGTGTCTTGGCCCTGTCGTGGCGACCTATGGCGTCTCCGGTATAGGCGCCACGCCAACCAAGATGAGGAGTGCGCCAGCCTATAGAGCCGTGAAGCCATGCCTCTCCGCTCCAGATGGCATCGCCTGCAATTGCAAGGGCACCACCCACCGGCATGAGCCATTCATCAGGGGCTTCAAACATAACGGAAGATGCGAGTTCCGATCTGTCTTTCTCGGCTTTGTCAAAGAGAGATGCAAGATGCTTGTAAGCGATTTTTGAATCAGAAGGTATAAACGCTATATATTTTGTCTGTCGGGGGCTAAGGGTGAAAGAACCCTCAAGACAAGGTGTGTTCGTAATTTTGACATTTGCATCGCCGGTGATTAGAGTGGCGGTGTAATGGTTTTTTGTGCCAAATTCCACTATGGTTCTGTCTTTTTCCTTTCGATAGACATTCCCATTGCAGTTCTCTTCTTTGAAATCGAAGCAGTCAGGTTTATCCACGCCGAGGTCTCCCTCGCGTGAGAATCGTTTGCCTGAAGCCCCTCCGTAGCGGAATGACACTTCTTTCTTTTCTTTAGAGGAGTTGGTGAATCTCCAGATTATCATGTCGTCGGATCTTCCGACCTGGACCTGAAGGTCAACGCCTCCCTGGTCATAATCCATGCGCCCCGGAGTATAAATGGCTTTGCAATCACCTTGGGGGAGATTGAAGCGAATGTTGCCGCCCATGTTTGGCATATAAATTCCAAACTCGGGGAAGTCGGAACAATCCACGCGGAAGCCGGTATGCGCACCATACAGACCTCTGTTGAATTTAACAGTTCCATTGGTAGATATCACCGAATTGCCGTATGGTGTATAATGCAGGCCGGCGGCCTCAGTCTCAAAGAAGAGACCGAGAGTCGCCAGCGCTAAAAGTGTAGATTTGATTTTTGTGTTCATGATATTAGGTAGAGGTTCAAATATGTTTAGGGGAGAGGCTTGATGCCTTCCCATTTCACATTCCAAGTGCCATCTTTGGGGAATCCCGGATTCTCTATCTCGCAGCCGTCCCATCCGGCAGTCATCAGAGCAATGGCTGTCAGCAGTCCACCGTTGCCCGGCAGATAACATCTTAGTCGGTTGTCCTGGAAATTGTGGCCGTTGGGTAGGTAGGTGTTGGTGCGTTTATCCATCATAAGTGCATTGACAGCCTTTTCAGGTTCTCCCACTCTTGCAGCGCACATGGCAGTTGTGGGATAATCCCATCCCCATGTCTTGTCCCAGTTCCAGTTGTCATAAATCCAGTCGAAGGTATTGTTGAGTATTTCCGGTTCGGCGAGAGGTGAAGCCGGGAGGATACCTTGAGCACCAAGCACTGCCATGTGGTCGGAAGTGAAACGTATGTCTTCGTAGGTCTGGGGAGCAGTCTCAGCGGCAAGATACAATGAATCTTTAGCAGCAAGATGCGAAAGGCCATTGATAATCTTATCCCAGTCGGCATTTCTTTCCAGTCCCATTCTCTCGCGCCATTTCTGAGCTGTGTTGAGTCCGAAATGCCAGTAAGACAATTCGAATGGAGGATTGACTGTCTCTGACGCACGGAGAGTTTCCTGAGCCGGGATTATTCCTTTCAGGATATATCGGTCGTTTTCTTCATCGCGGTCGGCAAAGGAAGCCATAAACTGAGCAGTCTCGTCGATAAGAGGATAGTATTGTTTCAATACGCTGTCGTTCGGGTTTGCACGATAGAGGAGTTCGGCAAGATATATGAGGTGAGGTTGCTGCCAGATAAGGAAACTTCCGACGCTCGACGGAGCCTCGATGGAGGAGGGGTCGGTCATCTTCATCCAGCGTACACCTTCAAAACCTTGACGCTCTGCAATGGCCTTTGCATTGTCGCGCGCAGTGGCATACCAGGGAAGAGTTCTTGCGAGAAGATCTTCATGTCCGTATAGGGCAAACTGGGCCTGATGCCACCATATCATTTCCAGATGGAACTTGCCAAACCAGGAGTTGTAGGTTAGTCCTGTTTCCTGCGGAGGTGTGTTGCCGGCACAGTTGGTAGCCAGAAGATATTGCGACAGCACCACCCGGCGTTCGAGTTCCTTGGCCCTTGGATCGGTGCATTCGCTGAAATCCACGACGCCACCGTTTTTCCAGAAACTTTGCCAATAGTCGGAAGCAGTCTTAATGGCGTTGTCTGCCACAGGATTGTTGCCGTCGGTGATTTTCTCTGTAAATTGAGCTGTCACGCTCCAATTGTCGGCATCGGGAGTAATCACTATGGAATTGGCTTCATTTTTCTCAGCTTCTGATTTCCCATCCCAGTTTAGGGTGATAAAGTAGGATGTGGTGTCGAGAGTATGCTTCACGATTGCCTTACCCGGTTCTGAAAGTACTATTTCTGAAGAATGGAGAGAGTCTGCGTTCCAATTAGAAGCGGCATCACTGTGTTTGCCGGTGGGATATGGCAATCGCAGCGAAATTGCATGTCGGCCTTTGTCGGAAATCTTTGCGGCCACAAGGTCAAGTTCCGGATCAACGGAAGTCTGCACACTGACTTCTTTGCCCTCTACCGAGAATTTGGAGTTGATCACACCATTCCACATATCGAGAGTCTGGTCGATACCATCAATGGCATCAAGATTCATATTGTGGAATCCGAGGGCTCCGAGGTGCAGCCGATGGGGATTAACTCGATAATAGTCGCAGGCAGCTTTCTTACGCTCGTCATCTTTTATCTGGGTTGAGTATAGTTCGGTTCTTCCACGTCCGAAGTCATATTCCTTGAGAGTCTCGTCAAAGCTGAAATTTTCGGTATTGGGAAAACTGTGCCACCCCCAGTCGCTCATGGTGCCGAGTGGCACTCCGTTGGCATACTCGTCAGGGAATGTCTGGAGACCGGTTACATCGGCCGTGAAAGCAAACCCACCATTCCCGACAGTCAGGGATGCCAGCGTATCAACGGATGTGAGGTGTGGATTGTTGCGGCTGACGAGAGCCTGGCGGTCAATTTTGGCGCTTGCTTCCGTGCAAGATGGAAGCAGTGTCGTCGCGGCGAGACATCCCGTCGCGACGATAGCACTGTTTATGATTATTATATTGGAAATTCTCATTATTTGGAAAGATTTTCGTATTCAAGACTTCCGAGAATGAACGGACCTACACCTTTGGAGTCATTGTCGCGTATAGGTTCGCTCAGATAATATTCAAACGAACCGTCGCGGCGTGGACTCTTGTCGGGACCAAGTCCGGCCACAGCACAGCAGTTGGTCAGAGAAATAGTTCCATCGGGATTCTCCTTGATGAAAGTATCCACGATGCCTTCATAACCTTTCTTGGCCGGTGCAAGATACTTCTGGTCGAGAAGTCCGAGACGTACAGCACGAAGAAGATTATATACGAACATCGAGGAAGCGGTAGCTTCGAGATAATTGCCTTCCTTGCCCGGTTCATCCATTACCTGATACCATACCCCGGTCTTGGGATCCTGATATTTCACTATTCCATCGGCAACACTCTGTAGCAGTTTCAGCATTTCAGCTCTTTTGGGATGATCTGCCGGCATTTGCTCGAGCACGTCTGTAAGAGCCCAGATGTACCAGCCCATTGCGCGTCCCCATGCATGTTGTGACTGTCCGGTCTTCTTGTCGGCCCAGAACATCTTTTTCTTCTCATCCCAAGCGTGGCGATAGAGACCTGTGTTCTTGTCGTAAGTCTTCTTGCCTACAGTGAGGAACTGATTGGCAATGTCATCCCAAAGTTTCTTGTCACCGTTGAGATATCTGTTGACATACTCAGCATAGAACGGCTGTCCCATGTAAAGACCATCGAGCCATACCTGCCAAGGATAAATCTGCTTGTGCCAGAAGTTTTTCGACTTGGTGCGAGGTTGCTGGAGGAGTTGTCCGTAGATAGTGTCGGCAGCGGCCTTATATTTCTGGTCGCCTGTTATGTCAAGGGCCTTGAGAATTACCGTACCACCTTTGACGTTGTCGATGTTGTAGGAATCCTTCTTGAAGGCTTTGATCGATCCGTCGGGATTCACAAAGAAATCAGCATAGTTGAGAGCATAATTGAGGAGATCCTTGTCATTATATTTTTGAGCTGCCGCCAAAATACCTTCAATTTCTACGGCTGCTGCATAACTCCACTTCACACCGTTTACGTCGATTGTCTGGCTTTCAGGAATGCGAGTCATTTCAGACAGAGCCATCTTGTAAGCGAGTGGTTTGCCATATAAAGCCGGAACACCATTGATTTTGAGGTTGTCGAATACTACGTCCTTGAATTCACCGGTCATCTTGTTGCCTTCGGCCACACCATTGAAGTTGCAATCCTTAACTTCTATATCATAAACATTGCATTTGTCGGGAAGACCAATGATATAGACGCCATATTTGCTCTTGTTGCAGTTGACATTCTCAAGATATACGTTTCTCACTGTCGGTGGATATGCGCGCTTGCAAATTTCCTTGGGTTCATAGTCAAGGTTGATTTTCAGCACTGCTTCCTTGCACTGGCCGACTTCAACATTGCGCACATAAATATCCTCAATTACGCCGCCACGGCAAGGATTGGTCTTGATGCGGATCACACGTTCGAGTTCAGGGCTGTCCATCTTGCAGTTTTCAACGAATAGAGTCTTGTAGCCACCTGAAATTTCACTGCCTACAACCACGCCTCCGTGACCATTCTTCATGTAGCAGTCGCGGACGATTATATTCTCGCTTGGCAGATTCCAACGCTGCCCGTCGCGGTTACGGCCACTCTTGATGGCGATGCAGTCGTCGCCTGTGTCAAAGTAGCATCTTTCGATCAGCACGTCCTTGCATGATTCCGGATCGCAACCGTCACCATTGGGACCATCATTCTGTACATGCACGCCACGCACTGTTACGTTCTGACAACGCAGAGGGTGCATCACCCAAAATGCGGCACGGAGCATGGTCACATCTTCAATCAACACGTTCTTGCAATCCACAGGATTGACAAGCTGAACACGCATACCATAGCCCTGGCCCATTCGACGTTCGAACACATCAACACCGCTTTCGTTCCATTCCATGAGAATGCGGCGACCTCTGCGCTGTGATTCCTGGCCTTCTTTCCAACCCCAGCGTTCATTGCCTACCATACCCCACCAGTTGTCGCGGCTCGCACCGCCATCGATAGTACCCTTGCCGGTAATTGCGATATTTTCTTGCTTGTAGGCATAAATCATCGGAGAATAGTTGTAGCAGTCCATTCCCTCCCAGCGGGTAAGTACCATGGGATAATATTTGGAGAGGTCGGTAGTGAAAAGGAGTGTTGCGCCCTCTTCGAGGTGCAGGTTCACATTGCTGAGCAAATGAACAGGACCTGTAAGATAAGTACCGGCAGGCACAATCACACGACCGCCACCATCTGCATTACATTTTTTGATGGCATCGTTGATCATGTCGGTGTAAAGGAAATCGGCACTTTTTGCTGCATCCTTATTTCCTTTTTTCTTTTTTGTCTTGTCGAAATCAAGTATGTTGTAATCCTTGTCGCGGAATGTGGGAGCCTTGATACGGGCTTCCACCTGCGGATACACATCGGTCCAAGCCTTCTGTGCTCTTTCGGCTATTCCTTCCGCATTAGCGGCCATGGAGCAAACACATGCCGCCAATAGTGTAAAAATAGTTTTTTTCATGATGTTTTAATATTTATCATATTCGTTTTCTTCCGGCAGATTCAGACGTTCTGCTTTTGGCGAGAATGGTTTTCCGTCCATAGTGCAGTTTTCAAATTTTATGGAAGGATAAGCAACTACTGTAAGCGATGGGTCAAGGGCTTTTACATTGACATTCTTGAACAGGAAGTTATCGACCTTATCACCGGGATTGCCCTGAATGTGGCAGAACGTATTGCAGTTCACGTCAAGGTTCTCAATCCTGATGTTGCGGACGATTCCGTAAGGCTCCTCGTTGCTTCCGTCAAGAGTAAAGAATTGCTTCCAGGGTTTCATATCTACCACAGTACCGCAGTTGCCGGTGATATTCTCAATCACGATATCCTCGTATGTCTGCCATGTGTCGGGACGCATCTTGAGCCGTAGGATTGAGGCATTGATGTCAATCTTGCAGTTTCTCACAGTGACGTTTTTGGCATGGACACATTCGCTTCCGAGTGTAAGCACACCGTGAAGGTTTCTGCCAAATTCACAGTTTTCAACAAGAATGTCCTCGCAGATACCATTGTCCATCGTGCGATTTGAATAAACTCCCTTGCCGCCTTTGAGACAAACGCCATCGTCGTCGCAGTTGAGATAGCAATTGCGAACTACCACTCTTTTGCATGCATCAAGGTCGAGGGCATCACTGCTCGGTGCGCGAAGGTCTCCATCGCGCGGGGCTGTGATACGGCAATTTTCAATCAGCACGTCGTTGCAATTATACAGGTGTGTGGTCCAGAAGGGTGAATTTTGCAAATTGACACCTGAGATCTTCAGATTGTCGCATCCCCATAGGAACACAAGTCGCGGACGGTGAGCCTCAAGGTTGGTCCATTCACGCCCTGCTACCACAGCACGGTCGCGATTTGTCCAGAAGTCTCTCCAATACAAGTATCCGTTGCCATCTATTGAACCTTCACCAGTAATCTCAAAGTCCTTAACATAGTAGGCGTTTATAAGGGCGGCATAATAATATATGCTTTTGCCTTCCATACGCGAAGGAATAAGAGGAAAGTTCTCAATGTCGTCGGATCCTTTGATTTTAGCACCTTTTTCAAGCACAAGGCGAGTGCCGGGCTTGAAGAACAGAGCACCTGTAAGATACGTACCGGCAGGGAATACAATCTTGCCGCCACCATTTGCTTCAGCTATGTCAATCACATTCTGGATGGCTGCTGTCTGGAGAGCGGTGCTGTCGTTGGCATACACAGCCAAGTCTGTGACCTTATATTCCATTTCGCGTGCATCCGACTGGGGAATCACGTATGGCGCGAGTCCCGGCACTCTCTTGGCAAGTGAATCGGCAGCCATGCGTGCTATCACACTTGCACCATATATGTTGAGATGCGTATTGTCGATTTTCCCTTTGGGGCAGAATTTGTATTTGCCTTCAGGTATCCACATGTAGATTGACTTTGACTTTTGCGGGCCGAGGTATTGCACAAGATTGTGAGTTCCTGCATTCAAGTCAATGAATGTCACTTTCTGTTTTTTAGCGACATTTTTTGGAGAAAGCAGATAGTCACCGTGTGTATCCACCAAAATGTCGCCTTCCTTATTGGGGTCAACATTCTTTGGACCGGTCTTTTCTTTCGGTTCATCACTTACGTCTTTCGTATTGTCAATTTCCTGTGAGGGGAAATTACGGCGCACGATGGAGTTCATCAGAATGGGATTGGCACCCTTTTTCTTGACTTCTTTCACCATCCGTGTCAGGATCTCGTCGAAAGAGCCTCCGGGGTAAGTGCCACGGTCGGGTTTGTTCACCTTTTCATCGTTGTGTCCGAATTGAATGATGACATAGTCGCCTTTCTTGACACCGGTCATCATCTTGTCCCAGTGACCTTCGTCGATAAAAGACTTGGAACTGCGTCCGTTGAGAGCATGGTTGCTGACTTTTACAGGACCTTGCAGCATCATCTGCAGCATCTGTCCCCATCCGCGTTCCTGCTTCTCATCGTCTATAGGTTTGTTGGCCATAGTGGAGTCCCCGGCCATCCATATAGTGATGGTGTCGGCCTTTTCTTGGGCAACAACTCGCGTTGGCAGCAATGCTGCCAGCGCGAGTAGGAATAAAGATATTTTTTTCATTTTATATCTTGCGAATGAAAGTTAGATTAAGCCACTTCAATTTTCTTGTAGCGAGGCACGAGAAGTTTCATGATGCACCAACCGAGCAAATAAGCCACACCACAGATACAGAATACTATGAAGTAACCTGCCGGTTTGCCTTCAAAACTCATGAACGACATATTGGTCTGGGCTGCATAGTCGAAGAGTGTGCCCGAGCAAAGATTGATAAGGAATGAACCGATACCACCGGCCATGCCACCAATACCAATGATAGTGGCGATGGTGCTCTTCGGGAACATGTCGCCTACCACTGAATAGATGTTGGCACTCCAGGACTGGTGGGCAGCACCGGCAATACCGATAATGATGATGGGCACCCAGTTGGATATGGAACTCAATGGCTGTGCGAGTATGGCGAGAAGTGGGAACAAAGCGAAGATGAACATTGCTTTCATGCGAGCCTTATAGGGGTCGATTGTGATACCTTTCTTGGCTGCGTTGTCGATGAAAATAGATGGGAGTTTGCCACCATAGATAGACAACATAGTGATAAGATACAGCACGAAAATCATCATCATACCTTCACCTTCTGAGGTGGAGAGTTTGAACACATCGACAATGTATGCCGGAGTCCAGAAAAGGAAGAACCACCAAACGCCGTCGGTAAGGAACTTACCAAAGAACACAGCCCATGTCTGAGGATATTTGAAGCACTGCCAGAAAGGTATTGTTGCAGTCTCGCTGTCCTCAACCTCTGCTTTCTCCTTAGCGGATTCATCGGCATCGTTATCTTGCTCGATGTAGGCAAGTTCAGCTTCGTTGACACGTGGGTTCTTAGCTGGTTCCTTATAAAGGAATACCCAGAATCCCATCCATACAAAACCGAGGGCTCCAATGACAATAAATGCCATTTCCCAACCATTGCCCCAGCCAATACTTTGGAAGAACTTGGCAAGAGGGCCAATTGAGAACGGGGCGATGAGGGCACCCACTGCCGAACCGGCATTGAAGATGGAGGTGGCGTAAGCGCGGTCGCGTTTCGGGAAATATTCAGCTGTAACCTTGATGGCTGCCGGGAAGTTGCCGGCCTCACCAAGAGCAAGGACAGTACGGGCAGCAAGGAAGAACCATACAGATACTGTGGCAATGGCCACGGCGATGTCACCGGTAGCTTCTACAAGAGCGTGCGCGTTTTCCATGTCAATGCCCTTGAACCATTCGAAATATTTTTCAGTACCTATTCCGCAGGCAGCGTGGAGACACGCACCTGCCGACCAGACACCGATGGCCCAAAGATAACCTTTCTTTGTGCCCATCCAGTCGATGAAACGACCGGCTATCAAGTTGGCAATAGCATAAACTATGGAGAAAACCGCTGTGATAAGGCCATAGTTGGCATCAGTCCAGTGGAATTCAGGCGAGATAAACTCCTTCCAGGTGAGCGAAAGCACCTGACGGTCCATATAGTTGACCGTTGTGGCAAGAAAGAGAAGAAGACATATAGTCCAGCGGAAATTAGTCATCTTCTGGTTTGCCTGTGCAAGTCTTGAGGTATTTGCCATAATCAGAACTTGAAGTAGTTTTTAGCGTTGTTGTAGCAAATATCCTCAATCATCTGGTTGACACGTTTTTCCTCATAACCGGTGTAGGGAATTTCGCCGTTTTCGATGTCTGTACCCACAAGGTTGCAGAGAGTGCGGCGGAAATACTCATGACGGGGATAGGAAAGGAATGAGCGGCTGTCGGTCAGCATACCCACAAAGCGGCTGAGCAAACCGAGAAGAGAGAGAGCATTCATCTGCTTCTGCATACCGTCTTTCTGATCAAGGAACCACCAGCCGGAGCCAAGCTGAATCTTGCCTGCCACGCTGCCGTCCTGGAAGTTGCCCAGCATAGTGGCCATAACTTCATTGGCACATGGGTTAAGATTGTAGAGTATTGTCTTTGTGAGTTTACCACGGCTGTTTAATTTGTCGAGATATTTTGCACACTTCTTGGCAGTATTGAATTCGCCGATGGAATCGAAGCCTGTGTCTGGACCGAGAAGTTTGAACATCTTGGAATTGTTGTCGCGGATTGCGCCATAGTGGAACTGCTGTGTCCAACCGCTTTCGTAGTCCATTTCCCCGAATACTATCATCATAGCACTCTTGAACTTGTCAACTTCTTCCGGAGTGAGAGAACCGCCATCCATTATCTTGGCAAACATTGCATCGATTTCAGGCTGGGTATATTCTTCGGCATAGAATTCCTCGATGCCATGGTCGGAAAGACGGCATCCCATTTCCTCAAAGAAGTCGTGGCGTTTCTGAAGAGCGTCAACGAGGTCACTGAATGTGCGTATCTCAATGCCGGCAGCCTCTCCGAGTTTTGCGATATATTCGCGGTACTCCGCAGGTTTGTCAACAGCCATTGCCTTGTCGGGACGCCATGTAGGTAGCATCTTGATTTCAAAGCCTGAATCCTTGACCTGTTTGTGATATTCAAGAGAGTCAGCGGGATCGTCGGTGGTGCAGACAGTTTCTACGTTGTAGCGTCGCATCAATCCGCGAGCTGTCATGTTGGGGTCATTGCGGAGTTTGTCGTTGCACTCGTCGAATATTTCCTTTGCAGTCTCGGGATTTAGAAGTTTGTCGATTCCAAATGCAGTCTTGAGCTCGAGATGAGTCCAGTGATAAAGAGGGTTGCGGAAAGTGTAAGGCACAGTCTCCGCCCATTTTTCAAATTTCTCCCAGTCGGAAGTATCCTTACCTGTGCAGAAACGCTCGTCAACACCGTTGCTTCGCATTGCACGCCACTTGTAGTGGTCTCCACCGAGCCAGATTTCAGTTATAGATGAAAATCTGTGGTCGTCGGCCACCATTTTAGGAATAAGGTGGCAGTGATAATCGATGATGGGCATTTTAGCCGCATGCTCGTGATAGAGTTTCTGCGCAGTCTCAGTCTGGAGCAGAAAATTTTCGTCCATGAATGGTTTCATATCTATTATGGTATTAAATTGTTTTTCTAAAATTATTTATACTTTGCAGATATTCCAAATACAATTTATTGTGAATTGTGCATTTATGCATTGTGCATTTATTACAGTGTCACTCCATTTTTGAAGATGGCGATTTCGTGGATTCCGGCAATTTCGCTGTGCACTTTCTTGCCGCTTGCAACATCGAGAACGAAATCGGCGAATTTGGCCGCTACTTCCTTCATGTCTGCGTCTTCTACCAAGACTCCGGCATTGAAATCAATCCATGTAGGTTTCCTTTTTGCAAGACCGCTGTTGGTGGAGATTTTTGCTGTTGGCACGAATGTCCCGAATGGGGTGCCACGGCCTGTGGTGAATAGTACTATCTGACATCCGGCTGCTGCAAGTGCTGTGGAAGCCACAAGATCATTGCCGGGAGCAGAAAGAAGATTAAGACCATGGTTCTTTATTCTGTCACCGTATGCCAAAACGCCTTTGACTTCACTCTTACCACTTTTCTGCGTGCAACCGAGAGCTTTCTCTTCCAAAGTTGAGATGCCACCGGCTTTGTTGCCCGGTGATGGATTCTCTCCGACTGGTTCTCCATGACTCAAGAAATACTCCTTGAAGTCATTGATAAGTGTAATTGTCTCGTCGAGCAATTCATCATCGGCACATCTTTGCATGAGGATTGTCTCAGCTCCAAACATTTCAGGAACTTCTGTCAGAACGGTTGTGCCACCCTGGCAGTCGCATAGGAAATCGGAGAATTCGCCAAGCAGCGGATTGGCCGTGATGCCCGAGAAACCATCGCTACCGCCGCATTTGAGCCCGATCCTAAGTTTTGAAGTAGGTTGAGTGGTGCGCACATCTTTCTTGGCGTTCTCATATAGTTCGCGAAGCACCTTGACACCACACTCCACTTCATTGCCTTCCACTTCCTGACAAACCATGAATTTTACTCTGCTGTGGTCGTAGTCACCACAGAATTCTTCAAAGACCTTAGGCTGATTGTTTTCACATCCCAGCCCTACAACGAGAATGCCTCCGGCATTAGGATGATGCACCATGTCGCGAAGAATTTTCTTGGTGTTCTCATGGTCATCGCCGAGCTGAGAGCATCCGTAGTTGTGCGGAAATCCGAAAATTCCGTCAACGCCTTCAGCACCGGTCTCCGCATTAAGTTGGTCAACGATTTGCTTCACTATACCGTTGACACATCCAACTGTGGGAATCACCCAGATTTCGTTTCTTACGCCCACTTCACCATTGGCACGCAGGAATCCTTCGAAAGTGCGTTCGCCACCTTCGCAGTGACATTTTTCCACCGGTTTCCGCTTGATGTCGGAATAATCCAGCTGGCCGGCAAGGTTGGTCTTTATGTCGTGGTCATCGAGGAATGATCCGAGAGAGATATCATGTTTGGCATGGCCTATAGGAAAACCATACTTGATGATATTCTCGCCTTCCTTAAGATCTTTAAGGGCAAATTTATGTCCGGCCGGGATGTCGGATACAAGGTCAAAAACCTGCCCCTCCACATCAACAGTCTGTCCTGTTTTGAGTGGATTGATGGCCACCGCCACATTGTCAGCCGGGTTGATCTTTATATAATCTTTCATCTTTTTCAATACACACAATGCATAATGCACTTTTTTCGTGCACTATGCATCATGTATTAAATGATTATGAATGTAATTTATGCATTAATTATATTCTTCACACAATGCTTTGTGATTGTGCATTGTGAATTGTGCATTGTGAATTTTAAAGGATGCTTTCCACCGTGGCGAGCATACCCTTGTCTTGAATGCTGTCGAGATATTCAACCACGAGGTCGGTCAGTCCGGGAATCTTGTTGAGGTCGCCATGCTCTTTCCAGATGAGTTCATCAGCAGCGAGCACACCTTCCGCCACCTTGCGTGTATCGCCGGTAGCCCAAAGGTTGGTGAGAAGATCCATGATTTTCTGGTCGTCCTTTGGCTGGATTGGCGCACCATCGGCACGTTTTCCACCTTTATAATAGGTGATAATGGCAGCAAGACCAAGCACGAGACCCTTGGGAAGTTCTCCCTTACGCTCGAGATATGTCTTCACGCCCGGAAGGTCGCGAGTCTGATATTTCGGGAATGAGTTGAGCATGATGGAAGTCACCTGATGATCCACGAATGGGTTGTTGAAACGTTCAAGCACACTCTCACCGTATGCCTTAAGCTCGTCCATCGGTAGGTTGAGGGTCTGCATGAGTTCATCAAACTGTACCTTGTGGATATACTTGCCAATTACGGGGTGGTTGCATGCGTCGCGTACAATATCAACACCGCTGAGATAGCTGACCGGAGAAAGCACTGTGTGCGGACCATTGAGAAGAGTAACCTTTCTTTCATGGTATGGGGCTTCGCTATCGGTAATGATGACATTCAGACCCGCCTTTTCAGCCGGGAATTCAGCTTTAAGTTCTTCAATGCTCATGTTTTCCGGACGTTCGATGACCCAAACATGGAAAGCTTCTCCTTGCACCACAACATTGTCCTTATAGCCAAGTTTCTCCTGAATATTTGCTATATCCTTGCGTGGGAAACCGGGTACGATACGGTCAACGAGAGTGGCACAAACGTAATTGTAAGTGTTAAACCAGTTTTTGAAACCTTCATAGTCATCACCGAGAGCTTCTTTCCAGAGATCGATATAGTCGTTGATGAATTTCTTCAGGTGATGTCCGTTTTCGAAAATCAGCTCGCAAGGCATGATGATGAGGCCCTTCTTGGGATCACCGTTGAATGCCTTATAGCGGGTATAAAGAATCTGGGTGAGTTTTGCGGGATAAGATGCCGGTGGGGTATCGGTAAGTTTGCATTCCGGGTCGAATGCGATGCCGGCTTCTGTGGTGTTTGAGATTACAAACCTGATTTCCGGCTGAACTGCCAGACCGAGTACAGCGTCGTGCTGACCCCATGGGCTAAGGCCTCGGCTTATGACATCGACTCTTTTGAAAGAGTTTACGATTTCGCCGTTTAGGCGTCCTTGAAGATTTACATGGTAGAGGAAGTCTTGCGATGAGAGCAATTTCATTGCAAAGTCATCGGGAGTGCCCTGGAGCAGAACCACAGATGAATTGAAATCGGTGGCCTCATTCATGTTTTTCACAATCCAGTCAACGAATGCGCGAAGGAAGTTGCCTTCGCCAAACTGGATGATTCTCTCGGGAGCAGTCGCCTTGGGGGCGGTCAGTTTGTTTAAAACTTTCATGATTGTTATGAGATTATGTATATTTTCGTATTAGATTGTTCAAATAGGTTAGTTATTCTATCTGAAGTTTATTTTCTTCAATATGCAAAAATACCATTTTTTATCCACATGTGCAAATAAAAACGTCTTATTTCCGATATTTTTTCTTACGACAAAATGCTCATTTAACAAAAAACACAAGTTCTTATTCTTTGCATTTCGTTGAGACCAAAGATGTTATTTTATTCACAGAACAATCACGGAACACATTTCACAGAATTTTCACAAAACTTTTTTTCACAGACTACCGGTTTCCTTGCAGAAACCGGAACTATCACTGAACGCTTGTAGAGGTGGGTTGTTTTGTCGGTAAGGGGCCTATGTAAGCCCAGAGTCCGAAAATTTGGAAGGAGGGGAAGGGGTGAAATAAGATGGCTGAGGCAGCTGGGGGTTGGATTCGGTGACGTCATGGCAAGCCCTGAGTGGCGGAACAGCTTTGCGACCACGCGTGACGCTATGAGCCGGGCGTTGGATTGTCGGATTCCCCCGGAAGAACACCTGCAGTCGTGAATGGTTCGGTGATGTTTCCATCTATTATTTCCCCATCGGAAGTTATCAACCTTCCACGAAACAAGTAAGTTGTGGCCGTCTTAAGACCATCAATCTTCATTCTTACAGATCCACTTGTCTGATCTTTCTCAAAGTCCTCAACTTCGTTTATGTTCCAGTCTTTGTCCGAAGGATCTTGTTCATCATAAAGACACCACATCAGGTAAGCCGATTCTATTCTCCTTATTGGCGAATAATAATTATATTCAATTTCAACCTCACTATTGGTGAAATTCAAAATCCATGGGGTGCTTAGCACTGGTCTCGGACTTGCCGCCTGTGAAATCGTGACATTATATTTCTGATACAAATCAGCATTTTCACCCACAGGCACAAAGGATATCATTGCCGACCGCTCTACACTGGAGGGGTTGGACTCTATGTTTGCCATTACAACGACCCTTGAGCCAAGAGCATCTCCCTTCAGCACATCAAATGATGCCCACGACGGCACACCTTGAATCTCCCATGCTATCTGAGGAGAATACACACCAAACTGCAAAGAGCCACCCTCCGCCGGCAGATCCTTCATGTCGTCGAGCGACACGTCAAATGTAAATTCAGTGGCAAGTTGCCTGATTTCCACAGTATATGATCCAAGACCACTTTCGAGAGTCACAAAACCAATGCGGTCGGCAGAAATTCTGTTGGTTTCCAAAGAAAGTGTAAAACTTGAATTTCCTTTTCCTGCAAAGTGAGTGGATGAAATTTCCTGTATATCCTCACCATGTCTTATCTTCATGAATTCAGCATTCTTCACATCATTGGTCTCCTCACATGTCAATGTCAGATCCCATTCTATTCCATCGTCGGCTATAATGTTGAAGTCTTGCGACTGTGGATTTACCGCGACAAAAGGTTGCACTGAGGTTGGAGTCAGACGTACGTTGCTGTTGTTTTGAACCACATTGATGGTATAAAAAGCCCCGTCTGATCCACTGATTACGTTGCCCTCTGCGTCAATGGCGCTGACGGATATGCTGCATTTCCGTGGGTCGCCGATATTCTCAAGCACACTGATGTCGAACATATCGTTGCCGCTCCCGTTATAGACGGAAGCATCAAGCCATCCGCGGGATTCAGAATCCGCCGGATAACTGACTTCGACGCTCCACCTCGTATTGCTCTCCACGACGATGGTGGTGGTGGAAGAGGTGGAAGCCAGGGTCAGCTCGTTCCTTTCAGGAGAATAGTTGATCGAACTCGGAGTGACTGTCAGGACCTTTATGCTCTTCACCGGTTCATATACAGCATCGTAGTTGTCGCCGCATCCGGTGGCGACAAATGCGATAAAAAGTGCTGCGATTGATTGATATATGGTTTTGTTCATCTTACATTCCGTTTAAAGTGATACTGACACGCCGACAGCGGCTCTGAAACCAAGGTCGAAACCGAGCATCTCATCCGGAAAGGGTGTATATATCTTGATAAGGGCGGCACCTTTGCCATTGTTGGAATCAATCATTTCCGTATCCTTAAGCCTTGCCGTGACTTCATTGGTGGCAGTGAAGTCCCTGGTCTCAAGCTTTTGGGCAATCGACATCGAAGCATTCAAAAGGAACGTCAGCGTTATTGCTGTTTTTATAATTTCCATTATCATTACTTTATTATGATTTTTTGTCCTGCAATTATATATATGCCGGGACAAAGATTATCCACCAATTCCTCGCCATTGCCGATAAGGACAGATTGTATTTTCAAGCCGGTTGGTGTGTAAATGTCTATTGAACACGTCGTGGAGGATGAAATCCGGATCGAGCCATTCCCCAACACTGAAATTGAGATGTCAGGGCAATTGTCATCAAACTGCGAATGAACCTTGCTCGTTCCAAACAATGGAATTCTCTGCAGCTTGCCGTTTCCGGTGACATAAGCCTCAAACGGCAATGTCTCGGCATCATCGATGAATACCGATCCGGGCAATACGTCACCAACAGCATCAGTCCATTCATTGTTGAGCGAAAGATGATCCGTATCGACCGGCATGAATGTGGCATGGAGTTTGGTCCCGTTGATCCAATCACACTCATAAGGGAAACCATCATCCTCAGACTCCCCGATTCTCACATTATGGGCAGCGAAAACCGATTCACCCTTCAGATTGAACGCCTTTTTATAGTCTTTGCTGTTGGGCATTGAGATAATGTATGGCACACCGGATTCTATAGTGTCAGCAAGCGACCAACCTTCCGGAGTGGCCTTATAAATCCAGAATGGCTTGGGACCTTCTTCACCGAATTCTCCTTTCGTGTAAGCATCCTTCCATCTGGAATATGGCCATATCTCCCCTTGCATCTTATGAAAGATGGTGTCAGGAGCAAACGGCAGTGCGATGGTTTCCCACCCCCGGCATACATCTATTTCGGTCGGTTGCGTGAAGTTTTTGCAAAACTGTATGTAATCCACATCTAAAGGAGCATACGCATTATAAGGGAATCCGGCGACAAGCGAAATACTGTCGGCCCGGCCTTCGGCATATTTGGGAGTGCCATCTTCATTCAATCCATATATTATGATGTTTCCGACACTGTCAGGAGCAAGAATCTTGTCTGAGACCCATACAAGAAGATTGGGATTGACCTTCTCCCCGAATATTTCCTTCGGCATTTTTTCTTTTCGGTTTAGCCACACCACCGAGGTGAGTCTTGACATTTCATCCAACAATCCATCAGCAGTTTGCGAGAGCAACACTGTCTTGATTTTACTTTCCTTCATTGCCCCAATATATGACGAATCCCCCATCCTTACAGACTCAAGCTGAAGGGTTGACAATTCATCAAGATTTACCAGAAACTCAAGATCCTCTTTTGCAATGTCGCCCGTGATGGTCAATTCAGGATAGCCCTCATCATTTTTCCAGTCCTCAAACGCCTCAGCCAGTTTATGTCCGTTCCTGACTCCTGCTTTGCTTCCGTTGTTGAAGTAGTCTATCGGGCAAGTATATGAAGCCGAGCGGAAGATGTTGTCAGAGGCCACGTATGCCTCATAGTTGCCAAAATCGTCAAAAATATGCGATGCCTCTATTTCATCACCATTGAAGTGTACGTTTATTTCAGCAGAATCCACATCAGGGTCCTCATCAGCCACCACCGACACAATTTGATGACCATCATACGTCACCACAGGAGGGAGATGAAACACCAAAGTCTCATCCATTTGCGGGGAATCAAAGAAATTTTCAGTCTTGTCGATTGCAACAGCACTGACTGAGTGCATGGACGAATCCACTTCAAGGACGACCGGCGAATGATATTCCTTGTAGTCGCCGTCGATAGTGACCGCCAAATCGCAGTCTTCCGACTCAATGGCAATCCGGCTATTGCGATAGTCGTTTGTCATGGCAGGAGCGGGCAGCGTATAGTTTTCTTTTTTATAAAGAAATTCCGTTATCGGAGAATCCACGAGACCCTCTTTGGAAGCGTATGCCTTGACAAGACAATTTGTCTCGGGCAGAAACGGCTCTGTGTATATGGAGCTTGATTCGTTTGGATCATACTCGTTTAAGGTATATCTGACAGTGGTGTCCTCCGTATCGCTCGTAATATGCAGTTTTCTTCCGGAAAAAGAAAAAGAGGGTTGCGCTGCCTTATATGTCATCACCTGATAACTTATCACCGGCGAATCTTCCATACCGTCCTTGAAAGCAATGGCCTTTACAAGCAGGTTGGATGGCACGAAGAATGGCTCGGTATATAGCATGCATTCATCGGTCAAGACCCGGGAGGGTTCGCTGCCATCGATGGTGTAGTGGATTGAAGAACCTTGTGTGGCGCACAGAATCATTACATGGAAATCGTCATACATGGCAAAACGTGGATTTTGCACAATAGTTGCCGATGAAGAATCCTCACTTCCGGGCTCCTCCGGATTCAAGGGATTGTAGTATCTGGAGAAATTGGCTGTAAGGGTAACATCGTGGTCGGGCATGGTAAATTCGAAATCTTTCACCGTAGAAACCGTATCCCCGTTTTCCGCAGTCCAGTTGATGAATGTATAATATCTGTTTACAGATGCAGATACTTTTTTGACAGTGCCTTCCACATAGCTTCCACCTCCGGAAAGAGTTGCGGCTTCGGGCGGGTTTGAGACGAGTGTCAGGGTTCTTGAGAATTTGGTCATTTCCGGTTCTGCGGGACTGCCGGGATTATAATCGAAATTTGCCACCAAAGTCTTGTCCTCAGAAGGAATAGTAAACTGCAACGTGCTTGACTCCGATACGACATCATCGTCCAAGGTCCAGTTGACAAACCGATAGTTTGTCCTGGCCGTGGCGCGGAATTCCTGAGAGGTCCCTACCTCGTATGTTTGTCCGGACGTTTTATTGAAAGTTCCCCCCTCCGACGGCACCGACTTAAGATGTATCGCGGAGTACTGTTTTATAACCGGCGTTTCCGGTTCTGACGGATTGGAAGGGACATATTCAAAACGAGCGGTGAGATTTACGTCTCGCTGCGGAATGACGAAATTGAAACGTGTGGCCGTGGATACTATGTTGCCTTCCTCATCCTCCCAATGCAAAAAACGGAAGCCGGTGTTGACCCCGACGTTCATCTGGACAGATGTGCCCGCCGCATATTTACCCGCACCTGAAATGTCGCGGCCACCACCGGCGGGGATACAGCCTGCAGTCAGGCTGTATGTCACCTGTGGTTCAGGCGGATTTGCAGGGTCATAGTCGGCAACGGCTGTGACACCCCAGGAAAGGAGTGCCATCAGAGGCAGCAGTATTTGGAAAAACCGACGCATTGCAACTTTTATTTTACAATCGTCTTGAAAGATTCCTCATTGACCTTCACCACATATACTCCGGCGGACACATTGATTACCGATGCGCCCACCATATTGGCAACCACGGTGCCGTCTGAAGCATAAACTGCCACCGAAGCAGATTCCGGAGCTTTTATGGATATGAAGCCCTTGCCGGATGAGACCTGTGTCGGAGTATTGTCGATGCAGTCAACACCACTTGCCGATGGAGAGAATCTGATTGAGAAGCGATTGTAGTCATATCCGGTCTTTGCGGCAGTGAAGACATAGTCTCCTTCGGTCAGGTCCTGCTCAAGGCCTGTATGGGCATCATATATCCAGGCCTGCCGGTCGCTTCGGGTGGCTGTGATGGAGAAAGTCTCCCCGCTCTTTGGAAAATAGAACCCAAGAGCCACATTGCCGTCGCCGTATGGTCGCTCGTTGATTGCCATCGGTTGGTTTTCAAGTCCAAATGAGAACATCTGTGCAATTTCTGCATCCATGCTCATGAACTTTGAGGCATCGCAATTGAGTTCATAACCGAAAGAGGCATCTTCATTGATGACGATTCGGGTGTAGTCGTCAGCCTCTTCCTTACCGACCTTCTTGAGTTCAAGATTGAGAATATTCCGGTTTGGATTTGCTGCGTATCTTTCCACGCGAGGAGCGCGTGAAGTGGAGGAGTTTACGGATCTTCCGGCCAGAGGCATTGTGGCGGTCATGTCAGCAGCCGTTTTCTGCACAAAGAAAGGCTGCATGGGACGCAGCATGAGGTTGTCGCCATCATTTGGAACGTATGCACGGTAGGTAGAGCCTGTCCATACGGTCAGCGGAGACTGGACATCCATATAGTAGGCGTCATAATAGCATGGATATGTATTGGCCACGAAATTCCAGCCGGTGTTTGCCTGATTTTCACATACGTTGTCGACCAATGGCAGAGTGGCCTCATTGGATCCGAAGAAATCTGTATGATTTTCAGGTGTGACGGGCATGTTGAGCCAACCGGCGGCGGTGGCTTGTATGATGTAACCCTGTCCGCGCATCAGTTTGCCGTCAGCGGACACATTTATCCAGTTGCCGGAACTTGTGTCTTCAGATGCACGTCGAGCGCCGTCGTAATATCGGATCACCCATGAATCGGATGATGGATAACTTATGTCGGCCATATTGATGTCGCAAACCGGCGAGAAGAAAAACCATTTGTTGGCTTCTGCTACATAAAATTTTGTTGTCAGACTATTGGCATTTAGATTGTTGCTTCTGCTTAGGAAAGAGGCGGGTGAGGATTCTTGTGTTTGATAGGTAAACTCATTGAAATTTTGAGCAGCATCGTCAAGTATGGTCAATGTTGATCCCGTCATCATCTCTACAGATGGGGAGCCCTGCATCAGATGGTTGTTGTCGAGTGTGAGTTTGCCTCTTAGAGTCCAGTAATCGCGCAAGGAAGCCTCGTCGCCAGCCACTGTATTTGTGAAATTATACCAATAGCTGTCGGTGCGGTATGAGTCGATGGCAAAGTCCGGAACAATCAGCGTTACATTGGTTTTGTCTGCTTTATTGAATGGATCGCTTTTTATCGTAGGAGGTGTAGGTGATGCTACAATTATAGTGTCAATAGTAGTACAGCCATTAAAAGTCCCATCTATATTATTGACATTAGAATTTAGTACTACCTTTTTTACTCTGTGACTGTTATAAAAAGCTTGTTGTCCAATGGAAGAAATCAACTCTGGAATTATAATTGTTTCCATGTTATTTCCTGCATATGCTTCATACCCTATACTTGTGGCACATGCAGGGATGTTGGCCTCAGCTAATTTATCACACCCCCAAACAGTTTCCCGTGGTACTGTTGTGAGACTATCTGAAAGATGAACTTTTATAAGCTCATCGCAATCATATAATATACGCCACTCGTCAGTGACACTATAACTGTCTTTCACTGTGTTGGGCATTATAAATTCAATTAATTTTGTCTGATAAAAAGCATTTTTTCCAATTTTTTTTAATTTTGAGTTTTCGGCAAAATTAATATGTGCAATAGGCGTTCTTTCCCATGCTTGATTTCCAATTGTTTCCACCGAAGCGGGTATGTTTATTTCATAGCATTTTGTTCCAATGAATGCGCCGTCTCCAATTTCGCTGACGGTTTCCGGCATCATTACAGTACTTAAACTGGTGTTTTGGAATGCGTTTGCGGGAATTGAGGTTATATCGGTTTCGGTGAAGTCAACAGCTTTAATATTCGTGAGTTGTCCTATCGTTTTCCAGTCATCCGCATTAAGAGAACCTTTGATTTTTACAAGCTCTGCATCCTGCAGATTCTTTCCGTTAAGCGAATGAAGTAACCGGACCCCAAGTTCTCCGGGAGCCGAAAGGTTTGCCTCAATCCAGTTTTGGCTTAAGCGAACATTGCGGATTTGAGTGTAAGAGTCTTCCTTGTATTGATGCCAGTTTCCAAATTTTATGGTATATGTTCCGGGATATAGAACAACTGAATTATTATACCAATCTTTTTGATTCCTATCATGTACATCTTGGTATAATTCATCGTTTATATAAACTAATGCTGAAGGCCATGTGCCACTCCATCTATTTAAGAATTCCCACGAAAATATCGATAATTCATCAATTGTAAATGTAGTGGAAATAAAAGATCTATGGTCAGCAGTATTACACATGGAACGAATATATCCATCGTATGCCATCCATGGATTATCAGGGTCATTTTCAAATGTCAACGGCATTGAATCCTCTGCAAGACAAGTGCTTTCAAGTGGTTTAAATTCCCTTAAGGTGATACTATTTATACGAGCCCAGTGATCCGTATAACCTAAATTGGCTTCAAAATCAATTTGATGTTCACCGGCGGGTAGTTTATAACCGTTATACACAACCGGATAATCTTCTTCTCCATCAAATCTCACTGAAAAACCAGTGTAACTCCAATGGCTCTCATTGTAGCTTACATAAACTTCATATTCGGAATAGAATTTAATGCTTATCGTCGTGATAAAATTTGTGCCGGTGTGCGCAGGTGTAGAGATATAAGTGCTGTCATTGCTGAATATCCAGGGGTTTTCCTCATCGTTGATCCATTCGGGAAATATATTTGAGTCTTTGGAAAGAATCTTTGAGTTAATCTCGTAAGACTCTAAGGCATGAACAGTTTTGAATGGGAAAAATGCCAGGACTAATAAGATTGCTATGTGAAGAAAAGTTCCTCCAAAACTGCGATGCGACAATTTCATAATGTTGTAAGTTGTTATGGTTGATAATGAGAAAGAAGTGAAATATGCTTCTTTTGCCACGCTATGCGGTGGGGTATGCTTAGCGGTAGGCATCGGCAAAGTTACTACTTTTCCGTCACTCCACAAAATTTCTCACTCATTTTTAACAAAAAAAATTGAGCGATGTCGGCAAAAGGGGCCGGAGGCCTCCTACACAGTAGGAAAACCGATGACTACGGCAATTATAGTTGAATCAAAGAAGATTTGTGGTAAGGAAACAGCGATCTGTGAAAAAAGTTTTGTGAAAATTCTGTGAAATCAGTTCCGTGATTGTTCTGTGATTGATATAATTTGTTTGGCATCAACAAAATGCCTGAATCCGAAACTTAAGTTAACTTACATGGATAAGGGGCAGCCCACTTTCTCGTGTTGTAACTTTGCACCCGGAAACGATAATCAAGAATCAATTCTCAGTTCATCCGCATCAAGGGTCTAAGATTGCAAAAGGCAGTTCTAATTGTGCATTGTGAATTGTGCATTGTGAATTGAAGCAAGTTTCCTCTTGCAGAAATGAGGCCCACACGTTGCCCGCTGCTTGCCGATGCCAATAGGGAGCGCCGGAAAAGAGAACCATGACATACTGTCACAACCATCTATCCATCAAATAGATGTCCGGAGTATCGACCCTGACGACCGCGGCATGAACGTATCCGCCGTCCTATACTCTATTCAAGAAAGGTCTTGGATTATTATATTGTTCATCAATGTAATGCGTGCAGATTTCACTATTGCCAATAGTGTGTCTGCACGCTTTTTTTATTAAGTAGCTGTGAGTACCGGAAATCTCAACAAGTTTTTGACTGCGACATGCGTTCTATTATGCTTCGAGTGAATTCCCGATTTGAAAGCCTTTGTAGATCATTATTAATGAAACATTAATGAAAATGTCGGTTAAAAATTGCATAATTTAAATATTTTTTATTAATTTTGCACAAGATTTTGCCTTGCACGAAAAATGCAAATATGTGCATTTTGAATGTTGTGACAAAAGGGGAGGGTGGCGAAGAATACTTTTGAACTGAAAATTATTTACAAATAAATATATAATTATGAGTTTAAATATCATTGTGCTTGCAAAGCAAGTGCCTGATACGCGAAACGTCGGAAAGGATGCAATGAAAGAAGACGGCACAGTCAACCGCGCCGCTCTTCCAGCCATCTTCAACCCCGAAGACCTCAACGCGCTTGAACAGGCACTACGCCTTAAGGACATGTATCCCGGCACAAAAGTGACTCTTCTCACTATGGGTCCGGCACGCGCTGCCGAAATTATCCGTGAAGGTCTCTACCGAGGCGCCGACAACGGTGTGGTTCTTTCCGACCGAGCATTTGCCGGCAGCGATACCCTTGCCACTTCTTACGCTTTAAGCGCAGCAGTAAGAAAATTAGGAGATTATGATCTTATCATAGGTGGTCGTCAGGCTATCGATGGCGATACAGCCCAGGTCGGCCCCCAGGTTGCAGAGAAACTTGGGCTTCCCACAGTGACATACGCTGAAGAAATTGTAAGTGCCGAAGATGGCAAGGTTGTGGTGAAACGCCGCATCGAATCAGGTGTTGAGACAGTGAAAGCACCAATGCCATTGGTTGTCACAGTCAACGGTAGCGCAGCCAATTGCCGTCCGCGCAATGCAAAATGTCTTCAGAAATATAAATATGCCGCCGTGCCTTCAGAAGCAGCCAACGATGAAAAGAAGAAAGCTCTCATCGAAAAGCGTCCCTATCTGAGTATCGGAGAGTGGACAGCAGCCGCTGTTGACGCCGACCTTGCACAGTGTGGTCTTGCCGGCAGCCCTACAAAGGTGAAGAGCATCGAAAACGTAGTCTTCACAGCCAAGGAGGCACGCAAGGTTGAAGCCACCGACGATGCAATTGAGGGTCTTATCAAAGAATTATTTGCTAACCATACAATCGGCTAATCCGGGCTGATAAAACATTACAATTATGGCAGACAAAAACAATCTTATCGTATATCTCGAATACGAAGACGGCAAAGTCGCTGATGTGAGCCTGGAATTGCTCACAAAAGGTCGTCAGTTGGCCGACAAACTCGGTATTAAGCTTGAAGCAGTTGTGGCAGGCGACAATCTCAAGGACATCGAGAAGCAAGTGATGCCTTATGGTGTGGATACACTTTATAAAGTCGAAGACAAGCGACTATATCCCTACACTTCACTTCCCCACAGCTCAATACTCATCAATCTATTCAAGGAAATCGAACCTCGTATCGCTTTTATGGGGGCAACATCAATAGGTCGCGATCTCGGTCCGAGAGTGTCAAGTGCACTCCATAGCGGACTGACCGCAGACTGCACTTCTCTTGAAATTGGTGATTATACAGATGCTAAGAGTGGTAAGGAATATAAAGATCTCCTATATCAGATACGTCCGGCTTTTGGCGGCAACATCGTGGCTACAATTGTCAACCCGGAGTGCCGTCCGCAAATGGCTACCGTGAGAGAGGGCGTAATGAAGAAAGAAATGCGTGACTCCAACTACAAAGGAGACGTTGTGGACCTTGATGTAAACAAATACACCAATAACACGGACTTTGTGGTTGAGATCATAGACCGCCATGTCGAAAAATCCAAGGTCAATCTGAAAGGCAGCCCGATTATCGTAGCCGGCGGCTACGGAGTTGGTTCGAAGGAAAACTTCGACATGCTTCAGCAACTCGCCGATGTACTTGGTGCAGAAGTGGGTGCAAGTCGTGCAGCAGTAGATGCCGGTTGGGTTGAACACGACCGCCAGATTGGACAAACCGGAGTCACCGTACGTCCGAAACTCTACATAGCTTGTGGCATATCGGGACAAATCCAGCACATCGCCGGAATGCAGGAATCGAGCCTCATTATATCTATCAATTCCGATCCCGACGCACCGATCAATAGCATCGCCGACATCGTGATAACAGGCAAGATGGAAGATGTCGTGCCCAAGTTAATTAAATACTACAAAAAGAATTCGAAATAAATCAAATTTCGCGTAAGCGAAATTTGAAGTTTATAGGTTTATAGGTTTATAGGTTTATTTTATCTGCAATTTGTATTTTATCTGCAATTTGTATTTTATCTGCAATTTGTATTTTATCTGCAATTTGCCATTAAACTAAACTCTAAACTCTAAACCCTAAACTTTAAGCGGAGCTTGCGAAGCTTAAATATTATGGCTAATTTTTATACAGACAATCCGAATTTAAAGGCACATCTTCAGCATCCGTTGATGAAGAAGATCGTGGAACTTAAGGAGAGAAATTTTGCCGATGCCGACAAATATGACTATGCACCCCTTGATTTTGAGGATGCCATGGATTCATACGACAAGGTGCTTGAGGTAGTGGGCGAAATATGTGGAGATGTTATCGCTGAAAATGCTGAAAATGTTGACCACGAGGGGCCACGTGTAGAAAACAACCGTGTCAACTATGCCGAAGGCACTAAGAAGAATCTTGAGGCATGCCGCAAAGCAGGCCTGATGGGTATGTCAATGCCACGCCGTCTTGGTGGTCTTAACTTCCCGATCACCCCCTATATCATGGCAGCAGATATCGTCAGTCGTGCCGATGCCGGTTTTGAAAACCTCTGGGGTCTTCAGGACTGTGCAGAGACCATCTATGAATTTGCCGACGAGGACCAGAAGCAGCGCTACATCAAGCGAGTCTGCGAGGGTGAAACTATGAGTATGGACCTCACCGAACCCGATGCCGGCTCAGATCTGCAGAGCGTCATGCTCAAGGCTTCGCAAAAGGAAGATGGCAGCTGGGTGCTCAACGGAGTGAAACGCTTCATCACCAACGGTGACTCTGACATTCACCTTGTGCTTGCACGCAGTGAGGAGGGTACCCACGACGGCCGTGGCCTCTCGATGTTTATTTATGACAAACGTAATGGAGGTGTCAATGTACGTCGCATTGAAAACAAAATGGGTATCAAGGGGAGCCCAACATGTGAGCTCGTATATAAAGATGCTCCTGCTGAGTTGTGTGGAAGCCGTAAGCTTGGACTGATCAAGTATGTGATGGCACTTATGAATGGTGCCCGTCTTGGCATAGCAGCTCAGAGCGTAGGGCTTTCCGAGGCTGCATATCGCGAGGCACTTGACTATGCAAAGGATCGCAAGCAGTTTGGCAAAGCCATCATAGAGTTTCCTGCTGTGGCAGAGATTCTCAGCGTGATGAAGGCAAAGCTTGATGCAAGTCGCGCCCTTCTCTATGCTTGTGCACGTTTTGTGGATATCTATAAAATTTACGATGATATTGCAAAGGAACGTCCACTTACCAAAGAAGAAAAACTCGAGGCAAAATTCTATAGCAAACTTGCAGATGCATTCACTCCTCTTGCCAAGGGAATGGGATCCGAATTCTGCAACCAGAACACCTACGACTGCATCCAGATTCATGGCGGCAGCGGATTCATGAAGGACTACAAGTGTGAGCGCCTCTACCGCGATGCACGCATCACGAGCATCTATGAGGGAACAACCCAGCTACAGGTAGTTGCTGCAATCCGCCACGTCGCCACCGGCACATATCTCAACTTTATCAAGGAAGCCCTCAGCACTGAAGTGGCTGACAAATATGCCGACGTGAAGAAGAACCTTGAGGTGATGACAGAGCAATATGAAGCAGCAGTGAAAAATGTGCTCAATGTAAAGGATCAGGCATATACCGACTTCATGGCGCGTCGCTTAGTGGAGATGGCTGGACATACAGTGATGGGGTGTCTGCTTCTCGAGGAGGCAAGCCGCAGCGACGCATTTGACAAGTCGCTTGAAGTCTATGTGAAGTATGGTCAGGCAGAATGCACCAAGCACGCCGAGTTCATCAGCAACTTCCAGCCAACCCAGCTTGCAGCCTACACCTACTAAGACAAAAGTTACTCACTAATAGAAAGGGATGCCCGTGTGAATTGCCACCGGCATCTCTTTTTATTTGCGTATCTTGCAAAAAATGACTAATTTTGCAGTCTAATACGCAAAATAATTCATACTATAATACATTATGCCTACTTCCAAGGAAATCAGAGAGTCGTTCAAACGATTTTTTGAAAGCAAAGGCCACCATATAGTGCCTTCTGCTCCTATGGTCATCAAGGATGACCCCACACTTATGTTTACAAATGCCGGAATGAACCAGTTTAAGGATATCATCCTTGGTAACCGTCCGGCAAAATATACCCGAGTCGCGGACTCGCAGAAATGTCTTCGAGTAAGCGGAAAGCACAACGACCTTGAGGAGGTCGGCCACGACACATACCATCATACGATGTTTGAGATGCTGGGTAACTGGTCGTTTGGCGATTACTTCAAGAAAGAGGCCATTGACTGGGCATGGGAATATCTCGTGGATGTGCTTAAACTGAATCCGGACCGTCTTTATGCCACAGTATTTGAGGGATATGCCCCTGAGGGACTGGAGCGCGACAATGAGGCTGCCGGATATTGGGAGCAGCATCTTCCCAAGAGCCATATAATCAATGGCAACCGTCACGACAATTTCTGGGAAATGGGAGATACTGGCCCTTGCGGTCCTTGCTCTGAAATCCACATAGACCTCCGCAGCGATGAAGAGAGGGCAGAAGTGGATGGAGCCACACTTGTCAACAAAGACAATCCTCTTGTGATAGAGATATGGAATCTTGTCTTCATGCAGTATGAGCGTAAGGCCGACGGACATCTTGAGCCGCTTCCCGCCAAGGTTATTGATACCGGTATGGGTTTCGAGCGACTTTGCATGGCTCTCCAGGGCAAGAAGTCAAACTATGACACCGATGTGTTTACTCCATTCATAGCCAAGATAAGTGAGATTTCTGGCAAGGAATATGGCAAGGACAAGATGACCGATGTAGCCATGCGTGTTTGTTCCGACCATTGCCGCACGATAGCATTTTCCATAGCCGACTCGCAGTTGCCGAGCAATGCCAAAGCCGGCTATGTAATCCGCAGAATATTGCGTCGAGCCGTGCGCTATGCCTATACATTCCTCGGCCAGAAGACGCCGTTTATCTATCAGCTTGTGGATGTGCTTGTGGATCAAATGGGCGAGGCATATCCGGAACTCGTGGCCCAGAGGGATCTTATCAAGAAAGTAATTAAGGAAGAAGAGGAATCTTTCCTTCGCACTCTTGACAAAGGTATCGGTTTGCTTGACACACTTGTGGCCAACGCCAAAAAAGAAGGTAAGACTGAAATCAGCGGAAAAGAGGCTTTCACCCTCTATGATACCTACGGATTTCCTCTCGACCTTACAGAGCTCATCCTGCGTGAACAGGGAATGACGCTTGACCACAAGGGTTATGAAGAAGAGATGAACCGTCAAAAAGAGCGAGCACGGAATGCGGCCGCTATCGAGACCGGCGACTGGGTGAATGTGCATGAAGGCGAACAGAGATTCGTGGGATATGACTTCACAGAATCGGAGTCGAGGATTCTGCGTTATCGCAAAGTAAAACAAAAGGGAAAGGAATATTTCCAGATAATACTTGACCAGACTCCATTTTACGGCGAGATGGGCGGACAGGTAGGCGATTCCGGAAAACTTATTGATTCCGAAGGAAAAGAGACAGATATATTCGACACGAAAAGAGAAAACAACGTAAGTGTGCATCTCACATATAAGATGCCTGAAAATCCAGCCGACACATTCACGGCAGTCATAAATACTGAAGCACGCGATGCCACAGCAGCCAACCACTCAGCGACCCACCTTATACATGAGGCACTGCGGGAGGTGCTTGGCACTCATGTGGAGCAAAAGGGTTCATACGTTTCGCCATCTGTGCTTCGCTTCGACTTCTCCCATTTCCAAAAAGTGACCCCGGAAGAAATACGCAAGGTGGAGCATATAGTGAATTCACGTATCCGCAGGGCAATGCCTCTTGAGGAACACCGCGAAATGCCTATAGCAGAGGCCAGAAATCTTGGTGCAATGGCACTTTTCGGCGAGAAGTATGGCGACAAGGTGCGCGTGGTGAAATTTGGCGAGTCGGTTGAACTTTGCGGCGGCACACACGTATGCAATACCGGCAACATCGGAATGGTGCGAATAGTATCGGAGAGCAGCATCGCTGCCGGCATACGGCGTATAGAGGCCGTGACCGGGGCCGGTGTCGAGAAGATGCTCGACGAGATGCAGGATATGATGCTTGGCCTTTCCTCATTGCTTGGCTCTACCGGCAACCTCAGGGCGGCTGTGGAGAAATCCGTGAAAGAAAATGCCGAACTTCACAAGCAGCTTGATGAGGCAATGGCTGAAAGAATCAAGTCTCTTTCTGACAAACTGATAAAGGACGCAAAGGATGTGAATGGCGTCAAGGTTATAGATTTCGTTGGTGTCAGGATGCCGGAGGTGGTTAAGAACCTCGCATTTACCATACGTAAGGAATGTCCGGAGCACACAGTATTCGTCGGAGCCACTGTGTCGCCTGAAAAGAAGCCGCTTCTCACAGTAATGTTGAGTGATGACATAGTAAAGACTGGCGCAAATGCGGGTCAGATCGTAAGGGAAGCAGCCAAACTGATCAAGGGTGGAGGGGGCGGACAACCTTTCTTCGCACAGGCCGGTGGAAAAGATCCGGAAGGACTCTCAGCAGCCCGCGACAAGATATATGAACTACTTGATTTGTAAAGGCAAAATCCGCGCCTTGCGGAATTTTGGATTTATGAATTTATAAGTTTAGATTATATGGGCGTTGAAATACCTGGAGGTCTATATATTCATGCGGCATATTGCCGCATGAAGTGTATATATTGTGACTTCTATAGTGTAGGCTCCCGCATAGCAGACTGGACGGCCTACGTGGATGCCCTAATATCTGAACTAAATCATAGGATTACCGAACTTCCATCCCCTCTGAAAACCGTGTATATCGGGGGTGGAACGCCTTCATTAATGCCCGGTGAAGATTTCATGCGTCTTTGCCGGGCGTTAAGTCAATATATGCAAGAAGTGGAAGAGTTCACCATTGAGGTGAATCCTGATGATGTCACTCCCGAAATGCTGCAGATATGGAAACGTGGAGGTGTCAACAGATTAAGTATCGGGATACAAAGTTTCGATGACAATTTATTGAGAACCATAAAAAGAAGACATACATCTGAGAAAGCAAAAAGCGCTTTTGAAATGGCCAAACAGGTATTTGGCAATGTCTCCATTGATTTGATTTTCGGCATTCCCGGCCAAACTGTCGAAATGTGGCGGAGAGATATACAGCAGGCCATAGAAATGCACCCAGCTCATATTTCATCATATTCCCTAATGTATGAGGAGGGGACCGCACTCACATTCTTGCGCGACAGAGGAATTGTGGCTGAGACCCCGGATGAAACTTCAGAAGAAATGATGAAGATTATGCTCACGGAACTTAAAAATGCCGGTTATGAGCACTATGAGATAAGCAATTTTGCACTGCCAGGTTTCCGAAGCCGTCACAATTCATCATATTGGCAAGGAATCCCTTATCTTGGTCTCGGACCTTCAGCCCACAGCTATGACGGACATAGCTGCCGCAGTGCCAACAAGGCTGATGTCGGAGAATATATCCGCTATTGGAAAGACAGCGGGGTAGGGACTGAACCTATAGGTGAAGAAGAGACCGGGATTTATCTTCCGACACACACTGGCATGATACAACGTGAATATCTTACCGATGAGGAACTGCGCGAAGAATACATCATGATAGGATTACGCACAAAAGAGGGTATCAACCTTAATGAATTTATACAAAGATTTGGAGACGCGGAATATATAAGGCTTTTAAAAAGAAGCGAAAACTATATAAACGAAGGCAGTCTCATCTTGGCAGGAAATCATCTTTCACTCTCTGAGCAATCCATACTGATATCTGATACAATCATACTCGCGCTTGCATAGGATAGCCAAAGGAGATAAGTCTCCGACTCAAAAGCAGACGTTTCAATTATAGAAATCATTCATCGGCAAGATCGTCTTCTTCCTCGTAAGTATCTCTGAGAAGGTTGATGAGCATTACAATACCATGAGCGGTGGCAGACTCGATTACATCATTACGGTCTCCCTCGAAATGTCGGCATTCACTCACTATCTTGCTACCATATTTAGCACCTATCCACACGGTTCCCACAGGTTTCAGTTTAGTGCCACCGTCTGGGCCGGCAATGCCGGATGTAGAAATCGCACAGTCGCTTCTCATGAGTCGGCAAACGCCTTCCGCCATTGATTCCACCACTTGTCGGCTTACTGCACCATATTGGTCGATGAAAGTCTGAGGAACACCGAGTACATTCGTTTTTACATCATTGGCGTAGCTGACTACACTTCCGAGGAAATAATTGCTACTGCCAGGCTGTTGCGTTATGCGGTGAGCAATGTTCCCGCCTGTGCAGCTTTCAGCACACGCAACTGTCAGTTCCCTTTCCTTGAGCAGATCGCCAAGAACTTCAGCAAGGGATTTGTCTTCACTTGAAATCACATCCTTAGTGAAAATATCGCGCAGGTTTTGCTGGTATCTGTTTAGATTAAAGCGCAAGAGTGCTATGCCATCATGTTTGCCAATAAGAATGATCTTAGAGACGAGAAGATTTGATTCGATACTCATCCTGATGTATTCAGGGAGGTGCCTTATGAAATGCTTAAGCACACCGGCAATTTCCTTACGTGTGTAGCCATAGACAATGACATGTCTTTTTTCGGTATTTGATGTTGCTTTCATAGTTGTTAAACCTGAACTTTAGAATACGGGGGTAAATCCAGTTTGCAGAAATCTTTTTGCAGATATTTGAAATAACCTGCAATGGCCACCATAGCGGCATTGTCGGTGGTGTAGGATCTTTTAGGTATCCAAGCCTTTATGTGTCTGTTAGAACAGAAGTTCTCAATAGCCAATCTAACTCCGCTATTGGCAGAGACACCACCTCCGATTGCGACTTGCTTCACGTTGTATTCCTTAACGACCGAAGAGAGCTTATCGAGCAAAATATCAATAATTGTTTTTTGCAGTGAAGCGGCAAGGTCGGCCTGTCTTTTCTTAATAAAATCCGGATCAGACTTCAAATGGTCCCGGACAGTATATAGAAATGAAGTTTTGAGACCACTGAAAGAATAATCATAACGAGGGATGCGTGGTTTTGCAAATTTAAAGGCAAGAGGGTAACCTTCGGAGGCGAGTCGGTCAATGTGAGGACCACCGGGATATGGAAGTCCCATTATTTTGGCACATTTGTCGAATGCTTCTCCGGCAGCATCATCTATTGTGCTTCCCAACATTATCATTTCAAATTGGGATTTTACCAAAATCAGTTGTGAGTTGCCGCCTGAAATCAACAGACATATATAAGGGAACTCAGGAACCTCTTGTGCGGATGTTTCTTTGATGAAGTGACTCAAGACGTGACCATGAAGGTGATTGACATCCACAAGAGGAATACCAAGACCAATAGCCATACCCTTTGCGAAAGAAGTACCGACAAGCAATGAACCCAGAAGTCCGGGACCTCTTGTGAAAGCAATTGCATCGAGATCCCGTTTGTCTATTCCGGCTTGCCGGAGAGCCTCACTGACCACCGGAAGAATGTTTTGCTGGTGAGCACGGCTTGCAAGTTCAGGGACAACGCCCCCGAACAGTTCATGTACCTTTTGGCTTGCAATGACATTGCTTCGAAGCACGCCATCGGTAATGACAGCAGCCGAAGTGTCGTCGCAGCTGGATTCTATTCCAAGTATTGTGATACTCATTTAAGATTGTTTCTATAGTTATTTAGATGCGTTTTGCGCAATGCAAAGTTAACACATTTTTTTCAAAACAGCAAATAGGCGGTCAAAACATATTTTTTATTTTGCCGTCAGACGATTTTTTATTAATTTTGTAGTTGATAATTACCGACAAATTCCAATTATATAGATATAGAATATTTGGAGATTGCCATATTTGTGTAGATGAATGTATTAAAGCCTATATACAAAATAGTCAGAAGCATTATCATGTGTGTGATAGTGCTAATAGTCTTTGTATATTCAGGATTATATGTAATTTTGTCATTACCCTCTGTGCAAGAAAAGATAAATAACTTAGCATGCAAAGAATTATCTACATTGCTTGGAGGCAAATTGAAAATAGACAGACTGTCGGTGACTCCATTTAGTGAGATAAAGCTCAAAGGCGTATCGCTTACTTCTCCAAGTAATGAAAATATTGCAAAAATAGAGAAAGTCGCGGCGGGGATCGATCTGTGGTCGTTGATTTCAAAAAAAAGAATCGTAATCAATTATGCTGAAATATCCGGACTTGAAGCAAGCATTGTGCAGCCGGAAAAGAATGGTCCATACAATATAGATTTTCTTATAGAAGCACTCTCCAAAAAAGATAAAAATGAGTCGCCTGCAAAATTTGATGTCAAACTCCGAAATGTAGTGGTCCGAAATTCCAGTGCAAGACTGCACCGTCCGTGGTTGTCAGAGGCAAAAGACAAGGATTCTTTGCTTGCGGATATATTTTTGAACAATTTGAGGATCGACCTTAGCATTCCAAAATTAAACAACAGTGAATTCAGATTTGATGTTAGGAACATGCAATGCGAAGTAAGCCCCGGAGTGGAACTGCGAGGGCTGTCAGCCATATTAGACCTAAAGAAAAATAAAGATGACAAAATCAAAACATTGTCAATCTTAAATCTGAAGATGGAGCTACCCGAATCAAAACTGTCGTTTGGCAATCTTCAATACGATTTTTTTGAGAATCGACAGATGGGTCTGTCGATAGCAGGGTTTCTCACTCCCTCAGACTTTTCAGGTATATTGCCCGACATAGTTACCTTTGACACCCCATGGGATATTGACATTGACTTATCTCTGGCAAAGGAAAGCATAGAGATAAACACATTCAGACTTGACAATGCATCAGACAATTCACATTTGGTGATACAAGGGGAAGCCAAAAATTTTCGATCCACAAAGAACATTGACCTGTATTTGAAAGAGCTAAAGGCGACCATATCGTCAAATCTTACAGAATCCATACTGAGACTCATACCAGGCAGCAGTAATAAATTCAAGAATGCCGTGCAAAGAGCCGGGAACATACAATTAGATCTGACAGGGAAACTGGCGGATGGAAAAGAAGTAAGGTCGCAAGGTAAAATAAGCACACTTGCCGGGGACATAGAATTTAAAGGGAATGCGAAATTCTTGGATGCAATGCGTCCACTATTCAAAGCTGAAGTTTTGGCAGACAATCTGTTGATAGGTGAATTGACCGGTATCAAAGGATTAGGTCCATCATCATTCTCAATAAATGCAGAAATGAGAGGCAAAGACAAGAATGCAGATGGAGAAGTGCAATTGAATGTGGATTATGTCACAATAAATGGAAAAAATTTTTATGATCTGGACTGCAATATAAAAAAACACACAAAAGACATTTATGCAGCAGTAAGCGTGAATGACACAGATGTCCAGTTGAATATGGAAGCAGATTACCACATAGACGGAGAAGACTCAACATTTGATGCGTTTTTGGATATGTCGGGAGTGAATACCTATTTATTCGGGCTTGGGGGTAAATTTGAGGATTCGCTGATTGGTTTTGACATGGATGTGCACACTACGGGAAACTCGCCTGACAATTTGACGGGATTCTTAAACATCACAAATTTTGATTTGTTGAATCTTAATGGTAAATCGTTGCATTTGAATAATCTGTCGGTAAATGTAGATCCATTGATTTATGACAATGAGGATTTAGAAAATCATCAGCGTAGTTTGAGACTGCGTAGTGATTGGTTGGACGCTAACATGAAAGGGCTAATTAATCCTACATCACTTGTATCTGAAGTAAAAGGAATGGTTGCTAAAGTATTGCCATCATTGACTAAATATCGAGGATCTTTCAGTGAGTATCATGAAGGGGAAAATAATTTTACTTTTGATTTTGAAATCAAGGGTAGGCCTGATGTATATGAGTATCTTGGCCTACCGATATGTCCATTAACAGAAATACCTGTGAACGGAATGCTTGATACGACCTCCGGAAAATTTGAATTCTCACTTTCCACTCCACATCTCAGGCAAGGAAAAAACAAACTGATAAGAGACACAAAGGTGAATATTTCACTTGACTCATTCTTAGGCATATCGAAAGTATTTGCTACCACTATCTATCCGGCAAAAAAAGGAGACGTGCAACTGGCACTTGACGTGTATGGTTTCTCTGACAAGCTAAACGCAGCATTACAACTAAATCCAACGCTGACGAGTTCGCTTAAAGGGGTAGTGACGATGGAGACAACGTTTTCAAGGATTCCTGATCCAATGAAGGATGATGAAAAACTTTCTATCACGGTTGATATTCTTCCATCATCATTGGCAATCAATGGCCTAACATGGGATGTGTCAAAAGGACATATCAATTATATTGGTAAAAATGTAGCAGTGAGTAATTTCATAATTGAACATGACAATCAATATGTGAAAATAGATGGCAAAGCATCTGAAAAACCTGAAGATATTTTACGTGTAAAGCTAAAAGACATAGACCTTGATTATATTTTCAGTATTTTAAATATCAATTATGTTACTTTTGGAGGAATGGCCACAGGCGAAATAGAAGGAAGCCAGCTATTCACGAAGGAGCCGATGGCAAAAACCCAATATTTGCGTGTCAACAATCTAAGCTATAATGGAGCAGTTTTGGGAAATGGCAATCTTGCTTCTTCTTATAATCCTCAGCAACAGAAAGTGGGTATATATGCAGTGATAAACGATCCATTGACACGAGAGCGCAGGGCAAGCATAGACGGCGGCATCTGGATAAAAAGAGATTCATTAAGCTTTTCATTTGACGCTAATAAGGTTAACTTGCAATTAATGAAGCCTTTTATGTCGGCATTTTGTTCAGACTTGCGGGGTAATGGATCCGGAAAATGCAAGTTGTATGGAACATTCAGCGACATAGACCTTGTAGGGGACTTGTGCACAGATACGATATCAATGAAGGTAGATTTCACAAACACATGGTATCACGCTGGTGGAGACTCGGTGTTTATGAGAAAAGGCATAATAGAAGTCAAACCATTGACACTATACGACAGTGAAGGCCACACTGCAGAATTCAGTGGATGGCTTCGTCATAAATATTTCCATGAACCAGAGTTTAATTTCAAAATAAGGGATGCCAAATCAATTCTTTGCTATGACACGAATGATAAAAACAATCCCTTATGGTATGGCACAATATATGGGTCCGGCACCGGTCAGATATCAGGCAGGCCGGGGCTTGTGGAGATTGACATGAATATGCAAACTGAGGAGCATTCCAAATTCTTCTATGTGATAAGTGATGCAATGGATACAGACAAATACTCGTTTCTCTCTTTCACTGACAGACGGAAAGAGCAAGAAAAGAGAATAACATCAGACACCATTCCGGCATATCTTCAAGAATTTATGAAAAAGAATAAAGAAATGGAGGAGAGAAGCTCCAATGTGGTGCTTTCACTTAAAGGCACCGTGACGAATGATGCCGAATTGACTCTAATTATGGATCCCATAGCCGGAGACAAGATTACAGCACGAGGAGAAGGTGCACTGCAGATGGATTACAATATGGATTCCAATGATCTAAGAATGATTGGCACCTATACACTTGATGAAGGAAAATACTTCTTTACCCTTCAAGACATAATAATAAAGAATTTCAATATAAAACCGGGTAGCAAAATTAAGTTTAACGGAGATCCAATGGATGCCAATCTTGACATAGCAGCTACCTACAGGGTGAACACCAATCTTACAGATCTTGACGAAACCTTTGCCACTGACAAGGAAGTTAGCCGTACGAGTGTGCCGGTGGATGCGATTCTACTTGTGAATGGACCGATGACACATCCAGATATAGATTTTGACATTGAATTGCCAACGTTGACATCGGATGTAGAGCGGAAAGTAAAAAGCATTGTGTCCACTAATGACATGATGAGCAGACAGATAATCTATCTTTTAGCCTTAAACCGTTTTTATACGCCGGAATATATCAAGAGTGGGAATACAGCAAGTTCGGGTTCAAGTGGAGGAGCTGCAGAAATGTCGAGCATGGCTTCATCAACCCTTTCGTCTCAGCTAAGCAACATACTCAGCAACATGACCGACAAACTTGCAGTTGCCCCATCATTCAGAAGTGACAAAGGTGACTTCACAGACATGGAATTTGACCTTGCATTGTCGTCAAGATTACTTAACAACAGGCTTCTGATCAATGGCAACTTCGGATACCGAGATAAAAAAGAGACAACCAACACTCAATTTATAGGTGATTTCGATATTGAATATTTGCTTAACAGAAGTGGGAATCTACGGCTAAAGGCATATAACCACTTTAATGACCAAAGTTACTATCTTAAGTCGGCGCTGACCACACAAGGAGTGGGTGTGGTGTATCGAAAAGACTTTGACCATCTGTTTAATTTCAGAAGAAGAAAAGAAAAGCATCCTTTGGATTCTCTGCAAAGGGATAGTATAGCAAGTGGCAGTTCAAATTAAAAATGATACAATGAAATGATTTGGAGCATAGGAGAAATTCTTGAGAAAATAGGCATTGTCTCAAATTCAGTGGGGTATGCGTTCAGTGGAGGAGGGGCGCGAGGTTTTTCACACATAGGGGTACTTAAGGCGTTAGAGCGATTCGGAATCAAACCGAATGTAATGTCAGGAGTGTCAGCCGGAAGTGTTGCAGCTGTGATGTATGGCGCCGGGCTTAGTCCGGATGATATGGTGAACTGCTTCAAAGATATGTCAAAGATATCGTCGTTCGTATCATGGAAAGTTCCTGACAATTCCCTGATGAAGATAGATAAAATGGGGAAACTGATAGAATCTTGGTTGCCTGTGAGATATCTTGAGGAACTTGAGATACCGACAATAGTATGTGCCACTGATTTTCAACATTGCAAGTCGATAGGATGGGGAAAGGGAGAGATAGCCCCAAGGGTCATGGCCTCATGCGCAATACCCATAGTGTTTGAGCCTGTGAAAATAAACGATGGAATCTATGTCGATGGAGGAGTACTGAGAAATTTACCTGCATGGGCAGTGAGAAAATATTGTAAGGTGCTTTATGGAATAAATTGTTCACCACTCAATACAATATGGGAGAATCCACTAAAACATAACATAATCGAGGTGGCCCTGCGAACATATCATCTAATGTCGAAGACAAACATGGTGAATGATGCAAAACTTTGTGATGTGTTGATAAATCTACGAGGAGCACATGAAATAGGTACATTTGATGTCTCGAAGTTTGACAAGTCAGTTCAACTTGGCTATGAGACAGCATGTAGGGTACTTGACAAAAAGCTAAAAAATTAATGACAACAAATATGGAAAGATTGATAATATACCAAGTTTTTCCCAGAATTTTCAGCAACACTGTAGAGAATCCGGAGCCATGGGGAACAATTGACCGCAATGGATCGGGGAAATTAAAAGATTTCACACCCAAGGCCATCAAATCTATCAAGGAATTGGGGGTGAATTGCATTTGGTTGACAGGAGTCATCGAGCATGCCACCAAATCAGATTTTACAAAATACCTAATTCCGTTGGACAATCCCAACGTAGTCAAAGGGGAGGCTGGGAGTCCCTACGCTATCAAGGATTATTACGATGTGGATCCTGCTATAGCTGACAATGTGACTGACCGAATGAGGGAGTTTGAGGATTGTGTAGAAAGGATACACCGGCAGGATATGAAGGTAATAATCGATTTTGTACCGAATCATACAGCCCGACGCTATCATTCCGATTCAGCTCCCAAAGGAGTAAAGGATTTTGGTGCAGACGATGACATCACCAAGGGGTTTTCACCAACCAACAATTACTACTATATCCCATTTCAGCAATTCTCACCAAGTTTTCCTTTGGATGCCGAAGGAGACACGCCCTACGTTGAGTTTCCGGCGAAAGCTACAGGCAACGACTGCTTTACGGCTTTTTGCAGTAAGAATGATTGGTATGAGACGGTGAAATTAAATTATGGTCACGATTATGGTGACTGGTCAGATCATTTCCATCCGGTGCCAGACACATGGATAAAGATGCTTTCAATACTTCGATTCTGGGCATCGAAGGGTGTGGATGGATTTAGATGTGACATGTGTTTCATGGTACCCATACAATTCTGGAATTGGGTGATACCACAAGTAAAAAAAGATTATCCCGACATAAAATTCATAGGAGAGATTTATGATGTGTCGCAATATAGGCCATTTCTTGAATATGGATGTTTCGATTATCTTTACGATAAGGTAAACCTATATGATACTCTTGTGGATATTGAGATTCACAATCATTCAGCAGCCACACTCACCGGAGCATGGCAGACAGTAGATGGAATCGGAGACTCAATGTTGAATTTTCTTGAGAATCATGATGAAGTTCGTTTTGGATCAAAGGCATACGCGGGGAATCCAGCCAAAGTTCTACCATCGCTGGTGGTAAGTTCGATGATATCGAGAGGTCCATTCATGATATATTATGGACAGGAGCTCGGTGAGTCTGCACATGACAATGAGGGATTTGCAGGTGACAACAACAGAAGTACAATATTCGACTACTGGAGTTATGACACAATCCGCAGGTGGTGGAACAATGGAAACCCAACGGAGAAAAATCTTACGCCTCAGGAAAAATGGCTCAGAAAGATATACAAGAAAACATTAACAATGTGTAATGCGGAACCCGCATTGCGTGATGGGAATTTTTTCGATCTTATGTATGTAAATCTTCAACATGCAGGTTTTAATCCTCACCGACATTTTGCATTTCTCCGCTATACATCGGACTCTGTCTTGCTCATAATTGCCAATTTTGACACGGTGGCTTCGGATATCAACGTAAAAATTCCAAGATTAGCATACGAAATGGCAAATATTCCTGAAGGCAATATAGTTGCAGATGACTTGCTGTGTGAACGAACCGTATTTCTAAACATGAAACCGGATGCCGAGACTCACGTCTTTTTGAATCCAAAAGATGCAACTGTATTAAGAATAAAGTAGTTGTATGCATTTGAAGGGCATGTAAGATAAAAAACTACGACAACAATGCCGTAGTTTTTTTATTTTAATATTTGAAGTTCAGTAATGAATGTAATCAAGGATTTCAACAGTCTATCATGGTTTGAACAGATATTGGCTTGAAATTGACTGATTGTTGTGTATCCGCCTGATTGTGTCGGCGAATAATTTAGTGACGGTGAGTATTGTCGCTTTCGGATTTTCTTTGGTGTAGGGTATAGAGTCTGTGAAAATAATCTCAGAAAGGCCACTACCCATAACTCTTTCGGTAGCCGGATCGCTCATCACCGGATGTGTAATCAATGCCCTGACAGAGTTGGCCCCTTCGGCAAGCATCAGATCGCAGGCTTTGGTGATAGTGCCGGCAGTGTCTGCTATGTCATCCACAAGCACCACATTCTTTCCTTTTACATCGCCAATCACCTGCATCTTGGCCACAACATTTGCTTTCGCCCTCTGTTTGTGGCAAAGCACCAAAGGGACATCGAAGTATTTGGCATAAGAGTTAGCTCGCTTTGCCCCACCCACATCGGGTGATGCTATAACAAGATTGTCGATGTGCAGACTTTCCAGATATGGAATGAAAACGGAAGATGCATAAAGATGATCGACCGGCACATTGAAGAAACCTTGAATCTGATCAGCATGAAGATCCATAGTGACGAGGCGGTCGATTCCAGCCACACTCAGAAGATCAGCCACGAGTTTTGCGGCGATCGACACTCTTGGCTTATCCTTGCGATCTTGACGCGCCCAACCGAAGTAGGGGATAACTGCATTGATACTTGCTGCAGATGCACGCTTGGCCGCATCAATCATCAGAAGGAGCTCCATCAGATTGTCGGAATTTGGGAAAGTGGATTGCACAAGATATACTTCGGCGCCGCGGATAGACTCGTCGAAACATACTTCAAACTCACCATCGGCAAAATGCTCGATATTCATCTTGCCAAGTTCAATGCCCAGGTCTTTGCAAATGCCTTCACCAAGATAATGGCTCTTGGTGCCTGCGAATACCTTGATGGGCGGAAGGGTATTGCTCATGATTGATAAAAAAGTTTAGTGTCTCTATAGAGACTTCTATTTCTTATGCAAAATTAATCATAATTTTCCAATGTAGCAAAAAAGAGTGGAATTTATTTTCCACTCTTTTTATTTCTCAAATTGTTGTTATGTCGATATGTCATATTGTCATTTAGACAATATGACAAAATCGGTTGATTACCAAATAACGACCATTTCTTCGGCCGGACGATACATCTTGTCGCCGGCTTTGATTCCGAAGGCCTTCATGAAGGGCTCGATATTTTTCAGAGTTACATTCACGCGGTTCTCGCCGAGTGAGTGCACATCGCCAGTGGTGAGATTGCGCATCTCAGCCTCACGTATGTTCTGAGCCCAGAGATTGGCATAGTTCATATAGAAAACCTGTGCCGGAGTGAGACCTTCTATGAGGGCAGCTTCGCTTTCCACGTCAACACCTTTCTTCTTCTGGCTATCGAGGAAAGCAGTCATAGCCACACGGAGGCCTCCCTGGTCTGCGATGTTTTCCCCAAGGGTATATGCTCCATTGGCATTAAGACCGGGAAGAACTTCCACCGCATTGAACTGATCAACAAGACCCTGTGTCAGCTTGCCGAATTCCTCAGCATCCACATCCTGCCACCAATTGACCATATTGCCGTTGGCGTCAAAATTACGTCCTTGGTCGTCGAATCCGTGAGTCATTTCATGACCAATCACTACGCCAATGCCACCATAGTTTTCAGCATCACTTGCCTCTGGATCAAAGAAAGGAGCCTGGAGGATACCGGCAGGAAATACGATTTCATTGTTGAGCGGATTGTAATATGCATTGATGGTCTGAGGTGTCATTCCCCATTCTGTTCTATCCACTGGCTTACCCCATTTCTTGAGGTATTCTTTCTGCGCCCACATTCTCGCGTTCTGAATGTTTTCTGCATAACTCAGATTCGGGTCGATGATAAGCTCTGAATAATCCTTCCATTTGTCGGGATAACCAATCTTTACTGTGAAGTTGTTGAGCTTCTTAAGCGCCTGCACCTTGGTGTCATCACTCATCCATTCGAGATGTATGATATGTTTGCCAAGGGCATTGCGGAGGTTTTCTACAAGACCAATCATGTAGTCTTTAGAACTCTGTGGGAAATATTGCTCCACATAAAGTTCGCCAATAGCTTCGCCAAGGAATCCCTCAGTCACGCCAAGAGCTTTTTTCCAGCGAGGACGCTGCTGCTGCACGCCGCTCATCACCTTGTTGAACTCAAACGCGGCATCAGCGAAATCATCGCTCAGATATGAACCATAGTCATCCACGAGAAGCCAAGCATAGTAGTCTTTCAGTTCACGGTCGGTAAGTTCTGCTGCAAGTTTGTTTGCAGCATTCAGTGATCGTGGTTCAGTGACTATTATAATCTCCGGAGCGTCGATATCCATGGTCTCTTTAAAGAACCTGTCGAGCGGGAGATTGCTCCAAGTGGTTTTTATATCTTCATACTTATAAGGATTGTATAGGGCCGGGATATTGCGGCTTTCCTCGCGTGTGAGAGCGGAGTCGGCAAGAGCTGTCTCTATCTTCATCACACTTTTCACTATTCTCTTGGCATCTTTCTTTGAATAGCCGGCAAGAGTCATATATTTCTCTATGAGTTTTTCGTAAGCCGCGCGCACCTCTTTGTTGCGTTTGTCGTTGAGCAGATAGTAGTCGCGGTCGCCAAGACCGAGGCTGTTGCTACCAAGATACATGGCATACACCTGAGAGTTGGCGAGGTCTTCCTGCGGACCACCTGAGAAAAGCGGGCTGCTATAGTTTTTCTGCATCCACAGGTGAAGGTCGGTCATTCCGTCATGGTCGGTTCCTTCTATTTTTGCAAGAAGAGGTTTGATTGGAGCTGCCCCAAGTTTGTTGCGGCCAATGGAATCCATTCCCTGCTGATATAGAGTGCTGACTTTGTAGGCATTGGTGCCCGGCTGCGGATTTGTTGCGGCGAGACCGGTCACAATGCGACGCACACGATTGTTGCTTGAGTCATTAAGGATATTGAATGCTCCATAGCGGGAGTATTCAGGAGTCAGGGGATGGGAATCCATCCAACCCTTGTTGACATGACGATAGAAATCCTCCGTGGCCGGAGTGTTGGGGTCGATACCCTTTGGGTCGAGACTCTTTAGATGATCGGCCTGCATGGCAACGAATGACGTTGCAGCGGCAGCCAAAAATAAACTTCTGAGTTTCATTTGTGTTTTAATTTTGTTATTATGGTTTTTGATTTTATTTCAGTTTCTTGCCATTCCTCATTTGGGTCTGACAATGGTGTGATTCCACCGCCGGCAAAAACTGAAATAGCATCTGTAGAGCATTTTGCCGACCTGAGATTCACATAAAAAGCGATGGTATTGTTTATATTGTTGGGACCGCAGAATCCGCCGTACATTTCACGGTCAAATTTCTCAAGTTTTTGTATCAAGCAGAGCGACAAATTCCTGTTGCTCCCACACAAAGCCGGTGTTGGTGACAACTCACATAAAAGTTCCTTGAGAAACAATTCATCCGTCTGATCTTTTCTTAAAACGGAACTTCGCCCGCTAATTTCAGTGCAAAGGTGTTCGACAGATCCGGCAGTCCGTGTAGTTGGGCAAGTATGAGAGACAACGACAAAATGTCTGAACATGCAAGACAAGATGAAGGAACTGACCATCATCTGTTCCTCCATATTTTTCGTGTCCCATTCAATTCCGGAGCCGGCCAAACGAGTTCCAGCGAGAGCCATAGTGGTATATGAATCACCGGATTTTTTCATCAGCAATTCAGGAGATGCGCCTATCCAGGTGCCGGTATCCGCCGTAGAGAACATAAAAACGAATGCATCCGGATATGAACTGCACAACTCTGTGAAGGTTTCATTGAGGTCAATCTTCGTTTCTACTCTTATTGTTCTGGCAGCCACAATCTTTCCTCTTTTGTCGCCCAAGGTGTTTATTATGGTCTTAACTTCATTCAGATATTCTTCTTTAGAAGTGCTGCCGGCCACTTTCGATTCTATTGGGAAAAATACCGATTCATCCGGAATGATATCAAAAGGTATCGTCTTCATTCCTATGGAAGGATCTCTGAATGGAGCTATCACGAAACCATCACTGAAACCATCAACGATGACTTCAGAAGCACCACTGAAAATTTCAGTGGAGTTGGGCAGTCTATATTTAAACCAGTTCACCAAACAATTCAAAGGGTTCAGCCCCTGTAATTTTTACATTTATAAAATCACCCGGTTGGGCATCAGAGCCGGATACATAAACCTCCGGATCCACTTCCGGCGAGTCCCACTGAGTTCGGCCAATCCGAGTGTTACCTTCGATGCGGTCGATCAGAACACGGACTGTCTGTCCAATCATTTCCTCGTTACGCTTCAGGGCTATCTCCTCCTGAAGTTGCATGAGAGTGTCAAGACGTCGCTGCTTTACTTCGTCGGATATATCATCGCTTAAATTTTTGGCAGCCCAGGTATCGTCTTCCTCACTATATGCGAAGGCTCCCATGCGCTCAAACTTTTGTTGCTTAACGAAGTCGAGCAGTTGCCGGAATTCTTCTTCACCCTCGCCGGGGAAACCAACCATCAGTGTGGTCCTGATTTTCAATCCCGGCACGCGTTTTCTCATTTCATCGAGCAACTGTCGCGTCTTATCCCCATCAATGTGGCGGCGCATGTTTTCAAGCACCGGATCGGCAATGTGTTGCAAAGCTATGTCAAGATATTTGCAGACATTGTCGCGTCGCGCCATGACATCAAGGATATCCATTGGAAAATCTGAAGGATATGCGTAATGAAGGCGTATCCATTCCACACCCTCTATGCCGGCCATCCTGTCAATCAGCTCAGCAAGAGAATGCTTGCCGTAAATATCAGTGCCATAGCTGCTGAGATCCTGTGCAATGACATTAAATTCTTTTACTCCCTTGCTGACAAGATCCCTTACTTCTTCAAGAATCTCCTTTATCGGTCGCGATGTGTGACGACCGGTTATGATCGGGATTGCGCAAAAGGCGCAGAAGCGGTTGCAACCTTCAGAAATTTTCAGATAAGTGCTATATGGAGGAGTGGTAAGAGTTCTTTCCCAATCTTTTGGTAGGTTTACCTTTTCTTTGCTGTCTGGCAGTGAAGAGATGAATGAGTTCCAGTCATATTTGCCATACCAGATGTCAACCTCAGGTATTTCGTCTTTCAGGTCGTCCATGTAGCGTTGTGAAAGACAACCCATCACTGCCAGTTTCCCGATTTTACGTTTCTTTTTAAGTTGACCAAGTTGAAGAATAAGGTCAATTGATTCTTCTTTGGCATCCTGTATGAAACCACAGGTGTTGACCACCACCCATTCGCCTGAGGGATTTTCAGAATCGTGAGTCACCTTATATCCTTTTTCGGCGAGACGCCGCAGGAGTCTTTCGCTGTCGATAAGATTCTTGCTACATCCCATAGATATGACATCAATCTGTCCCTTTCTCATTATTTCAATTCAATATGATTTGACCCTAAAAGATTTCAACATTCAGCATTCAAAATTATTTTGATGCTGCGTTTCCGAAGAGGGATTTGACAAATTCATCGCTACGGAATATCTGGAGATCCTCCATTTTTTCGCCAATGCCGATATATTTGACAGGAATCTTGAATTGATCGCTAATGCCAATCACCACACCACCTTTTGCTGTGCCATCAAGTTTTGTTATGGCGAGGGCATTTACTTCAGTAGCAGCCACAAACTGCTTTGCCTGTTCGTAGGCATTTTGACCGGTGCTACCGTCAAGAACGAGCAAAATTTCCTGTGGCGCATCAGGCACAACCTTCTGCATGACTTTCTTGATTTTGGTTAGCTCGTTCATTAGTCCAACCTTGTTGTGAAGACGGCCGGCGGTGTCGATGATGACTACGTCAGCTCCCTGAGCCTTTGCACTGCTGAGGGTGTCAAAAGCCACAGCGGCGGGGTCACTACCCATCTTCTGTTTTACCACAGGTACGCCAACTCGTTCACCCCAGATGTCGAGTTGTTCAATTGCGGCGGCCCGGAATGTATCAGCGGCTCCAAGTACGACTTTGTTGCCGGCAGCCTTGTATTGGTGCGCAAGTTTGCCGATGGTGGTGGTTTTGCCGACACCGTTAACTCCAACCACCATTATAACGTAAGGTTTCTTATCCTCCGGAATTTCAAAATCGCCGAGACCATCCTCTTCGTTGCTTGACTTGGAAAGGAGGTCGGTGATTTCCTCACAGAGGATTCTGTTTAGTTCTGAGGAACTGACATATTTATCGCGAGCTACTCGTTGTTCGAGGCGTTCTATAATCTTTAGCGATGTGTCCACACCCATATCGGAAGTGATGAATACTTCCTCGAGGTTGTCAAGAACTTCATCGTCAACTTTTGATTTACCTGCCACGGCACGGGTTATCTTGTCCCATACACCTTGTTTGGTTTTTTCGAGACCTGAATCGAGTTGCTCTTTTTTCTCTCGCGAGAACAGTTTTTTGAAGAATCCCATAATTTATAGCGCTATTTAGACTACAAAATTAATTATTTTTATTCGTTTTTACAAATTTTGTGCCAATTTTGGGATATTGAAGTCTTGCGATTTGATGATTCGCTGGTTGGAAGAACCGCGAAACTGCAGGTCGGGGTTCCGGAGCGATAGAATGAAAGGCCCTTCCACAATTGCATCTATATAGGGAAGTGGTTCAGACAACTCTTCTGATTCTCTGATTTGCTCAATTGTGAAACCTGTGTAAAGCCAGACGGAGTGTCCGGCTTGTTTGATGGCCTTCGCAAGCAATGCTATGTCCTTAGCATTATACAGAGGATCCCCACCTGTCAAAGTCACATCGAAGTCCTCCTCCTCTACTATATCCATTATCTCAGCAAGTGTCATCTCGTTTCCCCCACCAAAGTCCCACGACTGCGGATTATGGCAACCGGGACACTTATGACGGCAGCCGGCAAAATAGATGGCGGTCCGGAATCCCGGACCGTCAACTGTAGTGCCTCTTACTATATCAAGAACCCTGAATGTGATATTATTCAATGAATCTTTGTCCGCTTTGTATCTTGCATCAATTGACATGTTATTCAAAATTCAAAATTCCACATTCAAAATTATTTGTGGACAACCCTGTCTTTGAGTTCGGCAAGTTTTCCGGAGTTCCAGCGGTCGGTGGTGCCGACAAGATAGCCTGTGATGCGCTGGATGGTCTCAAACTTGGTGTCACATTTCGGACAGTTGGTTACGTCTTTCTCGGCATTTTCGTAGCCACACTTCGGGCAGTGGTTACGATTGTGGTTGACAGAGCCATAACCCATGTTGTACTTATCGAGCATATCCACTATCTGCATGATGCACTCCTCATTGTGGGTGGCATCTCCGTCAATCTCAACATAGAAGATATGTCCGCCGCCTGTAAGCTCATGGTATGGAGCCTCGATTTTCGCCTTGTGGCGAGGTGAGCAATGGTAATATACCGGAACATGATTGGAATTGGTGTAATAGTCCTTGTCGGTGATGCCCTTGATTTCACCGAAGGTTTTACGATCAATTTTTGTGAATCTTCCGCTCAGACCCTCAGCGGGAGTGGCAAGCACAGAATAGTTGTGCTTATAACGCTCAGAGAACTCATTGACCTTTGACCGCATGTATTTTACTATGCGCAGACCAAGCTGCTGAGCTTCCTCGCTTTCGCCATGGTGTTTTCCTGTAAGGGCGATAAGGCATTCAGCCAGTCCAATGAAACCAATGCCGAGTGTGCCCTGATTTATTACACTCTCAATTGTATCATTGGGATCCAGTTTGTCACCGTCAATCCATAGTGCGCTCATAACAAGCGGGAATTGCTTGGCGAGTGCTGTCTTCTGAAACTGGAAACGGTCGTCGAGCTGCTTGGCGGTAAGTTCCAGGATGTCGTTGAGACGCTGGAAGAAACGGTCGATTCTCTCTTCCTGATTCTGAATATTCATGCACTCGATGGCAAGGCGCACTATATTAATAGTGGAGAATGATATGTTGCCGCGTCCCACAGATGTTTTCTTGCCAAACCGGTTTTCAAACACACGTGTGCGGCATCCCATGGTTGCCACTTCATATTCAAAACGGCGAGGGTCGTCTGCACGCCATAGTTCATGATGATTGTAGGTTGCATCAAGATTGAGGAAGTTGGGGAAGAACCTGCGTGCGGCTACTTTACAGGCGAGACGATATAGGTCATAGTTACGGTCTTCCGGTAGATAGCTGACACCACGTTTCTTTTTCCATATCTGTATTGGGAAAATTGCAGTGGCACCGTTGCCAACTCCCTCATAAGTGCAATTGAGAATCTCGCGAATCACACAGCGTCCTTCCGCAGAGGTATCCGTGCCATAGTTGATGCTGCTGAACACCACCTGGTTTCCGCCACGTGAATGGATTGTGTTCATATTGTGAATGAAAGCCTCCATCGACTGATGTACACGGCTAACGGTGCGATTTACTGCGTGTTGGAAAAGTCTCTCGTCACCGTCAAGACCATCAAGGTCTTTCTTGATATAATCGTCAATCTCGCGGTCGTAGAGAGCTGAAAGATCTCTGCCCGTCAGGTTTTCAAGGTTCTTCAATTCCTCTTTATATGTTATTCTAACAAAAGGGGCAAGATAGAAGTCAAAAGCAGGTATTGCCTGTCCGCCGTGCATTTCATTTTGTGCCGTCTCCAGTGAGATGCAGGCTATCACTCCCGCAGTCTCTATACGCTTAGGAGCGCGGCTTTCGGCATGACCGGCCACAAAGCCGTTGTCGAGCAAGTGATCAAGAGGATGCTGCACGCAAGTCAGACTCTTGGTGGGGTAGTAGTCCTTATCGTGGATATGTATATAATTGTTGCGGACTGCCTGTTTCACATCCGGATCAAGAAGATAGTCATCCACGAATGGCTTGGTGGTCTCTGATGCAAATTTCATCATCATGCCGGCCGGGGTGTCGGCATTCATATTGGCATTCTCACGTGTGATGTCGTTGTTTTTTGTTTCAATGATTTCCAAAAAAATATCACGTGTTTTGCCGCGTCTTGCCACAGAGCGTTTGTCGCGATATGCGATATAACGCTTTGCCACATCCTTTCGCGAGGATTTCATGAGTTCTATTTCAACCTTATCCTGTATCTCCTCCACAGTCATGCGTTCCTTTCCCGTCATGCCGATACGGTCGGAGATCCGTTGAATCAGTGCTTCATCCTCCCCCTGTTCGGTCATCATCATGGCCTTGCGGATTGCAGCCTTGATTTTTTCTTCATTATATCCTACCACGCGGCCATCGCGCTTTTCTACAATCTGTATCATTCTTGTTTAGGGTTTTATTGTTTAGGGTTTAGGTTATCGATGTTTTGACGACAAAATAATCTATCCCATTAAGTTCTTTTATTGAGATTGCAAAGTTACAAATTATATCAATAATGACAAATAAATCTCCCTAAAAGTTTTCTACAATTTTTATTTTAGAAAACTTTTAGGGAGATGTAAATTTATAAAAGATTAAAAATCAGTAATATTATAGTTTGATTTGGGAAACATTTAAAAACTTTTCTGATTTTTAGTTGAATAATTTATTTGTCAATGACAAAAGAATCAACATCAAGCCAACCGCTGTCGTTGCTCTTCCAAGGACGCACACAGAAAACGCCTACCTTGGCTCCGATCCAGTGTCCTTCACGCACATTCATCGGTTTGCCGAAGTCCATGTATTTCTTTCCGTCAAGGCTGTATTTGAATGAGACTTCGCATTTGTAGTCTTCCTTGGCCTTGGGTGTTTTCTTTCCGGTCATTTTCACTACCGCACGAAGCCATATCGGACCGCCGGTCTCAAGTTTCACTGCAGCATTTTCTTTGACATCGGTATTGCCTTTGTTGCAATCGATGCAGTCGGTCTGAACGAGATATATCCCGTCGGCACGGCTTTCGAGTTCAAGAGTGGCAAAGTTGTAGCCCATCACCGAAAGTCCGCCACGTTCGCCCACTTCCACTTTGCCGTTTTTAACTCTTGGATGGAATGAAACTTTTGCAGTGGCGGTAAAGTTTTCATTTGGAAATTTCTGCATCAGCACATTCGGCATATCATATAGAGTCTTGGCATCCGGAGTATTGTGGGAGAAAAGTCGGAGTGTAGAATTGGCAGCATCGCAGAAATACCAAAGCGGTTGCGGATTACCGTTCCATTGCCATTGCAGACCGAGAGTGTTGGAGTCAAAATCGTCGCTGTCTTGCGGAGTGGCGATTGGATATGTTTTGCCGACATTGGGTTTCTTGTATGTACTTACCGGAATACCGCGACCATCGCCGTCCTTGTCAACGCCTATCACCGGCCAGCCGTCTTCCTTCCACTGCATGGGTTCAAGGTTGATGACACGTCCGTACGGACCCTTGTCCTGAAAATGGATAAACCAGTCTTCCTTGCCGTCAGGCGTGTCGATCCATGCACCTTGGTGAGGTCCGTTGATGTCCGTGTTACCCTGTTCCATGACATTTCGTTGCTCGTATGGCCCCCATGGATTCTTACTGCGCATCACGACTTGCCAGCCGGTAGATACGCCGCCGGCAGGAGAGAAAATGTAGTACCAGTCGCCGCGTTTGTACATCTTGGCACCTTCGATGGTCTCATTTTCGAGATGACCATCGTATATCACACGATCCATACCTATTACACCGGAAGCATCGGGTTTCATCTCAATCATTCCTATGATACTTTTGTTTCCGGCACGGCTACCCGCATATCCGTGAGCAATGTATGCCTTGCCATCCTCGTCCCAGAATGGACATGGGTCAATTACACCCACTGCCGGATATATCAGTTCGAGATCGCTCCAACGGCCACGGGGATTGTCGGTCTTGGCCACATATATACCTCTATCGGGATCACCATACATTACATAGTACATACCGTTGTGGTAACGAATCGCTGGAGCCCAGACGCCATTGCCATGGCTTACACCGTCAAACTCAGGAGCGGGGTATTTGTCGGCTACAGCACCAACTATGGTCCAATTGACAAGATCGTTGGAATGCAGTATCTGCAATGCAGGCAAATTGGCAAAACTTGAAGAAGTCATGTAATAGTCATTGCCAACGCGAATCACGTCAGGGTCGGAATAATCGGCATTTATCACCGGATTCTGATATTTGCCGTTGCCCAAGTCTGAAACGTATGCCTTAGAAATATCCGCCATCATCGAAGCCGATGAAAGAAGCGCGGCAGTTGTCAGAATTAGAGTTGTCTTTTTCATGTTATGTTGCTATTAAGTTCTTATTTGTAGTTTAATTGTTAGGGTATAAGGTCTTTAAAGAATGTAAGGACTCCAAGGTCACTAAGGAATTAGGAGTCTAATGATATTTTTCAGTCCCACTGGAGAGAAAGATTTTTTATAAGAGTCGATGAAGGACCGGTTGAACCCGTATGCTGAATGCAGAATCCAGTCAATCCTGAATCATCCACCGGAGATGAGATGCTCACATTTGACACTATCCCTGATTTTGCTTCTTTTTGAGGCGCATCTGTATGAGCGGTAGCAGTCAAGACTCCATTCCGGATTTCAGCATTGATATGGCAGGCCGTACGATAGCAGTTGCTCACAACACCTTCATTTATTACAGAGGTGTTTCCTTTTTCATATTTGATAAGTGAGAACCTGACCGCACTGTCATAATCCGGTGTTCTCTCGATTCTCAGAGCGTACCCGTCAAGATTTTCCGGATCAAACTTCAGACAAACGTCCATGTATTGTGCTGTGGCACTTCCAAAACCTTGTCCACCACTTTTGGCCGGCTCCACCGTAAGCCGAACCTTCATATTTTTGCAAACATCACGTGTGGGAATATAAGAAAGACGCGCCCCTCGTTCACTCTGCACGAGTCCTTCGCTTACGGAAGCGTCAAAACCTTTTCCATAGTACCAGCCTGCACCCTTTACCGCTTTCCAATTGGTGACATGGTTTGTATCCAATGGCTTATATATGTCAAAGTTCCATATACCAGGGAAATTGCCATTTATTTCAGATATAGGAATATCTGAAAAATCAGTGTTTAATTCCGACTCAGGAAAGTCTTTTATATAATCAAGGTTGGATACCTCAATTTCATCAGATAATACCATCTCGCCCTGCTCTGAATCACTGAATTTAGGCATTACAATTGCCATCAGCTTATTGCCGAAATCTCCGGAGGTCGGTCTATAAAGATAGTCTTTATGTCGAGCACCCTTTTTGACCATTAAGACCTTTTTTCCATCCTCTTCAAGGATTATTCTGGCCCAGTATATCATGGAATTATCAATGCCTTTCCCATTCAGTTTGTAATCTACATAGTATAGACCATTGGACGCATCATATTTCACTTTTGGCTGTTTTTTGATTTTGGGAGCCTTTCTAAGCAAGGGCAACATAGTTATGGTCTGACACGCAGTCAATCCGTTGGGGAGAGAAAGAGATACAATCTTTTGTTTGGTTTCAGGAATATTATTGTCAGACACAATGACAATATCTTTGGTTTTATCTGTAGGGTATCCTCCCCATAATAGTGGAGTGGCGGTGATGATAGCGGTATCGTTTCTTGCAGCAAGAGATGCCTTGTCGGTCCTCATGATCATAGTAACCGGAATGCCTGTCAGTTTTTTCCCGAGTTTTATTTCAGCCTCCTTCACCAAAACATTCATACCCTTAGGATCCCAGCCATCGTCACCGTTGAGAAGGTTGGACAAGTTATAATATTTCTTGCCATTATATTCAAATACATATGCATCCATGAGATTCTTGCCGGCAAGTTCCATCCAAAGTTCATTTCGGCTGGAATCTATAGTGTAAGGTTTCCCATTTACCAAAATATTGTGTTGGAAGCATTTTTTATCGGATGCATCGCGGGTCCATAGCACAGTCAGATTGTCATTTCCGGAGAAACGTGTGTCAATGGCGGTGATCTGTCCCGGAACTTTAGTGAAATATTGCGGGCCGTCACAAAGACTCTTTATGTCGCAGTTGAGGAAGACGGCTCCGGTCTGGTCTGTGCTGTAGAAAGGTTTGCTGCTGCAGAAGAGGAAGCGACAATCGAGATAAACAGCACTTCCGGAGAGGGCATCGTCTGTGCTTTCAAAATAGCAGTTGTCGTAAAGACTCCGGCGAGCCCCTACAAAGGGGCAGAGATTCAGGCGGCTTAGGAATTGGCAATTCCGGGCAAATAACTTATCAGTGCCGTTGCAGATTCCAATCTGAGCTTGTACAATTGCATCCTTGCGGCGAGGCCTGTTAAGTTCCGGGTTTCTTGGATAGTCAAGATCTATGTTGCAATAGTTGCCAAATGTAATGTTGTCCGCTTCAAGGCTATTGCCCTTGAATTCAAACATTGTGTAGTTGCCGACAGCACCTTGAGTCTGACCTCTGTTGACGGCAAATACCACATCCTGCGGATTCTCGCTCAGGCCGATAATCTTAAGATTGTCGCACTTGATTCTTATGCCAAAGGGAGTGCCATCCTTGTCAGTTCTGACGGAAGGGTCATCTGGGTCGTCAAGCCAATAGACGGATGGGGCCACAAGCAATGTGGCATCTTTGCCAATTTCATTTATTTTGTCAAAAGCAGCTATGGGATCAATGAATGCCAATGGATCACCATATATGCCTTCTCTGTCGAGCAAAATGGTGTTTTGGTCAATATTGAATTCAATTCCATTGGCAATGATGGGCTTGCCGGCTGAGTTGGTCGTGCTGAGAACCAGGTACACTAACACCAGTGCTATAATTTTAGTCCGTTTTTTGTTCATGAATGTCGGTAGGATATATTTTTGTATATATTCGTTTGTTTACGTAAATATACTCAAAATTTTGTAGTCTTGGTTAGACTTTGTTATTTTGTTAGGCTCCGCTTCTATGTGAATCAATATTGACCAAGATTTAGACCGGTGACTTGAAAAATGAAATCTGGGTCAATACCATTGTCAAATAGTTTTCTGGCTGTAATACGTATGCCTTCTTCTCTACCTTCTACTTTTCCTTGATTTATACCACGTTCGATACCTTTCTTTATACCTTTCTTTATACCTTGTTCTATACCTTGTTCTATTCCTTGCTCCATTCCTTGGATATATCCTTCGTTTCTTGCCCAGTCGTAAGCCAATTGCATATCCTCGAGTTTCCTTTGCGACTGACCATAAGTCACTACATCCTCAGCTGCCATGCTGCTTATTTCGGCAGCATCAAACATGTCTTCGTATTTTTTGCTTTTGTAGGCTTCTGAATTCTTGTCCATAAGATGCATGTTTTTTATAATGTAAGTAATCTGTTCCAGTTCTGTTTCACATTCTTTCCATGTGGATTTCACTTCTTCAAGGGAAACAATCAGAAGTCTCATAATGTTTGAGAACACTTGATGTGTTTCCGTTTCCATTATGCGGAAGTCTTGTACAAGTTTATTGTAGAGATGTTTGAAATTGAAATCAACGATGAAAATTCCAAACACCGGGTCAAGGTCGTACATTCTCCCTTTCTTGCCCTGGGCTGTAAGGGCGTTCGAGAGATAATACATAACTCTTTTCTCAAAGTTGGAGTGATACACTTGTTGCATCTCCACAATAAAATGCTCGCGGTCTTTGTCTTTGACTGTTGTGCAATACACGTCATAGACAATCCTCTTGCCGTTGGAATCCGGAGGAAGCACCTCCTTGTCGTGATAGATCACATCATCCACATGTATTCCATCCTCTTTGAATAGAATGTTGAGGAATCTTATCAATATATGTTTGAATTTCTCCGTACCGAATAGTCGCTTGAATCCGAAATCGGTCATCAAATTCATGAAAATATCATTATGATGTTCCATTATTCTTTGAGATTATTTTATTTCGCTAAATTAGCAATAAAATTTGAATTATCAAAAAATTAATCATGTTTTTTGTTCATTCATTAATTTTTCAATTGTGTGGTTCCGACATATAGGATGCCGTTTGACGAGAAATATTTCTCGTCAAACGGCATAAAATTATATTTATTCAACTGAAGTCGGAAAGAAAATTTTAATAAAAATAATCCTCAACCATCCGCGCACTAATCGGCCTTCGCCGGATTCGCATTGAGGTAAATTTTTACTATCCAAAATGTTATATTATATCTTATTGACAAATTACCAAATCAGAAAGTTGAGCGATTTGGTTAAAAAAATGGGATCTAAATTTTGTAATATCGGGAAATTTTGTTAATTTAGCGAGAAAATAAGAACGACGATGGAAATAAGAAAAGCGAAGCTGGAAGATGCGGCATTTATGGCATGGACAGTGCTGACAGCCCTCGATATGGATACCTCAGATTTGGAAAAAGCGACAGATGTATGTACCGACGACTTTGGCTTGTACTCCTGGAAGAATGCATTGATAGCTGAAGAAGATGGGAAACCAATCGGCTGCATCATTTCATATCCCGGCGACAAGTATTTACAGTTCAGAGAATATACATGGCCAAAATTATGGACAGACATAGACCCTGATTTGATGAATAATACGCCTTACGAAACGCTTCCCGGCGAATATTATCTCGATTCAATGGCCATACTACCTAAATTTAGAGGCAAGTCAATTGGAAAGAATCTGATGATGGCTGCAATTCAAAATGGCAAAGCCATGGGTTGCGACAGATTTGCACTTATTGTAGATGTTGACAAACCACAGCTACATGATTACTATGGTCAACTGGGTTTTCGCGATTCAGGCCCCATCCAATTCTTCACCCACTTATTCACTAAAATGATCAAACAATAAAAAAAATGGAAAATTTCGTCTTTTATCCCCGCACCAAATATGTGTTTGGCCGCAGTGTGGAATGTCAGGTTGCCGAGCAACTTGCAGAATTTGGTATGAAAAAGCCACTTATCGTATATGGCAAGGGGTCGGTGATAAAATCCGGACTACTCGACCGAGTGAAAAAAAGCCTGAAAGATGCAGGCATAGAATTTGCCGAGCTTGGAGGCGTACAGCCCAATCCTGTGGATACAAAGGTGTATGAAGGCATCGAACTTGCAAAGAAAGCAGGAGTGGATTCGCTATTGGCAATAGGAGGAGGTAGCACCATAGACACGGCCAAGGCAATTGCAGCTGCAATGTGCTATGATGGAGATTTCTGGGACTTCTATTGTGGAACTCCCGTGAATAAGGCATTACCCGTAGGTGTGATTCTGACGATTCCGGCAGCCGGCAGCGAGGGTAGTGGTAACACCGTGATAACCAAACTTGATGGGCTTCACAAGCGCGGCATGGGAAGCGATTGTCTTCGTCCAAGATTCTCGCTCTTGAATCCCGAACTTACATTCTCTTTGCCGCCATATCAGACTGCAGCCGGTATAACCGACATGTTGGCACACCTTATGGAACGTTATTTTAGCAATACAAAGGGTGTGGAACTGACCGACCGTCTTGGCGAGGGAGTAATGAAGGCCATTATAGAAGAGGTCCCGAAGGTGTTAAAGAATCCGGAGGACTACGATGCAAGAGCCAACATAATGTGGTCAGGAACCATGGCACACAACGGACTGACAGGATGTGGGCGTATCGATGACTGGGCTACACATGGACTGGAGCATGAATTAAGCGCGGTGTATGATGTGACGCACGGTGCAGGACTTGCCGTAATGTTTCCGGCATGGATGACCTACGCAACAGAAGAGAATCCATGGAAAATTGCCCAGTTTGCACGCCGCGTGTTTGACATAGACGAGAAAGACGATAAAAAAGCAGCCATTGCCGGAATTGAGGCTTTGAAGAAATTTCTCTCAGCTATCGGCATGCCAGTCAACATGAGGGAACTCGGCATAGAGAATCCGGATTTTGCATTATTATCTTCAAAGGTTGTAGAAAACAAGGGAAATGTTTTCGGCAATTATATCAAGGTGAATAAGGAAGTGGCAGAAGCAATCTACCGCATGGCAGAATGATTAGACCCACTTTCATAAAATTTTAAGGCTTGAGGAGCCTTATTTCAACCAGAAAGATTTGGTGAAAAGGAGGAGGACAGTATAAAGTTCAAGACGCCCTACTAGCATTATGAAGCTAAGTATCCATTTTGCAAGGTCAGGAATCATTGCGAAACAGCTTCCTCCTCCTTCCACATCTATGCCAATCCCGCAGTTGGAGATTGACGACAGGGCATAGAAGAAACTATCGGCAAGAGGCACACCAAGCATTGCGAGAGCTGTGCCGCCAGCCAAAACCACCATAAAATAGATGGCAATGAAAGCCAGCACCTTCATGGTGCGGTCATAGCTAATGCCTTTGCCGTTTAGTTTCACAGCTTTCACTGCGGATGGATTCATGGTGCAATACATCTCGTTGCGAAGGAAGCGGTACATAATAATGAATCTGTCAAGTTTGGCACCACCAGAGGTACTCCCGGCGCATCCTCCTATGGCCATGAATATGATAAGCACAAGATAGGCGAGAGGTCCCCATTTCACAAAGTCAGGCACCATGATACCTGTGGAGGAGAGCACAGCCACACTCTGAAAAAGAGGCGTGATAGTGGCATCTTCCCAAGAATTTATGAGACCATTGCGCCACATAGAAATCAGGAACACCATATATCCTATTCCAATCACAATACAGAACCAGATGAAAGCATCGTTTTTGAAAAGACGTTTCACATTTCCACATACGGCGGCGAAAATAAGATTGAAATTTACACCCCCTATGAACATAAACACCGTAAGGATAATGATAATGTAGGGACTGTTCCATTCATGAATGTGCATGTCGTTTGTAGAGAATCCACCTGTTGACATAGTGGAGAGCCCGTGGCAGATGGCTTCAAATAGATTCATCTTGGTGAGCCATAAAGATACGATGCAAAGAAGCGTAAGGGTGATATATATGAGCCAAAGAGATTTTGCTGTGTTGCTCACACGAGGACGTATCTTATCATGAGTTATGCCGGTGACTTCCTCATTAAACATGAGCATTCCACCTTTATTGTTAAGCATGGGGATGACAGCCAGGGTGAATAGAATGATACCAAGGCCGCCTATCCACTGCATCAGACAGCGCCAGAGAAGAAGAGAGTGAGGAAGAGTGGAAACACTGCTAAGCACAGAGGTCCCGGTCGTGGTGAATCCGCTCATGGTCTCAAAAAATGCATCTGTCACACTGGGATGCGAGCCATAAAGAAGAAACGGCAGCATCGCAAACAGCGACAGGATGACCCAGATAAGAGATGTGAGAAGAATGGCCTCGCGTTTTCCCATGTCATGACTCCGTGTGCGGAGACTCATAAGAGAAAATGCGGCGGCAAATGTGACACCCATCGAAATCAGCATGGGCATAGCGAGCGAGTCATCATAAATGAATGATGTGATGAGCGGGAGGGTCATGAAGCAGGCGAGCACCATGAGCAACCAGCCAATAACGCGCAGGAGCATACGCAGGTTAATGTATGCCCGTTTTCTAACTGTCAGTTGAACCACTTTTCTATTTTTGAAATTGTACCGGTCAGGCAGAATACCACGACGTGGTCACCTTCCACTATGTGAGTCATACCGCTGATAAGTTCAGCCTTACCATCACGAATGAGAGCGGCAAGTGTCATCCCCCATGGGAGATTCAGGTCTTTGACCGGATGGCGAGTGATCTTTGCCTTAGGTTTAACCTCCATCTCACAGACCTCAGCATCAGCGAGGGCAAGAAACTTGGAATTGGACTCATCGGAATCAAGCATGATCTGGAATATGCTTGAAGACGCCATAAGTTTCTTGTTGATGGCATGGCCGATGTTTAAATTCTCAGCAAGGCTGAAAAACTGAAGATTCTCGACATCCGCTATAGTTTTGACCACACCGAAATCCTTGGCAGTAAGACATGAAAGTATGTTTGTCTCAGACTGATTTGTGAGCGCTACGAATGCGTCATACTGATACACATTGTTGTCACGAAGCACCTCCACATCACGACCATCGCCATTTATGACCTCCACATCCGGCAACTCTGCGGCGAGAAACTCGCAACGGTCGCGATTTATGTCGAGAATAAGAATCTGATATTTATCGTGGAAATCCTTGCAGAAACGCAAGGCGATCTGGCTTCCGCCCATTATCATTACCTTCTTTATGATCTTTGAACGCTTGCCACAAAGTTCACGCACTTCCTCTACATATTCAGGAGTCGTGATGAAATACACAATATCGTTGTTTTCTATAGTGTCGTTACCACCGGGAATCACAGTCTCAGCGTTACGCTTTATAGCCGACACATGGAAATGATGTGCCGAGACAGGCATATCCTTCAATTTCACTCCGCACAACTTTGAGTTGTCTCGAATCTTGACCCCAATAAGATTTAACTGTCCGTTGCCAAGCTCGGCCCAATACCTTGCCCAATTGTGAGAAAGTGAAAGGTCGATGGCTTGGGAGGCTACAAATTCAGGATATATAAGAGTGTCGATGCCCATAGCACGGATAATCTGGCGATTTTCCGGTCTCATGAACTCATAATTATCAATACGGGCCACAGTCTTTTTTACACCGAGTTTCTTAGCTATGCAACAAGAGGCTATATTCCTTGTTTCGTAAGGTGTCACGGCAATATACAAGTCGGCATTGTTAATACCCGCACTTCTCATGGCCTCAAACGAGGACGTAGAGCCATTGAGAGTCATAAGATTATAGTGGGAATCAAGAATGTCAAGTTTATCCTGGTCACTATCGATAACGATAATGTCCTGGTTCTCATTACTCAGCATCTTGGCAAGATGCGAACCGACTTCACCTGCCCCGGCAATTATAATTTTCATACTTATTCAAATTTCACAAACGAAACTTGATAGTTAAGAGTTAAGAGTTAAGAGTTAAGAGTTAAGAGTTAAGAGCAATGTCTCTAAATTAGCATTGTATTAGGGGGCTTGAAGCCCCTTACACAGGAGGAAAACCGATGATTTCGGTGATTAATTTAGTGACATTAGAGTTAAGGGTTAAGAGTTAAGGGAGAGAACGGCGGAGATGATACCTTCGGAGTCAAAACCACATTCATTCTTTAGCTCTGCTACGCTTCCGTGTGAAACCCAAGAATCCGGTGCCCCAAGAGTGCGGACAGCGATTCCCGATGAGTTGTCACGGCACCATTCAGTGACTGCACTTCCAAACCCTCCGTTGATGACACCATCTTCCACTGTCACTATCACATTGTGATTAACAACGATATGACGCAGAAGTTCACTGTCAAGAGGTTTTACCCATATCATATCGTAGATATCTACCACTATACCTTTCTTTACAAGTTCTTCTCTTGCCTTCATTGCATCGTGGAGAGCCGGACCAAGAGTGAGAATTGCTATCTTAGTATTGTCATTTTCAATGATAATGCGACCTTTGCCCACAGGAATTTCCTTCATTGGAGTGTGCCAGTTGAGCGTGGTGGCTTTACCTCGCGGATAGCGAATTGCAAGCGGGCCATTGGTTTTAAGCGACGTAAACAGAAGGTTGCGCAGAGTCTCCTCATCTGCAGGGGAGGCTACTCTCATGCCTGGGATGCATCTAAGATAAGCAATGTCGAGCAAACCATGATGAGTGACACCATCCTCACCTACGATTCCGGCGCGATCTATGCAAAAAGTGACAGGGAGACCCTGAATGCAGACATCATTTACGATATTGTCGTATGCACGTTGGAGGAATGATGAATATATAGCTGTGAAAGGGCGTTTTCCACCGGTTGCGAGTCCTGCAGAGAACGTTACAGCATGACCTTCCGAGATTCCGACATCGAAGGTACGGTTAGGATACGCCTCCATCATGCGACTGACGGATGTTCCGCTTGGCATGGCCGCAGTGACGGCCATCACGCGATCATCACTATTTGCAAGCTCCACAAGAGTGCGACCGAATACTTCCTGCCAATTCAGAGGACAATCTTTATTGTCGCCACAAATTTTTTCACCTGTAAGCGCATTAAATTTACCGGGAGCATGCCAAGAGGCCGGGTCGTCTTCAGCTTTCTTGTAGCCCTTACCCTTTACAGTGTGAAGATGTAGCAGTCGTGGAGTCTGCATATCCTTTAGGTCGCGAAGAATCTTGACGAGTTTCACCACATCATGCCCATCGAAGGGTCCGAAATATCTAATATTCAGACCCTCGAAGATATTTTGCTTGCCACTTACAAGACTTTTGAGCGAATTTGCGAAGCGTTGGATACGTCCTTTACTCTCCTCCGTGACAAACCCTTCGCGTCGGAAGGCGTTGTAGAGTTTAGCACGCCATCTGTTGTAGCGAGCCGATGTAGATAATTCAGAAAGGTATCTATGAAGTCCTCCCACATTCGCATCAATACTCATATCGTTATCATTGAGTATAATGAGCAGATTATTGGGATAGTTGGCAACGTTGTTAAGGCCTTCGAATGCGAGTCCACCACCAATTGAAGCGTCGCCAATAACGGCTACAGTCTTTGATTTCTCCATTCCCGGAGTATTACGGTCAGCAATGGCTCTGCCAAGTGCGGCTGAGATGGAATTAGATGCATGACCTGTGACAAAAGTGTCATACTCAGACTCCAAAGGGGATGGGAAACCGCTGATACCGCCTTTGGTGCGTTGTTTTGCAAAAGCCTCTTTCCTGCCGGTAAGTAGTTTATGAGCGTATGCCTGATGCCCTACATCCCAAAAAAGATGATCAGAGGGTGTGTCATATACGTAATGTAGAGCCACAATTATCTCTACGGCCCCCATACTTGAGGCAAAATGTCCCGGATTGACCGAAAGATTATCGATGATATAGCGACGAATATCAGAACATAACAGAGGAAGTTGTTCCAAAGATAGGTGTCTGACATCTGCCGGAGAAACAATGTCGTCTAAAAGTCCATATCCGGACATTTTGTTGTGTATTGTCGAATTTTCTGATGAATCCTGTTTCATAGTTAGCCTTAGTTATCCCCCCTGAAATATTTTTTATATAGGGGTACGAAAATAACAATGCCACTCATCAAGGCTATCAGGATGTTTTTCAAATTAAACCCATCAGCCGAAGTGAGCAGCCCCGCGCATAGCCATATCCAAACGAGCGCGAGCAAAGCAATCCCTGCAATACGTGTCGGTTTCATTTCAACTGCGAAGTTAACAATTTTTTTTTATATTTTGCCGATTTTTTTTAGTAATTTTGCATTCCTATAGGTAAAATCAAAAAAAAAGGACACAACAATAATATTATATCATGTCTAAATACGATAACTATTCGCCTAATATACCGAACACTGACGAACCGCAAGATATTCAAGAACTACTCGTGGCTGAGGATCAGCCACAGCCGACAGAGCAGCCGGCCAGAAGGAGAAGAAGGCCCAAAGCCCTGAATTCTGATGAGAGTAGAGGTGTATCAGGTCGGCAACAGGAGAAAAAGAACAACGCTCAAAATATGGATGAACCAGGCGAGCCGATGCTTTTAAAATTACGGAAGATTCTTACTTCACCGGCACTGCGTATTGTGGTAGGAATTATACTTGGAGGCATAGGGTTTTGGCTTGCTGTGGCTTTTCTATCGTTTTTAGGTTCTTGCATAGCCGACCAAAGTGCTATATTAAGTAATCCGATGGGACAGACACCTTCATTTGACAACGATGCCGGCGAAGGTGGGGCAAGGCTCACTGAGCTGCTTATAAACCAAGGATTCGGTCTTGGGGCGGTAGTGATAGTGGTATGGCTGATATGCATGTCGCTAAAATTGCTCGTGGGGTATCCACGTTTCCGAACGCTTGACTTCACCATTAAATCTATCATTGCAATGATTACCGTGAGTGTGGTGGTCGGAATGCTGTGCATAGGACTGGACACTCCGGTCAACTGGGGAGGTTTTCATGGGAGATATATAAATGAACGAATCTATAGTTTCATAGGATGGAGTGGAGCTTTCATCTTGTCGATAGTCCTTATCGCCATATTTGTTGTGATATGTCTGCGAGATGTTATCAAGTGGATATTAAAGAAGAAACGTGAATATGACGAACGCAGAAGAATACAGCGTGAGGCCGAAGAAGCAGAGCGACAGAAGGAAGCAGAAATAAGAGAAATGCAAAGACGTGAAGTGCATGACCAGGCACTTTCCGGAGAAGGCATGGCTGAGAAGATACCTGATGTATCCGAACCGGGAAGTGTGGAATTTGATCCGGAATCAGATACCATATTTGATATACCGGAGGATCCTGAAGATGAAGAAATTCAGAAAATCGACTATAAAGACTCTGTAATTAATGAAGATATTCTTGAAATAAATGAAGAGCAGGATACTCCCGACACCAATCCTTCTACGAAAGAAGAACCCGAGTACGATGCCAATATCGAAGTAAATCTTGAAAGGGAAGATGAACAAACAAAAAAATCTCCAGAAGAACCAAAAACAAATGAAGAGGAAAAGACAAATCCAAAAGAATCAGCAGATTCCTCTTCAGGGGTGATGACAGTAAATGTCAATCAGATAGAGAAAGGCAATGGAGGAATTTCAGCATCATACGATACCAACTTATTCACTCATGAATACAAGTTTCCTCCTTCCACATATCTCCGACCCGGCACTGACAAGATATCGGTGGATGCTGATGAACAAATTGAGAACAAAGAGAAAATCAGGAAGACCTTGCTTGATTTTGGCATTCCAATCACAAGCATCGAGGCCACAGTAGGGCCTACGGTGACGCTATACGAAATAAGACCCGACACCGGAGTAAAGATAGCGAAGATAAGGAATCTTGTGGATGACATTGCTCTGTCGCTTGCTGCCATAGGCGTGCGCATAATAGCACCAATACCAGGCAAAGGCACTGTGGGCATAGAGGTTGCCAACAAGGATCCATTGACAGTTTCGATGCGGACCATCATCCAGTCGAAGACATATCAAGAGAAAACCCGGAAATTCAAACTTCCAGTGGCTTTGGGCTCTACAATTTCCAACGAAGTTTATATTACAGACTTAGCCAAGATGCCCCATTTATTAGTGGCCGGAGCTACCGGCCAGGGTAAATCGGTAGGTCTCAATGCCATAATCACCTCGTTGCTGTATAGCAAACGCCCTGAAGAATTGAAATTTGTAATGGTGGATCCAAAAAGGGTGGAGTTTTCCCTCTATTCCAAGATAGAGAAGTATTATCTTGCCGAGATTCCCAACAGTGAACAGCCCATAATCACCAACATGGAAAACGTTGTGGCCACACTTAGCAGTCTTTGTGTGGAGATGGACGAAAGATACAAATTACTTGAAAAGGCATACGTGCGTCAGGTGTCGGAATATAACGAGAAATTCAAGGAAAAGAAACTTGATCCGCGAGAAGGACACCGATTCATGCCTTATATTGTTGTAATCATAGATGAGTTTGCCGATCTTATCATGACAGCCGGGAAGGAAGTGGAGATTCCGATTGCTCGACTTGCACAGTTGGCACGAGCTATTGGAATTCACGTGATAATAGCTACGCAACGACCATCAACCAACGTGATTACCGGCATGATCAAAGCCAACTTCCCGGTGAGAATTGCATTCAAGGTAAGTTCGGGTGTGGATTCCAAGACGATTCTTGACTCCACCGGTGCCCAGCAACTCATCGGACGTGGCGACATGCTGATTAGCAACAATGGTGAGATGATAAGGGTGCAATGCGCATTTGTGGATACCCCCGAGGTGGAGGAGGTGTGCGATTATATCGCCCGCCAACCTTATCCACAAGGAGCATACATACTACCGGAACCACAGATGGCAGGAGGCGAGGGAGATGCCTCAGAGATAGATGCAGCATCGCTTGGAAAGAAAGATCCGTTGCTTGAGGAGGTGGCTCGCCAGGTTGTGATGAGCGGGACAGCCTCCACATCGGCCGTACAGCGAAGATATGAAATTGGCTACAACAGGGCCGGACGTATCATGGACCAGTTGCAGGCATTCGGTATCGTTGGTCCGGCTACGGGAGGCAAGCCAAGAGATGTACTTGTGGATCCTGCTACTTTGGAAAGCATACTGGCATCTGTATGAGAATTAGGAATTAGGAATTATCTGAATATGGGAAAAAGACATTTTGATATAAAATGCTGTGGATTTAGATATTTAATCATAATAATTGCGGCAATGGGATTCTCCGTGAATCTTCGTGCTGCTGAGAGTGCTGAGGCAATGCTTAAACGGGCTGCCACAGCAATCAAGAGTGCAGGAGGGCTGAGCGCTTCCTTCACCCTTACGTCGGGAAATCATAAACTGACAGGCACAATGAAATCGTCTGGGGATAAATTCTCACTTGAAACATCGTCAACATCCACATGGTATGATGGAAAGACCATGTGGACATACAACGGCAACAGCAAAGAAACCACTATCACGACACCGACAAAGTCAGAGCTTGCCGAAGCGAATCCCCTGTATATAGTAAATGCTTATTCCACAAACTTCACAGCGGCATTTGCCAAGAGCCAGACAAAGGGGAGCAAAACAATAGTTCTGACACCCAAATCGAAAAAATTGGGGTATAAAAGTGTGCATATCACAATCCCCGACAAAGGATCGTTTCCTTCTCAGGTTATAGTTATTCCGGCATCAGGACAAAGACTGGCCATCACCATATCCCAGACCAAAACCGGACTTAAATTCCCCTCTTCCGCATTCACGTATCCCAAGTCAAAATATCCGAAAGCCGAGATAGTAGATCTTCGATAAGGAATTTTTGAATTGGGGTCTGTAATTTTGAAATAATACGTATGGTAAATATGCCATTTGTGGTATTTGATTGTTATAATAATGACAAACAATGTGAAATATTAAAAAGCAATAGATATGTATGAAGTAAAAGTTCTCGTCATAGGCTCAGGTCCGGCGGGATATACGGCCGGAATTTATGCCGGACGTGCGAATCTTTCGCCGGCAATATATGAAGGAAACCAACCGGGAGGTCAACTGACACAAACCACTGAAATAGAAAATTTTCCAGGTTATCCGGAAGGTGTAGGCGGTATGGAAATGATGGATCAGTTGCGCAAGCAAGCTGAGAGATTCGGTGCCGTTGTAATGAGCCGTAACATTGAGAAGATAGATCTCTCTAAGCGTCCTTTTATAGCTGTGGATGATCATGGCGATGAGATAAGTGCAAGCACAGTCATCATAAGCACAGGTGCAAGTGCAAAATACCTCGGACTTCCTGATGAGACCAAATATCAGGGAATGGGGGTAAGTGCTTGTGCAGTATGTGATGGATTCTTTTATCGAAAGAAAGATGTGGCCGTAGTCGGAGGTGGAGACACAGCCTGCGAGGAGGCAATGTATCTATCCTCCTTATGCAACAAGGTGTATCTCATAGTGAGAAAACCATTCCTTCGAGCAAGTGATGTGATGAAAAAACGTGTAGCCAACACACCGAATATAGAGATATTATATGAATGCAATGTCATAGGATTGTTTGGTGAAGGTGTGGTGGAAGGCGCTCACGTAGTAAGAGCTGCCGGTACTGATCAGGAAGATCATTTCGACATAAAGATAGACGGATTCTTCCTTGGAATAGGTCACACGCCGAATACTAAATTCCTTGAGGGACAACTTGAACTTCTTGAGGGAGGATACATCAAGACGGAAGGATCCTCAACACGCACGAGTGTGGAAGGGGTATTTGCAGCCGGAGATGTGGCAGATCCTTGCTATCGCCAGGCCATCGTGGCGGCGGGATCCGGAGCTAAGGCAGCGCTTGACGCTGAGCACTTCCTTAACGAGCACTCGGAATTATGAAAGAAACGACAATCGAGAAACAGCGACAGATCGATGAACGCTACCTAAGAATGTCGATGATTTGGAGTGAGAACTCATATTGTCGCAGGAGAAAGGTAGGGGCATTGATAGTCAGGGACAATATGATAATCTCCGACGGATACAACGGTACTCCGTCGGGATTTCCTAATATATGCGAGGAAGACAATGTGACATTCCCTTACGTGCTTCATGCAGAGGCAAATGCCATCACGAAAGTGGCGAGAAGCAACAATTCGAGTGATGGAGCAACACTTTATGTGACCGCTTCGCCTTGCATGGAATGCAGCAAGCTAATAATCCAGGCAGGTATCAAACGGGTGGTTTTTTCGGATCTATACAGAATACAGGATGGACTTGAACTGCTAAGGAAAGCCGGCATAGAGGTGGTGCACATGCCTGCTGAAGAAAAGAGTTAAGGAATAAAATTTAAGCTGAAAGGGAGATAATTGTGATGGATTTGGTAAAGGTAAAAACGGATGAGTAAGAAGAGAAACCTTGGATATGTTTTGATACCTCTTGTGCTTGCCATAGGATTGGCAGGTGGTATCTTTATTGGGAAATATCTGACAGTGAGTAGATTTTCGCCGGCGGAGGCAAAATTGCGCACAATTGTGGATTTGATAGAGAATGAATATGTGGATAAGGTGGATGTAGATTCCCTGTTGACATCAGTGATTCCTGATATGCTATCCGGACTTGATCCCCATTCTGTCTATTTCAATGCGGAGGAATTGAAAACCGCCAACGAGGATATGGATGGACATTTTTCGGGAGTGGGGGTGTCATTCCAGATTGTAAGCGACACTGTGGTAGTAGTGGATGTCATAGCCGGCGGTCCTGCCGAAAGGGTTGGATTGATGAATGGCGACAAGATAGTGGCAGCCAACGATTCCGTTTTGACAGGAAAGAAAGCGAGTCAGGACAACGTGTTCAAAACACTGCGTGGTCCCAAAGGAAGCAAAGTATCTCTTAAGATAAAAAGAGCGAACAGCGACAAACTGCTTGACTTTGATGTGGTGAGAGATGATATCCCCGTCAATAGTGTTGATGCTGTGTATGTTGCCGATCAAGAAAAAGGTATAGGGTATCTCAAGGTTTCAAAATTTGGAAGAAACACATTCGAGGAGTTCTATATGGCACTGTGCGAACTGATGTCGCAAGGGGCCAACAGTTTTGTGATAGATCTCAGAGGAAACTCGGGTGGATTTCTGGATCAGGTAATACTTATGGCAAATGAGTTTTTGCCGGAGGGTAGGATAATAGTGAGCACAAACGGCAAACTGAGCGAGAACCGGAGTTTGGCGGCCAGTGATGGCAATGGACATTTTCAAAACATGCCCGTGGTAGTGCTGATAGATGAGTACTCCGCATCAGCATCAGAGATATTCGCCGGAGCAATACAGGACAACGACAGGGGAGTGGTTATAGGACGCCGTTCGTTTGGCAAAGGACTTGTGCAACATCAGATAGAATTGCCAGACAGCAGTGCGGTCAGACTGACAGTGGCCCGATATTATACACCATCCGGAAGAAGCATTCAGAAGCCATACGAAAGAGGTGCGGATGGAAAATATGTGCTCGACATAGTAGATAGATTTGAACATGGAGAGTTCTATAATTCCGACAGCATCAAACTTGACAAAAGCAAACTGTTTCTAACCAACAATGGGCGCAAGGTCTATGGAGGAGGTGGTGTCATGCCTGACATCTTCGTGCCGGAAGACACCACAGGATACTCATCATATTATGTGAATGTAAGCAACAAAGGACTGATTACCAAATATGCGTTCCAAGTTGCTGAGAAATATCATTCGCTGACGGAAAATGTAAAGACAATCGAAGAACTTGAGCGTCTTCTACCCCGCGACCAGACACTTCTGGAAGGATTCGTGAACTATGCTTCTGAAAATGGTGTGCCAGCAAGATGGTACTACATAAATAAAAGCAGAAATCTGATATTGAATCTTCTCAAAGCCCAGATAGCACGGAATGTGCTTGGCTATACGGGACTGATACAGATGCTAAATCAGCAGGATGTCACCGTGCAGAAGGCATTGGAGACACTGAAGGATGAAAACTATAAGAAACTTTTAAACCCTTAATCTAAAAATAGAACTATGGAAAAATCTGAGATAAGAAGGAATATCAAGCGGCTGCGCATGATGTTGTCTGAAATGGAGAAAGAGGAAGCGGCTTCGGAAGTTTTTGCACAGCTCGAGAAAACAGCGGCGTTCATGATGGCACAGAATATATTGATGTATCATTCGTTGCCTGATGAACTTTCTACAATTTCGTTCCTGAAAAAATGGAAGGACAGGAAGAATTTCTTTCTTCCAAGGGTGAATGGCGTTAATCTCGACCTGCTGCCCTATATAGAGAGTGAACTTGAAAGAGGAGCGTTCGATATAGAGGAACCGCAAGGAAGCGAACTTGCGAATGTAGAGGATATAGACCTGATGATTATACCGGCAGTGGCATTTGATCGCAGAGGCAACCGGCTTGGCAGGGGAAAGGGATTCTACGACAGACTTCTTGCCACATCGAGAGCTACAAAAATTGGAGTAGGCTATGAGTTCCAGCTTATGGAAGAATTGCCGTCGGAAAAACATGATGTGCCGATGGACATGGTGATAACGCAATATTCATATCTGAAATTTTGATAAAGAGTGAGTAAAAATATTTGCATCTGTTTGGTGATTTAAGAAATAAATTGTAACTTTGCAAGTGTATTGTACTACATAAGTAATACACTTGCAAAAATTTTATTGTAACAAAACTATTAAACAACTAATAATAACTGACATGAAAAGACTATCGAGTCTTGCCACACTGCTACTCATGGTGGTGTGCGCATTTGCCCAGCAGCTGACTCCGTTGGCTCTGAATCCGGCAGTGAAGAGTGGCAGGTTGCCCAATGGCCTAACCTACTACATCATGCACAATGAGAAACCCAAGGACCGTGCCAATTTCTACATCGCCCAAAAAGTGGGCAGTTCGCTTGAAAACCAAGACCAACTTGGGCTTGCCCATTTCCTTGAGCACATGGCATTCAATGGCACCACACATTATCCCGGCAAAAACATGCTGAATTATCTTCAGTCGAAAGGCATACGCTTTGGTGCTGACATAAATGCTTATACAGGTTTTGATGAGACTGTATATAACATTGACAATGTCATCACCACTGACAAACCTTTGATGGATAGTGTTCTTCTTGTTATACGCGACTGGTGTGACGGAATTCTGCTTGAAGAAGATGAGATTGATGCGGAAAGAGGTGTCATCAATGAAGAATGGCGTCAGCGCAACAGCGCAGGGAGCCGTATGTATGAAGCAATCCTTCCCCAGATATTCAAGGAATATCAATATCAGCAGATGCCGATAGGCAAGATGGATATAGTGATGAACTTCAAGCCGGAGGTACTTCGCGCGTACTATAAGAAATGGTATCGGCCTGACCAGCAGGGTATTGTGATAGTAGGTGATTTTGATGCCGACGAGATGGAGAAAAAGGTAAAGGAACTATTCTCGACAGTCAAGATGCCTGAAAATGCCGAGCCAAGAGAATACGTGGCCATTTCCGACAATAAGGAGCCAATATATGTGCACTTCGAGGATGCCGAACTCAGCAGCTCGCTGGTTATGACAATGTTCAAGAGCGACAAGACTCCATGGGAAATGAGAAATACGGTGCAAGGATATATGAGCGATGCCCTCATGCAGACTATCCTTGTAAATATGATTCAGGATCGCCTTAACGAATATCAGACTGAACCGGAATGCCCATACGCCCAGGCAAAAATATATATCAGCGATTTCCTTGTGGCTTTTACAAAAGATGCTTTCACGGTGCAGGTCGTTCCGAAGGATGATATCCTGACGGCATATAAGTCAGCGATGGGGATAATAGCCCGTGCTTGCAAAGCCGGCTTTACTCAGTCTGAACTTGAAAGGGCGAACTCGGAATTGCTCAATGCCTTCGAAAAGTCATATAATGAAAGAGCAACCACTGTCAATACTGTATATGGACGTGAATTGATTCGCCATTTCATTGAAAACGAACCCGCCCCCGGCATTGAGCAGGAACTCCAGATTGCCAAGCAACTTCTGCCTATGATACCGGTTGAGGCTTACAACGCAGTGGCTCAACAGATTCTCACCGCAGAAAATCAGGTTATAGTCGTAAGCCAGCCGCTTAATGAAAAAACCAATGTATTGGAAGAAGTTGAGGTAATTGAAGCCTTGGAGTCAACATTGAATGCAACGTATGAGGCATACGTAGATGAGGTAATCACTGAACCTCTTATTGCAAATCTCCCTCAGCCGGGATCGATCACTTCGAAATCGGATAATACTGAACTCGGCACAACTGAATTTGTACTCTCCAACGGAGCTAAGGTAATTCTGAAGACCACAGACTTCAAAGCTGACGAAATCCAGATGGAGGCATACCGCAACGGTGGCAAGCAGTCTTACTCTAAAGATCAGGCTGATGATGTTGCAGTCATGCCAATAGCAGTGGAACTTGCAAAACTTGGCAACTTCGATGTAAACACAATGAAGAAGTATCTTGCAGGCAAGACTGTATCTGTGGGATATTCAGTCAACAATTATACCGATATGCTCGAAGGCTCTTCAAGTGTAAAGGATCTTGCGACAATGATGGAGATAATATATGCATACTTCACAGAATTGAATCCTGACCCGAAGACCTACAATGCCCAGATGGATCAGATAAAGCCGATTCTCGCCGCTCAGGAACAGCTTCCCGATATGATTTTCGAAAAGACACGTTATAATACTTTGTATGGCAACAATCCTCTTATGGGTCCTCTCGGTGCCAAGCAGATTGAAAATGCCAACTACGACAATATGCTTGCGATGGCCAAGAAGAGCATGGCAAATGCAGCAGACTACACATTCATATTTGTAGGCAATGTGGATGAAGCCACGATCCGTCCTCTTCTTGAGCAATATATAGCTTCTCTACCATCTGAGGGAAAACCATCTGAGGTGAAAGCTGTCAGCGATATCAATCCTGTGAAAGGAATCGTTGAAAACAAGTTTGACCAGACCATGCAGTCCCCGCAGACCACAGTCTTCAGCGTTCGCACCGGCAACAATATCAAATGGAGTGTGGCAAACAGCATAATGATAGACCTCATGGGAGATATTCTCGACATGGTTTATATCGAAACTCTTCGCGAGGAGGAAGGTGGCACATACGGTGCATCTGTAGGGGCCAACTATAATTTCAACAACAATCTCTGGCAACTCGTCTATTATTACAAGACAGCAGAGGAAAAACTCGACCGCCTTGAGGAAAGGGCAAAGAAAGAACTTGACAATCTTCTAAAGAATGGAGCCAAGGCAGACCATTTCAATAAGGTGAAGGAAGCCGCTATAAAGCAGTATGAAATCAATTCCAAGACCAATGGTTATTGGGCAGGAAACATAATGAATGCCGCAAGAGGTTTCAACACCTACACCGGCTACATTGAGGCTCTCCAGGCTCTTGACCTGAATACATTCAACAATTTCCTGAAAACTGTCTATGACGGCAAGAATCTTGTGGAAGTAATCATGGTTGGCAAGCCTGCAGCAGAATAAGTTTGACAAAATCGCGTTATATATAATACGGGAATCCGGTTAAAACACATCGGGTTTCCGTATTATAAGTTTAACTGCGAATTGAGAATTTAAAATATTCCAATCCATAAGAGAATGAAAAAATCAATTTTAGTAATGATGGCGGCGACAGCTATTGCAACAACATCAATTCAAGCGGAAGTGAACGACAGCAAGAATCCCGTGATTGCTCCTTCCGGCCTTCCGTATAATGTCTTGCCTTTCGACAAGATTTCTGCAGCAGATCTTGAAGCAGCGGTGAAAGAAGGGATAGAGTATCAGAATAAAGCTATAGAGGCAATCGTGAATCAACGATCGGTCCCCACTTTCTATAATACAATAGTGGCATACGACAGGAGCAGTTATGAACTCAACAGGGCAATCCTTGCGCTGTCAAACCTTGAGGGCGCGTGTGGTGATGAGGCTTATCAGACAGCCATGCAAAATGTGACACCTTTGCTTTCAGAACACAGTGCTAACATCTTGCTCAATGAAAGACTGTTTGACAGAATAAAAAGTGTCTATGACAACCGCGATAGGGAAGAGGGTCTTACTCCTGAAGACAAACGGCTCATCACTGAGACATACGAATCGTTTGCAGACAATGGCGCAAACCTGAAGGGCGCGGACCGTGAGAAATATCGTGCGTTGAATGCAGAATTGAGCGATCTTAACCTCAAGTTCTCGCAGAACGTCACCAACGGAATGAAGGATAAGTCTCGTCGCCTCTGGGTTACAGAAGCAGAGACTGCAGGCATTCCGGAATCAATAAAGACAGCAGCCAAAGCTGAAGCGGATGCCGCATTGGCTGAAGAAGGCAAGAAGAATACCGACAATCTATATCTTTTCACTGTATTCGCACCTTCTTACAGTCCTTTCATGAAGTATGCAGACAATCGCGAGCTTCGCGAGAAAATGTATCGGCTATATAATTCCCGCAATATTGATGGCGAGTTTTCCAATATCAATGTGCTTAAGGATATTGCCAATGTAAGGCTTGAGATAGCACAATTGCTGGGACATAAGAATTTCGCAGAATATCAGCTCGGACACACAATGGTCGGTACTCCTGAAGCCGTTATGGAATTTCTTGGAAGTCTGAATGAGGCATACACAGAGCCGATGAAAAAAGAAATTAACGAGGTTCAGGAATTTGCCCGTAAGACACAGGGAGCGGATTTCGTATTGATGCCCTGGGATTATTCTTATTGGTCTGATAAACTGAAGAACGAGAAATATGCGTTCAACGATGAGGATATGAAACCATACTTCGAGTTGAACAATACCATTGACGGCGTTTTTGGACTTGCCAATAAACTTTTCGGCTACAAGTTCAAGAAAAACAAGAATATCCCATCTTATCATCCGGATGCGGAGGCTTTTGAGGTTTATGACAAGGATGGCAAGATTCTCGGCGTGATATATACTGATTTCTATTATCGTCCCGGCAAGGGATCCGGTGCATGGATGACGGAATTCAATACCGAGACAAAGGATGATGAAGGCAACCGCAGTGTGCCAATTGTGTCGATTGTAATGAATTTCTCAAAACCCGTAGGAAATGAACCTGTGCTTCTTACTCCATACGAGGTGGAAACATTCCTTCACGAGTTCGGTCATGCTCTTCATGGCATGAGTTCACAGGCAAAATATGCGAGCATAAGCGGCACTAACGTATATCACGATTTTGTGGAGCTGTTCTCACAGTTTAATGAGAACTACCTTACGGAACAGAAATTCCTTGACACATTCGCCAAACATTACAAGACCGGGAAGAAGATGCCGAAGGAGCTGATTGAAAAGTTTGTTGCGGCATCACAGTATGGAGCGGCCTACGCATGTATGCGTCAGTTGGGATTCGGTTATCTTGACATGGCTTACCACACTATAGAGAATCCGCTTCGTGCCACACAGGATATCACCAAGTTTGAGTCTGAAGCCATTAAACCGGTTAAGATTTTTGACATTGTTGATGGCTGCCTTATCTCTCCACAGTTTGGACACATATTCTCCGGTGGTTATGCTGCGGGCTATTATGGCTACAAGTGGGCTGAGATGCTTGATGCAGATGCTTTTGCAGCATTTCAGGAAAATGGAATCTTCGACAAGAAGACCGCCGACAAATATCACAAAATGCTTGAGTCAGGAGGCACGGTTGACCCGATGGAATTATACATCGAATTCCGTGGTAAGAAACCCACCATCGATGCGCTCCTCCATCGCGACGGAATCTCGACAAAGTAATAAGTAAGAAGTAATAAGTAAGAAGTAAAAAATGGGCTGCAACCGATGGAAGCAGCCCGTTTTTTTGATTATTTCACAAGTATCTTTCGTGTCTTGCCATTATTCTTGATTACGTATAAGCCCGGTTTTAAATCATAAGAAGATATTCTCATTCCTTGCATATTGTAAAGGCACTCACCGGGTTCATGGTTTCCGGCAAACTCTTCCTTAGGGGATAAATCCAATAATGAGACACTGCTATCCCTGATTGAAAATATAGTCTCTCCCAAAAACGGCATATATTCATCATCTGACGTTTCATCAGAGAAAGCTGATTCCGAAGCATACAATCTAATAGTGTATATTCCATCATCGAGATTGAGATTCTTAATAGTGCGACTGAATTCTCGTGTTTCACCATTAAGGACGAAATCATATTTGCCCAACAATTTGCGAAGCACAATGTTTCCATTGCTGTCGATAATGGCAATTCGAGGTTTGAAGCAATAATAACCCTCTATGCTTCTTATTCCATAGTTTATGGTCAATTGCGGATCAATATCTGCAGAAAAGATTGCATCCATACCTGTTCCTTCGAAAGAATAGCCTGCCGGGGAATATTCCAAATTCATAGGCTTTGGTTCTCCGAGATATTTTATCTCATCATTTTCTTTATACGCTAACACTATTGAAAAGTCTCTACCGCTGAAAAAAGGTAAGCATTCTTGATATTCAAGAGAAATTGTCTGGTTTCCCTCAATCCACACTGTCTCAGGATTAAAATTCCAGATAATGTCATTTTTATTGTTTAGAAATGCAACATAAAACTGAAGACTCTGTTCATGATGGCAAGGATTATGAATATCAAACGAAATCTCGAAAGGACGTCCTTGGTAGAACGGTGTGTTGAAATCCATGCGTTTTAATTCCAATGAAGCGTGAGTTTCAGTTTCAAAGACATATTTGTCTCCCTTTATACATAAATTTACTCTGTTGGATTTATTTGCTTTGGCCGAAAAGTGTTTCCATTCATTCCCGTTATAATAAACAGGAGTGATGGAATATGAACCATCCTCAAGTTTGGGCATTGGTATAAATATATCATCTATGCTGCCATGTGCTTCAAATTCGCGAACCCCTGCCGGATAAATCTCGGATTCTTCATTGGAATTTGCAATCAATAGGCCGACATTGGTAATAGTGTGGTCGTTGCCAAAATATTTGAACACTCCCCTTATGCCAAGTGTTGAGTTGTCCTCAGAACAATAACCATTTAAAGAGCCATCACACGACATCACAATAAGAGGAGTATCCCTCATATAACTTGGCATTGTGAAAACTACCGCTTTTTGCTCTCTATTGTAACCATATACAAACCCCGATAATAATTCTTCGTAGGGATTTAACGAGGTCAGCAGGAAATAACCATCAGCATCTCCTGACCATCCCCAATTTAAGTGGAAATAACCGTTACCGCCATATCCGTCGATTATAAAAGCATGTCCTCCACCGGAGGAATGTCCCATATAAGCTACCGGTGAACCTGCATATAGCGAAGCATACATAATATCTTGCCAATCCTTTAAGTAGAAATCCTTTCTGTCAAGGAGTGTCGTGCATTTCCCATAGTCAAAATATTTCATGAAGGCATCAGCCTGGTCTTCCCCTTCAGCACCGCTCCCACTGAGTCCGTAGTTCATATCTACCGAAATTCCACAAGCACTGCACAATCGGGCTACAGCTTCACCCTGCTGTTGTGTGTAGTTCCCGTTATAACTGTCTATCATGTTTTGCCAGTCGAAAGATACCTTTTCAAAGTCGATTGATAATTCTTTGTTATTCCATACGTAGGAATGACATCCAACTCCATGGGCGGGCCACTCAAATTTTCGCATTATTTGTGCCATGGATAATGCTACACATCCTGTCCAGGTATTCTTGTCATCAATTTTGGGACAGTATTGATTGAATGGTGCGCCTTGTCCCCAGTTTGTTGAGCATAAGGGGTGTATGGTCTCATAGTTATCATTTTCCGTGATTGAATATGGAAGATTATCCGGTATGGACCGTAATTCTTCCGCATATTGTTCTATCCACCAAATCATTGCCGGTGGAATATGGATGCTGTCTGTAAGACTTCTGTCTCCATACCCGAGGAGAGCCGGACCGCGAGAATCAGCATTGATTACTGAATAACCACCTTCCGTGCTTGAGAAAATATATGCCGCCGGTATTGATTCAAACTTAAGAGTGGTAACAATATCCTTTGTTTCTAACGATAACACTCTCTTGTTAGTCTGTTGCGATTCTGCTTGCCATCTTTCCAAAGCCTTTTGAGGAGTCAGGATCTTTGAAGTTGCGCTTATGTTGACACTCAATATGCTTAGAATTAATAGAGATTTTGATAGTTTCATGGTATAAATTTTATATGAATTTAAGGATTGTAGATTTGTACACAGTGGTTACAAGCATATTAAGTAATCGTTAAAAAATAACTTGGGACAGTTCTCCCACTACTTTGACAATTG
>JAMPAV010000049.1 GCA_023667055.1 Muribaculum sp. | reverse complement strand
ATCCTGATATTTAAAATGCTGAATACCAAAACAGAGTTTGATTTTCAGCACCTTAGCAGAGAGAGCGATAAACGGGACTCGAACCCGCGACCCTCAGCTTGGGAAGCTGATGCTCTACCAACTGAGCTATTATCGCTTGTATTTTGGTTTTGACACTGCAAATTTATAAATAATTTTCCGTTCTGCCAAATTTATGAGCACTTTATTAACATTAGCCCATTTTTTTTTGTTAATTTTGCAGTGTATTTCCTTTTAACGGAATTTTTACGATTTTTTCCTTACACACGGATTTTAACACGATTTTATCATGAAAAGACTCATTCCCATAATTCTGATGACACTGCTCGTAGTGGTGCCGGCATGTTCCGGCAAAGGGAGCAATGGCAATAACTTCCCTGAAGATTTCAATTCTCTCTCTGATGAGCAAAAGGTGGCTTACATGATGGAGCATGCTTCGGCCGACTCAGTGGCACGTTTCATAATATATGCTGCCCTCGGAAAAATCGAAGGAGTGAAAATAGATACTCTCAACAACGCAACACTAAGGGCATACGAGACTTATACCGACACAGCCCTGCAGACCTTCAGTTGGGAGTTTGATAGAGTGGCCGAAGAACTCCCCCTCCCCGAAAAAATGAAGCTCCGCGCCTTGGTGGGGGCGGAGGATCCTCAGGGTCTCGGGCTAACCCTTGGCCTTGAATACATGAATCAAATCAGGGTGAAGGGGATGACCTCCGATGAAGTGATGGCCGAACTTCAGGAGCTGAAGAAGGCATGCACCGATAACCCCGACGTTTACGCACGCTTCATCATCGGGTTCCGCACTGTGCTCCGCTACGATAAAAACTCAGACATGCCCAAGAGTATCTACGATAAATTCCTCAACTATGATGAGGATGCAGTGCAGGAATATTATTCACGCAACAAAGCCAAACCACACACGGAAACACCGGATTCCCTCGATATGACCGAGACCGAAATTATTGAAGAAGAATCATACGATTCAATAAGTCTTGAATAAGAGAGATTCTCACTGACATAAATACAACATTCATATTAAAAAAACAGAAAACAATGCTACGAATATCAGAATATAGCGCAATGGCAGAGTCAAAAATACGGTCTCTGTCCTTACCCGGAGGAGATCTCGATGGTCTATATGCCCCGATCACCTACGGTATGCAAGCCGGAGGAAAACGTCTTCGCCCCACATTGCTGCTTATGGCAGCCGATGCTTTCGGAAAATGTCCGGATAAGGCACTGGATGCGGCAGCCGGAATAGAAATGTTTCACAATTTCACGTTGCTTCATGACGATGTGATGGACAATTCCGACTTGCGGCGCGGACGCCCGACGGTGCACGCAAAATGGGATGCCAACACTGCAATACTGTCGGGCGACACAATGCTGACATTAGCATCCCAACTAATGATGAATGTCGATGACAACATTCTTCGCCAGGTGCTTGACACTTTCAATGCTCAGGCCATCAAGGTTTATGAGGGGCAACGTCTTGACATGGACTTTGAAAACCAAGACAACGTCTCTTTGGAACAGTATCTTGAGATGATTTGCTGCAAAACCGGAGCATTGCTTGGCGGAGCTGCCAAAATCGGAGCACTTATAGGTGGTGCTTCTGAAGAAGATGCCGACAAGATGTATGAATTCGGCATGATGCTTGGTGTGGCATTCCAAATCGAGGACGACTATCTTGACACTTTTGGCAATGCGGATACATTTGGCAAACCGATAGGCGGCGACATCAACAACAATAAGAAAACCTTCCTGATGGTGAAAGCTCTTTCTTCCGGCACATCAAACGCAGAGGCTCTTCGAATAGCATTATCATTGCCGGCAGGACCCACTAAAGTCAAGACTGTGACAAAAATTTACGAAGCAATGGGAATGCCAACGCTATGCCGTGCAGAAGTAGCCTCATATAGCAGCAAGGCACTTTCCGCTATAAAATCCACTTCGCTTGACGATGTAACCAGAGAAACATTCCGCAAGCTTATCGACAAACTAATCGGACGGAGCAAATGATCGACACACATACCCATCTCTACATGGACGATTACTCAAGGGAGGATCCCGACGGATGTGTAAAGGCTGTGGATAGAGCCATTGAGGCAGGTGTGGGCATGATGATACTTCCATCTGTTGACAGGGACTCATCTGCTCTGATTGCAGAATTGCACCGCCGCCGTCCGGAGTCCACGCTCACTGCAATGGGGCTGCATCCCACAGAAGTGGAAAAAGATTGGAAAGATGAGCTTGACGAGATTATAGGTGGATTACGTGAAACGCATCCGGTTGCAATAGGAGAAGTGGGTATCGACCTCCATTATGGCGACGAAAACATCGGATTGCAGAAAGACGCTTTTGTGACCCAGCTACTGCTTGCCGCCAAAGAGGACCTTCCCGTGATCATACATTGCCGCGATGCAGTGGAAGAATGCTGCGAATGCATAGAAAAGGCAAAATCCCTTGCAGAAGGGCATACGCTCACCACATTGGTATTCCACAGTTTCACAGGCACTCCGGACGACGTGATGCGAATTCGCCAAACGTGCGACCCTTATTTCGGCATCAATGGAGTCGTGACATTCAAGAACTCGGGCAAGGTGCCAGAATCTGTCAAGGAGATTGGAATAGACCGGATAGTGCTTGAAACTGACGCACCGTGGCTCTCCCCGGTGCCCATGCGAGGAAGACGCAACGAAAGTGCTTACATACCTTATATCAACGACAAGATTGCAGAGGTGCTTGGCATTTCAGCCTTAGAAGTGGCAGACATCACCACCCGCAATGCTAAAGAGATTTTTGGAATTTGAATAGTCTCAGCCTTCCATTCCATGAGCCTGTGGTGATATTCGCCATAGTGCTGCTGTTGATTCTTGCAGCGCCGATAGTGTTCAGGCGCCTCAAGATACCCGATGTCGTGGGCCTGATACTCGCCGGGGTTGCGGTGGGTCCATACGGATTCAATCTTCTTGAAAGAGACACGTCGTTTCAGATATTCGGGCAGGTCGGCATACTCTACCTGATGTTTCTTGCGGCAGTGGAGATCGACATGTATCACCTCAAAAAAAATCTGCGACAAGGTCTTACATTTGGGCTGATCACATTTATAATTCCCGCGGCATTGGGCATAATCGCATCCAACATAGCCTTCGGTGCCGGACTATCTACGTGCCTTTTGCTTGCGAGCATGTATTCATCGCATACGCTGATATCCTATCCGGTCGTGAGCCGGTTCGGCCTGCAGAATGCCAAGGGAGCGATATTGGCAGTCAGCGGCACCATAGTGGCGGTGCTCCTTGCCCTCATCACTCTGGCCTCTGTGGTGAAGATGCAGACAAGCGGAGTCTTCCGACCCACCGATATCCTGATACTGCTTGCATACACCGCTGTCTATGCAGTGGCCGTGGGATATTCCTTTCCTCCGCTCACGCGACTTGTGTTCCGAAAAATATCCGATCCAGTAGCTCAGTATATATTCATACTCGTCATGGTGTTTGTAGGAGCGATACTGGCTCAAGTGATAGGGTTGGAGTCCATCCTTGGGGCATTCTACGCAGGGCTTGTACTCAACAGACTGATACCAGGAAGGTCATCACTGATGCATCAGATAAAATTTATCGGTAACGCCATCTTTATCCCATATTTTCTTATAGGAGTCGGAATGCTGATCAATGTGCACATCATTTTCAGCGGATGGAAAGTGCTATGGGTGGCATTGGTAATGATTTTGGTGGCATTGCTGTCGAAATGGCTATCCGCATTCCTTGCCCAGAAAATATTCAAGTTGAGTGCCACCGACCGGAGAATGATGTTCGGACTCACGAGTGGCAAGGCAGCAGCTACCATTGCCGCCACAATGCTTGGATTCCAGTATGGCATCATCAGTGAAGACATCATGAATGGCGCCGTGCTTATGATATTGGCATGTTGTCTTGTGGCTTCGGTCACCACCGAACGGACAGCCATAAAGATGAGAATAGAACTCACTGCAGCAGAAATGGAATCCGCCGGGGTGGAAAGTCCGGAGTTTGCACGACAGATTGTGGCAGTCGCCAACCCAATCACGGCCGAGGGCCTGATGCGACTTGCAATATTCATGAGGAGTCCCAAAAACACAGAACCTATCACCGCATTATTTGTGAGGAATTCCGATGATCCGCGTGCACTAAGCAGCGGAAGATATTCACTTCACTCGGCTGCCCAGGCCGCTCAGGAGATGGGGGTGATTGCCAAAGAAGAAGAGCGTTTCGACCTTAACGTAGTGTCAGGACTCACCAATATGATTAAGCAGACACATGCCACTGATGTGGTGCTTGGATTCCACCGCAAGTCGAACATCGTCGATTCATTCTTCGGACAGATGACCGACACATTGCTTGCCAACACGATGAAGATGGTGATTATGTCAAGGTGTTTCATACCGATTTCCACAATACAGAGGATTGTGGTGGTAGCGGGCAACAACGCACAGTATGAGACGGGCTTCCACGACTGGGTGGCACGTATCGGCAATCTTGCCCAGCAACTTGCCTGCAAGGTCATATTCATTGCATCCACAGAGACCTCCAAATTTATTGAGGATGTAATAAACACAGATGGATATGGAGTGCGACGCATATATCAGGAAATGACCGGCTGGGATGATTTCATACTCCTGTCGGGAGAAGTGGGTTCGGAAGACTTATTTGTCATAATCGGGGCCAGAAAAGGTTCAATCTCATTCAGCTCAGATCTTGAAAACATGCCGGAATTCCTATCTAAAAATTTCGCCGGTCATAATCTAATGGTGATTTATCCTGAACAATTCAATGGGTAAACACATTTATTAAGTAAGAAGTAATAAGTAAGGAGTAACAAGTAAGAAGAAAGAAACAACTGCCAACGAGCAAGGAAGATTCCATCAACAGATTCCACGATACAGTATATGCATGAAATAGAACTACTTTTGAATTCTCTTGACGTAAATGCCTTCAACGCATCATTCCGATTGCTGCTGGCTCTGCTTTTGGGTGCCATGGTCGGTGCCGAACGTAAGCATAAAGGCCAGGTGGCGGGTATTCGCACATTTGCATTGATATCAATGGGTGCATGTCTCGCCATGCTTTTATCGATCTACGTGCCACAGGAATATATGGGCCTAAAAAATGGCGATCCGGGGCGAATAGCAGCACAGGTCATCACCGGCATCGGTTTTCTTGGAGGTGGTGCGATGATTCAACAGAAAGGAGCTGTAAGGGGACTCACCACAGCTGCCGGAATATGGATCACAGCCATCATAGGCATGGCGGTCGGGGTTGGCATGTATCTTGCCTCTGTGGTCTGCACATTCTTGATATTCATGGTAATCGTAGGATTCAACCATTTTGAGCATAAAATCCATATCGGACAAGAGATGAAGGTGATTTCCATAAGAAGCAAGGGAATCATGAAAGACATCGACATCTACCGCCAATTGCTTAAGAAGGAGGGGATATCACTGTCAAGCTACTACATAGAGCAGAATTTTGAAAAAGATTATACTGAAATCAACTTGGTGGTGCTTATCAAGGCAAGACAGAACCTCATCACTATAGTGAACAATTTGGGCGAAGCAAGACCAATCCTATCAATAACGTTATCAAATCAGATTGACTTATGACACCACAGATGATTCAGGAGACAACGTCTGATATCCAGCATGCCGTATATACAGAGCTGAATCCCGATGCCAGCAAAGAGACAAATCATTCGGAAGAGAATACGAATGGAATCATTCTCGACCTCGCCTGGATACTTGTGCTTGCTGCGATTGCGACCCTCGTGTTTAAGAAGCTCAGGCAACCTGTCGTGCTTGGATACATATTGGCCGGATTTCTTGCCTCACCCAACTTCACCTATCTTCCATCAATCTCAAATCTTGAGAACATCGAGATTTGGGCCGACCTTGGCATTGTGGTGCTGATGTTTTCACTTGGACTTGAATTCTCATTTAAGAAACTGATGAATTCCGGTTCGTCCGCAATAATCACAGCCCTTATAATCATCACCGGCATGACACTTGCCGGATTTGGCGTAGGCTTCATGCTGCACCTCGATGCCATAAACTGCATATTCCTGGGAGGCATGATTTCCATGTCATCAACCACAATCATACTAAAGGCCTTCACAGATTTGGGACTCAAACAGCAGAAATTCGCATCGCTCGTTCTGGCTGTGCTCATCATAGAAGACCTCTTCGCTGTGCTGATGCTTGTGCTGCTGTCATCTCTGGCCATGGGCAGTGTGCATGGTTCGGAGCTCATCTACAATGTGGCCAAACTAAGTTTCTTCCTCATCATCTGGTTTGTGGTCGGAGTATATGTCTTGCCTACACTTCTTGAGAAAGTGGATTCATATCTCAACTCAGAGACACTGTTGATAGTTGAGATGGGATTATGTTTTTCCATGGCTGCTTTCTCTGTGATGTGTGGATTCTCGCTTGAGCTGGGCGCATTCGTGATGGGGTCGATACTTGCAGGCACAGTATTTGCGGAAAGGATGGAGCATGTGGTGCAACCGATTAAAGACCTTTTTGGATCGGTCTTTTTCATTTCGGTCGGTATGATGGTGCAGCCGACAGTAATAGTGGAATATGCGCCTCAGATTCTGCTTCTTGCCGTCGTGGTGATAGTGGGCATGATAGTGTTTGGCACCATAGGGATGCTCGTGACCGGACAAAACCTTCAGGTGGCAATCCAAAGTGGATTCTCACTCACCCAGATAGGAGAGTTCTCTTTTATTATAGCCTCACTCGGCATGGGACTCGGAGTGCTTGACGCCTCCCTCTACCCTATCATTGTGGCAGTCTCTGTGATCACAATCTTCACCACACCTTATTTCATAAAGTTTTCCATGCCGGCCTATCGATTTGTGGAGCGTCACTTACCGGCCAATCTGAGGTTTCTTATCAACAGGTATTCCTCACAGGTGGTTGACACCAACGAAAACAGGCGTCTCTGGCGTGAGATACTAGGAAGATACATCTGGCGTCTGATGCTCTACTCAGTGATACTGACAGCCATTATCTTGGGATGCCGGGCACTGTTGTTTCCAATAGCGGAAGAGATATCTCCCCATTGGGGACACCTGATAGCCACATTGGCGACACTTGTCTTTATGGCACCATTCCTTGTGGCCATGTCTTTCACATCAATAAAGCCGGTTGGTAAAATCAGGAAACACACCACCGCGTCATTCTATGATGTACCGCTCATAGCCATGAGCGTCATCCGCTATCTGCTCGCCTTGCTCTTCATAGTGTATTTCCTCACGGTCTGCTACTCATCGATTGTCGGTTGGATAGGAGGCACCATTTCATTTGTAATAATAGTGGTGTTCGCCTCCTCCAAACTCAAGAAAAGTTTCAACCGCATGGAAGAGAAATTCATCAACAACCTCAACAATCGCGAAAACGCCAGAAGTGGGGCCAACAATAACCTTGTGAGCGACATGCACCAGGCTTACATAGACATAAAGCCCAACTGCAGGTTTGCGGGCGACAAACTGAAGGACTCCGGCCTGAGAAACGAATTCGGACTCAGTGTGTCAAGTATCCGCAGAGGTGACGAGTTCATTCCATTGCCTACCGGAGATGCAAGGATTTTTCCTGGCGACACACTCGGAGTAATAGGCACCGACCGACAAATCAAAAAATTCAACGATGAAATCGACCGTACTTGTCCGAAAAAAGAATCACTGCGCCATCCCGACATTGAATTGAAGAGTGTGCTTCTGACCGCCGACTCACCCATCATCAACCGGCCACTTTATGAGACAGACCTTAGGAATGATTATTTCTGCATGATAGTGTCAGTGCAGAGAGGCGACAACGAGTTTATCAATCCTTCTCCCGACACTGTGCTTGAGGCCGGAGACTTGCTATGGGTGGTAGGGGATCCGAAAGAGTTTGAAAAAATGAAGTGAGATCCCGTTTTTTTATAAAATTCCACAATACCGGGAGTCTAATACAAAATACATAAATTTATGGAAAGACGACCATACACGTTCGACCGCGTGGTACGCATAATATTCTCTCTGTGCGGACTTCTTGCAGTTCTATATCTACTGAATATCCTGAGCGGAGTGTTGCTGCCATTTTTTGTGGCATGTCTGATAGCCTACATTCTTGAGCCGCTTGTACTTTTCAACAAAAAGATCACCCGGCTGAAGCAACGTTTCATACCGGTCATTCTCACTCTGGTGGAATCATTAGGCATAGTCTCTATCATAGCGTGGCTGCTGATACCGTATCTGATTCAGGAGAGTACAGCAATGACGGAAATCATACGTGACTATGCGGCGAGCCAAATCCAGATTCCCTACATATCAAAGGAGATTCATGAGTTTATCCGCGACAATGTAGATTTCGAGCAAATAAGCCGACTCCTGAGCCGGGAGCAATGGGTAGAGCTCATTCGCAACAGCTTGAGCAAGACATGGTCGTTTATAGGCACATCGCTAAGTTTCATCATCGGAGCCATCAGCTGGTTGATAATAGTAATATATGTGATATTCATCATGCTCGACTACGAGCGTCTTATGCTATCCATACGCCAGCTTGTACCCTACGGCCAGAGGCACAAGGTGTTTCATATCTTCAATGACATCAAGAATGCCATGAACCGTTATTTTCGTGGGCAATTTTTCATAGCATCTCTTGTGGGGCTTCTTTTTGTGGTGGGTTTTCTGATAATTGACCTCCCCATGGCCGTGCTGTTTGGCATATTCATCGGTATCCTAAACATGGTGCCGTATCTTCAACTGATATCCTTGCCGATAGCGGCATTCCTATGTCTTGTTGGATCCATCTCCGGTGGTCCGACTTTCTGGGTTCTGTTTTGGGAGGCAATGGCCGTATATGTGGTGGTGCAATGCATACAGGATCTTATTCTCACTCCCAAGATAATGGGGAAAGCCATGGGGCTTAATCCCGCCATCATATTGCTGGCATTGTCGGTATGGGGATCCCTTTTGGGGATACTTGGAATGATCATAGCCCTGCCGCTCACGACTCTGCTGCTGTCTTACTATGACCTCTACATAGTGCAACGTTCGATGCCGAGGGATTAGAGTTGTCAGTTGTCAGTTTTCAGTTGTCAGTTTTCAGTTTTAAGTCGTTAGTTAGTGGTGAAGAGGTCGAGGAGGAGGCGCTCTGCGGCGGCACGGGCCTGAGGCCGCTTGCCTATCTCATTCATTATGATCACTATGGAATGCGTGGGTGCAAACCGTTCGTCAAGTTTATATCCCGCATAGCATTGTATCCCTCGCATACTTCCGGTCTTCATCGCCACGTAGGAATCGAGTGCCGTGTCTTTCAGGAAATCTGACAAAGTGCCTTCCTGACCGGCAAGCGGCAGAAAAGTTGAGAAATCCTCATCCTCATTCATTTCCTCCATGATTCCGGCCATAAACCTTGCGGTGACTCTGTTGCTTCGTGAAAGCCCACTTCCATCCACGATATTCACCCCCTTGGCCGGAATGCCCTCGTTTATCCAAAACTGCAACATCTCATCTGCCCCGGCAACTGTGGAGCCATCCCTGCTCCTGGCTATCGCAAAAGTGCGGAGCAGATTCTCGGCAAACAGATTGTCGCTTCGCATCATGCAGCTTCGCATCACCTCTGCGTATCTGTCGCTTACATGGTCCACGAGCAATGTTGCCCGTTTCTCATCGGCAAGTCCCTCTCCGCCTTGCACAAGCCCGCCTTCTATAGCAATGCCTGCAGAAGCAAGCCTTGTCTTCAAATAATTTTGGAAAACCGAAACCGGATCATAGACAGCCCGGCTGCCGGATGCGTTTCGTCTGAAATTCAAGGCATGGCTACCTGTGCCGTAGGATTCCCGCCTGTCTTCCCTGACCCATGAAGGAGGACATGCAGGCCCCACATAGAGCGAGGTATCTACACGCAGGTCGCCATCGATTACTTTCACCCCCATGCTTTTGAGAGCATCAACAATCTCGTCTGCGATATCTTTTGATTCCGGCAGACAGTTGGCACCCAAAGTCGGATCGCCACCACCTACCACCAACAAGTCACCGGCTATATTTCCACCTGAAATTTTTCCATCGGCATACACTTTGGTGTGGAATCTTTCATCAGCACCTTTTTCCTTTAGAAGACCGGCTATGGTGACAGTCTTCATGATTGAGGCGGGAAGCAAAGGCAAGTCGCTGTTGTGTTGTGCCAAAACTTTACCGGTGGAGAGATCTTGCACATATATGGATGTAGATTCTGCGTTCACAGCACGATTTTTGAGGAATGTCTCAAGGGGTGATGCCGCATATACTAAGGCAACAGATAGCAGTTGCAGAGATATCAATAAAAATATTTTCATTTTACCATTAGAAACTTTTATTGATGCAAAATTACAAAAAAAGCTGTTTTCATCCAACTTTAATTGTCTTCAATCGTTATAATTTCAAACAAGAATCAAATGGTTAAAACACAGAGACACAATATTTAACAAACCTTAAACTTAATTCACGAAATTTAAAACACTAAAAAAAATGAAAAAGTTACTTTATCTTTTGCTTGTGTTGCCTTTTGCCATGATAATGGCATCGTGCAACGATGACGATGACCTACCCAATGTGACCGTAACCATGGACTTCGGCAACGCAGCAGCGCAAGACGGCACGCTATATGTGGTTCAGACAGACACATTGATGCTCAACAACATTGTGACAAAGGCTATCGACAGCAATCAGTCGGCAGTTTTGGCGAATGTCAGGTACTATTGGAATTATGTTCCAGCTCCTTACCTTACATGGAGTCCGCTCCCGATGGAGATACCTATTGCACAGATGCCACTGACTGAGAGCGGCAATAACCTGTTGCAGATGGATGCGACATTGCTTGAGACTGACAAGTCGATTGGCTACACAAATATTGCAGTGCCTATCAAGGTAGTGCCTACCATTGATGAGATGCCTGCGGCTCCGGGCGATGTGCAGCTTGTACTCACAATAGGACAATCGAAGGAACCGAAGACAACCTCAAAATAACCTCCCCATCCTGCAGGATGATTATATAAATCGCAATGCCGGCGAGAAACCATATCAGGTTTCGCCGGCATTAACGGTATCTATCCGCCTCAAGTAAATTGTTGATGGAGAGCATCTGTTATCATTCACGGAACTTGCGCAGAACCGGATTCACAGAACCTTCACAAAACTTTTTTCACAGACCGCTGGTTTCCTGAAGGAAACCGGAACTTTCACGGAACGCGAGTCGAGTTCTTCGGTATAACTCAACAAACTGAAATCCTTATAGTTCTACGGATTGAGAGTCGTTGATCCATGCTATAGCTTTAAAGTTTGCTTCTATACCTGAATAAGAAGTAAATTTGAGATTCAAATTAGTTGTGGGATCAGTCGGGAAAAGCAAATCTTCATTATGAACTCCCATTTTTGATATCTTATTGATTGTAATATCATAAAAAGTATTTCTGACAACTTGATATTTATCTGATTCTGTATCCTTAATATTTATTCGATAATACACATTTCCATCAGTCACCTCAAATACTTCAAATTTAGAGTCTTCGGTTCTTGTTCCAATAATATTCTTTGGAGATATACCTTTATAAGAGACATTTAAATCCGACATTAATTTGGCACTTACTAAATTATTATTTAAAGCATTAACATAATCAGAAGCACCCTGATTCAACACATTATCAATATCCTTTGTAAAGCAAACTATAAATCCATCATCATCTATAGCATAGTCAATATATCCATATTGTGGATACTTTATTCCAACTACATAAAATGTTCCATCCAAATTTTGGTTATCTCTACTTTCAGCCAAAACATCATTATTTGAATTATAATAATAATACTTGGAAGGTGTTAATGAAATTCGTATTCCAACAAAAGTCGTATTACCACTTACTGGTGATTCAATAATATTTTCAGAGACATATAAGGCATTTGCATTTGACGCGGAACTATTTACTGCACTTGTGTAAGGCTTTGTATCAGAAGGATTACTATATCCATTATATGTACCATTATTATGTTCAGCATTAGAGAAATCAGTGGCAAGTGACTCTGACCTTAAATGCATTTGTTTAGAAATCTGAAAAGTTTGAAAACTCATGCTCTCAATACCGTTAAACCCCAATGTCCGAAGACTTTCATTAATTTGACTCTCGTCATACTTGACACTCACCTTGGCAAGTAATCTTGATAACTCTATTTCAAACTTGCTAGACACAGAAGAGTTTCCAATCGATAAAACTTTATTCACATAAACATCAGGAAGCATGCCATACATCACAAACTCATTATTAACCAACAAGTCAGATTCAGAGGAATCAAAGGTTAATGCTTCAAACTCTGTCAATGTGGTAGTTCCCTTTGTTGGAGAAACAATTGTCTTTCCAGATACTGCACATATAGTCTTTTTTCCCGGGGTAACATCTATGGCAACAGCTGAAGAATAATTTTGAAGTTCTTTCATTTCTTCGAGAACATTATTATCATTGAAGACATATATACTTACTTTTGATATAGCATCTTCATCAACTGCACGAGTGCCTGCAACAGTAAAAGAAAGTTCGATAGTGGTTTTGTCGCCGTTGATGTTGAGGTAGCCAATGGGATTGGGGTCGCTGGAGCATGCCGGGAGGAGACAAAGGATTGCGATTGCAATTAGCATAGAGGATGCTATGTGCCTGAGTGGATTCATGGTAGATATTGTTATTTGGGTTAGTTATTTCTAATGTGTTCCCCGGACATAGTGTCCGGGGACAATCTGTCACCATAAGGTGAAATCAGTCGAGTTTGAGAACGGCAAGGAATGCCTTTTGAGGCACCTCTACCCTACCGATTTGCTTCATGCGCTTCTTACCCTCTTTCTGCTTTTCGAGAAGTTTGCGCTTGCGGCTGATGTCGCCACCATAACACTTGGCAGTCACGTCCTTGCGCACAGCCTTGATTGTTTCGCGAGCAATAACCTTGGTCCCGATAGCAGCCTGAATAGCGATGTCAAACTGTTGGCGCGGAATCAGTTCCTTAAGTTTCTCACACATACGGCGTCCGAATTTAACGGAATTGTCGGCATGAGTGAGAGTTGACAGGGCATCGACACTCTCGCCATTCAGAAGGATGTCGAGTTTCACAAGATTGGAAGGCCGGAAATCATGGATATGATAATCGAAACTTGCATAGCCTTTAGAGATAGATTTCAGTTTGTCGTAGAAATCAATCACAATCTCTCCGAGTGGCATGTCGAAGGTAATCTCCATACGATTGCCGGAAATATATTCCTGTTTGATGAGTTCGCCACGTTTGCCAAGACATAGAGTCATAATCGGGCCGATAAATTCAGCGGCAGTGATTACAGTTGCGCGTATGTACGGTTCTTCAATGTGGTCGATAAGAGTTGCATCCGGAAGACCTGAAGGATTATGGACTTCAGTCTTGTTGCCTTTTTTGTCATATACGAAGTAAGAAACGTTCGGGACTGTGGTGATGACATCCATGTTGAACTCACGCCCGAGACGTTCCTGAATGATCTCCATGTGTAGAAGCCCGAGGAAACCGCACCGGAAACCAAAGCCGAGAGCCGCCGAAGACTCCGGCTGGAATGTGAGCGAGGCATCATTGAGCTGGAGTTTTTCAAGTGAAGCGCGAAGATTCTCAAAGTCTTCAGGATCGATGGGATACACACCGGCAAACACCATCGGTTTCACTTCCTCGAAACCATCGATTGCCTTGTCGCAGGGACGCGCCACATGTGTGATGGTGTCGCCCACCTTGACCTCCTTGGAGGTCTTTATCCCCGAGATTATATATCCCACATTTCCGGCAGACAACTCCTTACGCGGAGAAAGATCCAGCTTCAACACTCCGATTTCATCAGCATGATACTCCTTCCCAGTGCTTACAAACTTCACGAAGTCATCGGTGCGGATTGTACCGTTTACAATCTTGAAATATGCGATGATTCCACGGAAAGGATTGAATACGGAGTCGAAAATCAGAGCCTGGAGCGGAGCCTGAGGATCACCCTTGGGAGCAGGCACACGATGCACGATTGCCTCAAGAATGTCATCGACACCCATACCGGTCTTGCCGGAAGCACGAATCACCTCTGAGCGGTCGCATCCGAGAAGATCCACAATCTGATCCTCCACCTCATCGGGATTTGCACTTTCAAGATCGCATTTATTGATGATGGGTATGATTTCCAGATTATTGTCGATTGCCATGTAAAGATTTGAAATGGTCTGGGCCTGTATGCCCTGGCTGCCATCCACTATCAGCAAAGCTCCCTCGCAAGCTGCAATAGAACGCGAAACCTCGTAGGAGAAATCCACGTGTCCCGGAGTGTCAATCAGGTTAAGGGTATATTTCTCACCATTGAGCGTGTAGTCCATCTGTATGGCATGGCTCTTGATTGTGATGCCACGCTCGCGTTCGAGGTCCATGTCGTCGAGCACCTGAGCCTCCATGTCCTTTGCGGAGATGGTGTTGGTGCGTTCAAGGAGTCGGTCGGCAAGGGTGGATTTGCCGTGGTCAATATGGGCTATTATACAAAAGTTGCGTATATTTTTCATCGTTTAAAGTATCTGATTATGGGTTTGTCGCCTTCGTCCAGTCAAGACTGCGGAAATACTCCTCCTTATCGGCAGAGGATGTACCCGGAAAATGACAAGAAAAACCTGAGTATATATCTGGATTAAAGGCATTGGCATTACCATAAAAATCTTTAGAGGAACATCCGCCATAGAGCAACACCTCGCTCAGGGCGGCGTTGAAGTCGGCTGTTAAGTTTTCAGTTTTCAGTTGTCCGTTTTCAGTGTTGTCAACGATATTTGATAGGTAGGCGCGGGTGAACTGGCCGAAATCGTAAAGCCCGCGATAAGGCGATCTGCCATAGTCCTGCATACCGAAGGCATCGCCGGGACGGATACCGGATTTATAAATGTCAGAAGCGGCGGCGGCAAGCCGGTCGAGACCTGAAGTGGAGATCAGGGAAACGGTGACTGCCATGTTTGAATTGTTGTAGTAGTCGAAGAAGGCTTTTGCAGCACCCTTGAGATCCGGCTCCAGGGCTGCGAGCATTGGCAACGTGACGTCATAATTCATGCCGGGACTCCAGTCTTCTGTAGGATAACCGGCAATGAAGTCACATTTGTTGCGAAGCTGGTATGCCACTTCTATTCCCATCATATAGCACACGTCAAACCAAATGTAGTCGAACATTCGGTCAGGGACAGCATCAGCAAGTTCTATAAGATCGCATTTGTCAGTGACACCCTGATATGTGTCCCACCCGAAACTTCTCTGCATCCCAGGGACCTGATGGGTATTGAAATCGGGAAACCAGCCGGTGCCATGCGACCAAAATACAAGTCCGTAATTTTCAGAGGGTGAGACACTTCTCACATCAGCAAACACCTGACGCATACGTACCGGATCTGTAGAGAAGGTTTTGCGGTCGTATGATTTCAGGGTTTGAAAGCCCCAGTTGCCTCCAGATGTCTCAACCAGGCGTGCAAGAGTGGCCTCTGTGGCGGATTTGCCATCCACACTATAGAGAAGCACGTTTACATTCTTGCCAAGGCCATGTATATCGGGAGCAGCCTGCAGCATTTCATCTATGTCTTTCTGAAGATATGAATCAAGATTATTGGAAGCCACTGCGTATATCAGCACCGTACGTTTTGCAGCGGTTTCCTTCGGCAATTCATCCTGTCGGCAAGATGTGACCGCGAGCATCGATATTGTAGTTATAATTGCAAATATATATCTATTCATGTAAAATTGAAAACGTCATTTTAATCAATTTACAAAAATAGCAATAAAAACTCAAATCCACAAATTTTCAGCCGAAAAAATTTAGTTGTTAGTTTTTAGTTGTTAGTTTTTAGTTGTCAGTTTTTAGTTGTCAGTTTTCAGTTGTAATTTAAGGGGGCCTGAGGCACCCTTACACAGGAGGAAAACCAATGATTTCAATTATATGTAATGTGGGAAATACTCGTGCATTTTTCACAAGGCGTCCCTCCGGGACTACGGTGCTTCTGTATGTTATTCCCCGGGCTTGAAGCCCGGGGTTTTCACACAAAACAGCCCTTCGGGCTGCGCTGAGAAATGCACAAATATTTTTAGGCTTACTATAAACAAAAAAGCGTGCAGACATCAGCATTGGTAATAGTGATGTCTGCACGCTCCGTACTTGGTTACGATACAATAAGCCCAAGACCTTTCATGGGCGGAGTATAGGACGGCGGATACGGTCATGCCGCGGTCGTCAGGGTCAATACTCATATCTGCAGTCTGGCAGATGAGGGTGTCAGCATGTCATGGATCTCTTTTCCGGCGCTCCCTATGGGCGACGGCATGCAGCGGGCAACGTGTGGGCCTCGGTTCTGCAAGAGGAAACAGAGTCGAGAATGTTTTCAACGTCTTCATCGCTTTCGTTGTCTTCATCGTTGTCAACGTTTTCGTCGTTGTCAACGTTTTCAACGATTCTTTTGAGGATTTTAGGGCTGAAGACCTCACGCTCACTCAAAATGAATGACGCGTGGAGTTGAAGCTCAGGTTCTAACTCAAAACTGCACAATTAGAGGCGTCTCATACGCCTTTGGACCCTTGATGCGGATGAATCGTGAATTGATCCTTGAATCTTGTTTCCGGGTGCAAAGTTAATGCTAAAAAATGGGGGCTGCCCCTTATCCATGTAAGAATTCAACTTTCGAGCTTCGAAAGTTGTGGGTTATGGGGTTATAAGGTTATAGGGTTATTTTGTCGGTAAAGTGCTTGTGTAAACCGCAGAAAATGAATATTTTGGAAGGAGGGGTATGTAGAAATGAAAAATGAGGAATGAAAATTTGGGAAGGATGGGGGTAATTATTAGTCTTTTGACAAAAAAATGAGCGACTTATGCAAAATTAGTCGCTCATTTTTTAATATTAAGTTGCTGTTCAAATTAAATAATTAAATTTACTGTCCTATCTACCGATTAAAACCTTTTTGCCGTTGACAATATAGATACCATTAGGGATTAAATCTTTAATTTCTATCCAAGTGGAATTTCTAACTATTAAATTACCTCGAAGATCGAAAACAGTAACATTTGAATCATTTGATAAGACAAAATCTACTGCATTAATTTCAGAGTACGAGCCATAAACATCCAAATCATGATCTGGCATAGTATCTGGGATTTCAGTTATCCATCCATCAAATTTCATTCCTTCAGGCACAGCCGGTTCGTCTAATTGTATTGGAGAGCCATATTCTAATTCTTCCGTAGAATATACTTCATCATTAAGGTATATAGTTAGAGTATATCTATTGACAATATAATAACCATATACTTCGATGTCATGAGCCGGCATTGTCTCCGGGATCTCCGACCATCCTGAGAAGGTGTGACCTTCCCTGGAGGGTTCGGATTCCGGTGTGACAGTTGAGCCGAAGTCGAGGGTGTATTCCTTGTAAACCTCGCCATCGACCATGTAGGTCAGTTTGTACTTGTTGACCGAGAATGTGCCCGTGACGGTAACGTCGTTGGCAGGCATCGTCTGCGGGATCTCCGACCATCCTGAGAAGGTGTGACCCTCTTTGGTGGGTTCCACCTCCGGTGTGACAGTTGCGCCAAAGTCGAGGGTGTATTCCTTGTAGAGTTCGCCATCGACCATGTAGGTCAGTTTGT
>JAMPAV010000048.1 GCA_023667055.1 Muribaculum sp. | reverse complement strand
CTAAAATAAAATTATTTTTGAGAATTCAAGGCTATTTTAAATGAAAGAGCCGTGGGAAAAGTGAAAGAAAAAAAGAGTAATCATTTGCAGTTTCAGAAAATTTTAGTAATTTTGTATATGTATCCATAAGCGGCAGCGCCGCGCCTCAATCCTTATTGCAAATGACAGACTCCGACAATATAAAAAATGCCCTCGCGCAACACTTTGGTTTCAGCACCTTTAAAGGACAGCAGGAAGACATAATCAACACTCTCCTTCATGGTGAAGATGTCTTTGTTCTGATGCCCACCGGGGGTGGCAAATCGTTATGCTACCAGTTGCCGGCTCTGATGTCGGAAGGAACTGCCATTGTGATTTCTCCTCTCATAGCCCTGATGAAAAATCAGGTCGATGCCATTCGCGGACACGCGGAAAACGACGGCATAGCGCATTTCCTTAACTCGACCCTATCCCGCGCTGCAATCGACAGCGTGAAGGCCGACGTGGCTGCCGGACGTACGAAACTACTTTATGTGGCGCCGGAATCACTCAACAAAGATGATAATGTCGAATTCCTTAAAAACGTCAAGATTTCTTTCTACGCCGTGGATGAAGCACACTGCATCTCAGAGTGGGGGCACGACTTCCGGCCTGAATATAGAAGAATAAGACCGATAATCAACAGAATCGGAAATCGTCCGGTAATCGCCCTTACCGCTACGGCTACCCCAAAAGTGCAACATGACATCCAGAAAAACCTCGGGATGCTCAAAGCAAAAGTGTTTAAATCAAGTTTCAACAGAGAAAATCTTTATTATGAAGTAAGACCCAAGACCAAAGACATCGACGCCAATATCATCCGATTTGTAAAGCAAAACGCCGGCAAAAGCGGTATAATCTATTGCCTGAGCCGCAAGAAAGTGGAAGAATTGGCTGAGCTTCTGAAAGTCAACAATATCCGAGCCCTGCCGTATCATGCCGGTATGGAAGCCGCCGTGAGAAGCGAAAACCAGGATGCCTTTCTCAATGAAGATGTCGATGTGATCGTGGCCACGATTGCATTCGGCATGGGAATTGACAAGCCTGATGTGAGATATGTGATTCATTACGATATCCCCAAAAGCCTCGAAGGCTATTATCAGGAGACCGGACGTGCCGGACGCGATGGCGGTGAGGGTGTGTGCATTGCATATTATTCTCGTAAGGACCTTCAGAAACTCGACAAATTAATGCTCTCAAAAACCGCCGCCGAACAGGAAATCGGACGCCAGCTGCTGCTCGAGACTGCCGCTTACGCGGAGTCTTCCGTCTGCCGAAGACGAATCCTCCTGCATTATTTCGGCGAGAACTATGACAACGACAATTGTGGCAACTGCGACAATTGCAAACACCCAAAAACATTAGTGGAAGCTACAGAAGAACTTTGTGCTGTCATTGAGACAGCCCTATCTCTTAAAGAAAAGTACAAGGCTGAATACATCATCTGCATGATGATTGGCCGCGCTACTGATGAAATACGCTCCAACGGTCATGACCAACTCGAAGTGTTCGGTTGCATGCCAAATTCAGATGAGCGTATGCTGGCAGCCGTTATCCGGCAGGCCGACATAGCGGGATACCTCAAACGCGATATCGAAAACTATGGTATCCTCAAAGTTACAAGTAAAGGTAAAAAATATCTGAAGAACCCTGCTCCTCAATTCAAAATCGTAGAGGACTCGGAATTTTCTGAAATTGAGCCGGATCCGCAACCGGTTAGCGGAAGCGGCGCCGCCGATGAGGTTTTGTATAAGATTCTGATCGATCTGCGCAAAAAGATTGCTAAAAAGAATGATGTCCCTCCATACGTGATTTTCCAGGAGGCTTCACTCGAGGCTATGGCCACCACGTATCCCATCACAATGGAGGAACTCTCTTTCATCCCCGGTGTCGGCACCGGCAAGGCAAAACGTTATGGCGACGGTTTCCTCCGGACCATTAAGGAATATGTGGAGGAAAACGAAATTGTGCGTCCGGAAGACTTCAAGGTCAGAATGATGCCCAACAAGTCTAAACTCATGGTCTATCTCATCAGCGGAATCGACAGGAAAATTGCGCTCGATGAACTCGCTGAGGGCAAAGGCCTCGAGTTTGATGAATTGCTCGATGAACTTGAATCCATCGTGGCCGCCGGCATCAAGATCAATATCGATTATTTCCTCGACGAAGTGCTCGAGGAAGGTGTGGAGGAAGATATCATGGACTATTTCAGCGAGACCGAAGTTGACGATCTCGAAGAGGCAATCCAGGAACTCGGTGAAGACTACACCGAAGAGGAAATACGTCTCGTGCGTATCAAGTTTCTTTCCGATATGGGCAACTGATATCTGACACAACTCAAACCCACAAATGGGGATGGCGACAACTCGCCATCCCCATTTTGTTAAAAAAAGATAAAACAAAAACAAGGATTAAACTTTGGCTGATTCCTGTGGTCATAATGATGTGCACAGCAAAAAAACAAGTAGATAACAAATCAACAAAAAAGAAGAAAACAAGATGAAAAAGATATTGATGACTCTCTCCCTCGCTCTCGCAGCAATAATAGCAATCCCCTCTGTGATGAACGCCCAGGAAGCAAAGGCAACCGAGAAAATTGAAATCAACAAGGAATGCAAGAAAATCGAGTCCAAAGATTGCAATTGCAATGATGACTGCAAGGCCGGAAAGGATTTCAAAGGGAAAAAAGGTGATTCACGACGCCACGGCAAGAAAGGCAAGTTTGCTAATGGCAAAGAAGGCAAGATGGTGAAAGGGCATCACAACCCCCTCTTCAATGGAATCACACTCACTGCCGAGCAGAAGGATCAAATCAAGGCTCTCAGAGAAAAGCGTGTCGCCGAGCACAAGGCCGCCCGTGCGGAAATGAAAAAGGACAAAGCCGAAAAGAAGGCCGCTGATGCTGAGATAAGGAAGCAAAAGGCTCAGGCTTTTGATCAGGATGTTGAAAAGATTCTCACTCCCGAACAGTTCAAGAAATATAAGGAAAATAAAGAAGTAATAGATAAAAACAAGGGTTCGCACTGCAAGTGACGACACTAATGCGAACTGCGAATAAGGAGATGCATCGTTCATCTCCTTGTTTGATATTTGCTAATATCGGAAATTTTTGTTAATTTTGCGCAATAATCCCAAAATAAAGATAACTCTCGCCCTTGTCGAATCTATTTTCGGCACGGAATTTGTTATTAAGACAATAGAAATAAAAAAACACTCATAAGACGACATGAACGTAACGTTTGAAAAAATCGATGAAGTAAACGGCGTCATCACCGTTCAGCTTCAGGCAGCTGACTACGCTGACAATGTAAAGAAAGCCCTTAAGTCAATCGCCAAGAATCGCCCCGAACCCGGTTTCCGACCGGGACACACCCCCGCTGCTCTCATCCAGAAAAAATATGGTGAGGCAGTGAAATATGATGAAGTCAACAAGGCAACTTCCGATGCCATATATAATTATATTAAGGAAAACAATCTCCATGTTCTCGGAAATCCCATGCCGGAGGCCGACGACAAATTCGACATCAAAAATGATGACTTCACTTTCAAGTTTAAGGTTGGTCTCGCTCCCGAGATCAATGACCCCGTAAGCAAGGACTTGAACGTGCCTTACTATAAGATTGAAGTCACCGACAAAATGATCGAAGACCAGGACAACAACCTTCGTCGTCGTTTTGGCAAACAGGAATCGGGCGACACTGTGGAACCCAACGCCGTTGTCAAGGGTGTCATCACTGAGCTTAATGAAGACGGAAGCGTGAAGGAAGATGGCATCGTGGTTGAAAATGGCATCGTAGCTCCCGAGCACTTCAAGAGCGAAGACCAGAAGGCTATATTTGCAGGAAAGAAAGTCGGCGACAAGTTCACCTTCAACCCGGCCGCAACTTGCGATGCAAACGAAGTGGAAATGAGCAGCATGCTTCATATCGACAGAGCCGACGTTGAGAATCACAAGGGCGACTTCCAGTTTGAAGTCACAGATTGCATAGTCCTCAAGCCTGCAGAACTTGGCCAGGAATATTACGACCAGCTCTTCGGCAAAGACGAGGTGACCGATGAAGAAGGCTACAAGAAAAACGTTAAGGAACTTATCGAAATGCAGCTCGGCAGAGACAGTGATTTCAGATTCACCATCGATGCCAAAAATGCAATCGAAAAGGCCATTGGCGACATCACTCTTCCTGATGAAGTCCTCAAGCAGTATCTCATGCAGGCCAACGAGAATCTTAACGCCGACAATATTGAAGAGGAATATGCCAAGGCTCGTCCGCAGTTGGTATGGCAGCTCATCACCAACAAAGTGGCCGAAGACCTTAACGTGGAGTTGACACCCGATGATGTCAAAGAACTTGCCAAAGACATTGCACGCAGCCAGTTTGCTCAGTATGGCATGGCAAACGTGCCGGATGAAGTCCTCGACAAATACGCTAATGAGATTGCCAATGGCCAGCAAGCCGAACAAATCCGCAATCAGGCATACGAGGCTAAACTTTTCCAGGCTATCAAGAATGCCGTCACTCTCGACGAGAAGTCTGTCAGCGTAGAGGAGTTCAACAAACTTTTCGCACCGGCTGAAGCTTAGTAATCGAAAAAACGATATTAAGCGGCGGTGCGGGAATCCGCAGCGCCGCTTATTTTACACAATTTTGTCATATTGTCATCTTTACATTATGACAATATGACATGCCAAAAATTTTTATAATATGAATGATTTTGAAAAATACGCCGTGAAGCATCTCGGCATCAGCAGCAACACTCTCGACGGATATCAGAAAATGATCAACCGGCAAGCCGGAGTGACAGTGCCACATGCTGATTACATGAATCCATATATACTTGAAGAGCGTCAGCTCAATGTGACTCAGATGGACGTGTTCTCACGTCTTATGATGGACCGTATCATTTTCCTCGGCACTCAGGTCACAGACGCAAGCGCCAACATCATCCAGGCCCAGCTCCTGTATCTTGACTCGGTGGATCCCGATAAGGACATTTCCTTATATATCAACTCTCCGGGCGGATCTGTATATGCTGGACTCGGAATTTACGACACCATGCAATACGTCAACAGTGATGTCTCCACAATCTGCACCGGAATGGCAGCATCTATGGCGGCTGTGCTTCTTGTGGCCGGTGAAAAAGGAAAACGTTTCGCGCTTCCTCACAGCCGCGTGATGATCCATCAGCCGATGGGTGGAATCCAGGGCCAGGCTTCCGACATCGAAATCACAGCGAGAGAGATTCTCAAACTGAAGGAGGAACTATACCGCATCATCTCCGACCATAGCGGCATGAGCCTTGAGAAGGTGGCCGCCGACAGCGACCGTGACTACTGGATGATTGCTGCCGAAGCCAAGGAATATGGTATGATCGACAAAATACTTGTCAACGAGAAAAAATAAGTTCGTGTCATGGCAAAGAAAAGTTCAGGCAATGGAATGAGGTGTGCCATGTGCGGTGCTTCCGACTCTGTGTCAACCCCGGTTGTGGAAATAATGCCGGGACTGGCTTTATGCACCGACTGCATTTCCTATATCGACAATGCCGCTCAGTCGGAATTGTCCCAGAGGGACATATCTCCGGCAAATAAGAAAAAAAACGCAAAAAGGTCAATTCCAAAGCCTAAGGAAATAAAGGCATTCCTCGACCAGTATATAATAGGGCAAGATGAGGCCAAGAAATATATGTCGGTGGCTGTATATAACCACTATAAGCGCATCGAGCGCCTTGATGCCGGTCTGCAGGATGCCGAGGATGTCGATATTGAGAAGTCGAATGTCATACTCGTTGGCCCCACAGGCACCGGAAAGACATTGCTTGCAAAGACTATAGCCAAACTCCTCGATGTCCCGTTCACTATTGTGGATGCTACAGTCCTGACCGAAGCCGGATATGTCGGCGAAGACATAGAGTCTTTGCTGACCCGTCTGCTGCAGGCTTGCGACTACGATGTCAGGAAAGCCGAGAGAGGCATTGTGTTCATCGACGAAATCGACAAGATAGCTCGAAAAAGCGACAATCCATCAATCACACGCGATGTAAGCGGGGAAGGCGTGCAACAGGGTCTGCTCAAACTTCTCGAAGGTTCCACGGTGCTTGTGCCGCCCAACGGAGGACGTAAGCACCCGGAGCAGAAAATGATTCCGGTGGATACGAAAAATATCCTCTTTGTGTGTGGCGGCGCCTTTGATGGAATAGAGCGCAAGATTGCAGCTCGTCTTAACACCCACATCGTTGGCTACGGGCACAACAGCGGCGAGGCCAAGAAGCAACGCGAGAATCTCATGCGCTATGTAATGCCCCAGGACCTGAAATCGTTCGGTCTCATTCCCGAGATAATAGGGCGTCTGCCGGTGCTCACAGCTCTTGACCCGCTCGACCGCGAGGCTTTGCGCCGGATTCTCGTAGAGCCGAAAAACGCAATCATACGCCAGTATCAGAAACTCTTTGAGATGGACGGTGTCGAACTGACATTCACCGATGAAGCCCTTGATACTATTGTGGATAAGGCTATTGAATACAAACTCGGCGCTCGCGGATTGCGTAGCATCGTAGAAAGCTTCATGGTTGATGCCATGTATGAGGTGCCATCTTCAAAGGTGAAGAAATTTGAAGTGACACGTGAATACATTCTCGACAAACTCTCACAAAATCCCGGACTAAACCAATCAGCGGGAAAATAAGACCCCGAAAATTCTTTTTGCAAATACACAATTTTTGCTAAAATAATGCGTTAAAAAAGGAGGAACATAAGGTTTCCCCCTTTTTTTATTATTAACCGACAATGAACAAAACGTTAATAGCAGCACTTGCAATCGCAGCCGGCAGCATCTTCGACTGTGCGGCAAAAGAGGAGATAATCATGACTGTCAATGGGCAAGGCGTGACTCGCTCTGAATTTGAATATCTCTACAATAAGAACCGCCAGCAGCAGGTGGATCCGCAGACTATTGATGAGTATGCGGAAATGTTTAAGATTTACAAACTGAAAGTAGCCGATGCTCTCGACCAGCGGCTCGATACTCTTCCTTCTTTCGTTCAGGAGATGGCTCAATATAAGACTGACCTTGCCGCTCCATACATGACCGACTCCTTGTTTATCAATTCATTGGTTAAAGAGGCCTACGATCGCAGCAGGGAAGAGGTGGAGGCTTTTCATATCATGCTTCCTCACGGTCGCTCCACTTTCGAGACTAAGCAAAACCGGCTGAAGGCTGATTCAATCAGAAATGTTATCCTGTCGGGCGGCGATTATGCAGAACTTGCCAAAGAGTTTTCTGTAGATAGGGGAAGCAGCCAGCAGGGCGGAAGAATGGGCTTTATCACCGAAGGCAGATTCCCTTACGCATTTGAGGTGGCGGCTTTCAGCTTGCAGCCCGGTGAGATTTCTGATGTGGTGGATTCGGGCCAGGGCTTCCATATTCTGAAAGGTGGAAAACATCGCCCGGCAAGAGGCTCCGTTCTCGTTGAGCACATCATGAGATTGCTTAAGCCTGATGCCTCTCCTCAGGAAGAGGCTGCTGTAAAGACCACTGTAGATAGCATCTATAATGTGGTAAAGGCTGACCCCTCAAAATTTGAAGAATTGGCAACCAAACTCAGCGAAGACCCGGGCAGTGCCCGACAAGGCGGCAAACTAAACTGGTTCAGTGCCGGAATGATGGTGGAACCGTTTGACTCGGCTTCTTTCGCCATTGCTGTAGATGAGATATCTGCTCCGGTCAAAAGTCAGTTCGGTTGGCATATAATCAAGAAACTTGATGCTAAGGCTCCGGCTTCTATCGAAGAAATGAAACCGTCGCTCTTAAAAAGAATGAGCAGTCCTCAGGATCCTCGCACCCTGTTGATTCGCAAAAATCTGATTTCAAAGCTTGCCAAGAAACATAAAGGCGCTCTCAACGATAAAAACATCGCTACGCTGTGCGACCTCGTCTTAAAGCAGGATGTAGATTCTGCTTGGCTTGAAGGTGCAAAAGACCCCGGCCGATTGGGTTCCACTGAAATTGCACGCATAGGCAAGAAGCCCTTACTCTTAGCCGACTTTGCCGACTACAACAAATCCCTGAATATGCCGGCCGGAGAGGATGCGGCTGATCAACTCAAGCAGCTTATAGAGGCATACTACGGCAAATGTCTTATCGAAACCGAACAGGATTGGCTGTATGCCAACGAACCTGACTATAGCAATCTGCTAAATGAATATCGCGAGGGATCGCTCCTTTATGAAGCAAGCTTGCGTGCTGTCTGGGACAAGGCTGCAAAAGACACAGATGGCCTTAACAATTACTTTGCATCTCATCGTGATGACTACAAATGGCAGAAGCCTCATGTAAAGGGAATTCTGGTTCAGGCTGCAAACGACTCCGTTGCTGATCTCGTCAGGGCGAAACTCGCGTCTCTCAAAGACGACACCGACATTAAGGCTGTGCGTAAGGAATTCGCCGGCAAAGCTGCCCTTGATAGAATCCTTATGGAGGAAGGTCAGAATCCGATGGTGGATAACGTGATATTTGGCAAGGACCCAGTAAAACCAAACAATAAGAAATATACGGTATATTTCGTGTGGGAACCCAAAATGCTCAATGCTCCGGAAGTGATGGAAGATGTCAAAGGACTCGTCACCGGCGACTACCAAAATCAACTCGAATCCGACTGGGTGGAATCTCTGAAAGCAAAATATCCGGTCACTGTCAATGCAAAAGTACTGAAAAAAGTAAAGTGAGTGGATTAAATATGCTACTTTCATATACGAGGCACGATGCAAATCGTGCCTCTTCTATTGCATAGGCGGGATTTTTTTTGTAACTTTGCTTCTTGATGGAAATTTGCAGATACATACTGGTCATGACCCTCATATCAATGGCTTGCGGTTGCAGCAATGGTGATAAGCCCTCGGCTGATTTGGCCGAGGCTGACATCGTGGCCCAATACCGCGACACTGTGTTGCGTATGTCGGATGTTATGCGTATGTTGCCTCCCGGTATAACTGCCGCCGATAGTGCAAATCTTGCCCGGTCGATTATCGACCAATGGATCAACGGGTTTCTTATAGAGGATCTTGCGGCAAGCCAGATCGATGATATCGACAGGATCGACCGGCTTGTCAGTGATTATAGGCGAAGCCTTATTGCAGATTCCTACCGTCGCAAAATGAGAGCCACCGGAGTGCAGCCTGTTAATGAAAAAGGTATCAGCGAATACTATCGGCTTCACAAATCCGAACTCATACTCGAGCGTCCCGTGATTAAAGGTTTGTTCATTAAGGTCCCTGCATCGTCACGTAGTCTCGACGACATTAGAAGGTGGATGAAAATGCCCGACGGCAGGGCTTACGATGAACTGGAAAACATCGGACGCAAGGAACCTGCCGTATTCCGATTCTTTGCCGACAGGTGGGTGGATTTTGATGCAATAACCGATGAAATACCCTATAGATTCGAAGATTATGACAGATTCGTAGAGGAAAACACTGATTTCGAGACCGAACACAACGGATCTATCTACATGCTACACATTTCAGACTTCCGGCATACCGGCAATCTGATGCCCGAAGAGTATGCCTCTCCTTTAATTGAAGACAGAATAAAAAACAACTATCTTGCGGAATACGAGAGCGGACTTGTTGATGCTCTGCGCCGGACCGCTATTCAAAAAAATATATTGATTATCGACAACAATAATATAAAATGAAAAAAAATACATTCTTGGCCATCACATGTCTGGCATCAATAATGATTTCGGCATCGGCGACTTCGGCTCAGCTCAATAGCCCTAAAAAAAATGTGATTGATGAAGTGGCTTGGATTGTTGGCGACAATGCCATCTACAAGTCCGAGATTGAAGACCAGTATGCTCAGATGCGTAGCCAGGGCATGAACCCCGGCGGTGATCCTTATTGTGTGATTCCTGAGCAGCTTGCTGTCGAGAAATTATATCTTCACCAGGCTAAGATTGATACGATTGAGGCTCCGGTAGGCCAACTCTCTTCCGGCGTTGACCGGCAGATGAATTTCTTCGTCAATGGTCTTGGCAGCCGTGAGAAGGTGGAGGAGTATTTCCGTAAGTCCTGGAATGCTCTGCGTGATGAGGTGCTCGAGAAAATGAAGACCAACTATATCATGGAGCAAGTGCAGTCGAATCTGACTAAAAACGTTAAGGCTACGCCCAACGATGTCAAGAAATATTTTGCCAAACTCCCGTCCGACAGTATCCCATACGTGCCCATGCAGGTCGAGGTTCAGATCGTTCAGCTGAATCCGATTATCCCAAAACAGGAGATTGAAGATATAAAATCACGACTTCGCGACTTTACCGACCGCGTCAATAAAGGTGAGGCCTCTTTCTCCACTCTCGCTATCCTCAACAGCGAGGATCCCGGCAGTTCCCGCAATGGTGGCGAACTCGGTTTCCAAAACCGGTCTGAATATGTACCTGAGTTTGCCAACGTTGCCTGGAATCTCAACGACCCTAAGAAAGTGAGCCGCATCGTGGAGACTGAATATGGCTACCACATCATTCAGTTTATCGACCGTCGCGGCGATCAGGTCAATGTCCGCCACATTCTCCTCACGCCTAAAGTAAGCGAGAAGGATCTCCGAGATGCCACCATGCGTCTCGACTCCATTAGAAAAGAGATCGTGGCCGGCAAATTTTCTTTCGATGAGTCCGTACGCTACATAAGCCAGGACAAGGATTCCCGCAACAATAAGGGCCTCATGATAAATGCCAATCAGGAGAGTGAGCTTTTCGGTTCGATACGTTTTGAGATGCAGGACCTGCCGGCTGAGATTGCCCGGCATATCGAACACATGCAGCCCGGCGACATCAGCGAGCCTTTCGTGATGAAAGACCCGAAAAAGAACAGGGAGTCGGCCGTAATGGTGCGCCTCAACCAGAGGATTCCCGGACATTCTGCAAATCTGGAAGAAGACTACAACATGCTCAAGAGAATGTATGAAAACCACCGGAGAGAACAGATAATCAAGGATTGGGTGGAAAACAAGATTAAAGACACATACGTGCATATTTCCGAAGGCTGGCGCAATTGCGATTTTCGCTATGATGGCTGGGAAAAGGAGAAGGAGAAATGAGAATAGACAAATGAGAAGCGTGAATTGAGAATTTGGAGTTGAGAATTGAAGATTCGAAATTATCATAAAGGTCTGTTGGGTTTTCTATCCGTGATGTTGCTGGCGTTTGCCGGCAATATCGCTGTCAGTGCATACGCCCAGCACGCAAAGCGCGAAAGAGCAAAAAAGGCTGAGGAAACTTATACCCGCCCTAAACCCACCAAACCCATCAGGCCTATTATACCCGTACAAAACCGGTATCAGTCTGACAAGGTATTCCTTGAGAATGCCGAACTCCTGTATAAGATGCAAGGATGGAACGACACTGTTGAGAAGCAGATTGTAAGTGGAAATGTCAAGTTCCGCCAGGGTTCAATGTGGATGTTCTGTGATTCTGCATACTATTATCCCGAGATTAATTCCCTTGATGCTTTCGGGCATGTGAGAATGGAACAGGGCGACACCTTGTTCGTGTTTGCCGACCAGCTCTTCTACAACGGCAATGAGCGTTTGGCTAAACTCACCAACGGACCAAGCGAACCTACTGTCCGGCTGAAAGATCCAAGCGGCGAACTCCTGACTGATACCCTCGACTACGATGTGGATCTCGAAATTGGCTACTATGGCTGTGGGGGCACTCTCAAGGATGATGTGAATACTCTCACATCCATCTTTGGACAATATAATAGCAAGACCAAGGATGCCGACTTTTTCTATGATGTGGAGCTGATCAATCACAAAGACAATTTTACTTTGCTGAGTGATACGCTTTATTACAATACAAATACGCATCTTGCAAGAATCGACAGCCCTACCGATATCTATGGCCCAAACGATACCATTTTCACAAGCAGAGGATGGTATGACACTCAGCTCAGCAATCTCGAAATGACCAATAGGTCCACAATCGTCCACACTGATTCCCTCGGACGTGCCACTACGCTCGAAGGTGACTCCATTGTCTATGACAACGCCACTCGTATCAGCCGCGCTTTCCAATACCGCGACATTACAAAATTAAGTCAGCCCACCGTGCTGACCGATACTGCCAACAAGATGATTCTCATTAGCGAATACGGAATGTATAATGATTCCACCAAGGAAGCGTTTGCCACCGGATACCCTATTCTAAAGGAATATTCGCGTCCCGACACTATATTTCTTCGGGCCGACACTATTTTCACTTTCATTCTTCAGGACACTGTTTGGACCACTCAGGCTAAGATTGACAGGGATAACCGTTTGGAAATTTTGGCAAATGAATTCGAATATATCGATTATCCCCAGCCGGATGACTCTTTGATGTTTTCTCCCCTTTCCGAGGAAGAGGTGCTGAATGCCATGATTGGGATATTCAGTGCCATGCCGCTTCCCGAGTCTGTGAATGTCGTGAAGGATGTATCTGATTATCATGCTGCCAAGGCTTACCCTCGTGCCAGATTCTTCAATGTCGATGTGCAGGGAGTGGCTGATACCCTTGAGTTCTACGAAAACGACTCTCTCATGTATATGAAGCGAAAGCCTGTGGTCTGGAGCGGTGAGCGGCAGGTCACAGGCAAGGAGATAGTCTTGCATTTCAATGACTCCACCGTGGATCACGCTCTATTGCCACAGACCGGCTTCATGGCTGAACATGTGGAAGAAGACTATTACAACCAGTTGTCGGGCAAGCAGATGGAGGCTTGGTTTGAAGATGAGTATCTTCGGCGTCTATATGTGGAGGGCAATGTCCAGGTCATAATGCTTCCCATGGAAAACGACTCTACTTTCAATAAACTTGTCGATGCCGAAAGCAGCCACATGACTGTGGATATGAAAGACAAGCAAATAGAAAAAATCAAGATGTGGCCGGAGGTCACCGGCAACACCACTCCAATCTTCCTCGTGAAAAAGGCTCAGAAATTTCTGCCAAATTTCATCTGGCTCGAGGCGATAAGGCCGAAACGAACTGTAATCGACGGTGTGCTCAGATGGGATGATGAACTCGGTGAGATATCCGAGGAACTTGAAATGTATTTCAATCAAGATTAAGGCTGTTATATGGACGTGATTAGACTTTTGCCCGATTCTGTTGCAAACCAGATTGCGGCGGGTGAAGTGATACTTCGTCCGGCATCCGTGATTAAGGAACTTGTGGAAAATTCCGCCGATGCCGGTGCCACTGATATTCGAATAATTGTAAAAGATGCCGGAAAGACGCTCATACAGGTCATCGACAATGGCAAAGGCATGAGCGAGACGGATGCCCGCATGGCATTCGAACGACACGCCACATCCAAAATTCAGAAGGCCGAAGACTTGTTTTCTCTTCATACAATGGGTTTCAGAGGCGAGGCCCTTCCTTCTATTTGTGCCGTTTCACAGCTTGAGCTCCGCACCCGCACTGCCGACGCTCAGATGGGGACACGTTTGCTTATCAATGGATCAAATGTAGAGAGTCAGGAACCATGCGTTTGCGACAAAGGCACCGTGATAAGCGTGCGCAATCTTTTCTTCAATATTCCTGTCCGTCGGAAATTCTTGAAGTCAGATGCCGGTGAACTCGGTCATATCATGCGTGAATTTGAAAGAATGGCGCTTGTCAACAATAATATTCGAATAAGTATCGACACAGGTTCGCGAACACTTGATCTCCGCCCCGGCTCTATGCTTCAGAGAATAAACGATATTTGGAAAAATAATCTGAATATGCAGCTGATTCCGGTTGATGTCGATACTGATATTGTGAAAATCAAGGGATACATATCCCGTCCCGAATTTGCACGTCGCAGAAATGCCCTTTGGCATCTTGTCGCTAATGGCCGCCACATCAATCATCTTAAAATGCACAAGGTCATCACGGGATGCTATGACAATCTGATTGCATCCGATACCCAGCCTTGCTATTTCATCAAGCTGGAGGTGGATCCGTCTGAGATTGATATCAACATTCATCCTTGTAAAAATGAAGTGAATCTCGAACGCGAAAAGGAGATTCTAAGCATTATAGGCGCAAGCGTGAAGGCTGCCCTCGGAAAGTTTGCCACCGCTCCGCAGATTGATTTTGATACCGATCTTGTGCCGGTGCAGCCATTGGGCGTCGGTCAACCTGAGGACCCCGGCATACAGGTGCCTTCTGATTATAATCCGTTTGCTTTCAATCTTGATAATGCTGCCGGCACCCCGGCTCAGAAATCCGGTAACTCAAATTTCACTTCCTGGAATTCCGGCACAAGGTCTGCTAAAAATTGGGATACACTCTATAATAGGTTCATGAACCGTCAGGAAGAAACCCCAGGTAATATTCAGCCTGTGCCAGGTGTCATTCCGGTGGAGGAGTCCGCTTCTCCAAGAGGAAAGGAATACTTCCAGTTTGCTGAAAAGTATATCGTCACATCCACGCGTGGTGGTGTCATGATAATCGATCAGCACCGGGCCCATCTGAAGATTCTTTATGAGGAATTCATCCGCAGCGTGAGCCGTATGGAAGTGACGAGCCAGAGAATATTGTTTCCTGAGTCGATTGAGCTTGACATGGACCAGCAAAATGCGCTTGTCCGGGTGGACACAGAACTCGCATCATTGGGTTTTTCTCTTGAATATGAAGAGGATAATAGGTGGAATATTGTAGCCGTGCCCACTATGATTAGCCGTGGCGATGCTCGCGAGGTGGTATTTCGCATATTGGAGTCTGTAAGGGAGGAATCCCCCGATTATGGAGTGGATGGCAATCCGGTAGCCGACATAATGCAGCGAATGGCTCTTGTAATGGCCCGGAGTGCGGCTATCACTCGTGGCAAAAAACTCTCCGACGCGGAAATGGACAACCTTGTCGGAAGACTCCTTTCTTTGCCTGACCCGGCTCTCACACCCTCCGGCAAGCGAATCTTCACTGTCCTTGATGAAGACAGAATCCAAAATCTTCTATGAGCGTGATGGTGTGGCAAAACCACAATCCCATTGCAGTTGTTATTTTTAGAAGATTTCTATATACTTATGTCTAAAAATATTGTTAAATGTCACAGAATATAAACTATAACGGACTGTCTGATTTCCAAGTAGAAGAAAACCGCCGCCTGCATGGCTCAAACGTGCTTACTCCTCCCGAGAAAGAATCCGTATGGATGCAGTTTCTCCATAAATTTTCCGACCCTTTGATAATTGTGCTGATGATTGCCGGCCTGCTCTCCGTCGGAATTTCTTGTTATGAATACTTCGCTTTGAAACAGGGTGGGGGTGTCTTTTTCGAGCCGGTGGGAATATTCATTGCAATTCTTCTCGCCACTGGTCTTGCATTCTATTTTGAACATAAGGCTGATAAGGAATTCGCCCTTCTTAATCAGGTCAACGATGATGAGCCTGTGCAGGTGATTCGCAATGGGAATGTCACGCGTGTTCCCAAAAAGGATATTGTGGTGGGGGATATAGTGATTCTGAACACCGGTGAGGAAGTGCCTGCCGATGGCACACTCCTTGAGGCTGTCTCTCTCAATATTGATGAGTCTTCGCTGACTGGCGAACCGATGTGCCACAAAACAATTGACCCCGCTCTGTTTGACAAGGACGCTACTTTCCCAAGCAATGAAGTTATGCGAGGCACTAAGGTCATGGAGGGGCACGGTGTGATGGAGGTGACTGCTGTGGGCGATGAGACTGAAAATGGCAAGGTGTTTGTGGCATCGCAGATTGATGACAGTGTAAAGACTCCTCTCAACGAGCAACTTGATCGTCTTGGAAAAATGATAACATGGGTTTCCTACACTATCGCATCCCTGATTATAGTGGGAAGAATAGTGATGTATTTCGTCAATGTCCCTGTTTTTGACTGGATGGGGTTCATCGCCTATTTCTTGCAGACCATTATGATAGCTGTCACTCTTGTTGTTGTGGCTGTCCCGGAAGGACTCCCGATGGCTGTCACTCTCTCTCTTGCTTTGTCTATGCGCAAGATGCTAAAAACCAATAATCTCGTTCGTAAAATGCATGCGTGTGAGACCATGGGCGCCACCACTGTGATTTGTACCGACAAGACAGGCACCTTGACTCAAAATCGTATGCAGGTGGCTCATTTCGATTTCTTTGGCAATCCTCCTGCTGAAGTGCTATATGAGGGTATTGCGGTCAATAGCACTGCCCAGCTCGACACCACTTCCGACAAGGTAGAGGTGCTTGGTAATCCCACGGAGGGGGCCTTGATCCTATGGCTTCGCGAAAAGGGTATAGACTATCGCAAGCTCCGTAGCAATGCAAGTGTGGTGGAGGAATTGCCGTTCTCTACCGAAAGAAAATATATGGCTACGGTGGTGAAATCCTCTTCGGGCGATAAGATACTCTATGTGAAGGGTGCTCCGGAGATTATCTTTGCCTTGTGTAGGAATACTGCCGGAGTATCGAAAAAGGAAGTCGATGCGCAACTCTTGGAGTATCAGAACCAGGCCATGCGCACCCTTGGTTTTGCATATCAGATTTTGAAAGATTCCGACAAGACTATTGATGACAATAGGGTAGTGGCTGAAAATCTCACTTTCCTTGGGATAGTGGCTATTTCTGATCCGGTGCGTCCTGATGTGCCGGATGCGGTGGCCGAGGTGCTGAATGCCGGAATAAAGGTTAAGATTGTCACCGGCGACACTCCGGGTACAGCTAAGGAGATAGGCCGGCAGATTGGCCTTTGGGATGACTCTAAGGATACCGACCGAAACATAATCACCGGTGTGGAGTTTGCTGCTCTTTCTGATTCAGAACTCCTCGACAGGGTGGAGGATATAAAGATCATAGCGCGCGCACGCCCCATGGACAAGAAACGTCTTGTAGAGTCGCTGCAGAAGAAAAACGAAGTGGTGGCTGTCACAGGAGATGGCACTAATGACGCGCCTGCCTTGAAAGCGGCTCATGTGGGGCTCTCAATGGGCGACGGAACTTCTGTGGCTAAGGAGGCCTCCGACATTACCATTATTGACAATTCTTTCTCTTCGATTGGCCGTGCTGTGATGTGGGGACGTTCGCTCTATAGGAATATCCAGCGTTTCATACTTTTCCAGATGACGGTCAATGTAGTGGCTTGCCTGATTGTGTTGTGTGGCGCCTTCATGGGCATGCAGTCTCCTCTGACGGTGACCCAGATGCTCTGGGTCAATCTTATAATGGATACTTTCGCTGCCATGGCTCTCGCATCCTTGCCTCCATCGCATTCTGTGATGAAAGAGAAACCTCGTTCGCGAGAAGCCTTCATAATCAACCAGGCTATGTGGCGGTCTATAGTTGGGGTTGGTGGCATATTTTTTGTGGTGCTTTTCTTCTTCCTTTATTATCTCGAGCACTCGGGTATCTCAAGCCTTCTGGAGATTGGAAAATACCCGTTGGGCGAAAATCGTGGATTGACTCCCTACGAATTGTCGCTTTTCTTCACTACTTTCGTTTTCCTGCAATTTTGGAATATGTTTAACGCCAAGGCATTCGGGACCGGACGTAGTGCCATGCACTTCCACAACTGCAAAGGTTTCCTCTCCATCGCGGCATTGATATTCTTGGGCCAGATAGCAATAGTGACTGTTGGTGGTGAATTCTTCAATGTCGTTCCGCTTCGCATATCCGATTGGCTCATCATCATCTCCGCTACATCCATTGTCCTCTGGCTCGGTGAATTCTTCCGCCTTTTCCATAGAAAAAAAGATATATGAAACGGACATGAACGGCTTTCGCCAAAGGGAATGAAAAAGGTGTATG
>JAMPAV010000047.1 GCA_023667055.1 Muribaculum sp. | reverse complement strand
GAATTATCTCGTAAAGCGGTCTAATTTGTCCCAAGTTATTTTTTAATCATTACTAAGTTGAGGACAGTTTGAGGAAAAATTTTTTACCTGAATAATCATATTGATATAAGTTTTAGCGTTTCGTTTAACAGTAAATACTAAAACTAAATAAATCTTGCATCGATATAGATGAAAAAGTTAATTTAAGGCGCAGAGGCAATGTTTATCGTATAAATTTTATGTACGCACGCTCGTGATACTCGCTGGAGTTGGCAAAGAACGCAGAGCATTGCCACCGCAGTCGGACTCTGCGTACTTTGCAACTCGCTTGCGAGTCTCTGTGACCTTTAACTTACAGATTAATATATTATCAGCACCTCTGCGCCTCAGACCGGAATTTTTATAATAGGACTTGCAAAAGTTGAATAACTTACTGACAAATTACCAAATCCGAAAGTTGAGTAAAAAAACAAAGTCGCTGCGATAAAATCACAACGACTGAAATAAATTGTATAATTATAATGCTATTCGCCGAGATAGCTTTTGAGAAGTTTGCTCTTTTGGCCTTTGAGGCGACGGATAGCCTTTTCCTTAATCTGACGAACTCGCTCACGTGTCAGATCAAATTTTGCACCAATCTCTTCAAGAGTCATTTCCTGACAACCAATTCCGAAGAACATCTTGATAATCTCACGCTCACGGTCGTATAACTGGCGTAATGCTCTATCCACTTCTTTCGACAAAGATTCCTGTGTCAGCGAAGCATCTGCACTTGGGCTGTCGTCGTTGGGAAGTACATCCAAAAGGGAATTGTCTTCACCTTCCACAAACGGAGCATCTACGGAAATATGTCTGCCACTGACCTTAAGTGTGTCAGAAATCTTATCAACAGGTATGTCAAGACGCTCTGCCAGCTCTTCCGGTGAAGGACGCCGTTCATTTTCCTGTTCGAACTTCGACAGTTCTTTGCTAATCTTATTCAGAGATCCAACCTGATTGAGAGGAAGGCGAACAATACGGCTCTGTTCGGCCAGAGCCTGCAGAATAGACTGACGAATCCACCATACAGCGTAGGAAATGAATTTGAAACCTCTTGTTTCATCGAATTTCTGTGCTGCGCGGATAAGTCCGAGATTACCTTCATTGATCAGGTCCGGGAGACTCAATCCCTGATTCTGATATTGCTTGGCTACGGAAACGACAAATCGCAGATTGGCTTTTGTCAATTTCTCAAGTGCTGCTTGATCACCTTTCTTGATGCGCTGAGCGAGTTCCACTTCTTCAGCAACAGAAATCAGTTCCTCACGGCCAATTTCCTGCAGATATTTATCAAGCGAAGCACTCTCGCGGTTGGTGATGGATTTGGTTATCTTTAATTGTCTCATATCTATGTGTACACAAATTGTTGCAAAATTAATATTTTAATTTAGAATATGCAAATTTTATGCCAAAATATTGAAATTAAATTTTTATAACAAAATTTGCATCTCACTGATAGTAACGAAAAAATGACAATCAGGGTTGAGGATTAATTAAATTCTTTATCATATTTAACTATTCAACTTAGGCAAGCTAAAGTAGAGGTTATAGTAATGTCGCTAAATTAGTGCTGTCGATAGGGGCTTGAAGCCCCTTACACAGGAGGAAAACCGATGACGTCAGTGATTAATTTAGTGATTCAACTTTCGCAAGCGAAAGTTGAGGTTTAAAAGGTTAAAAGTCTAGGAGTTTAACGTGCCAATTGTAGTTGTTTTCTGTAATAATTATGATGATATTCAAAATTATAGCTAAAAATTATCTTCGACCGATGGCAAATTAAACTTTTAAACTATTAAACTTCTAAACTTTAAGTGAGCTTGCGAAACTTAAATTAGTGACATTAAGGTTTATAGTAAACGCAATAATAAATTGTGTAATTCGTAGGATGTGAGGTTTAGGGTAAATACTTTGTGCGTTGGTAATAAAAGTCTAAGGCCCAAGAGTTACATTTTTGCGAGTTGAGTACTAAAATTTCAAATTGAATTACGAAATATTTGAGTATGTCGAAAAAAATGATTAATTTTGTGAACCATAAAAACAGACAATAAACCAACTGACCTACTGATATGACTCAAGAAAGAATACAGCTTTCGAAAGAATGGCCGGAAGCGCCGGAATTCAAGGAAGGAATCCGGCGCGCACCGGATCGACACTATACACTAACGCCCGAAAAAACAGTCACAGCACTCAAGAATGCCCTTAGATACCTACCGGAAGAGTTGCACGAGAAAGCGGCACCGGAATTTCTGGAGGAATTGCGTACGAGAGGCAGAATATATGCCTACCGTTGGCGTCCGAAAGGTGACCTGAAGGCCAAACCCATTGACGAATATAAGGGAAAATGCCTTGCGGGAAAGGCTTTCCAGGTGATGATTGACAATAATCTATGCTTTGACATTGCCCTTTATCCCTACGAACTTGTGACATACGGAGAGACCGGACAAGTCTGCCAGAATTGGCTTCAATATCGACTGATAAAGAAATACCTTGAGAATCTTACAGAAGACCAGACACTTGTCGTGGAATCCGGACATCCGCTTGGACTGTTTCCCTCGCGCCCGGATGCACCTCGTGTCATAATCACCAATGCAATGATGGTGGGCATGTTTGACAATCTTCACGATTGGCATGAGGCAATGCAGATGGGTGTGGCAAACTATGGCCAGATGACAGCAGGCGGTTGGATGTATATAGGGCCGCAAGGAATAGTGCATGGCACTTTCAATACCATCCTGAATGCAGGGCGCATGAAACTTGGAGTGCCGGAGGATGGCGATTTACGCGGACATCTGTTTGTAAGTTCCGGACTCGGCGGTATGAGCGGTGCACAGCCTAAAGCCGCAGACATTGCCGGAGCAGTATCGATAGTGGCAGAGGTTGATTCATCAAGAATCGAGACACGCCGCAGCCAGGGATGGGTGAAAGAGGTGACATCTGATCTTGATGAAGCATTCAGACTGGCTGAGGAAGCACTCTCGAAAAAGGAACCGCTTTCCATAGCGTATCATGGCAATATAGTAGATTTGCTCGAATATGCGGTGAAGAATGATAAAAAGATTGAGTTGCTGAGCGACCAGACTTCATGCCATGCCGTATATGAAGGAGGTTATTGTCCGGCTGGATTATCTTTTGAAGAAAGAACAAGATTGCTTCATGACAATCCTGAAGAATTCCGTTCGCTCGTTGACAAAACACTTCATCGCCATTATAATGCCATCAAGCAGCTTGTGGGCAGAGGCACATATTTCTTCGACTATGGCAACTCATTTATGAAAGCAATGTATGATGCCGGTGTCAAAGAATTGTCAAAGAATGGTGTAGATGAGAAAGATGGTTTTATATGGCCCTCATACGTAGAGGATATAATGGGTCCGATGCTTTTTGATTATGGCTATGGACCCTTCCGCTGGGTGTGCCTTAGCGGAAAACATGAAGATCTCGTGAAGACCGACAAGGCCGCCATGGATTGCATACCCAAGGAAAGACGAGGCCAGGATATGGACAACTGGATTTGGATCCGTGATGCGGAGAAAAACGCCCTTGTGGTGGGAACACAGGCCCGAATCCTCTATCAGGATGCAATGGGACGCTTGAAGATAGCTTTGAAATTTAACGAGATGGTGCGCAATGGCGAGGTTGGTCCGATTATGTTGGGTCGCGACCACCATGATGTCAGCGGCACAGATTCACCATTCCGCGAGACCTCCAATATCAAAGACGGCTCCAACGTCATGGCCGACATGGCGGTGCAATGTTTTGCCGGCAACTGTGCCCGTGGCATGAGCCTGGTGGCTCTTCACAATGGAGGTGGAGTCGGCATTGGCAAAGCCATAAATGGAGGATTCGGAATGGTATGCGATGGCTCTCACCGTGTGGATGAGATTCTCACCAAGGCCATGCTGTGGGATGTAATGGGAGGTGTGGCCCGTCGCAGCTGGGCACGCAACGAAAATGCAATGAGCACAGTAAAGGAATGGAACGATACGCAGGCTGAGAATGGCTTCATGATTACCGAACCTTATCTTGCCGATGAAGACTATCTCCGCTCAATACTCTAACCCTTAACTCTAACTCTTAACTCTTAACTCTTGTAATGTCAAATCTATATATAAAGCACGCCACAATCATCACGCCAATCGGCAGAGAGGCTGTGAAAGGGGAGAACATGAGTCATCTGAATATAATAGAGGATGGAGCAATACTCATAAAGGATGGAGTGATACGCTATGTCGGCAACTCGAATCCACTCCGTCAAATATATTCACTTTTCGGAAATGGCGCAACGTTTCGTGAGATTAATGCTTATGGCAAGGTTGTACTTCCCGGATTTGTTGATTCACACACGCACGCAGTGTTTGGCGGATTTCGTCCGGATGAATTCAGATGGAGGCTTGAAGGGGAGTCATACATGAGCATAATGCAGAAGGGAGGGGGAATACAGAATACTGTCAACGCCACCCGACAGGCATCCACATCAGATCTTGTGAAAAATGCCGAATGGTTTATGGACCGGATGATTGAGATGGGTGTCACCACTGCTGAAGTAAAGAGCGGTTATGGACTTGACTACAATACAGAGGCAAAGATGCTCTCCGCCATCGGACAATTGGCATCTAAACATAAGATTGAGATTGTGCCGACATTCCTTGGCGCACATGCAGTGCCGGCAGAATATAAAGGTCGCACTTCAGAATACGTGGATCTCATCATTGAGAAGATGCTTCCGAAATTCCGGAAAGCGGCAAAATTCTGCGATATTTTCACTGAAAAGGGAGTTTTTGAGATTGAAGACTCACGTCGCCTGATGAAGGCAGCAAAGGCAATGGGATATAAGTTGAAATTCCATGCAGACGAGATAGTACAGCTTGGAGGCGCAGAGTTGGCTGCAGAACTTGGAGCAGTGAGTGCCGATCATCTTCTTCACGTAAGCGAAGAGGGGATAAAAGCTATGTCAGAAAAGAACGTGGTGGCAACATTATTGCCGCTGACAGCTTTCGCATTGAAAGAAGAGTATGCGCCGGCAAGAAAAATGATAGAGTCAGGATGTGCCGTGGCACTTGCAACAGACCTGAACCCCGGAAGCTGTTTCTCCGGATCAATACCACTCACGATAGCTCTTGCATGCATATATATGGAAATGACAATAGAAGAAGTGGTCACTGCAATGACTATCAACGGAGCAGCTGCATGTGGTCTTGCCGACAGAAAAGGAAGCATCGAGCCCGGAAAAGATGGCGACCTCGTGATGCTTCATTTCGACAATATCAATATGCTTCCATATTATGTGGGAATGAATTGCGTGAAAACAACAATTGCAAAAGGCAAAGTGCTTTACGATGCGAAATAATTAATATACTCAAAATGGCATGGTTATATTTTGTCATTTAGACAACTATAAAATATCTCAGAGATGAAAGAATATGCAATAGGCAGTTCGGAACTGACATACGACCTGATAGAAAAAATACTTAAGGATGGAGCCAAGTTGACTCTTTCCGAATCGGCTATAGAGAAAATTCAGCATTGCCGGGATTTTCTTGATTCAAAAACAGACGAACATACAGCCCCTATATATGGAGTGACTACGGGATTCGGCTCGCTCTGCAACCGTCACATAGATTCAAAAGATTTGACTACTCTTCAGGAGAATCTTCTTAAGAGCCATTCTTGTTCGGTGGGGACACCGGTGGATAAAACCGTGGTGAAACTAATGTTGTTGCTAAAGGCTCATGCTCTATCGATGGGCTTCAGCGGAGTTCAGGTGGAAACTGTGAAAAGAATCCTCGATTTCTACAATAATGATATTCTCCCGGTAGTATATGACCGTGGGTCACTCGGAGCATCTGGCGACCTTGCTCCTCTTGCCAATCTTTTCCTGCCACTGATAGGAGAGGGATGGGTGGTTTACGATGGAAAGACAATCAAAGGTTCAGAAGTCTTGAATATATTCGGATGGCGTCCCATAACATTAAAATCGAAGGAAGGACTTGCTTTGCTCAACGGCACCCAATTTATGAGCGCCAATGGCATCAAGGCTCTTATTGATGGATGGCATCTTGTGAATTGCTTTGATTTGTTTGGAGCAATGAGTCTTGAAGCCTACGATGGCAGAATTGAGCCGTTTTGGGATTGCATACAGCAGGTCAGGCCACATGCGGGACAAATAGAAACCGGGGCTGTTTTCCGCAAGATACTCGAAGGCAGCGAAATAATAGCAAGGGAAAAAGAGCATGTGCAAGATCCTTATTCATTCCGCTGCATACCACAGGTGCATGGGGCTGTGAAAGATGCTATGCGCCATGTGACGGAAGTGCTTCACACGGAGATTAACTCTGTAACTGACAATCCTACGGTTTTCCCTGATGAGGACCTTGTGGTTTCCGGAGGTAATTTCCATGGAGAACCGCTTGCGCTTGTGTTTGACTACATGGGAGTGGCACTTCACGAACTTGGGAATATATCGGAAAGAAGAGTGGCACAGCTTATACTCGGGAAACGTGGACTGCCGGAATTCCTTGTTGCGAAACCGGGACTCAACAGCGGATTTATGATTCCGCAGTATTCAGCAGCCTCAATGGTAAGCCAAAATAAGATGTACGCTTGGCCCGCAAGTTGTGATTCCATAGTCAGCAGCAACGGTCAGGAAGACCTTGTGTCCATGGGTGCCAATGCCGCGACAAAACTGCACAAGATCATATCCAATCTGCAATATATCGCAGGCATCGAACTTATGAATGCCGCGCAGGGTATAGATTTCCGCCGTCCGCTCAAATCCTCAGCGATAATAGAGAAAATAATGGCTGATTATAGAGAAGCCGTGCCATTTGTGGAAGATGATGTGGTCATGACTGACTATATCACAAAGACCATGGAATTTTTAGATAACTACGACATAATTTTGTGATTATGGCAAGGAAACAAAAGGTTCTGCCATTGCTTGAAAACGTAGAGATAACAGCACTTGCCGCTGAAGGGAAGGCACTTGCACGAGTCAAGATGCGTCCTGAAGATGAAAGTGCAATCGTGGTGTTTATTCCATACGGAGCTCCCGGCGACATAGCCGACATAAAGATAGACCGCAAGAAGCATTCCTTTGCAGAGGGTCATATAGAAAGAATGGTTTTGCCATCACCTGTACGCGTGATACCTGAATGCGCACATTTCGGAATATGCGGAGGCTGCAAATGGCAGCATCTGCCATATAGCGAGCAATTGAAATGCAAACAGCAGACAGTGGTGGATGCATTGACAAGAATAGGAAAGATCAGACTTCCCGAAATATCATCCATACTTGGGAGTGAAAACATCTGGCGCTACCGGAATAAAATGGAATATACTTTTTCCGATAAGAAGTGGCGCACATGGGAAGATGTGAAGAGCGGGAAAGTGTTTGAGGATTCACCGAATGCCCTTGGTTTTCATATTCCGGGAGCCTTCGACAAAGTGTATCACATTGAAGAATGTCATCTTCAGTCGGAACTTGGCGACCAAATCCGCAACAAACTATACGAGTTTGCGTTGGAAAACAATCTATCATTCTATAATCTGAGGGAGAACAAAGGACTGCTGCGAATCCTGATGATAAGAATAGCATCCACCGGTCAGGTGATGGTGTGCATTCAGTTTGGGGAAGATGACAAAGAAAAAATTGCACTTGTGATGAATTTCCTCAAAGAGTCATTTCCTGAGATCACATCGCTGCTGTATGTGGTGAACCTCAAAGTCAACGACACTATATCAGACCAGGAAATTGTGTCCTGGTCCGGCCCGGATTATATAGAAGAAGAGATGGAAGGTTTGAGATTCAGAGTAAATGCCAAATCATTCTATCAGACGAATTCTCTTCAGGCATACGAATTATATAAGGTGGCAAGAAAGTTTGCAGGCCTTGCTCCAGAAAAAGAACTGACGGAAAAAGAGAAAAATAAATACGGATGTGCGGAAAGTGCAGAATTTCCATTGGTATATGACTTATATACCGGGACAGGGACTATTGCAAACTTCGTAGCAAAAGGAGCCCGTAGGGTCATCGGCATTGAATATGTTGAGGCAGCGATAGAGGATGCGAAACTCAATTCACGGGTCAACGACATTGACAACACACTTTTTTATGCCGGCGACATGAAGGATATCCTGACAGATGAATTTGTCGAAAGACATGGCCGACCGGAGGTAATGATCATAGATCCGCCGAGGGCCGGAATGCATACTGACGTGGTGGAAGTAATCATGAATGCTTCGCCAGAAACGATAGTATATGTCAGCTGCAACCCAGCCACCCAAGCGCGAGACATCGCATTGATGGACAGTATGTATGAGGTGACGGATGTGCAGCCGGTAGATATGTTTCCACATACTCACCATGTGGAAAATGTGGTGAGAATGAAACGACGCTGAACTTGCAGTTATCACTATATATATATTACTTTCAAAGTGACTTGTAAAAATGGAAGCGCTCCCTTGGAGGGGGAGCGCTTTTTTCGATTTAGGCCCGTCAGTTGGCCATCATAATCCGGAAATTCATGTCGTTGATAACATTGCAGGATCTTGCAAACTGACGTATCAACTCAATCGACATTTTACTTGGATGCTTCTTAGATTGAAGATTCATTGAAGTTGATGACATTAAAGTGGTAGAATCGTTTGTCATAGGCAAGACAATTTTAATAATTACATTCTATTAACGCATAAACTCTCAATCTTATTATATATGTACGATATAAAAAAAGCGAAGATTTTAATAATCTTCGCTTTTTAATACCTTTGTTGACTTGTCTAATCATAATGTCAGCACTATATCCTTCTCTTCCGCAATTCTGCGAAGATTGATAATGGCATAACGCATACGCCCGAGGGCGGTATTGATGCTGACACCTGTCTTTTCTGCGATCTCTTTAAAAGATAGATTTTTGTAGTATCTCATTATAAGGACCTCGCGTTGCAACTCCGGAAGATGCTTCACGAGCATTTTCACATCATCTCTAATCTGGTCGGAGATAATCCGGTCTTCAATCGTGCCTTCACACAATTCCTTCTTGTTTAGGACATCAAGTTCCTCGATATCGGTGCTTTGCAGGTTTTCCGACTTCTCCTGACGGTAGAAATCAATTATCAGATTGTGAGCAATCCTTGAAATCCATGCCGGAAACTTGCCGTTTTCGGTGTAACGTCCTTGTTTGATTGTCAAGATTGCCTTGACAAACGTCTCCTGGAATATGTCGTTTGCTATATCCTCGTTTTTTACAATACGAAGGATATAGTTGAAAGTTTTCTCCTGATGACGACGGAGAAGCGAGTCAAAAGCCTCGTTGTTGCCTTGCGCGTAAGCCCTGACCAATTGTTCGTCGGTCATGCTTTCATAGTTTGTCATTGTCTTGCTGATTAATACGTTATGTATATTTCTTTCTATAGGCAATTCTGTTTTGATTATGTTGTACGTATTTATTAAATTTTTATTGTGCAAATTTACAAAAAAAAATGACCCAAAACAAACATTTTGGGTCAAAAAATAGTTAAAAATTATCAAATGAGTGCATTTTTGAGAACATCAGATATGTCATGCACATAAATGAAGTTCATATTTCGGAGATAGATTTTGTCGATTTCCTCAATATCCTTACGATTTTCGGAGGAAAGAATGATAGTGTTGATACCGGAACACTTAGCCGCAAGAATTTTTTCTTTTATGCCACCAACGGGAAGCACCTTTCCTCTGAGGGTCATTTCTCCGGTCATAGCCACACGCTCCGCCACCTTTCTTCCGGTGAATGCCGACACCATGGATGTGACCATAGTTATGCCTGCTGACGGTCCATCCTTGGGTATTGCTCCTTCCGGCACATGAAGGTGTACATTATTTTCTGTGAACAATTCTTGGCTGATGCCTAAATCATCGGCATGGGCTCTCACATACTGCAACGCTATTGTGGCAGACTCCTTCATTACATCACCAAGATTTCCGGTCAATGTCAGTTTTTCACCTTTGCCCTTAGAAAGGGATGTCTCAATAAACAAAATTTCTCCACCAGCCGCAGTCCATGCCAGACCGGTCACCACACCTATGTAATTGTTGCCCTCATAGAGTTCGCCGGAAAACTCTTCCTTTCCAAGGAAATTCTTGACTTCACCGGTGTCGAGAGCAGAAGGGTATTTTTTGCCACCCGCCTTCAATCTTGCGATTTTCCTTAGCAATCTGCGCAATACCTTGTCAAGCTGGCGCACACCCGATTCGCGTGTGTAATGCTCAATGACATAGCGAAGTGCAACATCCTCGATAGATATCCCATCATCACCGAGGCCAAGTTCAATCGAAGCTTTTGGCAAAAGATGCCGCTTTGCTATCTCCACCTTCTCTTCAATTATATATCCAGACACCTCTATCACTTCCATGCGGTCGAGAAGCGGAGCTGAGATTCCATCAAGTGTATTGGCCGTAGCGATAAAAAATATGTTGGAAAGGTCATAATCATAATCGATGTAATTGTCATGAAAATGATTGTTCTGTTCAGGATCGAGCACTTCAAGAAGAGCTGCAGAGGGATCTCCCTTAATGTCCTTATTGATTTTGTCCACTTCGTCAAGCACAATCACGGGATTGTTGCTTTCACTCTTTTCGAGAGCAGCAATGATACGTCCCGGCATAGAGCCGATATAGGTGCGTCGATGGCCACGAATCTCAGCTTCATCGTGAAGGCCGCCAAGAGAAATGCGTTGGTAATCACGCCCCAGTGCTTCAGCAACAGATTTTCCGAGAGAAGTCTTTCCAACTCCCGGAGGACCATATAGACACAGGATGGGAGCCTTCAGGTCACCTCTCAGTTTCATTACAGCGACTTGCTCGATGATGCGCTCCTTGATTTTCTCAAGTCCATAATGATCCCTGTCGAGAACCTTTTCAACCTCGTCAAGTTCGAACTCTGTGGATTTTTTCTTGTTCCATGGAAGAGAAAGGAGAGTGTTGAGATACGTATATTGTATGCCATATTCCGGAGTGGATGCTCCAAAACGTCCGAGTTTTGTGAGTTCTTTCTGGAAATATTTCGCCACGTCCTCATTCCAATCCATTTTAGAAGCTCTGTTTTGCAAATCTTTCTCATCGCTTTCTTCAGGAATATCTCCGAGTTCCTCCTTAATGGCACGAATCTGCTGCTGAAGGAACTGGTCGCGCTGCTGCCGAGTAAGATCCTCACGGGTTCGCTCCTGAATATCTACCTTAATTTGCAACATCTGCAGGGAAGTGTCGAGCAAGTTAAGCAACTTGATGCCACGCTGCTTAATATCAGACTCCTCAAGCAGTTTCTGCTTGTCGTCGAGAGTTACAGGAGAATTACAGATTATGAAATTCAGTTGTTTGAAAGGACTTGTGAACTGCGATATCGCATATCTCACCTCCTTTGTGTCCTCTTCGCTGAAAAGATTGAGAATTTCATTGAAAGCATCATTTACAGATGATAAAACCGCTCCCAATTCCAAATCATCAAGTTTAGGGACATCTTCAGGCACATACTCCACATGTGCGTATATCTCCTTTTCCTTCTTAGAACTGAATCTAACCACTTTAGCCCTGTTGGCAGCTACCATAAATGCGGTGAATGTACCGTCGGGCATTTCAAGAAGCTTGGCGACGACACATATCACTCCCATACGATAAAGGTCTTTGGGCATAATATTCTCACTGTCGGATTTCACGGTGACAGCAATGACTGCTTCCTGATTTTTATATGCCCGGTCAAGAGAGTCGAGCGTATCGGAATCAGTCACGGAAAGAGGGACTGTTATGAATGGAAACATCACGAGACTTCTCACCGGAATCACCAGTATGTGGCGTTCGTTGAAGTTGCAATTGTTGAAATTAAAGTCGGGATCCACTTCCGACATTATCCCGTTGATTGGACTGACGGCATTCATCGAATTATATGTATCGTAAACGTTAGAAGCCATATTTGTATTTAATTTTTGCTTTGCAAAAATTAAAGTTAAGAGTTAAGAGTTAAGAGTTGAGGGTTAAGGGTTAAGAGTTAAGAGTTGGTTTGATTGGGAGCTTTGGGAGAAGTTTTGGATTTGGGCCGTTTTCTTTTGAAGGAACCTTTATTTCTGTATGGTCTTTTCTTTTTCTCCCCGGCTGATGTGTATTTAGGTGCATCGCCAAACTCGACAGGTACTGCGACCTTTTCCACCTCCTTCTCAAGCAGGCGCTCTATCTGCCTGAACTTGCCAATTTCTTTCTCTGATATGAATGTGATGGCTTTTCCATCGCGGTCGGCACGTGCGGTACGGCCTACACGGTGAATATAATCCTCTGCTTCGTGCGGCACGTCGTAGTTTATCACCATCTCTATATCATCAATGTCTATGCCACGGGCTACGATATCGGTGGCTACCAAGACGTTGATTTTCCCACTTTTGAAATCAAGGATCACATCCTCACGAGTATCTTGCTCGAGATCGGAATGCATTTCGCCAATTTTGTAGTTTTCCTTCTTTAAAGCCTTGGCAAGTTCCTTAACTTTCAATTTTGACGAGGAGAACACAATAACTCTCTCAGGCTTGCTTGCCTTGAAAACAGACTTTAAAATCGGCAGCTTCTGAGTTTCGTAGCACACGTATGCTTTCTGTTCGATCTTATCGGCAGGTTTTGAGACGGCAAGTTTTATCTCATAAGGATTTACGAGAATCTTGTTGGCCAACTGCTGAATCTTAGGAGGCATCGTAGCACTGAAGAGGAGGGTCTGACGTTGTTTGGGAAGACGTGCCACTATCTGCATTATATCATCGAAGAAGCCCATGTCGAGCATTCTGTCGGCTTCGTCGAGTATGAAAAACGAGACCTTTGACAAATCCACATAACCCATTGAAAGATGAGCCAACAGGCGTCCGGGAGTGGCAATGACCACGTCAGCTCCGGCTTTCAAGCTGCGGCGTTGCTGGTCGTAAGTATGGCCATCCGTGCCGCCATATACAGGAATACTGCTAAGCGGAAGAAAATAAGAAAAGCCTTGCATCTGCTGGTCAATCTGTTGGGCAAGTTCTCTTGTCGGAGCCATGATCACACAGTTCACAGCATCGGCCGGGAAATCCTCAGTGGATAGAATGTCTAATACAGGCAGCAAATATGCAGCGGTCTTTCCCGTACCGGTCTGGGCACAAGCAAGAAGATCACGTCCGTCGAGAACCATAGGTATGGCTTGCTCCTGAATTGGGGTGCAATCGTCGAAGTGCATGTCCCACAAGGCATCAAGAAGGTCGTCGTTTCTTAAAAGTTCGTCAAATCTCATTTTTCGGGATTTAATTTTTGTTGAACAAAAATTAAAGGTTTATGGGTTTATGGGTTTATGGGTTTATAGGTTTATGGGTTTATGGGTTTATGGGTTTATAGGTTTATGGGTTTATAGGTTTATGGGGTCATGGGGTTATGGGGTTATGGGGTTATGGGGTTATGGGGTTTTTGAGTGCAAAATTACTAAAAAAATCCGAAAAATTTGCGTATTTACAAATTTATGTGTAATTTTGCAGTGTTGCAGTTATGTACAACACTGCAATTATAAACTAATTCATACAATATGATTTCCATCAATGACGTAACATTCACATACCCTAAATCGGCAAAACCTGCTCTTGTCAGAGTGAGTGCAATGATTCCGGAAGGGATTAGTCTTCTTGTGGGAGAAAACGGAGCTGGAAAGACAACCTTGCTTTATGCCATAGCCGGACTTGTGACACCTCAGACAGGTGAAATAACTGTAAATGACAATCCATCGACATCTATGCTTCCCTCCGCAAGAGAGAACCTTTTCATGCTTGACGACAATTTGAAAATCACAGCAACCACGATACGCGGTTTTCAGAAAGTACACTCCGGATTTTACTCCGGATTTTCACGGGATTCATTCGAGGCTAATCTAAAAGCTTTTGGGCTGACCGGTGACGAGCCAATAAGGAAGCTATCACTCGGCAACAGGAAGAAAACCCTATTATCCTACGCGCTTTCGCTTGGGGTGAATGTGCTTCTGCTCGATGAGCCTACCAATGGACTCGACATTCAGTCGAAGGACACGCTGCGCCGCATCATAGCATCACAAACCACCAATGGTCAATCAATAATTATTTCCACCCACAATGTGGGTGAGTTCAAGAATCTCTATGACGGATTCATTGCACTTCATAAAGGGCATCTACGACTCGCAGCTACCGCGGACAGAATCACAAAAATACTGGATTTCACAGTGTCACCACGCAAGGATGCAAATTCTTTATATTCAGAACTGAGCATCGGTGGTTATGCCACTATTAGGCCTGCTTGTGGAGAAAACTGTTCGGATATAGAGTGGGAACTGCTTTACAAGGCACTTATGTCTTCTTCCGGCGACCAAATAACATCATTATTCACATCTGAAAATGAAAACGATGACTATATATAAGCATCTAATTAATGACATGGACAGATTTTCATGGCATAGAGTCTGGAATTTTGGTAAAATATATCAATATTCATTCAAGCGCCAATTGGTAGTTTATGGAATATTGTCGGTGGTCGCAGCAATATTCGGGTTATTGCCATTTGGCGCAGTCACGCAAATGGGACTATATAGTATGTTTGGTACAGCCACAGGAATCGCCTACTATTTAGCTCCATTGGTGCTGAGCAAATGGGGCGATACCAGAATGGTTATGAACCTGACCCCGGCTCTCCCAATTGAGAAATTTATCTTCTTCATGATCTATTTTCTTCTGTTGCTTCCCTTAGTATTGTTTGCACCAACCACTCTCGCGCAGTTTATTTATCTTAAGATGCCTTCTATCCAGACTGAACCAATGCTTCGGATACTTCATCTTGCATTTGACTACGACTACAATGCGATTTCAAAGTTTTTGCAGGGAGGAGGCATTATGCTGACATGTTTTTATATAGTTCTCAATAGCCATGGCAACCGCACAATAAAAGGTATTCTTGCAGTATTCGGAATCATGATTGGGCTCGGTATTTTGGGAGCAATATTCGGGTTTACCATGGCTCTCCATGATAATATTGAATATGGCAATCCGACGATGCCCGGAGCTGATTCCGCTTACTGGCATCAAATCGTCGCCGGACTCAGGATGCCGATATTGGGACTAAACATTTTCTTCTCCATATATTCCGTAATAATAATGTGGCTGTGCTATCACAGACTGTCGCATCCTAAAATCTGATGCATGGAATTCAACGATAACAAACCCATCTACCGTCAGATCATCGACTTTGCCTATTCCCAGATAATGACTGATGTCTGGCAAGCAGAACAAAGGATACCAAGTGTGAGGGAACTAAGCGTGCAATTGCAAGTCAACTCGCGCACGGTACTCAAGGCTATGGAGCATCTTCAGAACCTTGGAATAGTGATAGTGAAGCGCGGCATGGGATTTTCCCTGTCGGCAGGTGCGAAAGATATGGTGACTGAAGAAAGAAAAAAAGAATTTTTTGCGACCACTCTACCGGATTTCATATCAGAAATGCAATTATTAGGTATCAGAGGAGACGATATAAGTGAGTTTTTACCGAAATAAATATAAAAAAATATTGAATATGAGCATTCTAAAAATCAATGAGGTCTCAAAGCAGTATTCCGGACATCTTGCGCTCGACAAAGTGAGCCTTGAGATTCCCGAAGGCAAAATCTATGGACTTTTGGGACCTAACGGAGCCGGAAAGACCACACTCATCCGCATCATCAATCACATCACAGCTCCGGATTCCGGCAGTGTCGAGTTCATGGGGCACCAACTGACTGCAGGTGATGTCGTCAACATCGGCTACCTTCCCGAAGAAAGGGGGCTCTACAAAAAGATGAAGGTAGGCGACCAGGCATTGTTTTTCGCAAAACTCAAGGGGCTATCTACAAAAGAAGCATACGACCAGCTGCGCTATTGGTTTGACAAGTTCGGCATCTCCGACTGGTGGAACCGCAAGATAGAGGAACTCTCAAAGGGTATGGCCCAAAAAGTGCAGTTCATCATCACGGTTCTTCACCGTCCGAAGCTCCTTATTTTCGATGAACCATTCTCAGGGTTCGACCCCATCAATGCAAATCTTCTGAAAGACGAGATTCTTCAATTGCGCGACGAGGGGGCGACCGTGATATTTTCCACCCACAACATGGAAAGTGTCGAGAAACTATGCGATGAGATTACTCTTTTCAACCATGGACACAATATTCTGTCGGGAAATGTGAATGAAATAAGAACGCGAATGGGAAAAGGAAGATACCGACTGTCGTTTGAGGGAGATCCCCAACGTCTATTATCAGCACTCGGACAGCTCGTGATAGACGCGAAATTTGAGGAGGATCCAAATTCCGATGTGATTAAGGTGGATCTTTGCCTTCAGCCCGATGCACCGCTTCACGACACTATATCTTTGGCAAATGATGCAGTGGATCTTGTAAGTTTCGACCGTGCATTGCCTTCGATGAACGACATTTTCATTCGCACTGTGGGAGATTCAGATGAAGCTGGTATCCCTCCCTCTTTCAACAAGTAATACCATAACCCATAACCCTTAACTCTTATAATAATGAATCGCAATTTATTTATAATAATACGCCGGGAATTTATGGAGCGAGTGGCTAAGAAGAGCTTTATCGTCACCACCCTCCTTATGCCTGTGTTGATGCTGCTAATGATGGTGCTTCCCACACTTATCATGCTCTTCTCGACCCCTACCGGAAAAAACATAGCCATAGCTGACGAATCCGGTAAAATTTACGCCTCTCTTTTGAAAGAAAATAATGAAGATCTTACTTTTGTAGTGGTCAACGAACCTCTTGATTCAGTGACACAGGATGACGCATATTATGGAGTCCTTTCCATCCCTGACAATGTGGTTGACGACCCTTCGGGAGTAAAACTCTATCTGCATGACGGAGGTTCCCAGATGACGGAGCAGGCCATAGCAAATATGATTCAGAATGCGGTGAGAGATGAACGCATGAAAAAATACGACATAGAGGATCTTGAAGTCATAATAGCAGATATGGACGTGGACTGCAACTTGCAGACCATTCGGATTCAGGAGTCAGGCGAAGAGGAACACACATCTTCAGCCATGTCGTTTTTCCTCGGCTTGTTCATGACATTTGTGCTCTATATGTTCCTGCTGATGTATGGCCAGATGGTGATGAATTCCATTATAGAGGAAAAGAACAACCGCGTACTTGAACTTGTGGTGTCATCAGTGAAGCCATCGGATCTCATGCTTGGTAAAATTCTTGGTGTCGGACTCGTAGCAGTGGTTCAGATTCTGATATGGGTGGTGCTTCTTTGCACCATGTCGAGTGTGTTGATGCCAATGATTACTCCTGAAAGTGGCATTGATGCAGTGGCACAACCGGAATTGGCAGCAGCGGTAGAATCCTTCAGTTCAATCTCTTTCATTCTGACACTCTTCGGTTATATTCTTATTTTCTTGATTGGAGGTTTCCTATTCTATGCGTCTATTTTCGCAGCGATAGGTTCTTCGGTGGATAATGTTCAGGATGCCTCGCAACTTACATCGTTTGCAATCATACCAATCGTGATTGGACTTATGGTAGGATTGGCAGCCGGCAATGACCCAAATTCCTCTATGGCGATATGGACATCCATTATTCCGTTCACTTCCCCGATGGTAATGCTTATGCGCGTTCCGTTTGGCATACCTGCATGGCAGATATGGGTATCGGTTGTAGTGCTATATGTTTCTTTCCTTGTGATGGTGTGGCTTGCTGCAAAAATCTATCGGGTGGGAATCTTCATGTATGGCAAGAAACCCAACATCAAGGATCTGATAAGATGGGCTACTTATAAGTAATTCAACTTTCGCAAGCGAAAGTTGAGGTTTAAAAGGTTAAAAGTTTA
>JAMPAV010000046.1 GCA_023667055.1 Muribaculum sp. | reverse complement strand
AATTTTGCACTGTTTTGCACATTTTTGCACAAAAATGCACAATTTGGAGCAAAAACTCTTGCGAAAAAACTTGAGCAAAAATTCCTTTTCAAAAATAAATAAAAATGAACACCAAAATGAAATGGTGTTCACAAAGCGCAACGAGAGATACTCTTGGATGGAGGAAATCAGAGAGAGATTTCCAGAAGCTCCTGTCCGAGAGAGTGCAGGGCATTCTCGATTTTTTCCTTGGCTTGCTTACGTGGCTTCGACACCCCATGGGAGTAATTCCAAAGCTGCTTCCTGTTGATTCCGGTCAGTCTTTCGAGAGCGGAATTAGTGATTATGCCCTCATAATATTTAAGGAGTGACTCGACATCGTAGTGCCATTCGATAGGCCAGTCCTCCCTTATTGGCTGTGCCCACTCATCCTCAGGAGTAATCTCCTTGTAAATCCGGATTGCCTCGAGGACATCATTCTTCACATCCTTGACACTGTCACCGGCTGCATATATACCCTCACAGTTCTCGCTGTATCCACCGAAGGAATCCTCACTTGCGCAGATATTGATGATCAACTTTTCCATAGATTATAAGCCTTGATGTTAACAGATGTATTTCAGATTCCCGGGATGGGACCATTAAAGCCCCATCTCCTTGCATAGTCTTCGCCTTAACGGCTTAGAGATTTCCTTGCTCCCGTGATAGGAAATAATGCAAAATTAGGAAATATTTCCATTCTTTGCAAGAAAACAATAGAAATATTTCCTATTTTATATTTATGCATCAACAACCACGAAAAAATTGAAAAGAAAGAGAGGTGATGTCTCCCGACAGAACTTTTATCGAGAATAAACCAACATTCCTGAAGAAGAGTGATGACCAATTTTAGGTAACGCAGGAAGTATTGTATGTGTAATAGCACTTGAGTTGTCCTTTTTTATCTTTTTTATGTTCAGTCAGAATGAATAAATTAAACTTTTAAAGGATTAATGGCGTTATGATAACGAAAGCGGAATGAAAGAGATTCCGCGAAGAATTATGAATTTAAATCTTAATTAAAACTTATTTTACTATGAACACAGCACCTCTTCAAGGAATAAAAGTGGTGGATTTCACAGAAGTGCAATCCGGACCTTCATGTACTCAAATGCTTGCTTGGCTTGGCGCCGAAGTAATAAAGATTGAACGTCCGGGTGTGGGCGATGCCACACGTAAGGAACTTCAGTTCAATCCCGATCTCCCAAGCTACTACTACCTGCAGCTCAACAGTGACAAGAAATCACTTTGCCTCAATGCCAAGACTCCCGACGGTAAAGAAATCCTTACGAAACTTATCAAGGAAGCCGACATTTTCATTGAAAACCTGCACCCGGGTGCAATGGACAAACTTGGATTCAGCTGGGACGTGGTCCACAAGCTTAATCCAAGGTGTATATATGGTACAATAAAGGGATTCCCGCTATCTTCGAAATATGCGGACTTGAAGGCGTATGAACCGGTGGCACAGGTTACAGCAGCTGCCGCTTCCACCACCGGATGGTTTGACGGCGATTATAACATTCCTACCCAGAGTGGGGCCGCCCTTGGCGACTCCAACACCGGTATGCACATGCTTATTGGTCTGCTTGCAGCTCTGATGCAGCGTGAGAAAACGGGTGAGGGATGCTTCGTATATCAGTCGATGCACAATGCATGTCTTAACCTTTGCCGTATCAAGACACGTGACCAGTTGACCCTTGACAAGATCGGATATCTGACACAGTTCCCACAGTATCCTAATGGAAAATTCGGTGACTGCGTGCCACGTTCAGGCAATACCGAAGGTGGAGGCGTTCTCGGTTGGACCTACAAGTGCAAACCGGCAGGAGGTTACGATACAGAACTCAATGCCAACAACTTCGTATATATCATTCTTCAGCGAGAACCGAAAAACTTCGAGTTGGCTTGTCAGGCAATGGGCTTTGAAGACTGGTTGACAAATCCTGACTTCAACACCGCTGATGCTCGCGACAAAAACAAACAGGCAATCTATAAGAGAATCGGCGAATGGACAGCCGACAAGACCAAGTTTGAAGTCACTGAGATTCTTGGCAAGTATGGTGTTCCTTGCGGCCCCGTGCTTTCCACTAAGGAAGTGATGTCCGATGAATCCCTTTATGATGGTAACACACTTGTAAAAATCAACCAGGGAGGCGAAATCGGAGAATTTGTGACAGTAGGATGTCCGTTTACGATGTCAAACTATCAGCCTACCTATGGGCCGGCACCGGAACTTGGTGCAGATACAGACGCTGTGCTTAGTTCTCTTGGCTACACTGCTGACCAGATCAAGGCCATGGCAGCCAACGGCACAACAGCCCCTGTGCCCAAACCGGCAGCCGCAAAGTAATTGAAAATTAAAAAAATGAAATTTCCGGAGGGCTCTGAGTGCTCCGAGTGTTCTGAGCCCTCCGACTTTTTTAAATTAAACGGGGTTTATTCATTTCCTTACGATGAACTTAACCCTTAACCCTTAACACTTAACTCTTATTAAAAACTATGGATACTACAACCAACAATGCCGCAAATGCTCCGAAATTTCCGGAACAAGTGACCGGTATGTACATATTGGCAGAAGCTCTGAAACGTGTCGGCATCACCGACGTCTATGGTCTTGTGGGTATTCCGGTGACAGAAGCCGCGTTTGCCATGCAGAAAGTGGGGATGAACTTCTATGGTTTCCGCTTCGAGCAGCAGGCCGGTATGGCTGCCGCCACCCACGGATACCTTACAAAATCGCCCGGTGTGCTTCTGACCGTATCTTCACTCGGTTTCCTCAATGGCCTTACCGCAACCATCAACGCCACTGTCAATTGCTACCCGATGATACAGATCTCCGGTGCTTCTGACCCGCAGATGGTGGATATGGACATGGGCACATACGAACAACTCGACCAGCTCAATGCTGCGCGTCCTTACGTGAAGGCTGCCTTCCGTTGCAGCCATGCCAAGGATATTCCACGTGCCGTGGCAAGGGCATATCGTGCAGCCGTGTCAGGCCGTCCGGGTGGAGTATATATCGACATGACAACCCCGGCTCTCGGCGAGATCATGAATGCCGCCGATGTCGAGAAGCTCTTCATCGATCCTGTTGACGTATATTCACCCGTAGCCCCGGCTCCGGAAGCTGTGAAACGTGCTGCCCAAATGATTGCCAACGCAAAGCGTCCGGCTTTCCTCTTTGGCAAAGGCGCGGCTTACGCACAGGTTGAAGACAAGTTGAAAAAACTTGTGGAAATATATAAGATTCCTTATTATCAGATGTCAATGGCAAAGGGCTTGCTTCCTGATGACGGCGAATACAGCGCAATCTCATGCAGAAGCGAAATCATGGAAGATGCCGATGTCTGCATAGTGGTCGGTGCCCGTATCAACTGGATGCTCTCATTTGGCAAGGGGAAATGGAATCCCAACATGAAATTCGTACAGATTGATGCCGAGCCAAAGGAAATCGACCGCAACGTTGGCATTGCAGCTCCATTGGTGGGCGATATAGGCTTGAGTCTTGACGCCCTTATCGCTGAACTTCCGAAGTATCAGATGCAGGCGGACCCGGCATGGCTTGCAAAACTTCAGGCCGACACCAAGGTGAAGAATGCCAAGTTTGCAAAACGTCTTGCAGATGCAGCCAACACATCACCTATGACCCACTGGACCGCATTGAATGCGATTAAACCTATCATGGCGGCAAATCCTGATATAATCCTTATCAATGAAGGTGCCAACACACTTGACGACACCCGCGACACCCTCGACCAATACCTGCCACGCCACAGAGTTGACTGTGCAAGCTGGTCGATCATGGGCATGGGTATCGGTTCTGCAATTGGCGCAGCCGTATCCACAGGCAAGAGTGTTGTAGCCATCGAGGGTGACTCCGCATTCGGTTTCTCGGGAATGGAAATGTCCACCATTGCACGTTTCAACCTCCCAGTAACCGTGGTCATCTTCAATAATGGTGGTATCTACAATGGCGTGGGCGTTGACCCGAGTGGCAAGGGTGCTCCGGCTCCTACCACTTTGAACATCAACGACCGCTACGACAAACTTGGCGAGGCATTTGGAATTGCTTCCTGCCAGGTGACGACTCCGGAAGACCTTTCAAAGGCTCTTACAGCAGCCATTGCATCGAAGAAACCGGCTCTGATAGAGGTTCGTCTTGCCGACAATTCCGGCGCCGAGAGTGGCCACATCGGCTATCTCAACCCCGCACCGCTTATCAACTACACTGTATAAATGCACAATTCACAATGCACAATCAGTAAAGAGCATTGGATTTGAATTATTGAGAGAAACGAACGTGGGGCACACCACGCAAGGTGTGCCCCTATTATTAACTATTAAAACCGCAGATTATGGAACATATAATTTTATACGCGATAGTTCCTATCATCGTGGTGATGCTTGCAGGCTTCATTGCCGGCAAAAAAGGGGCATTTTCAGGTGATGATGCGAAGAAGTTCAATAAGGTGGTGCTCGACTATGCACTTCCGGCTGCTTTGTTCGTATCAATTGTTCAGGCCACGCGTGAAGACCTGGAGAAAGATATCAAGCTGACACTTGTGTCGCTTGTGGGTATCATGGCATGTTTCATGCTTGTATATTTTGTATTCAAGTATTGCTTCAAGAAGAATACGGGTGCTGATGCGGCCATATCTGCATTGATCAGCGGTTCGCCGACAATCGGATTCCTCGGTTTCGCAGTGTTGGAGCCTATATTTGGAACTACTCCGGCAGTTGCTCTCGTAGTTGCAATTGTAGGTATCGTGGTCAACGCAGTCGGTATTCCGGTGGGACTTTCCCTTATGAATGCCTCGCTTGAGAAGCAGAATCCCGGTTCCGGATCAAAAGAAAGTGCATGGAAACCGGTGCTTCATGCACTGGCACAGCCGGTGGCTTGGGCACCTATCCTTGCTGTTGTATGGGTGCTGGTGGGAATTCCATGGCCTAAATGGGCAAGTCCTTCCTTCGAACTTATTGCTAAGGCAAATGCATCAATGGCTGTGTTCTCGGCAGGTATCACCCTCTCGGCTATCAAGTTCCAGCTCAACTGGCAGGCAGTGCTCGGCTCCATCATGAAGATGGTGGTCATGCCGGCAGTGGTCTTGATTCTTGGACTTGTTTGTCACATGGATCCCATGAATCTTAAGATGCTGGTTGTGGCAGCAGCCCTTCCTCCAGCCTTCTCAGGCATTATAATTGCCGATGAATATAACACATACGTTGCGACCGGCACGTCATCGCTTGCATTGTCAATAATTCTCTTCATAGGGTTCTGTCCGCTTTGGATATGGCTGACAGATATGGCAATCGCAGCGTTCTAAATTGACAATTATATCATTATAAAACAGAATTGAGGGCGTATCATAACTATATTTATGATACTCCCTCTTTCATTGTCTGGCCGTCATTGCCTCAAAGTTTGGATATGGACTTGACGCCGGAAGTGCGAGCACCAATATAGCCGGTAATCAATTCGGAGCCACGGTGGATTTCCGCAGCGAAGAATGGCAAACCTACAGTGACGGAATGCATCAGGAATTCATCATCCGGCAAAAGTTTGATGTTGCTTGATTCCAACACCTTGAAACGATGATTGCCGATATAAAGAATTTTGCAAGACTTGTCCTTGTCCCATTTTATCGACAGAATGTCTCCCTGATTTAGTGAATCACTCTCAATCATATTTTCGTTGAGGAAATGCGAACTCTCGTCGATACCCTGCGAACCATAGCGCCTGAGATAGTCGTCCCAATCGTCAAAGTCGTTGAAGCGAGATAGAATGTTGAGTATGTTTTGTGAAGGGGAACTGTTGTAGTTGACATATCCCCATAGCCGCTTGATAGAAGAAAGGCTAATGGTATGTCCGGTTTTCTTTTTAACTGTGAGACTGACCTGATTGAACTCGCTCGGAGTCCGGGGTTCAAAACCAAGATTCTTATTGGTGATCCTTATCAAATCAATCAGGGCTTTTTCGGTATTCATAAGTTAAAAATGTAGATCCAAATAGCAATAAGGGTTAGACTTAAAATAAGAGTGAGGATTTTTGAGGCGAGGACAGATTTCAAGGCAGAGAGAAACCGATTCTTGACGTAGGGGACAAGTATTCCAGAAAAGGAATCCGGGCGAAGACGCGGATTTACGTTGCAACATCTTTTGGCTATTTCCATCAGAGAACTGTCTCCGATGGTTTCAGCCACATCCCCGGCCACCATTCCAAAAGAGTAAATGTCGGTCTTGACCGATGGTATTACGCAATCAGCAATGATTTCGGGTGCAATATATCGATTTGTGCCGGCGGGATCTTTAAGCATCACATAAGATTCAGCATCAGCATGGCTGAAATCAATCAGCTTGGCATACATTCCCGAATGGGTGAGCATTATGTTTGCCGGCTTTATGTCGCGGTGCAAAACTTGTCGGCGTTCGAGATATTCAAGGGCATCGGCCACCTGCCCAAGCACAGACATTCCTGACTCCGGATTAAGCCGCTTTTCGCGAATGGCATCTTCAAGAGATTCTCCATCCACATATTCCAGCACAATAACATTCCCTATTTCATCGATATGTTCAAATCCTATGGTTCTCCTTATGTTGGGATGGTCAAGGCTTATGCCAATTTCGAATTCTTTTGCAAGCAAAGCCTGATACAACGGATCGGATTGATACTTTTGAGAAATGCCTTTGAGGATATAGCGTTTGCCATATCTGATGGCAGAATAAAGCACAAAATGCGAGGAGTCTGAGCCATGAATCAGCGTGATGTTGGAATATTTCTCCGACATAAGTCCTCCGACATTGACCCTCATATCATCGCCGGAGGTTATGAAACCAGACTGGTATTCTTCTCTATCTGAATTGGATGTGTTACTCATAAATATTTTCAAAAAGTCCCCATACGGAATGGTTTCTATATGTATCCCGGCAACCGGAAGGCACATGGAGAGAACAATTCTCATACAGGCTCCTGTTATTGCCAAATGTATCGGAAGACACAAAAGGCGGGTATGGCGACAATAAATATAGATCTTTGACGGGAGAATTATCAAAAACATAATTTCCTACAAATTCCACAGATTTTCCAAGAACCACGGTCTTTAACTGCATACAGTTTTGCAGCATTCCCTCACTTATGTTGCGCACATTGTCGGGAATGGTGATTTCCCTTAACATCGAGCCCTCAAAGGCACACCGGCCAATTTCCCTGATTGCGTCAGGAAGAGATATGAATTCAATCTTAGAATCAGAGAAAGCACTCTCCCCTATTTTTGACAAAGAAGATGGAAGAGTTAATTTGCCGGTCTTTGCCTCAGGATACCACGCCAAACCGGTCAGGTCATAATCATAGACGACACCATCATATTCCTTGAAATATCGGTTGGCTTCAGATACACTCAAGTGTTGAAGTGATTTACAATCGGCCGAAGGCAGTACGGAAGATGCTCCGGCAGGGATACAGAGAGATTTTAGCGACCCGCAACCACTGAAGGCGTTTCTCTCTATTGAAGTCGCCGCATTCGGAAGAGTTACCAATTCCAATGAACTGCAATCATCGAACAGACCGGTAGAAATGACATCTTTTTTCGTAAACCGGTTGCCATCATAACTGCCACCACCCTCAACGATTGAGACATCTGCAATGTTCAGATTTCTGACAGATGAAGACAACAGACTTCGGAGATATTTGAAGTCATCACCATTCAGAAGGCCGGATATTGTAAGGTCTCCATCCTCCAAAGATGCGCCGGACAGAATTCGTCCCAAATCACCGGCACGGTTTAAGACCACGGCATCTGAAGTGGTGAAATGAAATGCCTCCCCGACAATCTCCCCGACAGAATTCGCCGCATACGGATATAGAACATATTCGGTGAGAGTGTCGAGAGAGTTTACAAATATATATTTGGTGGAATCATCAAAATAATTGTCTTCTGACTTAATCTTCAATGTCAAGGCATCATTTGCCCTGCCTATATAGCATCCCGACTCAGTGAGCCGGTCGCCCCCGTCTGAAAGGACATCGAATTTGACAATAATAGCTGTGGGTCCAACCGATACAGTTGATAACGACGAGATACTCGGACACTCATTGGGATCGGTTACAAAAGTGATTGCCTTGGACTGCAGCACGGCGGTATTTCTGATTCCCACTCCTTTAAAGGAATATGACGTGCCGGGTATTAGTCCGGTCAATTCAATTTCCACGACCCCTGATGGATTAACTATATTTTCGGTAGTGAACTCAGAACCGGATTCTGCATAATATACAAAATGAAAACTATCGAATGAGCCGCTGCCACGCAATTCAATCTCAGCAGTTAGCTTTGCCGATGTTCTGGTGATTTCGGAGACGGAAAGATTCTTGATGACCGGTTCCAGATTTGTGGGTTCTGCAACATCTCCACACGAGGGAAGAAAGGCTGCAAATAATGCAATTAAAATAACAAATGCGCTTTTAACACAATGCGTCCGTCCGGGACTAAAATCCATCTGTAGATTTCCCCGGACTTGAAGTCCGGGGTTTTCACACAAATCAGCCCTCCGGGCTGATTTGCCAGATGTATATTTATCATGTGATTGAATCATCAATTGAGCCATATCTTCAGAATTTAATGCCTATTCCGAGGGAACCAAACCATTGGCAGCCTTCGATTGAGGAAATTGATGCAGAAACCTGCAATTTTCTATAGGACGCCATCACACCGGCCTCAATCAGGACACCATCATAGCTGTAATGGGAATTTTTCACATATCCACCCCCTTCGGAAGCAGCCTTTTGCCAATACCTACGGTTATGTCCATATCCTATACCCTCGAAGATATTGAAATGTGACGATATCTTATGAACAGCACCGCCCGATACCTGAAATGCACTGTTGCGTGTATGGCCCGAATAGAACGGACAGACACCATCGATACGTCCGATCTTGTCGGAAGATGCAATCGTCCTTACATTCCTGCAAAAGTCAGAAGATACCCTGACGTATGCACCATGCGCACGCATGGCGGTCAGCATCAGGCCGCCCATCAGCGTATGGGTATTGCCACCGAAAGTGGCAGTAGCAAGCAATGACATTGAAAATGGAGTTTTCTTTTTGGGAGTCTCAAACATTACAGTGTCGGTCTTAGTGACGATGAGTGTATCCGTCACCTGTGTGGTTATGGCCGTTTGCAGGCCGGCCTTAGGGATATTTTTAGAGGGCAAATCTATATGCATCTCATAAGTGAGATGACTCTCGATCTTCTCCGGAAAGGCATAATCGCGGAGCACGCCATATTCGGGATGCTTTATGGTGAGCAACTTTGACCTGCGGGGAAGATATAGCCAAATTTCGCCAACCTTGTCGATTCTTTTCACAATCCCGAGAGGCGAGGAAAATGCAAAATCTTCAGGAGCAATAATCTTGATGAGAGCACAGTCATCATCGTTGAGATCCTTTACGGGATTGATGAAGGCTGAAATGTCGTTTGGCAACTGACGGAACGAGCCGACCGAAAAATCTCCGGCATACATGCCCCAGGCATAGAGGAAGCATACAGCGAGCAATGATAATTTATGGATGGCATTCATTATTCTGCAGTTGTATTAAGGGGTTACTCAAGGTCGAAATCTCCTATACCGATCACATCATCCTCATCGGCGAGGGATTCAGCCGGTTGCCACGTGCGCACATGAATCATCGGCATGGAGGGGTTGCGGAAATCCCAAAGGAGAAAAATGAAACCATCGTCGGAATAGAGGTCGCTTTCATATTTCTGGCGAAGAGTAACGCCATATATGCCATCCATAGTGGGATGTCGCATAATACGGAAGTCGCTGAAATCGACAGATATTTTCTTGTTGGCTACAAACACAGACGAAAGATTTTTCAGATATTCACGTTTCGAGCGGACGTTATATTTCACAGTGTTGGATGTGGCTACTCCATTTTTTTCTTTTGACGTGCGAACCGTATGCCCAACTATGATGAGGGCATCATCGCTGAGTACCTGACGTATGAAATCAATGTCTTTGGTATTGTATGCTGTACGGAAATGCTCACAGTAGTTTAAAATCTTTCTTCTGCTGATGGAATCGGAGAGTTGCAGGTTTCCCGACAAGATCTTTTTTGCTTCCTTTGCAAATGGATGGGAGGAGGATTGCATCTCGCGGATGTTGGCATCAGGAAATGACAGGGAGATGGCAGAATCATGCGGTTTATTATCGGACGCAGTATTAACATCGCTTACCAACTCATTTTCTTTCGCAATATTCAGGCCGGAGTCTGGGGCAATCATGGTTTGGACATCAGTAGCTTTTGGCTGTGTGGCAGATATGGAGTCATGGATATTGGAATCTGCAGAGGAATGAGTGGGCAGTCTGTCGCGAAGACAGACTGCCACTACTCCCGACATTATGACAAGAAGTAACAGTGATATATTTATTTTGTTGGTTGTTGATTTTTTTGTCATAATGTCATAGTTTAAACAATATCGGTTATATTAATTCCAACCGGTGAGTTCACCTCCGATTTCAATCTTCACCTGTTCGGGGTTCTTATCCACCACAAGATTAACAAGATGGTGGGTGCCCTGCTTGAAAATGAATTTGGAATCGTAAAGGTAAGAGACACCTTTCATAACAACTTCAATAAGTGGCACGCGGTTGTCGAGGCGCTGAGGCACGACAATAGCGGTATAGGAGTGTTTTCCGGCATTTCTTGCTATGATGGTCTTGGCAGCAGCCTTCGGCAACTTTGTTGCCACCCCTGCATTAAGGTCGATTGTGGCATCAGTCACAGTGTTGTGGATATAAACCGTGGCATCATCCGGAAGATCACCCTCAAAGTCCTCTCCTTTTATCACTCGGATAGTCAGTTTGCTCATTATATGACGGAAAATCATATCCACGGGTTTAGCCGATGCCTCGATGTTCAGGTTTGAGGCATAAAGGAAATCGGAGGCTTCGTATCCTGAAAGTTGACCGTCGGACTCCAACGCGGTCTGGTCTGTTTTTACAGAGAACGGGAGGTCATCGATGCTGCTTATGTCATCCTGATATGGATAATAAGCGTAGGCATTATATTGACCTTTGTCCCAATAAAGGTTGCGTGAAAACGACCAACCCGATGTGCCGAATGTCACCTTCTCATTGTTGACTGTGTTGCCGGCAATTTCGAGAGGCATCTTGTGGTCACACACGTAGAGACCTACTTTGTCGCCGTTTTCAAAGGCGGTTTCAGTGGCGCGGGTTTTGTCGGGGTGTGAGAAATTGAATGCCATTGCCATTCGAGAGTCTTGGTCGTTAGGTTGCTGAATTTCGTTGTCGCTGCTGCAGGATGCAAATCCTGCGGCTACTAAAGCAACGATGAGACCTGATAATATATTGTTTTTCATTTTTACTTTGTTTTGCGTGATTTGCTTTTGGATTTCTTGTCGAGAGGGCTGCCGCTGTGGATGACAGGACCGAAAGCCTGGCGACGCTGCGAGTATGTGGCGTTGTCGATGCCACGGGTGGCCCGGGCCATGCCTTGCTTGTCATTGGCGACAAACTCCTCGAAGTCGAATGTCTCACCGGCATAGTCCTTGATTCTCCTCACTATGCTTTGGCGACTTATGGTACTGTAGTAAGGTATGTTGTTGTTCATACAGCTGTTTTGCTCCGAGCGATATACGCCGCGGGTGTGCATGTATCCACCCTCGAAGATGTCAACAATACCGCTGTATCTTGGATCAAAGATGAGATGGCTCCAGCCTACGCTGTGCATCTTACCTGTGAGCTCAAGATTATCATACCAACCCCAAGCTTTTGCAGTTTCAAATTCCATGACATGTCCGCAACAGGTGCAATCACAAAAATCGATGAAAGCATTGTGATAGATATATTCGTCACCGAGTTTGCCAAAACCATGACCACCGGCCTCGTGCTGTATCACGCCGCGTGAATCCAGCGGATAACCGTAGTCGCTCTTCGGACAGAAAGCGATTGCCGCACCGCTTGCCCACATCTGGCAGATGCCGCCATAGTCGGTGCTGTTGGGGATGATGATAATCAGGGTCTGGTCGAGATTGCCGGCATTGACAGTTGGTGCATGCATGGCATAGTCGAACACCTCATCATAGTCGCACCTCAAGCCGACACCGCCGGTGTAAGTAGTGTTGAAGCGGTTGTAGCGGATACTGTTGACAGTGCCGACGCCGGACTCAATGGAAAGAGGGAAGGCTGTATAGACATTGAAATAGTCGCGGTAGGTGGTGTAAGGTTCTATTCCGAAGAAATATTCCACTTCTTCCTTCATGTCCTTGAGGTACTGGCCTGATGCGATATCCTTGGCATCGTAACCGTCGCCCATGATCACGATGTTGATGCCGCCGTTGTTGCCTCTTGAAGCAGTCTGAAGAGTGAGGAACTGGTCTTCCTCATATTCATAGCCATACTGGGTGACATGGCAACGGCTTGTGTAGTCCTTTCCTTTGAGACGGAACACCACATCCCCTTCGCGTTGGTCATTGTTGGCCTCATGGCGTTTGATGGTGAGGGTCAGTTCTGTTTTGTCCTTACCTGTCATCTGCGACACATCACACCAGTCGGGTTTTGACGCCACTTCCCATTCACCTTCGGAATTAATGACGAGGGTCTGCTTATGCTCAGTGGAAAGAGCGCATGCCACAGCAGGTCGGCATACGAGTTCATGGTGAGCCGCAATGCGTTTGAAATCACACCAACCGGGTTCGACTGAATACTGTTGCACAGCAGTTTCCGGAACCTCGACAGTGAAATTATCCTTGGCAACACCGTCGAAAGCACCCTGCTGGATATAAGGTGGCACCTCGCTCTTGCTCACGATAGAACCGATACCATAACAACCCTGGAAAGCACCGCCATCCTCATAATAGGAAGGTTCATGACGAATGACCTCAAGACTTTCGGGGAATACCAAACCCTCGATGCTGCGACAATGGGCGAAAGCTCCGGCACCGATTGTGATCAGACCTTCACCAAATTCGAGAGTACCCATCAGACGCCAGTTGTAGGCAAAAGCACGGTCGCCGATAGTAACGAGAGATTTAGGAAGTTTCAGTTCGCCGGAGAAATCGCAATTATAGAATACATTTTCTTCAATGACAGTAAGATTCTTAGGGAGACTAAGTTCACCTTTGAAACTACAGCCGGCGAATGCATCATTGCCAATTGAGTTTATCCCATCGTGAAGAGTCAAGGTGCCATTGAAACCACAATTATTGAAAGCCTGCGAAGGTATTACAGACACACCTTGTGGTATTTCAAGAGATCCCGTGATATTTACACATCCGGCAAATGCGCAATCTCCAATTCGCTTGAGTTTGTCAGGAAGGTGTATTGAACCATAAAATCCTTTACAATTTGCAAAAGCGTATCCTCTGACGAGTTCGACATTTCCGGGAAGGACAAGTTCGCAAGTGAAGCCACAATCTTGAAACGCTCCATTATAGTAATCTATTCCTTCGTCTTTTATTTCGTCATATTCGCCTGTTGCATCATCCTGTCCATTACCAAGATATTTCAATGTAGAAGGGAGGCTCAAACTTCCAGTCAAAGACTTGCAACCCTTAAACGCTCCACTTTGTACATCGACAACACCTTCAGGTATAATCAAAGAACCTGTAAGATTTCTACAACCGCTGAATGCCCGCATACCAACAGAAGTCAAAGTATCTGGTAGTACAAGTCTTGTTAGGGATGATTTTCCAACGGCTGTCTTATTAATATAAAATGCAGAATTAGGAATCTGATCCGCATTACCCATCATACCGGTCACAGGATCTTTTGCCTGACGGATTCTGACGTTTTTGAGATTCAGAGCAGCGAGAGCATCCATTTCATCGCGCATGAAATAGAAGTCTATGATGTTAATTTCTCCTTCGATCTTAAGATTTCGAAGAGTAGTATAGTCCTTTCCGGCCTCTATAATTGCCTCTTTCAATTTTCCGGGAGCAGATTTTACAATCACATATTCCTTGGAGGTGGCATCGTGGCTAACGAGGTCGTTTTCCCACGCGGTGATGCTTTCGCCGATGAGGGTGAGCGCATATTCGCCCTGCGGAGACTTTTTATCCACACGGATTGTGAAATTGCTCATCTTGCCGGGCATATATGTGAAATCTTCATTTTTCGAGAATTTATATGGAAGACCCTCGATAGTGATGCTGAACATCGGAGTGCCGGAAGCGACAGACTGTGGCACAACGATTGCACGCCACTCATTGCCGTTTTGCGAAGGAACGATGGCGTTTGCCGAGACATTGCCGGTGGCTGTGACTATGCCGGTGGCAAGGTCGATAGTGGCATCCTGTATGGTGTTGGTCACAAGCACCTGTTTTTTGACCTTAAGCCACTCACCTTCTGCAAAACCACTGCCCTCTTCAAGAATGACACGGGCATTTGCCATGCGGTGAGCCATCGGCAGGCGGATGACGTTGGTGGTCGGTTCGACACCTGCCACCTTGCCCCAGAGGAAGTCGGAGGCCTCGTAGTGACCCATTGTGCCGTCGGTGTATGTCTTGCTTTGGTCGGTCTGCACTGAGAAAGGATATGCGTTGACATCTTCAGGGGAAGCGGCCGGATAATAGCCATACACGTCGATGCGGGTGTGCTTGTCTTTCCAGAAAACATCGTAAGCGGAGTTCCACTTGTAGGCAGTTTCATCAAAAGTGTGATAAACGTTGTCGCCACGGTTGCCTGAGGATTTAAGGATACCGGGGTTGTTGCCTTCGTAATCTACAATATAGACACCCATGACGTCACCGTCGGCAAAACCGTCGTCGTTGGCGCGGGTGACTGATTCCTGCTGAATCTGACCGGAAAGAGATATGGTCATTTCGCCGGTGGTCTCCGGGACGAAATTATCGAATCTATCGTCGGAACAGCCGGTCAGGGCAAGCATTCCGCAGACAAGAGCCGGATATGAAATATTTATATGTCTCATAAGATGTTTTTGTTAGATATGAATTATTCGGCTACGCCACCGTTGTCGGTGCCGTCGTTTTCCCATGGATTTATGTTGACATTAATGCCGTTGGAAGTCTTGCTTACGGTGATTGTGAAATTATGCTCCTTGTTTTGCACGAATGTGAAATCCTTTTTGTAGTTGAAATCCCGGCCATCAACTGTGACTGTGATAAGATTGCCGTATTCAACGGACTGGGGAATTACGATTGCCTTGTAGGAAGATCCATATTTATAGGGTGACACTGAATTTTTATCCCCTTTCAGTGAGATTTCCGCTGTTGCGAGATTAACGGTAGCATTTGTGTAAAGGCCGTTGACCTTGACTGAAATTTCAGATTTGCCGAGTGATTCTTCAGTGAAACCATTGCCGGCGGCAACTGTAATGTTGACACGGCTTAGAAGATGGTTAGCCGCAATTCCGACAGCGGATTCCGACGGCTGCACATTGGAAGTTTTTCCGATCATAAAGTCAGCTCCTTTATAATTGGCTTCGGCAGTTTGATCGGCGGGGGCTTCTACTGCGACTGCCGTCACGTCAGAGATCTGTCGGTAGGGATAATAAAGATAGAAGTCGGCGTGGGTTTCGTTGTCTTTCCAGAAGATCTGACTGTCGGGAGTCCATGTTCCGGAATAGGTGAAACGCATGTTATCGACATGGTTTCCGATGGAGCTAAGGGTGCCGGGAACAGTCCCATTATAATTCACCACATAAAGACCGATTTTATCACCGGATTCAAATCCGAAGTCGGTAGCTTTAGTAGAGCCAATGGAAGGCGAGATCTTGATCTCCAGCTTAGATGGAGTCGGATCCGGAGTTGGTGTGGGTTCATCACTGCCATTTGACGAGCACCCAGTTGCACAGATTGCTGCAAAGGCTGAAACAGCCAGGAGAAATTTGGTTTTCATGTGTGGTTATGTTTTAAGTTTACTTTACGTTTGCAAATTTATGAAAAAATTCAAAGGCTGCTAAATTATTTTTGGTTCAAGTTGGTTCAAGCAAGTGTTAAAAATGAAATAGCCTGATATTTTTCAAAATATCAGAAGAAATCCCTGAGATTAAAGACAATCTCAGGGATTTTTTCTCTTGTGTAAAGAATTATGCAGATCACAGCATTGCTGCTTTTTCCAAGCATTGGCGCACGAAAGCATTCAATGAGATTCCGGCGTTGGATGCTTTTAATGCTATGCGACTATGAGTCTCGGGTGAGACACGCACATTGAACGATCCACTGTAGCCTTTTCTTGGTGTGATACCTTCAGCATCACAATAGGCCAAATAACTGTCTATTCCAGCCTCAAAATCAGCTTTCAGTTCATCAATAGTGCTACCCTCATATAGGATGGATTCCTTAGCTAGTCCTATGACTTTGCCGACAAGACAGTCATCCTCTTTGCTGTACTCCACAGTTCCTTGATAACCTTTGTATTCCAAATTGTCCATAATTGAAAATTTAGATATGATTAGATTTTATGACATGGCGGTCATGTGGTAGCCGAGGGCGTTGAGCTCCATGGCCATACCGGCAAGGTAGAGCTGATGCAATGCTGCCACATAATAGCCGAAGGCGGCTTCTGTAGCAGGTTCCACATGCTCATGGCTTAGAATCGAATAGACCCTCGATGCACATTCGGCAACGAGATCAGTGATCTTTTCAGCACCCTCATCCTTATATCCGAGTACATCCTCAACCACTGTCTCGTCAAGATGGTCGTATCCCCGTTTGTCGCGAAGTGCCGTGTAGAAATCAGTGCGGGAAGCATTCTTTTCCCAGTCCGTGTCCCAGTAATAAGCCATAGCCATACCGACAAACATCATCCAGCCGAGCGAGACCACCGGATAATCCTTAAACTCTCTGGCACCGTCGGGGATATAACTTCTTCCTATCTCAGCCCATTTCTCCTCCACATCCGGGCACTCCGGCACATGCTCATCCAGGGCACCTTTGCTGATGAGAAAATTTGTCAGGTCTTTCCTCACTCTCTCCTCAAAATCCTTCACAATTTCTTTATTTTCCATATCATAACTTTTTATGAAAAACATTTCGCCACCGGATAAAGTTTAGAACCCTTTTCGTAAAATCTTGAATTTTCTATAAATGAGTTCAACTTTCGCAAGTACAATTTAAAATCCCATGCGGAGGCGCATAGGTGCTGATATTATGTTAATTTGCATCCAAACGATTTTGTAGGTGGATATGGGAAAATGGGGAATATTAGGCCCCGACTCAAAAAATGTCAGCGGCTGGGGCTGATATGAGCCGGGGCTAAGGTTCCTCTTCAAAAGCAGTGTCGATACGGATTATTTTTTCATGAGGATATATGTTTTGTGGGGAGCCAGAATGCCCGTCAGGCGACCACCCTTTACATAAAACTCCTTGCCATATACCTTGTCGCGGTATTTACCATCCGCAAGACCTGTGGCGACATCTATGGGCTTCGATAACCCGCTGAGATTGACAAGAGCAGCCCCCTTTTTGCCACGGTTTACGGCCAATACAGTACCTTCTGTGCTCGTTTGAATATCTTCCGGTTCTCCGGCCATTTCTTTGCGGAAATGATTCACAGCCGACACTTCCGGGTGGAAGTATTCGTCATTGCCGGCCTCACCGAGTTTATTATCGCCCCAATAGTTTTGCCGTGTGGAGTTAGCCGGACGGCTGAAGAAGAGCGGAGTTCCCTTGTCGCGTGCTGTCAGGAAGACCCATGCTGTGCGTATTTGGTCGTCGCTGAGACCGGCGGATTCGTGTGCATTGCAGTAAGTGTCATGGCTTTCTACCCATGTGGTCAATGATTCCGGTGCTGCAGAGTGATACCAGTTCTTTAAGTCGATGCCATCAGCACTTCCTTTTTCGAGCATTTCGCGGAGTACATGTCCGTAGCTTGATGCAGTCTGTCCGAAATATTCCTCATATTCCTTTTCCGGCACATTCTTGTCCTGAAGGACTTCTCCATAAACAAACAGATCCTCGTAGGGCATATTCAATTTGACACCTTTCACGGATTTTCTACCTGTAGCTACATCCCAGAAGTCATTTTCCTTAACGCCGGAAGCGGAATCTACCGGGTCGGAGTGAACGCCGATATGCTTGGCAGTGTCGTAGCGGAATCCCCGTACTCCAAGGTCAAGAAGGTCGTTGACAAACTGCATGTAATATTTCTGGAAATCCTTATTTTCTGTATTCACGTCAGGAAGCGCACCGCTTCCCCAGAGAGTACACTGGTACCGGTCGTTGTAATCCTCTACTGGCTTTAGTCCCTCTGAGTGATATAGTTTATTGCGTCCGCCTGCAGCATTGACGAGGTCATCGCTTACGGCATCTACGTCAAAAGCCGTGTGATTCGGAAGCACATCGACGATGATGCGTACGTTATATTTGGCTGCGGAGTCCATCATCTGCTTCATTTCCTCTCGGTTGCCTACAATGTGGTTGCCTATTTTCCAGTCGGTCGGTTGATAATAGAAATACCATTGTCCCTCTTTCTCATTCTCAGAAAAAAGCAGACCCTTCGAGCCCTCCGGATTCCAGCACTGTTGCACCGGCGAGGTCTGCACCATGTCGTAGCCGGCTTCGGCTATTCTCTTCATGTTTTTGGCAATATTCTTGAAGTTCCAGCTCCATGCATGGAGTATAGTCTCAGTTCCGGATGGATGCACGTCCGAATACTTTGTATATTCGGCTGCTGACACCGGAATGAAAGCGGTCAGCAATGCCGTGATTGAAAAACAAGTACTTTTTCTCATATCTTAAATTTTAAGAGGGCGTATCAAAAATTGCTACGCCTATTTAATATTTTTCACTTTTATTAAAACATTTTGAATATCCAATATGTTCAATACTGCAAGTGATAGGAGGGATTTATAAATTAGATTGATTCAACTTTCGCAAGCGAAAGTTGAGGTTTAAAAGGTTAAAAGTTTAGGA
>JAMPAV010000045.1 GCA_023667055.1 Muribaculum sp. | reverse complement strand
ATGCCATCCACTCCCTCGACTCCTGGATAATCCGGGAAGCATAGTCGGGAGTTTTTAAGAGCATAAAATATGGTCTGTATTAAGGTACAGACCATATTTTGACGATATTACATGTTGTTTCAGCGAATGTTGGGTGTCTCCCACGTCTTGGTGGCTGTGCAAGTAGCCTTCACCTTCTGATTGCCAAGAGTGAACTCGAATTCTCCCTGTTCCAGCATCCACTTCCCATTATAGTTGACAAATGCGAGGTCGCTTGCCGGAATAGTGAAACTTACCTTTTTGCTTTCACCCGGTTTCAGGCTAACCTTGTCGAATCCGCGCACACGGAGCACATCGGGAGTAATTGAAGCCACAAGGTCGCTGCTGTAGAAGATCACAGCCTCCTTGCCCTCCACACTGCCGGTATTCTTCACATCCACACTTACTGTGATTTCATCAGCCGGTGAAAACTCAGTCTTGTCAACACTTATGCCGGAATACTCGAAAGTGGTGTAGCTCATGCCGAATCCAAACGGCCACTGCACGTCGATGTCGGCACTATAGTTGTATGCACCCGACATGGTTGCCACACTTTCGCAAGGCTTATGGTCGTAGAAAGCTATTGCATTGTGCCAGCGCGGATAGGTGTAAGGAAGTTTGGCACTGAAGTTCCGCTTGCCGGAGAGCAGCAGCGCAAGAGCGTCACCTCCGTAATTGCCGGGGAGCAACACGTTTACAACCGCTGATGCAAAAGGTTCAATCTCACGTACTATTCGCGGACGTCCACCATTCAATACGAGTACGATTGGCTTGCCGGTGGCTGCCAGGGCCTTCACGAGTTGCTGTTGCTCCGAAGTCAGGGCAATGTCGTTGGTATTGCCCGGAGTCTCACAATAGGAGTTTTCACCCACACAGGCCACAATCACGTCCACGCTACGGGCTGCAGCAACGGCTCTCTCAATGCGCACATTCTGAACCTTTTCCCACTGTCCATAGTCTGCCACATAGTCCATTCCCTGTTCAAGCACCACGTTCCCTTCACCATATTCGTTGCGAAGAGCCTCATAAATGGTATTGTATTGGTCGTGGAACTTGGGATTTTCCGAACCCTGCCATGTGTAGGACCAACCTCCGTTGAGGCTGCGCATGGAATTGGCATTCGGACCGGTCACGAGGATTCGCTTCCCCTGTGAGAGTGGAAGAATATTGTTGTCATTCTTCAGAAGCACCTCACTCTCCACTGCAAGTTCGAGAGCCTTGAGCGCATGCTGTTCACTTCCGAAAAGTGGATAATCTGCAGGTTTGGTTGAAGGTGTGTCGAAGAGTCCCAGGCGATACTTAAGCCGAAGTATGCGTGCCACTGCGTCGTCTATGCGCTCCATTGAGACTTTCCCTTCATCCACCAACTCTTTGAGCAATGTGCAGAAATCCATGTCGTAGGGGGTCATCGACATGTCAATTCCGGCGTTGATAGCCAACATGATGGCTTCCTTGTAGTCAACTGCGATGTGGTCGCGCTTCCAGAGATTGTGTATGTCGGCCCAGTCTGTCACAATCATCCCGTCCCAGTTGAGGTCATCCTTAAGCCAGCCGGTCAGTAGTTCCTTGTTGGCGTGGAAGGGAAGACCGTTGGTGATTCCGGAGTTGACCATGATGGAAAGTGCACCGGCTTCAATTGCCACCTTGTAAGGCTGGAAATATTTCTCGCGGAGATCCGGTGCGCTTATGGATGCCGGAGTGCGGTCCTTGCCGCTGGTAGGGTTGCCGTAGGTCATATAGTGCTTCAGGCATGCTGCCACATTTTGTGGCCCTACGTGGTTGGGGTCGTCACCCTGATAACCCTTCACCATTTCCACAGCCATAGCACCGTTGATGTAGGGGTCTTCGCCGAACGACTCCCAGATGCGGCTCCATGCGGGATTGCGTCCGAGGTCCATCACCGGGTTATATACCCATGGAATGTTGCATGCGCGTGATTCGTAGGCGCACACCTTTGCGCCTTCACGCACGAGCTCACGGTTGAAAGAAGCGGCCATGTTGATTTCCTGAGGGAAAAGGGTGCCACCGACTGTGTAGGTCGTTCCATGGTTCTGGTCAACGCCATAGATATCGGGAATCTTCAGATATTCCATAGATGCCTCCTGTATGCCGTTGATGATATCATACCATGTTTGTGGAGTCTGGGCCTCGCCCATCGGAGTGTTCAGGACTGAGCCTACCCGGTATTGCTCGATTGCCTTCTTCAGTTTTTCCTCGCTGAGCTGCGGCACTCCGTCCTTCAGCGAGTCGCTGAGCACTACATCGATGGTGACCTCACACATCTGGCCCACCTTGTCATCGAGCGACATTCCCGACATGATATCCTTGATCTTGGACTCGATGTCTTTATCGGCAGGAATGGCCGGGGCCACAGAGGAATTGTTGTTGGCGCAAGCGACTGCGAGTGCGCCCATTGCCATTAATAAGAGTTTTTTCATGTTTGATTATTTAGGTTTTGCAATCTCAACATCACACCACGATATTGACGATTCGGTTGGGAACCACTATAACTTTCTTGGGGACCTTTCCATCAAGCCATTTTTCTGCTGAAGGGTCAGCGAGAGCAGCCGCCTCAACCGCAGTCTTGTCACTGCCTGCCGGAACCTCGATATTATAGCGCATCTTGCCATTGAATTGAACCGGATACTTCACAGTGTCTTCCTTCAGTGCATCCTCGCTCCACTTCGGCCATTGGCTGAGCGAAACCGAGCCTTCATGTCCAAGCTGATGCCAGAACTCCTCGGCGATATGCGGAGCAAACGGAGCAATCAACCGTGCAAACTCATCCATTGATTCTGTGCTTACCGTCTGAAGTTTGCCAAGTTCGTTCACGGCTATCATGAATGCAGCCACTGAAGTGTTGTAGGAGAAATTCTCAATATCCTGACTCACTTTCTTGATCAGCGTATGCATCACTTTCTTCTCTTTTGCATCACGTTCGGAATCACTCCTTTTCTCAAAGATATTCCAAAGTTTGCGCAAGAACCTATTCACTCCGTCAATACCATTCGTATCCCAAGGTTTCGACTGCTCCACCGGACCGAGGAACATCTCATAAAGCCGGAGGGTGTCGGCACCATATTTCTCAACAATGTCATCCGGATTGACAACATTAAACATGGATTTCGACATTTTCTCCACTGCATAGCCACATACGTATCTGCCATCCTCAAGAATGAATTCCGCATCTGCAAAGTCCGGCCGCCAAGCACGGAAAGCATCGAGGTCAAGGACATCGTTGCCGACGATATTGACATCCACGCGGATTGGCATCGTATCATATTGGTCTTTCAGACCCTTGCTTACATACTTGTTGGTGCCCTTGATACGATACACGAAATTTGTGCGTCCTTGAATCATACCTTGGTTTACCAGTTTCTTGAAAGGCTCCGGACTCACCACAAGTCCGAGGTCAAAGAGGAACTTGTTCCAAAATCGGCTGTAGATAAGGTGTCCCGTAGCATGTTCAGCGCCACCAACGTAGAGATCCACATCTCTCCAATATTCATCAGCCTCGCGGCTGACAAGTGCATTGTCGTTGTGAGGATCCATATAGCGGAGATAATAGGCGGAACTGCCGGCAAAACCGGGCATCGTGCAAAGTTCAATGGGGTAGCCGTCCTTGGTCTTCCAGTTTTCAGCACGTCCGAGTGGTGGCTCTCCGTCGGGTGTCGGCTTGTAGCTGCTCACTTCCGGAAGAAGCAAGGGAAGTTCCGACTCATCCATAAGATAAGCCACTCCATCCTTATAATATACCGGGAACGGTTCTCCCCAGTAGCGCTGGCGGGAGAAAATGGCATCGCGCAGACGATAGTTTACCTTCACTCGGCCGATACCCTTTTCAGAAATATGCTGTTTTGTCTTTGCGATAGCTTCTCTGACAGTCAGTCCGTTCAGGTCGAGATCCGGCCCGCAGGAATTTGTCACGACACCCTCCTTGGCATCGAAACTCTCTTCAGAGACATCAGCACCCTCTATAAGAGGAATGATGGGAAGATTGAATTTCTTGGCGAAGGCGTAGTCGCGCGAGTCATGGGCCGGAACGGCCATAATGGCCCCGGTGCCATAGCCGGCAAGGACGTAGTCACTGACCCAGATTGGAATTTCCTTACCGCTCAGAGGATTGATGGCATAGCTGCCGGTAAAGACTCCGGTCACTTTCTTGTCAATCTGGCGTTCACGCTCGGTCTTATGTTTCACCTCGTTCAGATAGGCCTCCACTTCCTCCTTGTGGTCGGGAGTGGTCAGCATCTTCACATATTCCGATTCCGGGGCAAGCACCATGAAAGTGACACCGAAGATTGTGTCGGCACGTGTTGTAAAGATCTCGAGCTGTGCGTCAGAATCTTTTACCGGGAATTTCATTTCCGCACCCTCGCTGCGCCCAATCCAGTTGCGTTGAGTCTCCTTCAGCGAATCGCTCCAGGCCACACCATCAAGGTCATCGAGAAGACGCGGAGCGTAGGCAGAGACACGCAGGCACCACTGGCGCATCAGTTTCTGTTCCACCGGGAATCCTCCTCGCACGCTGAGACCCTCCGAAACCTCGTCGTTGGCAAGCACCGTTCCGAGTTCCGGACACCAGTTCACCATTGTCTCTCCCTGGAAAGCGATTCTCCAGTTCATCAAGGTCTCGCGTTGCTGCTTCTCCGACATTGAGTTCCACTGAGCTGCTGTCAGTTCCAGTTCATTGGTTCCTGCGGCATTCAGACCTTCTGTGCCATGTTTTTCAAGATGGGCCACAAGTTCAGAAATGGGACGGGCTTTTCCGGCAGCCGTGTCGTAATAATGGTTGAACATCTGCATGAACGCCCACTGTGTCCATTTGTAATATTTCGGGTCGCAGGTACGGACCTCGCGGTCCCAGTCGAATGAAAATCCGATTTTGTCAAGCTGGGAGCGATAGCGTGCAATGTTTTCATTGGTCGTCTTTTCCGGATGTTGACCGGTCTGGATGGCATATTGCTCTGCAGGAAGACCGTATGCGTCATAGCCCATAGGGTGTAGCACGTTGAAGCCCTGCTGACGTTTGTAGCGGGCATATATGTCGCTTGCTATATATCCGAGTGGATGTCCCACATGAAGGCCGGCTCCCGACGGATAGGGAAACATGTCAAGCACATAATATTTCGGACGAGAGGGGTCGATTTCTGTCTTGAACACCTCGTTGTCACGCCAGAACTTCTGCCAGCGCGCTTCAATGTCTGAGTGGTTATATTCCATATATGATTCTTGTTTAAAGTTTAAAGTTTAAGGTTTAATCGGCCGACATGAGACTGATTGAATGTAATCCGGCCGACAACTCAGTAGGAGGAGAATGTATTCAGGTTGCCCACCAAACGATATAGCCCGAACACCGAATCGAGCGGGATTGTGAGCGGCGGATATTTAGAGTTGATACTTCTCGCTTCTATATACCTTTGTCCTCTCTCCGACGGAAATACATTCTTGAAGAAAACCCCGTTGATCGTATCAATTATCATGGGATGCCCCCAGGGGATGAACGAATTGTCGTCGATTTTCTTTATCAATATTAGTGAAGCATCCTTGAAATCCGGCTCCATGCTGTCGCCGGAAATGCGGATAGCGAAATCGACCCCCTGTATCGGGCTTACCACTTTCTCGCAGTCGCGGTCCATAATGGTTTGCGACCAAGCAGAGATATTTCCGGCAAAAGCATTCACCGGAAGCAGCGGCACAAGATAACCGGCACTATGAAGAATATCCTTTGGGTCTTGATTCTCAGTCAGGAGCATATCTCCTTCCCCATAAAGAAGCCATTCACGGTTAAGGTCCGGGTATTGGGCCACAATTCTATTGACCTTCTCAGTGGAGATGGATTTTCTCATCACGGCAATGTAGGTAGAAGCCACATCTATCGACCGGCAGAACTCCACCTGAGAGATCCGCTTGAACTTCAGATAGGTCATCAGTCGTCCTTTTACCGTGTTGAGGTCATAGTTGTTGACAGCCATATAGAGAAATGTTTATTATTTATTGTGCAAAGTTAATAAATAATACAGATATTGCAAAATTATAATGAAAAAATTCGGCTTCCGCAAGCGAAAACCGAAAATTATCATCTGGTTATGATGCCTGAGCAATCAGTTGGCAGGGTTTGGGCCGGTGGCATTGTCGATGGAGGCCATGAGCTTTATGGCATCCACATACTGTGCTATGCCCTCCGCCACTTTCTTGGCATCCTGCATGGCATGGACCACCGTGGCCTGGCGACCCGTGACATCACCGCCGGCAAACACTCCCTTTCGGGTGGTCATGCCGTAGGGATATTCCCTTGTCAGCACATAGCCTTTGTTGTCAACCTCTATACCTTCCGTGGAATCCACGATGCGGGATGCTGGCACGGAACCGACAGCCATGATGAGACGGTCGAGAGGCATCTCTTTTTGTTCGCCGTTCTGTTCTATCACTATGGATTTCAGGCGCATCCCCTCTGCTCCATTTACCTTCACCACATTGGTGTTCCACATAAATTGAACTCCTTCTTCCACAGCCTCGTCATATTCGGCCTTAAGGGCCGACATGGTGGTGATGTCGCGGTGGTAGATGATGTTCACCTCGGAAGCGCCCATGCGGATTGCAGTGCGGGCTGCATCCATCGCGGTGTTGCCGCAGCCAATCACGGCCACTTTGTCGCCGTCGCCAATCACAACCTCATCACGGCCAATCATCCCATTGTTGTATAGGCTTACGCGGCGTAGAAACCATACAGCCTGGCGTACGCCGGGATGGGTGGCCCCTTCGATGGGGAGAGTCTTCGGACGGCTGGTGCCGGTGCCCATGAATATGGCATCGAAACCATCTTCGAAGAGCTGGTCGATGGTGTGGTTCTGTCCGATTGTTGCGCGGAGATGAATCTTTACGCCAAGGCGTTCGATCTTCTCTATCTCGCGGCGCACCACTTCTTTTGGAAGACGGTATTCCGGAATGCCAAACATCAGGACACCGCCGGGTTCAACCCCCATTTCGAAGATTTCCACATTGAAACCCTGACGTGAGAGGTCGCCCGCTATAGTAAGGCCTGCAGGCCCTGATCCTATCACAGCCACCTTGCCGCGGGTCTTCTGCGGCATATTGACATGGCTCCAGCCCGCTTCGCTGTCGAAGTCGGCCACGAAGCGTTCAAGCTTGCCGATATGTATTGCCTCCCCTTTCTTTGCAAGGGCACAATTGCCCTCACACTGGCGTTCGTGGGCACAAACGCGGCCACATACAGCCGGAAGATTGCTGCGCTGGTGTATGATATGGATTGCATTGCCGAAGTTGCCGTGGGCAAGTTCGCTGATCCAGTCGGGGATGTCATTGCTTACGGGGCATCCCTTCTTGCATCCCGGCACCTTGCAGTGGAGGCATCTTTGTGCCTCCTTGATGGCTTCCGGCAGCGTATATCCTTCAGAAACTTCTTTAAATTCGTTCATACAATTTAAATTTCGTTTTGCGAAATTTAAAGTTTAAAGGTTTAAAAGTTTAAAAGTTTAACTTGTCAACACACGATTTGCGTAAAGCAGTCAACAGTCTTGTCATCAAGAAAAATTTAGGTCTAATGGCTGTCAAGTAAATAATTCAAATCAACGCATAATTGAAGTTGACTATATGCTTCGTACAACGAACCAAACGCAATTTCAATAAAGTGTATCTTCTCTTTATATGAAATACGACCGCTTCCTTCGGCTATGTTGGAATTCACTGAAACAATACTCCTTTGAAGCTGGGGGCCTATCGCATATCTCTCATTCGAAGGCAGCTTAGCTATAATCTTATATACCTCAACCACCAGCATCCTCGACTCCTTATATGCGATTAGCTTTTCAAAAGAAAATTCCTCCATGTCAGAATAAACTTTTAAACTTTTAAACTTTTAAACTTTATAATATCGCAGTTGCGATATTATAAATAATTAGGGTTGTTTGCCGATATAAGCGAGGATACCGCCGTCCACATAAAGGACATGGCCATTCACAAAGTCTGAAGCATCGGAAGCGAGGAATACGGCCGGTCCCATGAGGTCTTCCGGTGTGCCCCAGCGTCCTGCCGGAGTCTTGGCGATGATGAACTGGTCGAATGGATGACGGCTGCCGTCGGCCTGGCGCTCGCGTAGCGGAGCGGTCTGAGGAGTTGCTATATAGCCAGGGCCAATGCCGTTGCACTGGATATTGTGCTCGCCGTATTCGGAGCAGATGTTGCGGGTCAGCATCTTGAGTCCTCCCTTGGCAGCGGCGTATGCGCTGACGGTTTCGCGGCCAAGTTCGCTCATCATGGAGCAGATGTTGATGATCTTTCCATGTCCTTTCTTGATCATGCCGGGAATTACGGCCTTTGCGCAGATGAACGGAGCCACGAGGTCGATGTCAACCACCTGGCGGAAGTCTTCCACTGCCATGTCGGTCATCGGTATGCGCTTGATGATTCCGGCGTTGTTGACAAGGATATCGATGGTGCCTACGGTCTTTTCGATGTCGGCCACCATAGCCTTGACTGCCTCTTCATCGGTCACGTCGCAAAGATATCCTTTTGCTTCTATGCCTGCCTCCTTATAGTTGGCGATGCCGAGATCCATCGACTTCTGGGTGTTGCAGTTATACACAATTTTTGCACCGGCCTCATGAAGAGCCTTGGCGATTGCGAAACCGATGCCATATACGCCACCGGTGACGAGGGCTACTTTGCCCTCAAGTGAGAAATTTACCATTTTAGTATGTATTATGGTTTAGTTAAAGGTTAGTCATTTTTTTGCGTACTCTTTGCCCAATACTGCAAAATTAACAAAAAATTTGCAAAATCGGGAAGAAAGAGGAATCTTTTTTGCAAATGTCAGTAAATTTCATTAACTTTGTCACTATAAAGCAGAGCAGACAACGATTATATACGTATGGAAAATCCAAAATACTCTGCCGACTCAAAATTCAAAATTCGCAATTCAAAATTAATAAAAGATGGGAATCTGGAGTTTTTGGCTTATACTTGGAGCCGGGTTTCTGATAGCAGAAGTCTTCACATTATCCACCACATGCCTCTACATCGGCACGGGAGCTCTTGTGGCTATGTGTGCTGCATTTCTTGGGGCAGATTGGCTCGGAAGTATCATTGCATTTATAGTGGCAACCACGCTTCTTTATCTGCTGACCTACAAATGGCGAGGGCGACTAATAAAAGCACTGCATAGGGGAGCCGAACACACTGCCACCGGTATGGACGCTCTTATCGGAAGAACAGGTCGCGTGGAAATTGCCGACATGCCACGTGTGCGTATCGACGGTGATTCCTGGCAGGTGCGTCCGTCGGGTCATGGTGTGACGCTACATCCCGGTGACAACGTGAGAGTCGTGGGCTACGACTCCATAATCCTTTCTGTCGAACCCATACCGTCAAACTAAACCCTAAACAATAAACCCAAAACTCTTCAAACATGAATACACTAATCATTGCAGCGATCATCATAATCTTTGTGGTAGTGGTGATAATGGCGGGCGTAAAGGTGGTTCCGCAGTCGGAAACCAAAGTAGTGGAGCGACTTGGAAAGTTTCACTCGGTGCTTCAACCGGGTCTTAACTTCATCATCCCCTTTATCGACAAGCCGAAAGTGATTTACACTCGTTCCAACAACAACCGTATCACCACCACAAGCGTGATTGACCTCCGCGAACAGGTATATGACTTCCCTTCGCAGCAGGTTATCACACGCGACAATGTCACCACTGAAATCAACGCCCTTCTCTATTTCCAGATAGTGGATCCGAAGAAATCGGTGTATGAGATCGAGAATCTTCCGAATGCAATCGAAAAGCTTACACAAACCTCGCTGAGAAATGTGATCGGCGAACTGGAGCTTGACGAGACTTTGACCTCTCGCGACACTATCAATGCAAAACTTCAGTCTATACTTGACGACGCCACCAATAAATGGGGTGTGAAGGTGAACCGCGTTGAGCTACAGGACATAACACCGCCCCAGAGTGTGCGCGTGGCCATGGAGAAACAGATGCAGGCTGAGCGCAACCGTCGTGCCGAGATTCTAAATGCAGAGGGCGAAAAGCAGTCGGTGATTCTTCGTTCGGAAGGACAGAAAATGTCGCAGATCAACAAAGCGGAGGCCGAGAAACAGGCTGCCATTCTTAAGGCCGAAGGTGAAGCGCGTGCTCAGGTGCTTCGTGCACAGGCAGAAGCGGATGCAATCCGCAATGTGGCCGCGGCAGTGGCTCAATCGCAGACCGATCCGGCTGCTTATCTTTTGGCACAGAAATACATTGAGACTCTAAAATCCATGACTTCCGGCCAGGACAACAAGACCGTCTATATACCATACGAGGCTTCGTCTGTACTGTCATCACTCGGCTCCATACAGCAGCTTTTTAAGAAGTAGGGGCCTGAAGTCGCCTATGCAGGAGGAAAACTGATGGCCGAGGATGTCTATTTGCGGCGGGGGGCGATGCGGTCGGGATTCTTGGCGAGGAAATCCTTCCAGGATTTCGGACCTTTGGCGATTGCCGGCTTCTGAGATTCATACATGTGGGTGAGCGCCACAGCAAGTGCGTCTGTGGCATCAAGCATATCGGGCATCTTCTCTTCAGGAATGGAGAGGAGATGCTTCAGCATATTGGCCACCTGTTCTTTGGAAGCCTGGCCGTTGCCGGTCACGGCCTTTTTCACATTCAGCGGGGGATACTCAGCAATGGGAATATCCTTGGCCAAAGCAGCAGCCATTGCCACGCCTTGGGCTCGTCCCAGTTTCAGCATCGACTGCACATTCTTTCCAAAGAATGGCGCTTCGATTGCGAGTTCGTCGGGCAGATATTGTTGCACAAGGCTGCTGACCCGCTCATAAATTCGGGCAAGGCGTAGATAATGGCTCTCGAAACGATTTAGTTGGATGACACCCATGACAATCATCTCGGCCTTCTTCCCGTTGATGCCGAGTATGCCGTAGCCCATGACGTTTGTGCCCGGGTCGATGCCCATTATGATGCGTTCGTAGTTCAAAGAGTTAAGGGTTAAGAGTTAAGAGTTAAGTTTCCGATTGGTTTTTCTGTGTTGGCAACCTCCGGTCAAACTAAACCCTAAACTGATTTGAGGATGGTGGCAAAGAAGAGGGGGTTGGGGCCATGCCAGCGGGCGTACGCCTGCATAAGGATCTCGAAGGTGGAATTGTGCCATTCGCGGCAATCCCTGAGCGAGTCAAATTGCATCTGCATGGAAAAAGTCCGGTCGGTGGATTTGTCAAACTCCTTGTCGCCTGGGATTCCGGCCACCATCAGGCAGCGGAAGTCGCGCAAAGTGTCAGAGGAAGCGGCAAGCCTCCCTTCGCCATTCACCCAGTCGATGAATGACTGCTTGCGCGATGCCGGGATAACTATGCTGATATTGAAAATGAAAGTCATTTTTTTTGTTTAGGGTTTAGAGTTTAGGGTTTAGAGTTTAGGGTTTAGAGTTTAGTTCTTCGGGCTTGTCGGACAAGTCGGACAGGTCGGACAAGTCTGAGAATAAACTCTAAACTAAAAAGCGATGAGAAGGCATTTGCCTTTCATCGCTTTTTAGAGAGCCTCTTGTCGGATTCGAACCAACGACCCCGAGATTACAAATCACGTGCTCTGGCCAACTGAGCTAAAGAGGCAAGTGGATGAGCTTACTACATCGCACCGCTCAACCCGCTACCCTTGCTTCGGTCAAGATCTGGGGGAGTTCACGGGGAGCTGGTCGTGCAGGACTCATCCGAGTGCAAAATTACAACTTTTTTTTGAACCCACCAAAATTTTTAACGTTTTTTACGTCTTGATTTCTGTCGCGGTTGATTCCGGCCATGATTCTTCTTCTGCAAGGGAAGCGGTTTGTTGGGGTTGCCGTCATCTGAGAGCAATGCGAAGTCAAGTTGCTTCTTGTCCAAATCAGCACGGGCCACCTGAACTTTCACGCGGTCGCCGAGGGTGTATTTGCGGTGAGTCTTCCTTCCTGTCAGACAATAATTTTTCTCGTCATAATCGTAATAGTCATCAGCAAGATCGCGCACCGGCACGAGTCCCTCGCAGAGGTTTTCGTCAAGCTCCACATATACACCCCATTCCGTCACCCCGGAAATCACGCCATCATAGACTTGGCCAAGGCGGTCTTTCATATATTCCACCTGCTTGTAGCGTATGGAGGCTCGTTCGGCATTTGCCGCCAGCTGCTCCATATCCGAGGAATGCTTGCATTGGTCCTCAACCTTTATCTTGTCGGCGCTTCTGCCTCCGTCGGCATATCGCTGAAGAAGACGATGCACCATCATGTCGGGATACCGGCGAATGGGAGATGTGAAGTGGGTATAGAACGGAACGGCAAGTCCATAGTGACCAACATTCTGTGTGGAGTAAATGGCCTTTGCCATAGATCTTATGGCCAGCATAGACAGCATCGTCTCCTCTCCTCTTCCCTTCACGTCGCGAAGCATTCGGTTGAGGCTTTTGTTCACTTCCGTGGATCGTCCCTCTGCATTGATTTTGAATCCAAAGCGTGATGCTATGCTGCTTAGGTTCGACAGTTTGTCGGCATCAGGTGTGTCGTGGACGCGATATACGAATGTCTTGGCCTTTTTATTTCTCGGCACCTTGCCAATCTTCTCCGCCACTGCAATGTTGGCAAGAAGCATGAATTCCTCGATCAGTTTGTTGGCGTCTTTGGATTCCTTGAAATAGACGCTTATCGGGCGTCCGGTCTCGTCTATATCAAATCGCACCTCGGCGCGGTCGAACTCCAATGCGCCGTTGTCGAAGCGGCGTTTGCGCAGTTGCTTGGCGAGTCCGTTGAGCACATTGATTTCGGTGGCGAAATCACCCTCTCCGGATTCTATACGCTCCTGGGCCTCCTCGTATGTAAACCGGCGGTTGCTCTTTATGACAGTTCTTCCGATTCTTGAGTTGATGATATTGGCCTGTGCATCCATCTCGAAGATGGCTGAGAATGTGAGTTTCTCCTCATCCGGACGAAGCGAGCAGATGCCGTTGCTCAGATGCTCGGGCAGCATCGGTATGGTTCTATCTACAAGATACACCGAAGTGGCACGCTTCTGAGCCTCCTTGTCAATGACACTTCCCGGAGTCACGTAATGTGTGACGTCGGCGATGTGGACGCCAACCTCATAGTTGCCATTTGCAAGGACTCGGATGGAAAGGGCGTCATCGAAATCCTTGGCATCACGTGGATCTATCGTGAATGTGGTTATGCCACGGAAATCCTCGCGCTTGGCCACTTCCTCCGGAGTAATCCCGGCTCCTATCTTATCCGCCGCTTTCTCCACATTCTCAGGATAACTATATGGCAAACCGAATTCGGCAAGGATGGCATGCATCTCTGCATTGTTCTCACCTTTGCGCCCGAGTATATCCACAATCTCACCACGCGGACACATTTCCTCATCTTTCCAGAGGGTGATTTTGGCTATAGCCTTGTCTCCCGTCTTTCCTCCCTTGAGCTTGTTACGGTTGAGTATGATGTCTGCGGCAAGATATTTGGAGTCCGGAACAAGACGCGCTCCATTGCGGTCAACAATCAGTTCTCCGATAAATACCTGCTCCTTTGCCTCTATTATTTCAAGCACCTTAGCCTCCGGGTCAGCGCCCTTGCGGGCAGCTGAAATCATCACGCGCACCTTGTCGCCGTTGAGCGCATGCATGGAGTTGCGTTCAGCCACCATAATCTGTTCGTCATCGATGAGGACGGCATTCTTGCCATTGGATCGGCGCACGAAGAAACCTACGTTTTCAGAACCACGGTTTGAGGGGGCTTTGTAGCGCCCGAGGTCCACTTCCTGAATCACGTCATTGGCGGCCAACTCTTCGAGCAGGTTGATTACATCCATATTGAAATCTTTTGCATCAATGGCAAAAGCTATCTGCTTGTAGTTGAAAGCCCTCTTGTTCTCCTTTTCAAGGAATGCCAATATCTTGTCTTGCAGTTCCGCTTTACGCATTCTTTTTGTCGGTCTGCCTGAATTGTTTTTTTTCATGATAATTATATTTGGAGACCCTTCGCCAAAGGTCAGGGCTGAATCAAAAAATAGTGGAATTTATACTAATATAACATTCAGGCGGCTCATCTTGTTTTTCCCACTTCAACAACGCATTTTTCACAAGGTGTCTTAGACACTGTTTCATGAAATCTTATGAAACTATCTTAAAGTCATGATTTTTTTGAATTTTCTTTAATAAAATTTTGACAATCCAAAAATTATTTGTAACTTGCAGCCGTAACCATAAAAACGACTCCCTCCATGAAACATCTTCTTTCCAGCTGCATTTCAATCATAACTGCAATCGCTTTATCGTTTGTGCCATCAAGTGTGCAGGCGCAGCAGGCCGGTGATTCAAGCGGCGAAGCTCCGATGGCGGAGTGCGACTCCACACGGCTGGTTGCGCTTGCATCCGGGGAGGCTAACAACAGTTTTTTCAAAGGAGTCATCCCTCCCTCTCCCAACGCCGCCGCGCTCGCACGCTATGCTGAATATCAGGTGAGCCACGCCACCGGCGTCCCCGACATCACCATCCCCCTATATGAGATCGACCTCGGAGGCTACTCCCTTCCCATCTCCATCAGCTACCACGCCTCCGGGTGCCGTGTCGATGACGTGCCGACAAGCGTGGGCCAGGGCTGGTGTCTGAACGCCGGAGGTGCGGTGACACGCACCGTGCTGGGCGCACCCGACCTGTGGATGGACAGCGGCGGCATGACCGATGACCGGTACCTTGACCCCGATGCACTCGCCGGCCTCGTGGAAAGAGGTGCCTCCAACAGTGGCGCCAGGGACACAATCCGCTCGATACTCGACGGAAGCCGGATGCTCGACACTGAATCCGACAGATACTCCTACAACGTTGCCGGCGCCACCGGGGTATTCCGCTATTCATACAAGAATGAAGACTATGTTGTTCTGTCGCACAACAACAACCGCATCACATCCTACGGGGCCGGCATCCTCAGCAGGTTTGTCATAAGCGACCCGTCGGGAATCAAATATCATCTCGGTACACAGGAACTGAGCGGCGTCAACTACCGTGACGAAAGCTACTCCCACACCTCGGCATGGTATGTGGACTCCATAACCACACCCTACGGATGCATAAGGTTCAGCTACAGGAAATCGGCAAGGTCATTTAATGTCAACAGACACAGCACCACAACGGAGGCTGGTTTTTTCCCCCAGTATGATGGAGAGGGGGAGTCCCCGCCGAAATATGAAATAAGGGACCACAGCGGCACATCGTCGGTTGTCCACGACCAGGTGCTCCTCGAGGAGATTGAGTGGAACGGAAACAGGGTGCGGTTCGAATACGGATGCGACAACCCCGGATACACCCCTTACCACATCATGTCAATGACCGTGGCTGATTACAACGGGGCCACGCTGAAGACGGTGGGATTCACACACACTATGTGGGAGCCCACAAACGGATATGGGAGAAGGATGCTCACATCACTTGAGGACTCCTCGCAGGGCACATTCAGCTTCACCTACAACGGGACGGCACGCACAAGGATACCGTCATGGAATTTCGGCGCCGACTCCGCCACATGCTCCGACCTATGGGGGTTCTACAACGGCTACACAAGAGATGTGCATGTCCTGCCGGAGGAGACAATCGACGAACTGACACGCAACTTCCAGGGAGTGAAGCAGGACCATGTGTCCTTCTCCGGAAGAAGCCGCAGCCCGTCGCTTGAACACACCCTGCTTGGGGTTCTGGAATCAGTCACATTCCCGACAGGCGGGTCGGCGAGCTACGCATACGAGCTCAGCAAGGTCACGGTTGGTTCCGGCGCATACACGGCGGGAGGACTGCGGGTGAAGTCCGTGACAGTCCATGACGGCACAACCTCGTATGTCAAGACCTACCAATATTCGGGAGTGCTCTCACAGGATCCGCCTGAGAGCCGCATGGTCCACAGGACCTATATCAAATGGAGCAATGTGCCGCCGCTTGAGAGGGGGATGACCTATCTCTATGAATACAAGACAGCCGGGTCATATCCGGTTGACTACACTTTCTCGGCGTCAAGCCCCGTGGCCTATACCTCAGTGGTCGAGCGCCGACACGACGGTTCATACACCACATTCACCTACGACTGTTCCGACATTATCGATGTCAGTGGTGTCAGGGGTTATGACCATCCCTCCATTTACGGAGTCTCGCTCCACGACCCCGGCGCAAGGGAACCACGTCTGCGGATACGGACAGTGTCCGACAGCAACGGCAGGGATGTCTTCCGCGAGACCAACACATACGTCCGGATAAATGTGGACGAAGCAGTTCCGACGGGATCACGGATATACTCAAACTTTATAAACGCCGATTTTCAACTCGGCGACCGCTGGATAGGGGCGGAGTCTGACCTGACGGATGAGAAACATCTCTTCCTCAGAACGACCACCGCATGCGCGGGAGCCTGTCTGCTGTCCGAACACACCGAGACAGACCTCACGACAGGGTTCACCACAACAACATCATATACCTATGACACCTCCTCCGGTACCCTCCTGCGCACCACAAATCCGAGAAGCACGGCAGTCACCGACAGTCGCGGCAACACCGTGACCACCACCTACACCTATCCGTTCGAGCGCACGGACGCGATGTGCAAGGGCATGACGGATCTCGGGCAGACCGACGCCGTGGTCGCCGTCAGGGTCACGGGACCTGACAGGAAGGTGCTGTCGGGCACGGACACCGAATACGCGCTTTTCAACGGCATGTACTATCCGGTTGCCACACGCTCATGGTCTATGCCGACCTCAGACGTGGCCGTGACCGTTCCCTCCACCCTTCCGGAGAGGGAGAGGGTAGCCTCATACAATGTCCACGGAAGACCGACTTCAATCACCGTCAACGCAACGGATGTCACCTCGTTCACATGGGACTCACACGGACAGCTGCTGTCCTCTACCGCACCGGGCGGCCTGACCACAGCCTACACCCACCGTCCGCTGTTCGGGGTGGCCTCGGTCACCGCCCCCAACGGACACAGGGACTCCTACACATACAACGCATCCGGTATGCTCAGCACGGTCGGCGACAACCCGGGCACCACCGCCACATACTCCTACAGCATTGCAAACCATCCGCGCAGCGACATGTCGTCGGACGGCAACTCCGTGACCTCACGCCGCCATCTCACCGCCGACGGACTCACGCGCACCTTCGACCGCCAGTACCATGACGCCCTTGGCCGTCCATCGGTGCTGGCAAAGGCCGGGATGAACACCTCAGGCAAGTACCTATACACGGCCACCACATACGACAGACTCGGACGCGAGCTGCGCTCCATAATGCCCTGTGTGGGAGTCACCGACATAGAGCGGAAGAGCGCATCACAGGTTCTTTCATCCGCCACATCCACCCACGGGGATTCATACGCCTACAGCGAGACATCATACGATGCCCTTGACCGTCCTGTCAGAGTGACCACCCCCGGCAAGGCGTGGAACGACGCGGGGAAATGGAAGACGACGGAATATGTCGGCAACGGGGCCAACAGCGTGAGGTGCTACCAAGCCCCAATGACATCGCTATCGTTGGTGGAAGAGGGATATTATGCCGCATCCACGCTGCAGGGTGTACGCTCTATTGACGAGGACGGCAACGAGATGACGGTCTATACCGACCGCCTCGGCCGCAAGATTCTGGAGAGAAGGGGACCGGAGAAAGAGAAGGGACAGAACGACACCTACTTCGTCTATAACGACCTCGGGCAACTCCGCTTCGTGCTCAGCCCCGGCTACGAGCTGTCGGGCTACAGGGCAAAGTTTGCCTACGAGTACCGCTACGACGAGCACGGCAACATTGTCAAGAAGTTCATACCCGGTGGGGGCTACACGCAGTACTGGTATGACCGCGCCGGAAGGATGACCTTCATGCAGGACCCCAACCTCAGGGAACAGGGGCTTCACCGCTTCTTCCTCTATGACATGGCAGGCCGTCAGGCGATACAGGGAGTGTCGAAAACTGCAACCGCAGTCAGGCAGTCAACCTCGCCACCTACACCGGAGGCGCATCGGGATTCCAGTCAACCGGCTACACGCTTGCGGATGCATCGAGGATACAGCAGGTGACGCTGGAGGCGGTAAACTACTATGACGACTACACCTTTGTCAATGCCCTTGACTCGCGGCTTGCCTCAGGCACCACAAACATATCGGCAAAGGGACTCTGCACCGGTTCGGTGACTTACAACTCCGACGGCGGCAGGTCAGTGTCTGCGATGTATTACGACATACGCGGAAACGTGACGATGCTGAGGGAGATAACCGACTTCGGCACACTTCGCACCACAACCAACACCTACACCTTCACCAACCAGCCGCTTGTATCGACTATGACGGAGAGCGGAGGAGTGACGATGGTGACGGAGAACACATACGACACCAATTCCGGACTTCTGCTATATACGGATGTCACCATCAACGGCACGAAGCAGAGCGTGTCGAAGGTGACGTATGATGATTTAGGACGGATTACTTCAGTTGTCAGGGGCAACGAAACCAACAGCGGCGGCACGGTGAGCTACGGCTACAACCTGCACGGACAGACCACGTCGATAACCGGGCCGGGATTCTCTCAGAGACTGCACTACACCGACGGACCCGGCAAACCGCTCTACAACGGATCGGTCAGCGCGATGTCATGGACAATGGGGACGGACGCCACACAACGCGGTTACAAATATACTTACAACGGCTACAACTGGCTGACGCTCGCCGAATACGGCGAGGGTGACAACCTCTCAGACCACAGGAACCGCTATACGGAAAACTCGCTTGAGTTCATGCTCAACGGAGGAATCCGCCGATTGCAGCGTCACGGACTGAAGGCCGACGGCAACTATGGCAAGATAGACAACCTTCACATCTACTATGACGGCAACCGTATGACGGGTGTCCTGGAGGATG
>JAMPAV010000044.1 GCA_023667055.1 Muribaculum sp. | reverse complement strand
AACTTTTAAACTATTAAACTTCTAAACTTTAAGTGAGCTTGCGAAACTTAAATTGATTACTAACTCAAGTTTCCCATTTGGCATTTTCTCAGCAAGATACATTGGTTCATACAATCCGTAAAAAATCGCGCAGAGGCGCAGAGATATTGACAATCAATGTTCTGAATATTGATTTAAGCAGAGACTCGCAAGCGAGTTGCAAAGGACGCCAAGTCTGACTGCGGTGGCTTTGCTTTGCGTTCTTTGCCAACTCCAGCGAGTATCACGAGCGTGCGTACGGAAATAATATCCAATTTTCAGCCTCTCTGCGCCTCTGTGTGATGGTATAATATTGATATTTAAGAGAATGCTAAATCCGAAACTTGAGTTACTAATGCCAAAGACCCCGATTATGAAGGATTGGCAAGCGAAACTTAGTGTCATTTGACAAGGCGCTTCAGGGAAGTGCCGTCGGGAAGCCGCTCGATGTATATGCCATGCGATGGCTTGCTGATTCTGCGTCCGTCGATGGAGTAGAATGTGGAAGCCGCACCGGAATCCGTGGTGAGTTCGCCGACCCCTGATGCCTCATTCATTATGTCACAAATTTCTTCCGCAGAAACAGCCCTGTCATAAACCCTCATATCGGCTATACTTGCAGTGAACATATTCCCATGATTGATGTCAGAAGCGAGAAAAGTAAGCACCCTGTCAGTTGGCATACACCTATGCAATTCCGTGCCGCATTCCTCATCCCCAACTGACTCGCCATTTACATAAAGCCTGGTCTCATTGCTATCAGCCACTATTGCCAAATGATTCCATTTCCTTATTGCCGGAGACGAATCGGATAATGTATATTCTCCTCGTTCTGATTTTGCCACAAGATTAAGGTTGCCGCCAATGTAGGGATACAATTGGAGAGACTCTTCGTCGCTTATACCGGTTGCAAAAAGACACCTGTCAACTTGTGTGCTTTGGGCACGAAACCAGAAACACACCGCAAAATCATCAGAAGTGAGAAGAGAATATGGCAACTGGCAGTATCCACCTGTATGAAAATGAGCGGACTTGGTGTCCTCTCTCATACCAGCCGGAAATGACACCTGGCCTCTGAGATGCATATCATATCTATTGTCAGTGTCATCATTAAGGGTTTCATCAAAAGTATATCGTGCTATTAGACCCGAGCCCCTGTTCTCTACGATTGCTTCTGCTTCCAATGAATAATCCGAACGATTGCCTGCCATATCCTCTGCCATTACCTTATATCTAAAAACAGAGTCCCCGGGAAGTGAATTATCTAAGAAAACAGTATCTGAAAGATCACGGGCTATTACATTGAAATCACCATCACCATCGGCACGCGCAATGGTGTATGTCACAGTCCCGGCATCAGCAGAGGGTTGCCACTCAAGACGAACAGAGGCGGTATTGGCTTGGGCAACAAGACTTTCCGGAACAGTCGGAGCATCCTGCTCAAATTCCACATCCTTGCCTACGAAACGCCAAAGCTGGGACTGGGAGTCGGCATATTCACGTTGCACCACCTTTGGCTGCGGATCATCACCATTTATGGTGAGATATAGCGCACTGTGTTTGTTGCGAATACGGAAAAATCCATCCCCGGCATATTCAAGCGCCCACTGCTGCACATTTGCTCCCGAGAATCCCCAACTGATCACTTTTCCTCCATCCTCAAGGTTCCAGTTGTTGTCATCAAGCGACTTGACAGCCTCTCCGTCAAAATTCCGTATGAAACTGTAGCTGAAATCTCCACCCCAATTTTCGGGTACATCAGAGACATTCCATATCTGGTCTTTTCGTTTGGAATAATTGTCAGCAACTATATCAGTGCCATCGGCAAGACTACCGTTGGCAGTGCTGATTGCCATTCCGTATGCCCGGTTGACTATGTAATAGTCACCGCTTATGCGAGGTTGGATATCCATGCCCGCAGATATACTGAATACAGCCTCCGCATTGCGCTGCAATTCTGTCTGATAAGCCCCATTGGGATCACCCGGCACATTGACCACATATTCGCGGAATGGACCCGCCCCATTGATAAAGAAAGGCACATCAGCCGAAACGAAGTTAAAAGTGGAAGGTCTGGCCTGTCGCTCAGAGCATCCCACGAACGCCTGCATCGCTCCATTGGGGTTGCGATATACCGATGCCGCCGACCACGCGTCGCGGTTTTCAGCATAACCGAGTCTCTCGCCAAAACTTGCCTTCATGAATTCACCACGAGCACGTTCGGCGCTCCCCCACCAGATGCCGGTCTGCATCCCATATTCCACACCCACCAATGCCTCCATCACATTGTGGAGTTCATCTGCAGTGGCATGTTTGCCGTCTTCCCTCACCTTCCTGAAAAAATCGGCGTATGTGCCGAAACTTCCGGCAAGCTGATGGGTGTTGCCTTCGTCGAGAAACTCCTTGTTGTATTCATACCATTTCTCGGCCTCGTCATTATTGAGTGTATTGCCACCGCTGATTCTAATGTTGCTGAAACGAGGATAACGCTCAGAATCTTTCAGAGACTTCGCTATCTGATAGAAAAGCTCGATGGGTGTTCCGTTTAGTTCCAGGTCAGGTTCGTTGAGTGGCGACGCAGTTATCACACGGTAGCCTTTCTTCTCCACGGCAGCTGCCGTGGCATCGATAAGGTCGGCCCATTTCGGACCCTGTGCCACCACATCGCCGATATATTCCTTCGGCGACCACCATGGGTCGTCAGGATTCTCATATCTGTAGCCACCATACACTTCCTTTACGGTATTGTCCCCACCATCGAGGTTAAGCACAATATCAACCTTCTTCCCAATCAGCCCGACAGTCTGCATGCGGGAATCAAGGTTTTTCTGTAGCATTTCCGGAAGGACACCCTTCTCTGTGATTTCTGCCCATGGCTGGAAAGAGACACGCGCACAACTGATGGCATCCACGCCTGAATATCTCACGCCTCGAAGCATATTGGCATAGTCATTCCAAGCCGTATCAAAGCCCCACAGAATCGGGAGTTTCTTGCCTATGGCATCAGTGCGGAAAGTTACGTAGCGGTCAGCCGTAGATGTCTCTGGAAATAAATTCCATGAGGTCCAGACTTCGGATGTCCGGCCGATGGCAGGGAATCCCACCAACAGTGAAGATAAAATGGCTAAATATTTTTTCATGATGAAACATCATCCACCTCAGGCGGATGGCAGGTAAGTAGTTCTGAATATAAGATATAAAAAAGAAAAACGCGGAATGCCGAAGATTCCGCGTTGCTGTGTGGGCGAAGATGGATTCGAACCACCGAAGGTATAAACCAGCAGATTTACAGTCTGCCCCATTTGGCCACTCTGGTATTCGCCCTATGGAAACCACACATCGCGTGCGTTTTCACATTGCAAAATTACAAAAAAATTTTTTAATTGCAAACTTTTTTGCGATTTTTTGTGGAATGGAATCTAAAAAGTTCAGACGGGTCGCTATTATTTTGGTATGATAGTGAAAGTTAGGGTTCCGCGTGTAGATGTTGCCCCTTTCTTTGCGCTCCACTTCGCCTTCATGGCAGCCTCCTCACACTTCTTGCGGATGGCCCTTGTGGCGGCACCTGAAGCAGTAGCGGATGTCACTACACCATCGGCATCAACTGTAATCGACACTGTGACAGTGGTCTTATGCTCAAGTTCCACGTCAGGGAGCGGGCATCCGAGGAATTGGCGTCCACTCAAACGTCCCGTGACACCGGTCCCAGTGCCCTCGCTGCCGGTGGCCGAGTCGAATTTGCCGGCTACGGATCCCGGTTTTGAGGAAAACTTACCGGCCATGGAAGAAGCCACTTTCTCGTCGTCCTTTTTCTTATTGGAAGCTGCGTTCTCCACCGCACTTTCGGCAGATGAAGTGACGAGTTGCTGTTCCGGGGAAACAGTCTCTGATTCCCCTGCGAAAGCGGTATGGTTTTGCTCCACCGGCGATGGCACGGGTTCGCCCTTTACCTCCGGAGCCGGAGTGTCGTGATTGACATCATCCGGGTTTCCCACCGACTTGTTCTGTTCGAGCATAAGTTCCGGATCAAGAAACAGCTCTTCTTCCTCCAACTCAGGATTGGATATGGCCGCCAACTTCTCGTCGTAGTGTAGAGAAGTGAACAAGAGCCACAGCAGGATGAGCAGCACGCAGAAGAAAGTGACTATTCCTGATACTATGGAATCCTTATTGATAGTTGCATTCATAGGCTATTCTTGGATGGCCCGAGTGGCAAGCACCATCTTCATTTTTTTCCTGGCCGCCATATCAAGCAATTCTACAATCTTGCCATATTCCACCTTCTCATCGGCGTATAGGGCTATGCCACGGGTGGAATCCTGCTCCTGGATTAGAGTGAGGGCGGAAAGCAGTTCTTCTTTGCTCACAGCGCGGGGGTTGGAATTGTCGGAAGAGTCATCTGTGCGGTCGAGCACTATGTAAAAACGGGAAAGGGAATCCACATAAACCTCCGTGAGCGGTTTTTTCGAGGTCTGTTCGGAACTTTTTGGAAGATTCACGTCGATAGCCGCCGGGAAGATTAAAGTTGAGGTCACCATGAAGAAGATGAGCAGAAGGAATATCACATCCGTCATCGACGACATGGAGAATGTATCCAATGAATTGAAAGATCGTTTAAGAGCCATGTCTTTATGGTTTAGGCGGGTTCATTGAGAAGGTCCATGAATTCCATGGTCTTTGACTCCATGTCGTTCATGACACCGCTTACGCGGCTCACGAGATAGTTGTAGGCAAAAAGAGCCACGATGCCGACCACAAGACCGGCCACTGTGGTGACAAGAGCCTGATATATACCACTCGAGAGAACTATTATGTTTGCTCCGGAGCCTGCCATTGCAAGGGCATAGAAAGCCTCGATCATACCTGTCACAGTGCCGAGGAAGCCAAGCATCGGGGCACCGGCAGCCGTGGTGGAGAGCCATGTGAAACCTTTGGAGAGGTTGGCAACCTCAATATTGCCGGTGTTCTCTATTGCCACAAGCACATCCTGCATGGGACGCCCGATGCGTGTGACACCTTTCTGGATCAGTCTTGCATAGGGAGTGTCGGTGTTCTTGCAGAGTGAAAGGGCGCTGTCAAGGTCGCCTTCGTGGACATAGTCGCGAATACGCTGCATGAATGTTTTGTCTTCTTTGTTGGCGCGGGAAATGGCAATGCACCTTTCCACAAACACATAGATGCTGACAATCAGAAGCACCGCAAGGGGAATCATAATGTAGCCGCCATCCATCACGAGCGACCATAGGCTAAGGGTTTCCATTTGGTATAGTTTTGAATTTTGAATTTAGAATTTAGAATTGGGAGAAATTATTCCAGACACTCCTGATATCGCCGTATTGTCTCCTCAATGCCAAGGTAAAGGGCATCGCAGATTATGGCATGTCCGATGCTTACTTCATCCAGCCAGGGAATCATCTCATGGAAATAGGCAAGATTCTCCAGATTCAGGTCGTGGCCTGCGTTGAGGCCGAGTCCGGATTCGCGAGCAGCCTCGGCAGCCGAAAGGAAGGGGGCAATCGCCTTTTCCCGATCCTCTGCATATTGGTCGGCGTATGCCTTGGTGTAAAGTTCCACCCGGTCGGCGCCCACAAGTTTGGCATAATGTATCTGTTCCGGATCCGGATCCACAAACACCGATACCCTTATGCCTTCTTTTTGGAATTTATCCACAATCTCGCGCAGTTTTTTCTCATTTCCCGCCACGTCCCATCCATGATTGGAAGTAAGCTGGTCCGGAGCATCCGGGACAAGGGTCACTTGTGTGGGGCGCACCTCGCGCACAAGCGTGATAAATTCGTCGGAGGGATAGCCTTCTATGTTGAGTTCGGTGGTAATGGCCTTTTTAAGTTTAGGCACGTCCGATCTGCGGATATGACGCTCGTCGGGACGGGGATGCACGGTTATGCCATCGGCTCCGGCGCGCTCGCATACAAGTGCGAAATGCACAAGGTCGGGGTTATTCTCGCCCCTGGCATTGCGCAATGTTGCGACTTTATTAATATTGACACTGAGTCTTGTCATTTTTTGCTCACTTAAGCGTTATTAAAGAAAGAAACCTCTATGGTTTTTGATATAAAACAGATAAAATGCTTAAAAATTATAAAAATTTTTCAATCATTACGATTTTTCGGCATAATATTTGTAACTTTGAAATCACAAACATATTTCAATGGATGGCAAAATTAATGAAAATCCCTGAAATAACCAAATATAAATGATATTGATGCGACAAAATACTCTTATACCCCGTGATGATTGCAGTCTGGTCATGCTTCAGTGTGAGCCGGCAGACTACAGCGCCTCCATTCTGACCCACGCCTGTGAGGATGTCGGAGCCCCGGTGGTGGATTTGCTTACAAGTCCTGCCGATGGCACTACCATTTCGGTTACCCTGCGTCTTCGATGTGAGGATCCGTCGCCTGCAATCCACAATCTTGAGCGTTACGGATATGAGGTGACCGAGGCTGAAGGCAACACATACGCCGACGCCGCAATAGCAGCCGAGCGGCTGCTCGAACTCCAGACTTTACTCAACGTGTGATGAAAGCGAAGAGATTAGCACTGTATGGCAAATCGCGCCAGAATGAGAATCTGACGCAGATAATAGAATTTCTGGCCGAAGCCCATAAAATGGGATTCGGCCTTATGTGTCATGAGAAGTTTGCAGATTACCTGCTTCGAAACAGTGTGGGGCCGGCCCTTGTGCCGGAGGTGTTTTCCGGAATACCGGATGCGGATGCCGCTGTCAGTTTCGGTGGCGACGGCACTGTGTTGCGCACAGCCCGCCGTCTTTCGGAGAACCAGATTCCAATAGCCGGTGTCAATACGGGGACATTGGGGTATCTCGCACACTTCACCCTTGACAATCCGGATATCCTCCTTTCGGGACTACTTCACGACACTCTTAAGACACAGCCGAGAAATATGATTTCGGTGAGAGGCCACAATCTTCCGGAGGGATTTATATGCGAGGCTCTCAATGAAGTGGCTGTGATGAAAGACGACTCTGCGTCCATGATAAATGTAAATGTGCATCTTGATGGCTTCTTCCTTGCCAATTATCAGGCCGACGGACTTATAGTATCTACTGCCACAGGGAGCACGGCATACAATCTGTCGGTGGGTGGCCCGATTCTTCAGCCGGAACTTGACTGCATGGTGCTGTCGCCGGTAGCCCCGCATTCTCTTACGCTGCGTCCGATAGTCATATCCGGAAACAGCCGTCTCCATTTGGAAATGTCATCCCGTACGGGATCCTTCCGTCTGAGCGTGGATGGATACAGTTGCACGCTGAAGGAGGGTGACAATCTTGAAATAGAACCTTCCGGCAGAAAGGTGACATTGCTCTCGCCTCCTGATGACACGTTTGCATTTTCGCTGCGAGAAAAACTGCTTTGGGGAAGAAACTGATTAAGAGTTAAGGGTTAAGAGTTAAGGGTTAAGGGTTAAGGGAAGGGAGGAGGGGATGGCTATGGGTTGGGAAGCTCGTAGGAAGACGGGAGCGTGTTGGATTTGCGGTAAAGACAGAATCTCTGGACGATGAAGGCGAGCATGAGGTAGCCGGCCGACTGAATCCAAAGCGCGATGTAGTCGGGTCGCACCTGCGACAGGGTTGCACCGTTGGTGTTCATCCTGATGAATCCCTCCACTCCGAATGTGGCAGGCACAAGGTCGGAGAGGAAATGCCAGAAGCCCGACATGGCATAGCGTGGCCATGTGAGACCGGAGAGAAACAGGAATGCCACTGATGTGACCACCCAAAGCACAAACACCGATTCGCGTTCGCGACATGCACCCTGGAAACACAGCCCGAGGGCAATCGACGCTATTATCATGGGGAGGATGAAGAGCATTATCTCAAAGGGATTGCCAGCCATGGGGAACGAGAACATCAGAGGCACATAGTGGAGCAGATATATCGCGGCCGGGATGATGACAGTGAGATATGCCGCACCCTCACCAAGCATGCCGGTGAATATAGCCGTGCCTGATTTTGGCAGCGACATGAGACCCTGACGCATTCTCTCCCTTTTAGCACCTCCCGACATGCCGACAGCAAGCACAAGACATTGCTGGAGAATCAGAACAAGCACCCCCGGCATGATGAAGGAGTCGAAACCGGATTCAAGATTACCCATCGACACGTTTTGCACCTCAAGCGGATCCGCCACGGCTATTGTCTCCGCAAGAGGGGCTATGGTGTTTATATTTTGGGCGAGTATCTCGCTTCCCATTTCCTGTGCCACATTGGTGGATGCCACAAGAAATCCACGGTAGCGTAGCAGAAGGCTCATCTCTGCATAAAGCACAGCGGGGGATGCCTCGCCTCTGCCTATCTTCCTTGCGAACCCTTCGGGAATCTCAAGAATGCCATAGCAATCATGGGAGTGCATGGCCTCCTTGCCCTCATCGAGATTGGCAGCATAGCCTATGACCTTTATCTCCTGTGTGGCGTCGAGATTGCGCACCAGTTCGCGTGAGAACGCGGTTCGGTCGTGGTCCACCACCACCATTCGCACGTCTCTGACAAGCTCGGGGTTGTAGATGAGTGAGTATATGATGGGGTATGCCAGCGGGAGGAAGGCAAGAAAGAGGATGATTCCCACATCGTGGGAGATCAGCTTCAGCTCCTTTATATATGATTTGTAGAATGCGGACACGAAGTTAAGAGTTAAGGGTTAAGAGTTAAGAGTTAAGAGTTAAGGGTTAAGGGGTTAGGGGACATAGACGGGGTGGGAGAAAGAGCGGCGGATACGCCATAGCACCGTGAGGGGAAGCAGGATATAGACCATGTAGGCGAAATACCACCACCGCGAATAGTAAATGTCGATGCCATTGAGGGCCTGGTCGATATAAATCAGGAAGTTGTAGCGGATTGGCATGAGATAGCTGAAGATGGCTATCGAACCATACATGCTTTCTGCCGGGAAAGAGAAAGCCGCCAATGAGAATGAGAGTATTCCGAGGAGTGAACATGCCGACAGACTCAGACGCAGATTTGGGAACAATCCGAAGAAGAATACCGCCATACCCTGACAAGCCACCACAAACATGAGTTCGGAGAATGTCAGCCACCACCAGCTTCCATGCATGGGGTATCCCTGCCAGCGGAAAAGCCATGACTCCATCATGATTATCATTACCCACCAGCCGATGGTCTGGGGGAGAATCTTGGCCACGACAGCCTTGTAAATGTTTCCGCGCGCAAGCCGGAGAAGATGCACCGAGTCGCCATATTTCTGTTCCTGGCCGAGTGCAAAGCACACCATGAGCATAATCATGAGCTGAAACACACAAGGCACGAATGAATTGCAAAGATATATGGCATAGTTGAGTCCGGGATTTCCAAGACCGCGGGTGACTATATTGACTGGCTGCAGCATCGGCATAACCTGATCGGCAGGCAACCCCAACGACTCAGCCACATTGAGCATTATCCCCGCCTTCGACATAAGTGCTGTGGTCTTGAATGACTTGAACAGCAATGACGCCGGGACGTAATAGGTCATATTGGTATAGAATGTGATCACCGGGCCTTTGCCGGAGAGCAAATCCTTCTCGAAATTTTCCGGAATCATGAAAAAACCGAATATTTCGCCGCTCTGCATCTTGTGGCGTGCCTCCGTGTAGGAATTGCAGCTTGCCTGCAGGTCTATCATCTGCATCGACCCGAGATTCTGGGTTATGCCACGCGACAGGGATGTGCCGTCTTTATCCACTATGGCGGCCGGGACCTTACTCGGAAGACCATCCTGCATCATATTGGTGAGCAGCAGCATCAGTCCTATCGGGAGGATAAACATAGCCACCCAATAGATCGGACGCCTCACGAGCTGAAGCACTGATCGCTTAAATATTTGCTGAAAGCCGGACATCTTGGAATTGAGAATTGAGAATTGGGAATTGGGAATTGGGAATTGGGATTATTCGACACCGAGATAGATCACGCTCATGCCGGGACGGAAGTTTTCTATCTTCTTCTCCGGACGCGCCTTTATCTGGAATGTGCGTGCATCATAGTCGCCGGTTGATTTTGTGGCCTGCCAGTTGGCGTAAGTGCCGAGGTCGCGTATGTAATACACCGTCATGGTCTCCTCTTTGTCGAGGGCGGGAATTTTAACGCGGATTTTGCTGCCTTCCTTTATATCTTTAAGAAGGGTCTCGCGCACATTGAACACGGCATGTCCGTCGGGACGCTGTAGATTCATGATCGGGGCACCTGTGGCCACGAGTTCGCTGACGTTGGGATATACCACGGTGATTATGCCATCGGCCGGCGCCGTGAGATACTGGTCCTCAAGAAGAGCCCCAACTTCGTTGACACTGCCCTGTGCCACTTTCACCATGCCTTCAGCAGCTGCCTTGTCTTCTGATTGCGGACCGGCGAGTGCCAGCTCATATTGACTTCTCGCCGCCGACTCCCCGGCCTTCGCCGCCTCATAAGCGGCCTTTGCTTCGTCACGTTTCTGTTCGCTTACCACCCCTTTGGAAAACAAGGCTTCCATTCGGTCGTAGGTCTTCTTGGTTATACCCACTGCAGCTGAAGCCTGGTCTGCAAGATCCTTTGCGGCTGCTATGATTTGCTTGCGTGTGCCGGCATCCACTTTACGGTTGGTGGCTTTCGACACGTCTTCCATAGCCTCAGCCTGAGCAAGACGAGCCTCCACAAGCGATGAATGGATATGCACGAGAGTGTCGCCTTCCTTGACCTCATCGCCTTCCTTGACGTATAATTCCGCCACACGTCCCGGAAGTTTGCCGGAGATTCTGATTTCAGTAGCTTCGCCTACTCCTTGCACAGTGTCGGGTGAGGGCTTGATAAATATGAAGCCCACCACAGCCATCGCCGCCACTACAATGAGTACCATGACAAGTGTGAATATCAAGGCTTTGTCTTTTGAAGAGACTTCCGCTTCCGTTGCCTGCGGATTGGTGTTATTTTGAGAATCCATGACCTGAATATAAATTTTGAATTTTGAATTTTGAATTTGGATTTACAGTGTGCCGAGCACTTTGTTGAGATATACGCGGCAAAGCCGTATGCCAATCTGAGCATCGATGAGTTCGGATTTGGCCTTTAGCCAAGCGGTCTGAGCTGCGAGGACATCATCGGTGGTGAGTACTCCCTCTTTATAAGCATATTGGGCATTCCGGAGATTTTCCTGTGCACTCGACATGTTGCTCCGGGTCATTGCGTAGGTTTTGAATGCCTCATTGTAGCTATACTTCGCCTGGCTCACCTGAAGCGAGACCTTTTCCTCCATGTCTTCAAGCAGAAGACGCTGGGCGTTGGTCTGGGCTTTGGATGCCCTGTATTTGTTGTAGTTGCCGCCCCAGTGCCAGATAGGGATATTGACCATGGCTCCAAACGAGAACCCTCCGCCAAATTTCTTCTCAAAACCGTCGTTCACATTAGGATTGGAGAAACCCCACGCACCGAATGCCGCTATCTTTGGCAGCATCGCTGACAGCGACAGATGCTCCTTGCTCTTCAGGAGGTCGATACCTTCACGTATAATTCCGAGGTCGGCCCTGCGGGCATACACATCCTGCATATTTCCCGAAGGCACAGACTCATTTTCATCGAAACCGTTGTCGGATGACTCATCTGCAAGAGTCATCCGGGAATCCACCGGTAATCCGCAAATCTGTGCGAGTGCCATTCTTGACAGAGAAAGACCATTTTCAACCTTTGTGAGCATGATGCACGCCTCGTTGTATTTGACATCTACCTGAAGAACGTCGGAACGGGTGGCAACACCTTCCTCAAGCATGGCCTTTACATTTCCGCGAAGAGAATCCACAAGGTTTACAAAACTTTGGGCGAGGTCTTTCTTCTCAGCCAGCGATACCACCTGCCAATAAGCTTCATCCACACCTAAAATCACATCTTGCCGGGCCATTTCCTTTGCCGAGCGGGCGATTCCCTCCGTGTGGCGGGCTATCTCATTGAGCGCCCTTATGGAGCCACCCAGATAGATGGGCTGCGTAAGTGTGAACGCCCCGAAGAAGACATTGCGCACATCGTAAGACATGGCTTCCTTGGGAATGACAGCCACTTCGCTCGGTATGGGTTGTCCGTTGGCGGGATTCATCACAGGTTTTCCGTCGGCACCAGTCAGAATATTATAGTTGTAACTCATGGTTTTGGGGTCGAAACTCATGGTGGGGAGTTTTGCATCTTCACCGAGAAGCGCTATCTGGTGCTGATTGTGCACGTAGCCGCCATTGAAGTCGATACCCGGCAGATAGGCCGCTTTAGCGGCATCGCGCAGGTAGCCGGCACCTTTAGCATTCTCTTCGGCTATTCTGATGGCCTTGTTGTTGCCAAGCGCAAGCGACCGGCAACTGTCGAGAGAGACAGGAATCTGAGCGATAGATGCCACACTGGCCATGGCGCAGGTCAGATATGTTAATATTCTTTTCATAAGTGGGTTAAGGTTTAAGGTTTTGGGCTCAGTTTTCAACATTACTGTCACCTTGGCCTTTTTCACTGAGTTTATAGTTTTAAGAATCGTTCTATATTTATTACAATCTTTTGCAATTTTTGTTGTGTTATTCAAAAATTATTCCTAATTTTGGGTCATCTTATAAAAAATCAAGACATGAAACTGAAAACATTTCTATCATTTCTGTTATTGCTGATGCCCATGTCGTATGGCATGGCTGCAATTCAGGATTCCGACAAGTACAGCAGCACCATAGTGGTGGCTGCCGACGGGAGCGGAGACTATGCCACCATCGGAGAAGCGCTGAAGAAACTGAAGGGTGACTCAGAGGATCCCGTGAGAATCTATGTGAAGAATGGGGTGTATAATGAAAAAATTCTGATCAACTATACAATCAACAATCTTACGCTTGAGGGAGAAAGCCGCGAGGGAACCATAATCTCCAACGGCGACTATGCTTCGCTCAATAATATGGGCACATCCGGAAGCTACACACTCCGGGTGGATGGCAACAATGTGACTGTCAAAAACCTTACAATTGAGAATACAGCGGGAAGAGTGGGCCAGGCCGTGGCCCTTCACACCACCGGCGACAAAATTCATGTGAAAAACTGCAGCATCACCGGCAATCAGGACACCCTTTATGCTTCGGGGCGCAACGCGCGCAACCTTTACGAGGATTGCTATATCGACGGCACTGTCGATTTCATTTTCGGCGCGGCAACGGCGTTATTCCGCAACTGCCATATCCATGCCAAAGGCAATGGTTACCTGACGGCAGCCTCAACAGCTGTGGATAATCCGGTGGGATACGTATTTCACAAATGCAAGGTGACTGCTGCCGAAGAGGCGGTGAAGGTGCATCTTGGCCGCACATGGCGTCCCTATGCAAGCACTTTCTTCATCGAATGCGAGCTTCCCGAAGCAATAGTGCCGGAAGGATGGCACAACTGGGGCAAGGTGGAAAATGAATCCACCGCACGCTATGGCGAATACAAATGTACAGGCCCCGGTGCCAAGGAAGACAAGCGCGTGGGCTGGCGCAAGACCCTCAGCGACATGGAGGCTGCCTCAATGACAGACCCGGCCATCATATTCAGAAGCGTCTCATCTTGGATGCCGGAATAAGGCCCCATATACTCATAAAAATGGCAGTGGCTGCGACCCCAGCCACTACCATTTTTTTGAGTCGGGGCCTAAACTTTTCCGTGCATTAAGTGTCTATATAGCTAAGGTGGCTTACTTGACCGTCTTAGCTATATTAGGATAATAAAACTCGGGCTATGAAGAAACTATTGGAAATTATTGGCATATTTGCCCTTTTGATGACATCATTATCGGCCTCGGCCCAAAAGAAAAGCTTCGCTAATGAGACACTGCGATATGTGATCACGTATAAGTGGGGACTGATACATAAGGATGCCGGAGATGCCATAATGACACTGAACAACAATGGCTCTACCTACAACATAAAACTTGTGGGAAAGACCAAACCATGGGCCGACAGTTTCTACAAGGTGCGCGACACCCTCATTTCCGTCATCGACAAGAACAAGTTTCGTCCGCTCAACTATACCAAACTTGCCCACGAGGGCGACGGATATTCCAAGGACGTGATATACTACACCTACGAAGGCAACAGTGTCAAAGGGAAAGTCAATAAGTACCGAGATAAGAAGGGAAAGAAGAAAACATCCGATCTTGAGCTTTCGTCGTCCGGACCCACTTTCGACATGCTGAGTGTCTTCTATTATCTGCGCACGCTCGACCCATCTAAACTCGAGAGTGGGAAAAAGATAACGTCCACCATGTTTTCAGGCAGCCATGCCGAGACTGTGACCATCTGGAAAGTGAAGGAAGACAAAGTGAAGATGCGCGACGGGACAATCCGCGACGCATGGCATCTGAAATTCAACTTCACATCAAAAGGTGGCAAGAAATCGAGCAGCGACATAGACGCTTGGATATCCAAAGACGAGCATAGGATACCTCTTCAGATACGCGGGTCATTGCCTATTGGGAAAGTCAATGCCTATCTTATATGACTATGATGTTGCGGATCACCCACCAGCAAAGAATGGAAAATATGAAAAGATTGATTATCCATGGCGAATGAAGGCTACGGTAAAGTTTATTATGCCGCTCTGCATTCAGCTCAAGCCATACATAAAAGATAATCACCGGAATCATGCAAAGAGCAAAGGCATTGGAATACCAAGCCTTCACAAATTCGCCATGCATGAGGGCATGGGCCATGCGCTGTGTGCCACATCCCGGACAGTCAGTTCCCGTCACGGTTTTCCATAGGCAACGGGGCATCCATCCGGTCTCCATCGGATCGAAGAAATAGTATGCTGCTGCCAAAAGTAAAAGCATGGCAGCTGTTGCAATGGCAATATATGTCCTGTATTTAGACTCCATCTCAACATGCTGCCTTGACCTTGCGCCTCACGGCAACTATATTGACAATTATTATGATGGCAGTCAGCACCATCCCCGTGGGGATTGCATATATTATGCCCGGTGCATTGGCTTCAAAATCATCAAGCACATTTATATACAGTAGGCGGATGAGAAATAATGCCGCCACTGATAGAATCCATGCGGCAATGCTGCCGAATGTTATCATTCTCGTGTAAGGCTTTGCTATGTCGCCGAGTGGTGTGCCAAGCATCAGCAGACGATGGATGGTGGTGCGATTTTTCTCCATCAGCAGGGAGATGGAAAGCATCAGTACAAGCAGTGAGAGAATGGTTATGATGCAGCCGACAGCAATGACTATGCCTATCACAACTTTAAGTATGTAGGCTGCGCTGCTTTTAGATTTGTCGCCAGCCACCTCCATGGAATTATCCTCGAGATATTTCTCTATGGACACGTCGCCCGGCGATGACACATCTATTATCAGACGTGATGGGCCGGGACTTGATTCCGACCCAAGGCGTGAGTTGGCATATCGCATGAAGGCATCCGGCACAAGGACTGTGTTGAGTCGGTTGCTGAAGCCGGCGATGCGTCCTTTCATCCGCATTGATTTTGCCCCGTCCTCGCTACGCATGTACAGGTCAAGAGGAATTCCCGACACAAGCTGTTCGCTGAGTTGGGGCAGACCGGCTGATCCGGCGAATCCGAAATTGTAGAGGGCGAGATAATCTTTGGGAATGATAATCGGCACTATGCCATCGCTCTCGTTGAAGCGCCAGTCGTGGTCTCTGACATCCACAAAACCATCGGGTACTGACTCGAAGAAAAGGGCTGTCTCCATCCCCCGTCCCCCGGCATTCACTGATGCATACACACGGAAATCTGATGAACTGAACTCTCCAACATCCCTCACCCATGGCTGCGATTTAAGCCGGGATATGTCGGCCTCCGAAAATTTAGTGGTCTGTCTGTCGCCTAATGTGCTTGCAGAGGTCACTCTTTTGTTGACTACCAGATAATCGGAATTGACCACGCTTTCTTCATCTCCAAACACACTACGGGAGTCGAAATAGAACATCACCGCACCGGCCACTATCAGCAGACCGATGAAATTTGAAAGCACAAAACCGACGAGTCTTGCCTTCGACGTGTTTTTTCTTAGTAGCTTGTCAATCAGATTCATCAAAGTTTAAGTTTTACCGGATTGTTGATCAGAAGTGGATTGCCCACAGAAAAAATGATGACTCCCGCATCTTGTCGCTTGGCTTCTTCTTCCACTATCCCGGCTGCTATGCGGTTGTTGTCATCATCGAGGTGACTGACCGGCTCATCAAGCAAGATGAAATCAAATGGCTGGCAAAGGCAGCGTATTAGCGCCACCCTCTGCTGCTGCCCAATCGACAATTTCCCTGCCGGATAGTCGCGGCGAGCGTCAACTCCGAGTCTTTGCATCCAGTCCTCGATTCTCTTTTTGTCGTCGGTCCCGGTAAGACCGGCCTTGAGCATGATATTGTCAATGGCTGACAGCTCCGGAAACAATGACAGTTCCTGTGGCAGATAGGCAAGGTGGCTGCGGCGTATTTCCTGCCATTCATCTATGCTCAACGACCGGATATTCTCACCATTAAACTTTATTACACCTTCATAGTCGCGACGCGCTCCCATCAGGAATGCAGCGAGGCTCGACTTCCCGCCACCGCTTGCCGACTCGATGAGATACTTCTCACCACGATGAAATTCGATGTTCTTGTGCCAGACTTCGGAAGAATGCATCTCCTCCCCGGCGAAAACTTCGGGAAGGATATCCTCTATGTCTATTTCGTCTATTCTACTTGTCATTTGAGCAATGCTGTCATGATGGCATCAACGCCTCCTTCTATTTCAATGTCGAGTTTGAGACTCTTGTTGTCGGGTACAAGACATGCCACGGTTTTCATATTGTCGGCCGGGAAGTCTGAGGCCACAACTCCTATCCATGAATTCTTCAGGCTTGAGGCAGCCTCTTCGGCCGTGATTTTACCGGTTGATACGGGATTGCCGTATTTCACTGTGAGCATATCACCGTCGCGGGTCACGGCAACTCCGGGTATCATCTGTATCATATTCGATAGGGAAGCAAAATCCTTGCCTGTGGTCTCAATACGGGCCTCAAGACTATTGACATCTATATCCGAGCAGATGGCTATTGTGCCGTCGATTTGCTCAAGCGGTGAGGCTATGGAGCTTGCGTTTGAACCAAGTGCTGAAGAAAGAGCATCCGAAATTTTCTTTGTGAATTTCTTCGACAGTCCGGCTGCAAGGAATATATCGCCGTCTCGATTAAGTGATTTCACTACCGCCGCGTCGATTTTCTCAGTGGGGAGAAGAAGCTCCGCAGGCTTCATCTTGGAGTTGAGCACTCTTGATGATGCGATGAGATCTTTGCCCTTGAAGTCGGCACTTCCGGCGACGTATGCTATGTCGTCAAACATCATGGCCGTGGCCATGCGTAGATATGTGGATTCCGGCATACGGTCGAAACTCCTTTTCACATCGGCCACGTATGTCACCACCTTGTCTTTCTCAAGCAGCAGGTCGGCCGTCTCGCTTGAGGCATACGATTGCCGGTCGTTGAGATTTTGATAATATTTCAATTGCTCTATATCCGGAGTTCCTGCGGTGCAGATCCAGAACTGATTGCCGATCACCACGATGTCGTTGTCGATCAGCCTTGCTCCATTTTCTTCCACCACATTTGCAGTCCCGATGGAATCAGCCGGATTGGCTATGTGTTTGCTCATGTAATCCACAAACTTGTCCGGGTCGTTGAGCAGTCCTGTCACGTAGGATCTGGCTGCGGAGAAGAATGCAAGGGAGGTTATCGATACTCCCGTCTCCCCGTTGCACAGATCATTGAAAATCTTCTTGTGGTCATCCTTTATGGCGCTGCTTTCGGCCACGTGCTTCTTGAGGTCGGAAGGAAGGTCCACGGTGGTCCCGTCGGTTTTGCCTCCAAGACTTTTTACTGTCTGCTGCATATTCAGAATCACCACACTTGAGGCATCGGCGGGAATTGTGCTCAGAAGAGAGGCTGCATCATCGTTGTTGCTTTTGGAGCATCCGGCTGCCAAGGCAATCAGCATGGCGAGCAAAATAATATGTGATGTGATTTTTTTCATGGTATGAGTGATTTATATTGTCAGATTCTTAGGAAAGATCCCATCTCGATCGCTGCCACTGCTGCTTCCGCACCCTTGTTGCCAAGGCTTCCTCCGGCCCGGTCGAGTGCTTGCTGGAGATTATTGACAGTCAGCACTCCGAATATCACCGGGGTATCCCCCTCGCAGTTCAGGCGGCAAATGCCGTCGGCCGCCTGTGAGCATACGTAGTCGAAATGGGGTGTGTCGCCCCTGATCACGGTGCCTATAGCTATGATTGCATTGTATTTTTTCGGGCTTTTCATAATCCTTGCAGCTGCATACACAAGTTCCACGGCCCCCGGCACTCGGTATTGCTCCACGTGGGTTTCCCTAAGACCCGCCTTCTCAAAAACTTCGAGTGCGCCGGCAAGCAGGCGGTCGTTGACATTCTTGTTCCAGTTGGCTGTCACAATGGCTACGCGGAAGTTCTCTTTGTCGCGTATTTCGGGTATCTCCAAGACTGAGCCTTCGGTATTCAGTATCGTTGACATGTAGTGCTTATTTTATGCGGAAAGATGACAACCATGAAGATTTCATGTTTTCCTGAAGTTTTATCATATCCTTGAGAATCTCAATCTCTTTTTCAATCTCTGACTCGCCTTGTGATATGGCATGGGGAAGAATTGCATCAAGCAGACGCTCGGCACGGGGACGCAGAGCCTTGACATTCATCATCACCGATACCATTTCCATGGTCATCCGCATCTCTTTGCGGTTGACTCTGCCTGAACGTTTTTTTGAGATTCTGATTGCCTCTGAATAGAATTTCATGGCTTCACGGTAATCACCGGTAGAAGCGAGGAGCTTCGCCACATTGCACAGGGAATCCACAAGTTTGTCGGTGGCATTGCTGATGCCTGCATTGACTTTCTCTGTGAGCGCATCCACATTGAGTTGCTGCCGGGCAAGCATGTCGATGGTCTTTTTTCTCGAACGGAGTATTCGTGTAGATAATTCCATGGCAAGAATGTGAAGCCGACCGAAGCGTTCGGGATTCTTAAGAAGAAGAGGGTCAAGGATTTTGAAAAGGGAGTCAAGTTCCTTCTCGCTCCGTTTGTAATCCTTGAGTAGGAAATGAATTTCCGCAAGGTCAAAAATCAGGGCGACCACGGCTGCACGGAACTCTTCGTTGCTGTGGTCGGGAAATTCCTTGAGACGCTGGAGAGCGCTTATGCTCAATTCAAGCGCTGCCATATATTTTTCATCCGCCAGCAGGGAGGCGGTCTGAAGTCGTGTCGCTGCCACGTTGGCAAGTGTCTCGGCTTCAACGGAGTCCTTGGGGAATCCGTCCATTCGGAGATGAATATCTATCTGATTCATAAATTCTATAATTTAAGTTTCGCAAGCTCACTTAAAGTTTAGAAGTTTAATAGTTTAAAAGTT
>JAMPAV010000043.1 GCA_023667055.1 Muribaculum sp. | reverse complement strand
AGATTTTCCTTAAAAAATGTTAAAACACTTGCAAGGAATTATAGAAAGCAGAACGTCGTGAGCACCTCAGACACCGAAAGAGTTCTGTGCAAGTTCCAGTTTCCGTCAGGAAACCAGAGTTCTTGTGAAAAAAAGTTCTGTGAAAGCTCTGTGAAATCGGTTCCGTGATAGTTCTGTGATTAAGTATATCATCGATATTCAATAAATTAGGTAAATCAGAAACTTAAGTTTGAAAGAGACAACGAGAGTCAGGGTGAGACGACGAGAGGCAGAGAGACTACGTGAGGCAGAGAAAGAGAGAAAAGAGAAGAGAGAAATCGAGAAGAAGCAAGTGGCATATTTTCAATTTCAATTTATTCTTGGGGTTGGATTTGGAGATTTGCGAAATTATTATTAATTTTGCCAAATTGAAGAAATAAACAAATTACGCCATGAAATTGAAACGCCTCTTGACTTTGGGACTTATAGCTTTGAGCATGTCAACTTTTGCTCAGAAGAAAACTGAAATCCTTATCTATGACGATGATCCCCTTACTATAACCGATGAGAAGTTGGCGGCCATACGGGCCACAGACTACAGCAAGGACCCCGCAATCACTGTATATACGCCGAAGAATGCCACCGGCAAGACTATATTGATGTGTCCGGGTGGTGGCTACACCCATGAGGCTACCGGTCATGAAGGCCATGACATGGCAGATTGGTTTAACAGCCAGGGCATCACTTACGCGGTGCTCAAATACCGGCTACCCAACAAGAATTCAGATATACCTCTCGCAGATGCCGAACAGGCGATGCGCGTGTTGAGAAGATATGCGGGTGAACTTGGTGTTGACCCACGGAAAGTGGGGATTGCCGGAGCATCCGCGGGAGGACATCTTGCCTCAACGCTTGCCACCCATTATTCATCGGAGAAGACGAGACCGGATTTCCAGGTGCTTTTCTATCCTGTGGTGTCGATGGACCTCAACACTACACACAAGGGATCGAGAGTGAACCTGCTTGGCGACAACCCCTCGGAGGAGTTGGTGAAGAAATTCTCGAATGAACTGCAGGTGACGCCGGACACTCCGAAGGCATTCATCATGTTATCGTCGGATGACGGGGCAGTGCCGCCGGCAAACAGCCTGAACTACTATAATGCCTTGATTGGAAATAAGGTGAAGGCTACGCTTCATGCCTATCCTATTGGAGGACATGGATGGGGCTTCCGCGACAGCTTCAAGTATAAAAGGCAATGGACCGGAGAACTGGAGAAGTGGCTGAGAGAAGAAATCAAGTGATGTTTAGGGTGTAGAGTTTAGGGTTTAGTTTATTGGAATTTGACAAAGATTAAAAATTCAAAATTCAAAATTCAAAATTCAAAATTAACATAGTTTTGAGCGACAATATATTTGACATATCTTCAGAGCCGGAAATCAAACTGCCGATTGCGGATGAGACGGAGTTTGAGATCGATGTGAACCTGCCGGAAAAGGTGGAGGATTCGGGATATGGCGATGACGCCATCCAGACCCTCGACTGGAATGAGCATATACGCCGCCGCCCCGGCATGTATATCGGGAAACTCGGTGACGGGTCGCATGCCGAGGATGGTATCTATGTGCTTATCAAGGAGGTGATAGACAACTCCATCGATGAGTTCAACATGGGAGCCGGCCGAAGAATAGATGTGAATGTGGATGCCGAGACGGGAGAAGTCTCAATAAGAGACTACGGACGCGGCATTCCTCTTGGCAAGGTGAAGGAGGTGGCCTCCGACATCAACACCGGTGGCAAATTCGACGACAAGAACTTCAAGAAGTCGGTGGGGCTCAACGGAGTGGGTCTTAAAGCCGTCAATGCACTCTCCACACACTGCGAGGTGACCAGTTTCAGAGACGGAGAGTCGGTGAAAGTATCTTTCGACCGGGGCAACCTGATAGAGCAGACCGACAAACTTCCGACAAGGGAGGAGAACGGCACGCTGGTATGTTTCCGGCCAGACGAGACATTGTTCAGGGATTACCGTTTTGATTTGGATACTATTGAGACCATGGTGAACAACTACACCTATCTCAATGCCGGGCTACAGATATATTTCAATGGCAAACGGTATCTGTCGCGCCATGGGCTTCTTGACCTATTGAGAGAGAACATCACCGCCGAACCGCTCTACCCCATTATCCACCTGAAGGGAGACGACATAGAGGTGGTGATCACGCATACCGACCAGAACGGAGAGGAGTATTATTCGTTTGTCAACGGACAGCACACCACCCAGGGAGGCACGCATCTTGCAGCATTCAAGGAACATATCGGAAAGACCATCAAGGCCTTTTCCGGCAAGAACTATGAATATTCCGACATACGCAACGGAATAGTGGCGGCGGTGAGTGTGCGCATACAGGAGCCAGTGTTTGAGTCGCAGACGAAGACAAAGCTCGGGAGCAAGGAGATAGCACCCAACAGTCCAATCACAGTGAACAAATTCATCGGGGATTTCCTGAAGAAGGAACTTGACGACTATCTCCACAAGAACATAGACACCGCCAACGAGATGCTCAAGAAAATCGCGACAAGCGAGAAAGAGCGCAAGGCTATGGCGGGAGTGGCCAAGCTTGCGAGGGAGAAGGCAAAGAAGGTAAGCCTGCACAACCGGAAACTCCGCGACTGCCGCATCCACTACAACGACAACCTGAGGCCATCGGCCAAAGAAGACCGCCGCGAGGACTCCGCCATCTTCATCACTGAGGGAGACTCTGCAAGCGGCACAATCACAAAGGTGAGGAATGCTGAGACCCAGGCTGTGTTCTCCCTAAGGGGAAAGCCGCTCAACAGTTATGGGCTGACGCATGAGATAGTGTATAAGAACGACGAATTCAATCTTCTTCAGGCGGCCCTGAACATAGAGGAAGGCATCGAGGGGTTGAGATACAACAAGGTTATCATAGCGACAGATGCCGATGTGGATGGAATGCACATCAGGCTGCTTTGCATCACTTTTTTCCTCACTTTCTTTCCGGACCTCATCAAGAAGGGTCACGTCTATATACTCCAGACCCCGCTTTTCCGTGTCCGCAACAAAGCGGCTATCCAGCGCCACAAGGGGAGGAAGAAAAAAGAAAAGAAGGAAGAGAGAGGAGAGAGAGAAGAGAGAGGAGAGAGAGACACCTACTATTGCTACACCGACGAGGAGAGGGAGACGGCGATTGCCAAATTCGGCAAGAATGCCGAGATAACCCGATTCAAAGGACTTGGAGAGATCAATGCCGACGAGTTTGCCGAATTCATAGGCCCCGACATGCGACTGGACCCGGTGGTGGTGAAGAAAGAGGACTGTTCGGAGCAACTGCTTGAGTTTTACATGGGGAAGAACACAATGGACCGTCAGAACTTCATCATCGACAATCTAATCATCGAGGAAGAAAATATATGAGGACAGCGATATTTCCGGGCAGTTTCGATCCCTTCACAATCGGGCACAAGGATATCACCGACCGGGCACTTGAGATTTTCGAGCGTGTGATAATAGGAGTTGGCTACAACGAGAACAAATCATCTTACAGCGATGTTAAAGATAGAGTAGCGGCCATTGAAAAGGTCTATTCAGGAGATGCAAGAGTGAAGGTGGAAGCATACACGGGACTGACGGTGGAATTTGCCCGCCGGCATGAAGCCCGCTTCATCATCCGAGGACTTCGGGAGGTGAAAGATTTTGAATACGAGCGAAATCTTGCCGACACCAACTCCGCGATCTCCGAGATAGAGACCGTATTTCTTGTGGCACGTCCGGAATTGGGATTCGTATCCAGCAGCATGGTGAGAGAACTGACGCGGAACGGCTACGACGCAACTAAATTTTTACCATAAATCAGAAAAACGCCATTCAAATTAAATCACCACTTAAGATAGCCATGAAGAAAATACTATACCCGATAATACTTTTGTTAGGGATTGCGGCCTCAGCCCAACAATTCCTCCCGGTGCATAAACTCCAATATGCCGAACAGGCTATAGCCAAGCTATATGTGGATTCAGTGAATCAAGACAAGCTTGTGGAGGATGCGATAGTGGGTATGCTCAAGGAGCTTGACCCTCATTCATCATATACCAATGCCAAAGAGACAAAAGACCTGAACGAGCCGCTTGAAGGATCATTCAGCGGGATAGGCATTTCCTTCAACATGGCCACCGACACTCTCTACATCATAGAGACCATCGGTGGAGGACCATCGGAGAGGGTGGGTATTCTTCCCGGCGACCGCATCATCAAGGTCAACGACACACTTATAGCCGGAGTGAAGATGCTGAATTCCGACATCATGCGCCGTCTGCGCGGGCCGAAAGGCACATCAGTAGATGTCAAAGTGCTACGCTATGAATCGGCAAAACCGGACACCATAGACTTCAGGATAGTCAGGGATGACATACCCATCTACAGTGTGGATGCCTCCTACATGGTGGAGCCGGGGATAGGATATATCCGCATCAACAAATTCGCCAACGACACTCACAAGGAATTTGTGGAGGCAGTGAAGAAATTAAAGAAGGAAGGGATGAAAGACCTCATCCTCGACCTAAGCGACAACGGCGGAGGATATCTAAAGGCATCTGTGGATATACTCGGCGAGCTGCTACCGAAGGGAAGTCTTGCGGTATTTACAGAAGGGCGCAACAATCCCAAATATGATTACTTCGCATTCCCATCAGAGGGGAAACCTCTGCTTGAAGACGGGAGACTTGTGGTGATGATGAACCAATTCTCGGCATCCGCATCAGAAATCACAGCCGGAGCAATCCAGGACTGGGACCGTGGAGTTATTGTGGGACGGCGCAGTTTCGGCAAAGGACTTGTGCAAAGGCCTGTGCCCTTCCCCGACGGATCGATGATGAGACTCACTGTGGCGCATTACTATACCCCCACCGGGAGAGACATCCAGAAGCAATATGAGAAAGGGAAGTCGGATGCGTACGCGCACGACATCATCGACAGATTCAACAGCGGCGAGCTGATGCACGCAGACTCCATCAAATATATAGACTCGCTGAGAGTGGAGACCAAGCGGCTACACAGACCCATATATGGAGGAGGCGGCATATCACCCGACAAATTCGTGGGGATAGACACGACAGAGAACACGAAATACTACAGGCAAGTCATGGCCAAGGGACTTCTAAATAAGTTTGCGATAAAGACAGTTGACACACAGCGCAAAGAAATCCTCAGCAAGTACCCGACAGACAAAGACTATGTGGCAGGCTACAAGATTACTGATGCCCAGCTGCAAGAACTATTTGACATGGCCACAGCAGAGAAAATAGAATATAACGAAGAAGAGGCCAAATTGAGCCGTCCGCTATTCAGCATGGTGCTCAAGGGGCTAATAGGACGAGACATTTACGACTCCTCGACATATTTCAAGGTATATAACGAAAAGGACCCGATGTTTGGGGAAGCACTTAAGATCATCAAGGGCAAAGAATACGACAACATCCTGACCAAGCCCTCGAAGTGACCTCACCCGAGACATGCAAGCTAATTCACAACACACCAAAACAAGACAACCAACATGAGATCTTTGACTCTTACCATCATGCTGAGCGCAGCATCCATGCTATCAGCCCAAGAGATCGTAGTGGAAAATGACACATTGTCATACCTTCCAGAAGAAATAACAGATACCGACAGCATACCGGTACGCGAGCCGGTGGTGATAAGGGATCTTGCGGAGATACTTCAATCACTACCGGACACGATGCCAGAGCTACCTTATAATCCTATGAGGGCTCCATGGGTATTCTCCGGCTACCGGACTATCAAGAAAAAAAGTTTCGAGGACATCTCCAACAACAGTCAGGCCTCTTTACCGACCTCAACCCAAGAGGCAACAACATACACACCGGCATGGCTTCGAGACGCGCTTACACAATCGCGCATCAGCCAGGACATAATGTATCATGCGATGGTATATACGCCAAGCACCATCGAATACACCTACTGGGATCTACCCGTGCCACCGCGATTGCCGGAGGATGATATATCACTCGGCACCTACATAAGGAATCTCGAACTTCCGGAGGTGACGACCAACGATGCGTTCATCCCTGAGTTTGAGCAGAAAAAGAAGCATTGGCTGCATAAATTCAACACAGGGCTGCAGTTTTCGCAGGCTTACGTGTCGAAAAACTGGTACCAGGGCGGCAACAATTATCTTGCCCTTCTCTTCAACTTCTACTGGGATGTGCAGCTCAACCCGACATACCATCCCAACCAGATATTTCAGAGCACACTCTCTTATAAACTTGGTGTCAACTCAATAGAGCAGAATGCAGTGGGGAGGAAATACTCCCTGTCGGAAGACCTGCTGCAATACAATGTGAAGTATGGTTTCAAGGCCTTCACAAAATGGTTTTATACCATCACTGGGCAGTTCAAGACGCAGTTTTTCAACAACTACAAGACCAACACGAACACAAAGACCGCATCCATATTGTCGCCGGCTGACCTTAACCTTGGTCTTGGTATGACCTACAGCCAAGAAAACAAGAAAAAGACCTTCAGCATATCAGCATCAGTGGCACCGCTTTCATACAACATGAAGGCATGCATAGACAAAAACATAGACCATGCCCAATTCAACATCAAACCCGGCAAGAGCACACACAGTGAGTTTGGTTCGAGCGGGGAGATGAACATGACATGGAAACCCATCTCGAACATATCGATGCGCACGAGGGTGTTTGCATTTACCGACTACACGTATTTCCAGGGGAATGTGGAGACGACATGGGACTTTGCCATCAACCGATTTCTCAGCACCCAGATTTACGCCAACCTGAGATATGACACGAGTTCAGACTTCAACGCATCGAAATGGCATCACTGGATGCTAAAAGAGATATTGAGTTTCGGACTGTCATACAGTTTTGCAACAAAATAACGCCACCTAATTCCCAAAGGGTGACCATGAGATTACTGAGGATATTCACGATAGCAGCATGCTGCATCATGACCCTGGCCGCCTCTGCAGAAAACATCAATGAGGATGCGGCCAGAGCATGGTGTGACGGCAATGTGCTGCAACCGATAGAAGGCATCTGGGAATATCCCGACGACAACACAAGAGTGCTTATCAGCTCGGACAACACAGTGGCCGGCACGTATTCACTGACAGTATTGAGCACCCCTGATTGCAGGCTCAATCCCGGAGATGTCATCGGGCGACTCTATCCATCTATTGATGCTCGGCAATACAGGCTTGAACAGTGGACAAGGAAAGAAGATTTCAAATTCATAAAACCTACCGATTGCACGGCCACCTTATCGAGCGACGGAGAATCGATAAGGGTGAAAGCAGCCAAATTCAAATTCAAGATCAATCCTACCACACTTCTACCACGATTCTGGAGGATAGTGAGAATATCGGTAAGCAATCCGGTGGATGATCTTCCGGCCGGGCTTGTTAAGATATATCCGGGGTACGACCACAACGGCTCACTGAAGCGTAAAAACAGGATTCTCTGAAGTAATGAAACAGGATTCAATGAAGGCACTGAGGAGAATCATATTGCAGGTTGCAGCAATGATCCTTGCATGTCTTGCCGTTGCCGACAACGCAGCAGCGCGTAAGATACGATCGAAGATGCCGGTGAAAAATTCCACAGCAATCAGCAGCGGTAAAGAAAAGATGCCGGAAGAGGGAATCATAATATGCGAAAGCGATTCCACCGATAACATCAGCAAAATCGCAGACAAGATTCGTTTTTACGGGTTTGACAAAACTGCAAATTCCTCAACAGAGAGTTTCTTCATCTCAAACAGAACAGACTCGACACTGAGGAAAGTGATATTAGACATCCTCTACCTCGACATGCAAGGGAGACAACTCCACCGCAGAGACGTGAGGTTTGAGTGCGAAATACCCTGCGGAGAGACCAAAAGGCAGGATGTGAAGTCGTGGGACACACAAAAGTCGTTTTACTATTATCAGTCGGCGAAGCCACGCCGGCAGGCTACCCCATTCAAGGTGAAGCTGGAATTAAAAGGCGCAGTTCTGACCCAAGCGTCTCCGGGAGAAGAGACCATTGTAGAGTAAAGTATCCATACTGTAGCGACCCGATCCTGTGATGATTCCGGCGAGACAAACTCCGATACACACGAGTATAGAGAACCCGGTCATATACACGATGCCGATGTGGCAAAGAGCCATGGTAAGGATTATAGACATTCCGAAGGAAACGATTCTTGTGAGCAAGCCACATGCCACGAAGGCACCGGCTGCAATCATAGCCAATGAAATACCCGGCATCACCTGCTGAGAAATGTCGAAAGCCTCAGTGTGCAGGAACAGGAGGCCGAAGCACATAAGGATGGAGCCGAGCACCACACGGAAAGTCCACTGGCGGCGGGAAACTCCCTCGCTGGTGGTGATGCCGAGAATAAGGCGGACAGATTGCTTCAGCGCACTGATTGGACGCTTGGATATGTTGTGATTTCGTAGTATTTCTTTTGCCATGTTCATACCTGAAGGTGAGCAGGTGGGATTAATGGAGATAATAGTTTGAGTGTTCATAATGTTGATGTTTTAGTGGTTAATTTGTCTTTTCTTCTTTCAAACGATTGTCTGGAGTGAAAAAAACAATCAATTTTAATTATAAAACATTCACACTTTCGATTTTTATGATTTCAAAACAATTACATTTCAATTAAAGTTCACTGGGGAATGGAAAATTGAGGAAAAATTTGCATATATGGGTCAAGAATTGTAATTTTGTGGCATGAATCGAATAGGCAAACTATATTTCAGATATGGCACCATGGGGTCGGCGAAGACCGCCATGCTGCTGACAACGGCGTATAACTTCGAGGAACGCGGAATGGCATATATATGCATGAAGCCGGTGGTGGATACACGAGAGAAGAAAAACGTAATCCGGTCGCGCATCGGCATAGAGCGCGAATGCAGCTGGATTTATCCGGACACCAATCTATATGACATGATTCATGACTCGTTTGAGCAAACGCTTGATGTGCCAGACTGGATACTTGTGGATGAGGCACAGTTTCTAAGCGCAGACCAAGTGGACCAGCTTTCGAGGGTGGTGGATGACTATGCGTGCAACGTGGTGTGCTACGGACTTCGCACCGACTTCAAGACGCATCTATTCGAGGGGTCGCGCAGGCTATTTGAAATAGCCGATTCAATCGACGAGATAAAATCGACATGCAGTTGCGGGCGGAAAACGATAGTGAACGCGCGAATAGACGGCAACGGAGAGATAATCACAGAGGGAGAACAGGTGGAAATAGGGGGCAACGACCGCTATATAGCCGTATGCCGCAAGTGCTGGCGCAACAAGCGGATAGAGAGCGCCCATCGGGATTCACTTCCATTTGAAGACTGACATATCGAAGACTGACACATCATGGAGAAACGAATACGAGACCAAATCACGGAACTGATAAAACGAGAGGTAGTGCCCGCAGTAGGGTGTACGGAACCGGTGGCGGTGGCACTATGTGTGGCAAAAGCCACAGAGACACTCGGACAGAGACCTGAAAAAATAGAGCTGCGCCTGAGCGGCAACATCATAAAGAATGCAATGGGTGTGGGCATACCCGGCACGGGAATGATAGGACTTCCAATTGCTGTGGCACTTGGAGCATTAGTGGGAAAATCGGAATATAGCTTAGAGGTGCTACGCGATGTCACGCCGGAGGCAGTGGAAAAAGGCCGGAAGTATATAGAAGAAGAACGCATCACCATAGAACTTGAACCCGAAGCCCCATCCAATCTATATATAGATGTAAGGGCTTTCGCCCAAAGCACATCATCTCATGCCATAATTTCAGGCGCACACACCAACTTTATTCTCATAGAGAAGAACGGTCTTAAGATTTTAGAAAAGAATCAAGAATCGGCAGATACTTCCGAAGCAGGTGATACGGATCCGGAACTGAACCTTCGCATGGTGTATGACTATGCTATGAGCGCCCCTATTGATGAAATATCCTTCATACTCGAAGCAAAGCGGCTGAATCTTGCCGCTGCCGAATTTGCGTTGAAAGGAGAATATGGACATTCTTTGGGGACCACGGTGCAACACTATGGCGAGAAATTTTTTGGAGATACTCCGGTGGCTCATGCCATAATGCTGACGTCAGCCGCCTGCGATGCCCGCATGGGTGGAGCAATGGTCCCGGTGATGAGCAACAGCGGTTCGGGCAACCAAGGCATAACGGCCACGATGCCGGTGGTTTCATTTGCCAGAGATATTAATGCTTCTGAAGAAACGACCATCAGGGCTCTTATACTGAGCAATCTCACCTCCATATATATAAAGCAGTCGTTGGGACGTCTGTCAGCACTTTGCGGATGTGTCGTGGCTTCCACCGGTGCCTCAAGTGCCCTTGTCTATCTGATGGGAGGCGGCTTCAAGCAAATATGTGATGCTGTTAAGAACATGGTGGCAAACCTGACCGGCATGATATGCGATGGAGCTAAACCTTCATGCTCCATGAAGATTTCCAGCGGCGTAAGCACCGCCATGATGTCGGCCATGCTGGCCATGAAGGGGTTTGCTGTTACCTCCGCCGAAGGAATAATATCCGATGACGTGGATGAGACAATACACAACCTCACCCAAATCGGTCGCGAATCAATGCAAGCCACAGATCAACTCGTTCTTAAGATCATGACCTGCAAATAAAGGGAAAGACATCATTGAAAACAACAACATTGAACTCTATCACATACCACTATTCATTTAATCTTGAATCCGGGCTGTCGCTTCCGGAATTAACCATAGCCTATCACACGTTTGGCACGCTCAATGAGCGGAAAGACAACGTGGTATGGGTATGCCATGCGCTGACTGCCAACAGCGATGTCGCCGACTGGTGGCCACACACAGTGGAGAAAGGATGTTTTCTTGACCCGGAGAAATGGTTTGTGGTGTGTGCCAACATCCTCGGATCATGCTACGGTTCCACCGGGCCGCTTTCAACAAATCCGGAGACCGGAGAACCGTATTACACTGATTTTCCGAAGATCACCATACGTGACATGGTGAACGCGCATATTCTTCTTGCCGATACGCTCGGTATTCACGAAATAAATACTCTTGTAGGGAGTTCGGTGGGTGGATTCCAGGCTATAGAATGGGCAGTGATGCAGCCGGAAAGATTCAATCGTCTGATTTTGATTGCCACTGCTCCGAAAGCATCACCATGGAGTATCGCTCTTGATGAGACCCAGCGAATGGCAATCAAGGCAGACCAAACATACGGAGAACGCAGGCACGACGCCGGCATGGCAGGACTCGCGACGGCACGGGCTATCGGACTTCTCTCCTACCGTGGGCCATGGGGATACAACATAACCCAACAGGATCCGAAATCTGATGAAATTACGGAATCTCACAGGGCGTGTACTTACCAACAATATCAGGGAGAGAAGCTATGCCGAAGATACAATGCCTATTCCTATATGACAATACTTGACGCATTCGATACTCATGATGTGGGTCGCAGCCGTGGTGGAGTTGAGAAGGCATTATCCTCTATAAAAGCAGATACAACTGTAATAGGAATCACCACCGACATCATATTTCTCCCGGAGGAAATGCGCAGGCTGACAGACATGATACCGAATGCCCGATACTTTGAGATAGAGTCGGAATTCGGACACGACGGCTTTCTTGTGGAGCATTCGCAGCTGAATAGCATCATCAATATAAGAGTTAAGGAGTAAGGGGTAAGGGCGATTCGCAAGATTAGTTTTCTATTAAGGGGCCGGAAGCCCCTTACACAGGAGTAACACCGAGGATTTCGGTGATTTGTTCAGGGGGTAGAGTTTAGGGTTTAGTTTATATGGACAGTAATCATATATGAAAGTTTCGCCATATTGGTGGAACTTTTGTCTTTTTGGATGCATTTCATGACACTTAAAAAGTAAAAAAATATACAGTTCTTATAAATATCTGACATTTTTTTACTAATTTTGCACATCAACAAAACTATATCCAAACTAACACCAGATGAGAAACAAACTGATTTTAGCATTCCTACTGATATTCGCAGCGAATGCTTTAGCGCAATCAGACAATGTCTCGGGCATCGTGTACGACAGCGGTACCAATGAGACTCTGATAGGCGCCACAGTGAAGGTGAAGGGAACGAACAAAGCCACCGCAACCGATATTGATGGCAGGTTTACGCTCCATGGTCTTAACAGCTCCGACAAATTTCTCGAAGTATCGTATGTCGGATACAAAAACAAGACAGTCCAAATCCAGCCGGATTTAAAGATTTATCTCGACCCGACAAGCGAAATGCTCGATGAGACCATCGTGGTGGCCTTCGGAAAACAGAAACGAGAGTCATTCACCGGATCAGCGAGTGTGGTCAATGCAGAGCAGATAGCACGGCAGCAGGTCACCAACCCAATTGAGGCTCTAAACGGTAGTGTGACCGGTCTCAATATGATTGAAAGCAATTCATTCACATCCGACCCGACAATCACAATACGAGGTATAGGATCAATCAACGCGAGCAACTCCCCTCTCATTGTAGTTGACGGAATGCCCTACTCCGGATATTGGAACGACATAAACCCCAACGACGTGGCAAGTATCACTGTGCTGAAGGATGCGGCTTCCAATGCACTGTATGGCGCCCGCGGTGCAAACGGTGTCATACTCATCACTACGAAGAATGCACAAAAAGGAGTGACGAAAGTAAACTTCAACGCCAAATGGGGTGCAAACACCAACGGACGCATTGACTATGACCTGATTAAAGATCCGGGGCAATATTATGAGGCCTTTTATCTGGCATACAAGAATATGTATATGATGGACAATGGCATGGGGGCAGGTCAGGCACACGTGAATGCCAACAACATGATTGGAGCATCATATTCGGATGGAGGTCTGGGATACGTGGTATATAATGTGCCGGAAGGTGAGGTTCTGATAGGCACCAATGGCAGACTCAACCCCAATGCGACGCTTGGCAATCGCGTTGTCAACAATGGAGAAATCTATACACTTTATCCTGATGACTGGGAAAAGGAAGGAACGCGGACAGGCTTCCGACAGGAATATAACGTGTCGCTGACAAGCAGCAACGATCGCTACAGTTTCCTTGCAAGCCTCGGATATCTTGACGCAGACGGGCTTGCATACAACAATGACATACAGCGTTATTCAGCTCGTCTGAAAGCAGACGTACAGGCGTATCCCTTCCTTAAGGTAGGAGGATCGGCATCATACAACCATACAGAGACCAACTCCAACAGCAACATATTTTCAGTAGTGACAGGCATGAGTCCGATATATCCTCTTTATGTGAGGGATGCACAGGGAAATATCCTCACCGACAGCCATGGGAAAGTGTTTGACTATGGTGCCGGTGACTACACAGGACTCCTAAGGGCCCCTGACAACAACGGCAACTATGTTCAGGCCGACCTGCTTGACTACAACAATAACGTGAGCAATGCCTTCTCCATCCAGGGATACGCCACAGTAGATTTTCTTGATGGATTTCATTTCACAGTGAACGGAACATCCTACATCACAGAAAACAGAATAGGATATGCCTATCCACCCTACTATGGATATGACAAAGGGATAGGAAGCGTATCAACCTACCACTACCGCACAGCCAACTTCAACACCCAGCAACTTTTGAACTATTCGAAAAACTTTGGCCTCAACTCTGTGGATGTGCTGTTGGGACATGAATACACAAGAGACAGCAGCTCAAACCTGAGCGGCAAACGCACCAAAGTCGCATTGTTTGAGAAGAACAAGGAACTTGACGGAGCGATTTCACTTTCAGATGCAGACGGCAGCCAAAGCATGTACAATATAGAAGGTTGGTTCATCAGGGCCCAATATGACTATGACAGCAAATATTTCGCCTCAGCATCCTTCCGTCGCGACGGAAGCTCGCGATTCGATCCAAAACACCGTTGGGGTAACTTCTGGAGCGTAGGAGCCGCCTGGATCATGACGAAGGAAGAATGGTTTCCGAAATCTGACTTTATAAATATGCTAAAGCTGAAATTATCATACGGCGAACAAGGCAACGATGGCATCGGATCATTCAGATACACCAACAAATACGATATCAGAAATGCCGACGGCTATACCGCATTCGTATTCTCAAGCAAGGGAAATGAAAACATTTCATGGGAAACAGTAGGCAGCCTTAATGCCGGATTGGAATTCGAGCTCTTCCAAAACAGGCTCTCCGGAGGGCTTGAATTCTATTCGAGGACAACCCGCGATATGCTCACATGGTTCGCCACGCCACTTTCAATAGGATACACCGGTTACTATGACAATATCGGCAATATCCGCAACACAGGCGTGGAACTCGAGTTGAATGCCGATGTGCTCCAATTTAATAATTTCACATGGAACATCGGGCTCAACCTGACCTGGGAACGCAACCGTGTGACTTATCTCCCGGAAGAGAAGAAACTCGTGACGATGGATGGACATCCGGGTTATCTTGACGGCAACAATTATTATGGAGAGGGACTTCCGGTCAACACGTGGAGGCTGAAGAAAGACGCCGGACTTGATGACAAAGGACAGGCTCTTTACTACAAGACAGCAGCCGATGGTACCCTAACAACCACCACCGACTATCAGGATGCCGACTACTATCTATGCGGTTCGGCACTTCCGGATGTATTCGGAGGATTCAACACATCATTCAAATTCTTCGGTGTTGATGTAAATGCTCAGTTCAATTATTCCATAGGGGGCAAGAAGATAGACTCCAACTACGCATACTTCATGTCGGCACCATACGGTACATACACCGGCATGCCAATGCACAAGGACGTTTTCAATGCATGGACTCCTGAAAACACAAGTTCGGAAATTCCAATCTGGAAATTTGGATACTATACACCGGGCTCATATTCCAGTCGCTACCTTACCAACGCTTCATATATAGGACTGAGAAATGTCTCCGTTGGCTATACATTCCCGACCGAAATAACACGAAAGATGCATCTGTCGAATCTCCGCGTATTCTGTCAGGCTGAAAACATCTACTATTGGTCGCACCGAAAAGGTTTTGATCCGAGAATGGGCTCTCTCTATGGCAACTATAACTCCGATTCCGGATATGCCTTCCCGATGCGCACGATATCAGGAGGACTTTCAGTAGAGTTCTAACAACGCTCCATAATCATTCAATAGCATAAACGATGAAAAAACATATTATAAACGCACTGATAGTGATGGTGTCCGCACCGTTGTTTGTGTCATGTCTGGAGGAAGCCATCCCCACAAGCACGACAGTGCAGTCACAAGTTGACACAGAAGAGGGAAAGGCGGGTCTTGCCAATGCAATTCCCTATTATCTGAACACATTCGATTCAGACTACTCCTACGACATAGGCTTCGGAGGATTCAAGATATGGCGCGACGCCTCGACAAGCGATATGCCTATCTATGATATTTCTTACGATTATTATTCCTACGTGGGGCAGGCAGAGTATCTTGGCGGTGACTGGCAGTTGCAATATACAGTATGGCAAAGATATTACTCCCTTATCCAGAAATGCAATCTATTGTTGAATGTGATTGATGTAGAGAAGAATCCCTCCGATGCTTCTCCGGCGGCTACAGCAATTGCATATCGGGCCAACGCATACATGGAGATGGCCCAATGGTATGAATATATGCTCACCGGATATCCGGAACTGGACCAGAAGGCCGAGGCTGAGGGAATACTTGGACTGACAGTGCCAATTGTCACAGAAAAGACCACCGAAGCTGAATCACGCAACAATCCTCGGGCTCCATTTTACGAAATGTACCGCTTCATTCTCACAGACCTCAACCGAGGCGAGGAATACGTGTATGGCATGAGCAACCCATCATCAAAGATGTATGGAAGCAGGGGTGTAATCTACGGATTATTGGCAAGATTCTGGCTTACAATCGGCACACGGTTTGAATTATTTCCGGAAGATCTTGCCACAGCACTTCAACACGAGGATGATTCTGCCATCCAATGGGATAAACTTGGCATAACAGAGGCAAAGCAATGTTTTGCGAAAGCGGCAGAATACGCCCGACGGGCCATCAATTCCGGCTATACTCCCTACTCTGAAGGTCAATGGTATGACCCCAAGACAGCCTTCAACACTCCCAACAATTCCTGGATGTGGGCAAACATAATATCTCCCGACAATGCACTTGCCTCCACCTCAAGTTATTGGATTTCTTGGTCGTCTTACATGTCACCAGAAACCGATTATGGTGTAAGCAGCCCGACCTATAAGGCATACCGCATGATAGATGCACGGCTTTATGACAAGATTGCAGATTCCGACTGGCGCAAAGCCACCTGGATTGATCCTAAAGATGCAGGGAAACAAAGTGCTTTTGAATCAACATATTCAAGAGGCACAAATCTTGAATACGACACATGGAAACAGATACCGGCATACGTGGGATTCAAATACCATCCGGGACAGGGCAACTGTACGACCTCAACTGTGGGGAATGCGATATCATTGCCCTTGATGCGTGTAGAAGAGATGTACCTGATAGAGGCTGAAGCCGTGGGTCGGGCTCAGGGCGACGGCGCAGGGCGACAGTTGCTCGAAACTTTTGTGAACTCCTACCGCTACACTGATGGTTCCTACAGAAGTACGGGAGCAGGAATTGACGGATTTATCGAAGACGTATATGATCAGAAGCGAATCGAATTCTGGGGCGAAGGTCTGATATTATTTGACGTACGCCGACTGAGGATGCCTATTACCCGAGGATATGACGGCACCAACTTCATCTCCTCCACACAGTTTAATTCGCTTCCGGGCTATGTGGCACCATGGACCACTTTCAGCATTCCGCAGTCAGAGCGGGACTATAACCCTGCAGTCAAACTTAATCCTGACCCATCGCACGGTTCGATATATTCAGTTTGGCAAAAAGAGAATTAAGATTTAAGGGTTAGATTTCGATTAAATAATATGACAAAATGAAAATCAAGATATATCATATATTGGCAGCATCGCTGATGATTTCATTCGCCGGATGTTCGGATTCCGACGAATGGACACCGGGGCCATCGGATGAGGCAGCGGGGACGAGAGCTTACTTTATAAGTCCAACCAAAACCTCCTACATATTCGATTCTGAATCAGACGAATCAGAACAAATCATTGATGTGACTGTGGCACGCCTTGACACAGAAAATGCCACTTCCGTACCACTGGCACTTACATCAGAGACCGAAGGATTCTCGCTTTTAGGGAATGCCGAATTTGAAGCAGGACAGGCAAAGACAACAGTAAGTGTAAGTTGTTCGGGACTTCCAATGGGACAACGTGCATCGTTTACACTCGCAGTGCCCGAAGACCAGTTCTACACATACGGAGAAGGCCTTCCTTCCGTAAGTTTCTCAGCTATCAAGGCAAGCTGGGTGGAATGCGCCGACAACGTGACCTACATGTACCAGTATGATGCAGGTGGAAACATGTATCCCAACACACACGGACAGATGTTCCGACTTGAAGGCACCAACCAGTATAAACTCACCGACTTCTTTGGTTCGGGACTTGAAATGCAATTTATCTGCAATACGGGCAAATCCACACAATTCATCCCTCTTATCAACTGCGACTTCAACTCAGCCGGCAGCGACTACGACGGTCTTGACTATTGGTATCTTTATGATGATGAAAACCAGACCTGGCCGGAATGGACGCCGGGTGATGTTGAGGGTTATCCGGCAGTGCAATATGTGGGCATATATGGCTCCACCGGCTATTCATCAATGAATATGGTTTACAACGAATCCACCCTCTATGGATATCTCACGCTGGCCACTGACGTGACATTCGACAACGGAGACTTCTCCTGGGGAACATGGTATGTGACTTTCAACATGAAGTATAATCCATTCAAATAAAAACTGACAGACATGAAATTCAATAAAACTTTCGCCTCTCTCCTTTGCATGGCGTGTGCTATCTGTTTTTATTCTTGCAGCGACAACGACGATCCCAAGCCAAGTCTTCAGTCACCGACAGTGACAGAAACGGCCGGGGCATACAATTCACTCACGTTCGAGTGGAATGACGTGGCAAACGCGGTTCAGTATGGCTATCGTCTTTCAAACACAGAGGGAATAGCTGTAGATGCCGGTGTGACACATAGCAAGGCGGTGACCATCACGGGGCTTGAACCGGCCACAACCTATACACTTGAAGTATGGGCATTCGCAAGCATGGATGGTGACTATTCCACACCACCTGCAGTGACGCTCACGGCCACCACCGACCCACTGATCAAGCTTTCCACCCCTACAGGTCTTACACTTACCTCAGACAACGGATACAACTACACGGCGACATGGGAGGCAGTAAGCAATGCCAATGAATATTCATATTCGGTTAAAGACTCTTATGGCGAGACTGTGGTATCCGACAACACGACAAGCACCACTGTGGAACTAAAAAATCTTGCAAATGGAGATTACACATTCACAGTGTATGCAGCCGGGTATGACGGCTATGAGTCAGGAGAATCAGCAACCGGCATTTTCAATGTAGATAAGCCCGAAACTCCTTTATATACAGTGAAAGGCACATACTACAGTGTGCAACTTGACTCGAGCTGGACGGCATGTATGGATGCATACGCGGATGGCACATACTCCATCAAGGCCTTCTACGGAGTAGAGGGTTACAATCTCGACTTCAAGGTTGACACTTCGACACCCGATGACATGCTAAGTATCCTGACCGGCGAACAGGTATATGACGAGTCGAATGGCTATTATACTTGGCAAGTGCCTACCGGGGTGGATAATCCTTCCATACTAATGACATATCCTTGGTATAACTACTCTACCTTCGAGGGCAACGAGAGCGAGGTAGTATTGTCTATCGGACTCTATTATGACGGCTATGAGTCATGGGGTTATGATGAGTTTTACTGGTCAACGGGTGAATCGACGATGACAGTAGATGACCTTGTGGGCACATACAACTGCCATTTTAACGGCTACGAATACTTGTCTGATTACAACAACCCGACATATTATGATGACACATGGACAGACTGGGCCACAGTGACTAAGGTCAGCGATAATGTGATTTCCATCGACGGACTGTTTTATACGGAAGAGCCTGTGACCGGGACCGTTGACTTCAGCGATATGTCTATAGTATTTGATATCCGATACGACTATGCAGGCTGGTATATGTTTGTGAACGGAGATGACCCGGAATCACCGGCACTGGGACATATCAATGCCGATGGCTCCATTTCTGTACAGGATTGGGGACTCTGGTACAATTTCGGCACGGAATCCGAACCTGACTGGGCATGTTACCTCTACGGAACAACGGACCTAACCAAATCATCAACATCGAATTTGGCAAGAAAATCGAGTCCATACAGCAAAAAGAAACTGAATAAAAACAGACCGAAAAGCCAAAGGAAAGTCAAGCCTACACACAGACGTATGGGACACCGGAAGTGATTTGACACGGCTCTTTCATTTAAAATAAAAAATAGGACATAAGGCCCTTTCCCGGTTC
>JAMPAV010000042.1 GCA_023667055.1 Muribaculum sp. | reverse complement strand
ATTGTCAAAGTAGTGGGAGAACTGTCCCAAGTTATTTTTTAACGATTACTAAGTATTGTTTGAAGATAAAATTTAGTGAGAGGCCTTGAGGTGTCATCCTCTTATCGGCCTCTCACTACCTAATACGAACCTATAATCATGTTTACTTAATTAACATCCAAATTTTTTTTAGTTCCAGAATGGATTCTGGGCGAGGTTGGGGTTTAGTTCCATCTGGTCAAGGGGAATAGGTACGAGATAAGTACGTCGCTGGAACTTTCGGTTTTCCTTGGGTTCGAGAATATAGTATCCCTCTGATGAGATGGGTGCACCGTCGTTGATTGTCTTTGTAGGATCTGCGCCCACGAAGAGTGTCTTGCCGTCGGGACCTTTCCTTGAGGAAGCTTGGGCGTAGGTTGGCTTGTTGTTGGGGTCACAGAACACATACAGCCATTTGTCGCCATCCTCAAGCCGCGTCCATTGGTAATTGTTGAGAATATCCCAAGTAAGGCTCTTCACCTGTACCGTATAGCAGGGCGAAGCCACAAATATATTCTTGCGCTCGGCAGCCGACTTGCCAATATAAAGGCCTTCGAGATTATCGCCGAAAAGTTCCTCGCCTTTGGCCCAGCGGCGCACATCATCCACGCGATAACCTTCAAGATAAAGTTCGCAGGCACGCTCGTTGCGTATTTCATCGAGTGTCCACTGGCTCTTGGTGGGCATGTGGGCACGCTTCCGAAGAAGGTTGATATGCTCATTTTCGCCTACGGAGAGAGAGCCACCGCCATTGAGCTCACACAACACTTCAGCATAGTCGAGATAGACACCGCCAAGGCGAATGATCGGCACGTCATAGGATGCGTCGTTGGCGCCGCAGGTGGTCTCAACGCTCCATTTGTTTATGGACGGCATAAAGGTGATGGGAGATGAATTGACTGTCGGGGAACCCACCTCGTCATAGTTTGTGCGTTTGCTGCTGTATGTCCATTTGTAACTCATGAATGGCACTCCCACTTCAGCAATTCGTGGGTCAACATTGTCGTCACACCAATAGCGGGGATTGGAATAATCGGTTGATTTGGGTGATCCATCCTTTGTGGTGAAACTTTCCACCAGGTGTCGCCCGATTCCCATATTTGTGTAGGTGTGTACCCAGTTCTGGCTCGCTATCTTGGAAACCTCGTCAAAACGGTTGGCAAGGATATACTCATGGTTGGCGCTTTTCTTCACCCCGGCGGGGTTGCGGGCCTCTACGTTCTCAAGAATGAACATATATTTGTAGGAAGCCTGTCCGAGAGCGTCGTTGTGGAAAAGCTCGTAGCTGCTGTCGGCCACAACATTGGCAAGAGCATCTTTTGCTATGCCAAGAAGATATTTGCTTCTTTCAGCGCGGGAAGACACCGTAGTAGGGTTGTTTGCGGCGGGATACTCATCCATCTCAGTGTGATATTTCTGCCACGTGCCCTCAAAGAGGCAGATGCGTCCGAGCAACGCATTGGCGGCGGAGATTGTGATGCGTCCCTCATCGGCTGTGTTGCGTATGTCCGACTCCTTTGGCAGCAGACCGGAATTGATGGCAGCCTGAAGGTCCTCAATCATGAAGTCGACAAACTCATCGCGGGAGGCGCGAGGTCCCATAACTTCAGACGAAGACGGATTGAGCATTTCCCTTACAATGGTGCCCGGACCAAAGTCACGGAAGAACAGCCAGCTTTCGTATGCGCGGAAGAAACGCGCCTGGGCGCGGTAGCCATCGAGGTCTGACTGGTCGCCCTCATAGTAACGGGAGGCGTAATATTCCAGATAGTTGATTGAGCGGAGATGGCTGTAGTAGTTGTTGTAGCGCTTGTTGGTCTCCGGCTGGGTCATTTTCGAGGCTGATATGTCGCCCGACAGTTTGGTACCGAAATCGGAGTCTTCATCACGTGAAGCAAGACCCTGAATGTCGCCGTTGTCCATCAGCTTTGGCAGCCAGCCATACCAGTTGTTTACTTCGAATGCGTAATACTCGAGCTGATTCATAGTATTTGCCTCGTGAGTGGTGATCTCCGGGTAGAAATCAAGCGAGTCGTCACAGGCTGTGAGTGCGAGCATTGCCATTGCCGACAAGCCCAAGAATTTGATAGTCTTCATAATTACAGGGAGAGATTAGAATGTTATGTTCAAACCAACGGTATAAGATCTGTAGAAAGGATAAGCGCTGGAGCCGGAAGTGCCGCCGAGAGGGTTGGTGGAAGTGTTTTCCGGGTCAGTCTTGTCCTTTGTGAATTTGATGGTGAAGAGGTCGGTGCCGGTGAAGTAGAGACGAATCTTGTCGATGCCAATCTTGCTGGTCCATACGCTTGGGAGAGTATAGCCGATGGTGAGGTTTTTCAGACGGCAATATGCCATGTTCTGAAGACGATACCAGGCATCGCTGTTTAGGTAGTTGTAGCTTGTCATGCTTCTGTGCCAGCGCGGAGCGGCATTGTAAGGATCATTGTATCCCTCGCGGTAGTCGCTTGCCTGGGTAGTGACTGTTGTCGGCACCAGTGATCCGTCGGCGGCAACGTTGTAGTAGCCTATTTCCTGGCCTACAAGACGAGAGTCCTCGCCCATATTGTAGCCCCAAGTCTTGTCATACCACTGGCCACCCTGAATTTGATAGATATTGCGTCCGGGGGCTGTCAGGGTTGACACATCACGTATAATCTTATTTTGACCTACGCCTTGGAAAATGACGTTCAGGTCAAAGCCGTTCCACTGCGCTCCTGCATTGAGTGAATAGGAGTAACGGGGGTTGGCGGAGCCGAGAAGTTTCACGTCGTCCCAGTCGATGTTGCCGTCTCCGTCAAGGTCGGCATACATGGCGTCGCCAATGCCGAGGATAGATGTGTCAACAGCAAGATTCTGACCGTCGGCTGCGTCAAGCATAGCCTTGTAGGAGGCAAGCTCCGTCTCATTCTCGATGAGTTTCACGAAATCAAAGCCCCACAATGTCCTGAGCTCATATCCCTCACGGTAGTTGGTGATGCCTGACTGTGAATAGGAGTCGGTGTTAGGCATGGAGACGAGTTTATTCTTGGCGTCGGATATATTGAACCCGACGTTGTAAGCCACGTTGCCCACACGGTCACGCCAGTTGAGCTGCAATTCCCAACCATGCACGGAGAGCTTGCCGCTGTTGGTCTTCGGCGCGGAGGCTCCGAAGACTGCGGGATAAGTCACGCCGACAAGCATGTTGTCGTTGGTCTTCCAGAAATATTCAAAGGTACCGCTGAGGCGACCGTTCAGGACTGAGAAGTCGAGACCGATGTTGGTATTCTTCACCACCTCCCAAGTGCGGTCTGTGCTGATTACGTTTGCCTGAGTAAGGCTGGTCTGCGTCGCGGCGGAACCAGTGGGACCGAACAACCCGGCGTTGCTTCCATTCGACGCATTGGCATAAGTGTTTATATTACCGAGGAAGTCGTAGTTTCCGATGCCCGACTGGTTACCGGTCTCGCCATAGGAGGCACGGATCTTCAAGTCGGAGAGCCACTCAATGTCTTGCATGAATTTTTCCTGGCTGATTCTCCAGCCCGCCGACACGCCGTAGAAGCCTTTCCACTTTTTGCCGCGAGTGAACTTGGAGGAGCCGTCATAACGGCCAAGAAGCTCAAGTAGATACTTGCCCTGATAGTCGTAGTTGATACGTCCGAAATAGGAGGCAAGCGCCCAAGTATATTTGTCGTCAGAGAACTCCACTGTGGCTCCATCAGAATTTGAATAAGACTGAAGGTTCTCGAGGAAGCCATCGGCAAGGTGCAGAATCTTTGTCTGGGTGGATTCGCTTGTCTCGCGCTCGTAGCTCATACCGGCCATGGCGGTCAGGTTGTGGGCGCCGTCAGTCCTGAAGTCGGTCATATAGTTCAGATATCCCTGATAGATCTGATAGAGGGCTGCACGGTTATAGCGTGTGAAGCGGTTGTCATTGGGGCGCACCATGGTCGGGATAATCTCGTTGTCCCAAGTGTACATATAGTTCTTGCGCTGCGTCTCCTTGTTTGTCCAGTCTTTGATAGTGTAGCCCACCGCGCCGATAAGGTCAAGGCCCTTGAAAAGGTGGAAGGTGGGGCGGATATTCACCACTGTCTCATTGTAGACGTTACGTTTGCTGCCACCGAACTTTGCCACTGCCACGTCGGAATAGTTGTCGAGCCAGCCGAAAGCGTGCTGTCCGTCGGAAGTCAGGATAGGTGAGCCCGGAGGGTTGCCGTTCAATCCGGAGGGGCTGTTCAGTGGATAGGTGTTGTCGCGGCGCACGAAAGAGAGTGTTGTTGACAGGTCAAACCACTTCGTGATGAAGAAGTCGTTGTTGGCACGGATGTTGAAGCGCTTTGCATTTTCCTTGATGTCAAACTGAAGCGGTGAGCCGTCATACATATAGCCAAGGCTGACGTTATATCTTGTCACGTCGGAGCCGCCGCTCACCGACAGGGAGTGTGACTGTGAGAAGGCATTCCCGAAGGTGTCGCTATACTGGTCAGAGTCGATGAAGCCAATGTCTGATATTGACCCGGCACCACCCATGGCGGCATAGCTCTGCACTGTGCCCATATATTGCGGGTCGCGCGTCTTCATGGCGTAAATTGCGGCATACGGCACGGCGCCTACAGCCTGGAAGTTGGTCAGTGTACCTGAGGATATGCCCTCATTATACATAGTCTCCTCAATGCAGGTGGCCCATTGCGAGAGGTTCATCCACTGCACCTGAGGGTCAGAGACTTTCCAAGTTACGTTTCCGCTGTAAGAGACAGACGGCCTCTTGTTGGCCTTGCTGCCGCGCTTTGTGGTGACGAGCACAACGCCGCCTGCGGCACGCGCACCGTAGATTGCTGCGGAGGCGTCTTTGAGAACTGACACATTCTCAATGTCATCGGGATTGAGGTCGGAAATGCCACCGGGCACACCATCGACAATCACAAGTGCGCTGGTGCTGTTGACGGAGGCCTCGCCACGAATTTTCATGGCCCAGCTCTCACGTCCGGGGGCGGAGGAGCCACGGGTCACGAGCATACCAGGCACCTGGCCCTGAAGGTTGGCTAGAGGGTCGGTTGTGGTGCCCTTGTCAGCGAAAGCGCCCTCTCCAACAGAAGACACGGCACCGGTGAGCGAGCCTTTTTTCTGAACACCGTAGCCAACCACCACAAGTTCGTCGAGAAGAGAGGTCTCATCAGAGAGAACAATCTTTAGATTCGCACCGGCAGGCACTTCTTTGGTCTGATAACCTACGTATGAGACCACAAGAGTCTTGCCGGAGACATTTTTGAGGGAGAACCGGCCATCGACATCGGTAGCCGTGCCTTGGGTGGTGCCCTTTACTATCACAGTTGCACCGATAAGAGGTTCGCCCTCCACGTCGGTCACCACGCCTTCGACATTTATCTCAGGAGCGACAGCGGCGGCAGGGACCGCCTGAGCGGAAGCAGCTGTGAGGCAAAGCCCGGAGACTCCTAAAATGGAAAGAGCCGCCATGACTGCCACAGATTTCCGCATTGATGTTAGCTTCATGATAATGAATATGTTTAAATTGTTATTGTTTATGCAGTTAAAAAGGAATGTTCCGTTTCTTTACCAATAATACGTTTTTCTCGCCAAAGTTACTCAATATTATTACTAATCTCCTATACACAAGCCCGGAAATATTCCCTCATTTGGGTGATTCCAAGATGAAAATGGTTTTCGGCAGTACGTTTCGAGATACCGAGACGGTTGGCAATCTCCTGCGAATTCCTACCCTCGTGCATGCGCATGATGTAGATGATTCGTCTTTGATCCGGCATTGAGTCGAGCCTTTTCCTTTCAAGAATCGCAAGGTCTTTTGCGACCACCTTCTGCTCAGTATCTTCATTCCATAAGTTGGCGGTCTGAATGATGTTGGCGTGCACATCATTCTTTATATATAAATGTCGCAGGTAATCGTTGACAAGATTATTGGCAATTGTGAAGAGGAGATTGTGGATGTTGTCAGGTATAATTTCCCTGTCGTAGTTTAGCAGTCGCATGAAGGCATCCTGGGCTATGTCTTCAGCATCGTCGCGGTCGTTGACCTTCTTGGAGATGAAGCTCACCAGTTTGTCCAAATGTGAGAGATAGGTCTCGGCGATGAGTTGTTTCATGTCTGTCGATTTCATAATTTTGAGTAGTCTTTTATTTCGCATCAGCGAGGTTAACGACTGCAAAATTATGAAAAAGAAATGTGCTGTCAAGTTTTTTTAAACTGAGTTACATGTCAGATAATTCAACGACACATATCAGAGTCAACATTGCATATATCAATAATATAATTTTTTGAGACTGATGTATCTCATAATTATTTGAGACCGCTTTGGGGATTTGTTCAGGGCTTTTGCCGGGATTTGAGATACTCTCCAGGCGATATGCCCTCGATGTTCTTGAAGTATCTGAAGAAAGATGCACGTGAAGAGAATCCGGCCTTTTCAGCCATGGCGGAAAGAGTAAGATTCCTGACGTCTTCTTCTTTGACCATACGCTTGAATTCATCCACCCTGTATCTGTTGACATAATCATAAAAAGACATGTCTTTGTGCTGACTGAAGAATTGGCTGAGCTTATGGCTTGAGATGCCAATCAGTTCGGCAAGTTTGGCAACTTTAAGGTCGGAGTCGAGATATGGTCTGTCTTTAACCATGATTTCATCAATCTTCGCGGATATCTGTCTTGCTTCCGTTCTCGACATATTGTTAGCTGCATATTTTTTCTGTGGCGCGGTCACAACCTGAGAATCTTGCGATTCTTTCACGTCACTTTCCGGATCATCCCTTTTGCTAAGGCTGGCTATAGTGTTCCATGATATTAATACCAGAACCACCAGGAGGACCACAATTAGAGCAATTCCAACTTTCCAGAGCAGAGGGTACGGAATATCGAAATACACAATTGTCTGGTCAATATCAGTGGAATCGATTATGGATCGCACGGAAAGTTTATGTTTGCCCGGTTTCAAGTCGAAGAAAGACACCGAGATGTCATTTCTTAAAGGCAGCCACTCGCCGTTGTCGAGACAATATTCGTATGCCTCGGGTTGCTGAAGTGCATACGAGAGAGGACTGAAACCTATCTTTATGTTATTCACTGTTGTTTCAAGAATAATTCGATATGATCCATCCTCATTAAGATGAGGTATTATGTCGGTAGGCTCTCCGTTGACTTCCACCTTGGTAGGGACCGGTGGCTGTTGATTGTCAATGGCAGATTTTATTGAATTTTCGTCAAGTCTGAGCAATCCTTCGGCATTGCCAAACCAGATACCACCTTCTTGGTCTGAGACCGGCTGCGACTGGAGAAAAGACAGGGAAGGAAGTCCGGATTCCAATCCGAATCTTCTGACATTGCCCAACGTGTCCAAGCGGAATATTCCACGGTTTGTAGATATCCAGATGTCGTTGAACGCATCTTCAATCACACTTTTTGCATCCGTACCCTTTAGCAACTTATTGTCGAGCGTCTGCGAATTGGAGAAATCCAGTCCGCATGAATACACATAACCTGATTCCGGCACAAAATACAACCGGTTTCGGCTGTCTTCATATACCGATCTGAAACGGGTGTTTTTTGGAAATGAGATAGGAAAGATATCAGTACGGAGGACTTTTCTGTCAGGATCATACACACATACTCCATCATCAGTGCAAATCCAGCCTTTCCCTTCAGAATCAAAGAAAATACAATATACGTTACCTTCAGGAAGAGCCGTGAGCAGAGATGAAAAATGTCTCACTTTATTTGCAGCATCCACATAATACAGACCTTCGTTTGTGCCAAACCATACTCCACCCTGATTGTCGTTTGCAATAGAAAATATGTGTCCGCTACGAAATACCTGGTCGCCTGTAACCGGAGAAAAATCACTGACACTATGGTTGAAGGGATCCAACACTTGCAAACCTCCTCCATAAGTGCCTACAAATATCTTGCCATTTTTCTCCAACAGCGATACGACCATCTCCGAACGCAGGAGATGAGAATCCACTCTCCAAACTTCATCACAAGTTTTGTCATGGACCACAACGCCCTCCCTTGTGCCAATTGCATTGAATCTCTTGCCAATTGCCAATGCCCTGACCGGAACACCCCTTGAGTTGAACACAGCCGGATCATCAAACAATTCGAAGGGACCTACCGAATGAGGTGTATAGTCTATACCGTGCTGATAATAACCCACCCAAAGAAGTCCATTCTTGTCATGAAGCATGGCATAAACCTGATTGCTTGATGGACTTGCAGTGTCAGACACATTATGACGCATACGTGTTATCTCACCCGATTCGAGGTTGACTTTTGTGATTCCGCCGCCATCGGTGCCGATAAACAGATTGTTTCCGCTCTCATCCAGACATAACGATGTCACCACCTTTCCCGAGCCTACATAATCAGTGGCAGATACCTTCCCGGAGATTGGATTGAGGGCATACACACCTTCACCCGTAGTGCCAATATAGAGTTGTTCGGAAGAGCATATTATAGAGATAGGCAACAGTCTTGCGAAATCAAGATCTGTCTTAATCTCAGACACCTCGTATGAGGATGGATCAATTCTGAAAATACCTCCTTTAGTCAAGGCATAGATGGCATTCGGGGCATTGGCCAGGTCGATGACATTGTTTTGAAGATTCAGTATGTCTTTACTCAGCCTTATATGTGTAAGTTTGCCAGTCTTATGTGAATATATCATCAATCCGTCGTCACCTCCAATCACGGCATCCCCATCGGCTGTGGTGATTCCGCAGGAAGATGAAAAGGATTTTCCCTCCAGCAATGATTCAAGTTTGTGATGTGTTCCGTCTATCGTTAATCTGAAAATATTGGTGGGGGTGCCGACAAGCATACCTTTCCCCCCTACACGTGCCAGACATTTCACTTGTCTGCTGCCGGCGGACTCATCGGGCAAGGGTATTTTCACGACATGTTCGCCGTCGAATCTATACAGGCCTGCATCTGTCGCAAACCAAACGAAACCGAAGTTTGACTGCTGTATATCGTAGATGGTGGTTTGCTCCAGTTCCGGATAATCACCGGAGGTCACCTGCCGGAACAGGCGACCTTCTGCATTGGCATCATTAACAAAGATGTCGGATATGATAACCAATAGGATGCAGAGCAACAATTTATTTAAATGTAATGTCTTCAACATGTTCTCCTATAAAGATACGGGCCATGTCACCCGTCTTGTACCAGGTGAGTTTCCCGGGCATTGTATCGGATATCCTTATACCATTTATAACAAGATTATCGAACAAAATTCCCTTGATTTTCCTGGATTCATCATATCCTATTATAAGAGACAACTCTGATTTGTCGCCGTTGTAATATATATCCTTGAATTTTATGTCTTCTATCGACCTGCCCGGGGCAGCGCAATATTTCTGATTCCAGGCCAGACGGATGTCGAACAATTTGCCTTGCCGGAAATCCTCTACACGAATGTCTTCAAAAGTGACATCACGCACTATGTTGTTGTCTCCGGCCACGATAGCAAAAACGCCCTGATAGTCGATTTGCTTTTCCTTCATGTCAAGAACATCTATGTTGCGGTAGATGATATTCTCGATAGTGTCGGACGGGGCTTCCGGACTTATTTCCTTGGCGCTTCCATGCAGACCTATCATGAAGGGATGAGCCACATCTGCCCAAAGCACTGAGTTTTCAGTGAGAATATTCTTGCATCCACCTACGAAACCCTTGCGGGTGGCATAGACAGTGGTGCAGTCGTCGCTTGTGCGTGCAAAGATATTATTGTAATGCACATTGTTGCTGGCAAAAACATTGAAACCATCGCCCCAGCCGTAATAGCTCATCACCTTCACATTGTTGACGTTTACATGATCGCTGCCTCCCACGGCACATTGAGTGGTGAACACTCCATCGATATCCACGTATTTGCTGCGCATCACGTAAATGCCAATGGCCTTGGAGGGATATATCATGCCTCTTCCGTGAAGTTTCACATTTTCGGCATCCCTTATTTCAATCTTGCCATCCACATACGCACCACCGGCCACATACACCTCCTGGCCGCTTTTCACGACTAGAGTGGAGTCAAGTTTGTGATAGCCCGGGCCGAAATAAATGTTGTTTTTATTTTTGCAGAATTTCTTGACATTGGCGGGGGCATCAGTCTCGATGGGATTGGCAAAAAGCTGCAGATTGTCGAATATGTCACCATTCACTTCCACGGAAAGAAGACGGGGGCGGTCAATTGAAAATTCCAGTGTGTCGCCTTTCACGTCAGGGGTGATGTCATAACTGAGAGGACGCACTCTTGCTGTCTCGACATGATGTTTTTTGGAGATGACACGTATAAAAGCCTTGCCGGAGAAATCAAAATATGACATCGATGAGTTTTCGACATTGTGTTTTTCATCAACTCTGTCAACCTTCACGTTATAGACAGGGACAGAATGCCAGTCTGTGCCGGTTTCCGACACCTCTACCGTAAAGGATGTGTTCATTATCGCTTCCTGAGGAGCGGGATATATTTTCAATTCCGAATTTGCCGCAAGACCGGCGGTAAGGATTGAAAGTGTAAGAAATATTCTTTTCATAATCTGAGTGAATATAAAAGCAAGGATGTGATGGCATCCCTGCTTTTGCAAAAAAAACGTATTAATGAGACGCACTGAGTGCAAGAGATTCTTTTTGATTCATACTGGAGGAATCGTCAATGTGAGAAAGACGGTTGAGAGCCTCAATGTAGTAATAATCCGCATAGATTATTGAATAGTCGATCTCGCTTCCGGCAGGATGGTGTCCGGTGGAATGAAGAAGGAATGAATTGTTCCGGTCGCCGGATTTGTAGTTTTCGCCGGAGGCACTTGCAAGCATTTCCATGGCCTGCGATTTGTAGCTTTCGCCTTTTTCACCGCCAACGTAATCGCTTAGCTCGAGCAATGCTGATGCCACCACACAAGCTGCCGATGCATCTTTTGGCGCATTGGGTATGGCAGGGTCATCGAAATCCCAATACGGTATCTTGTCTTCGGGAAGTCGCTCAAGATATACGTCTGTCACCTTCTGTGCAAAATCAAGGAATTTAGGATCTTTTGTTTCGCGATATACCACAGTGAACCCATAGATTGCCCATGCCTGTCCGCGAGCCCACATGCTGTCGTCGGCATAACCTTGATGTGTGCATCCCCGGATGAAGTCGCCTGTCACGCTGTCATACACAGCCACATGATATGATGTGTAGTCATCACGGAAGTGATTCTTCATGGTGGTTTCAGCGTGTTTCACCGCTATGTCGTGGAGATATGGATTCCCACCGTTTTTGGCAGCCCAAAACAGCATCTCAAGGTTTATCATATTGTCCATGATGGTGTTGTGTCCGCCAAATTTAGACACCTCGCGGGGCCACGACAGAATTGTGCCCACATTGGGATTGAAAAGGGTCGCGAGTGAGTCAGCAGCGTTTAGGATCACCTGTTTGTAGTCATCCCTGTGGGTCAGACGATAGCCATTGCCGTAGCTGCAATATACAAGAAAACCGAGGTCATGGTCATATACAGGATCATCTACCACTTTCTTTACGGAACGGGTGAATTTGTCGGCCTCGGCATAGACAGTGGAGTCGTTGGTTGATTCGAAGTCATACCAAAGCACACCGGGCCAGAACCCGCTGCACCATTCCTGGGCGCATGTGGGACGGCATTCCCAATTGTGGGCATCCGGCGCCACATTGCGTGGCATCATGGTATAGTCGATGGAATCCTTGTCGGAACGCAGTTCCGATAAGGTGGCAAGCACCTTGTCGTGGCAATAACCAAGCTCTTTCTTGGTGTCAACGGCCACGTTGCCGGCATTTTGAGAGGCACAAGAGCCCAACAGTCCCAGAGCAACTATCAGGCCTGATGTAAGGTTTATGATTTTCATTTGTATCTTTTATATTTTTTTGCGTCTTTTTTGTCAAGTCTTGTCAGGCGTACCGCCGCCCCACCTTTTGGCTGAAGGTCAAATTTCAGTTTTGTATCGCTGTTGACGGCATATTTTCCACATCGCACTTTTGTGGCGGTTTCCATGGAGGGATCATCAGTATAGGTTTGCGCGAGCCATGTCTCTCCTTTGGGCAGAAAATCAAGGGATATCTCCTGATGACGGGCATCGTTGTTGGTCATGGCTCCCAAGAACCATACGTCACCCTTGCGCCGGGCCATTACAATATTTTCACCGGGGTATCCGTCGAGAACCTTGCTGTCGTCGAACACTGTCTCCAGATTCTCAAACCATTCCACCTCCGGTTCTCCGTTATATCGTGAGGGAGTGTCATACCAGAAGATGGTCTGAAGAGGACTGAAAAAGACGAGCGAGGCAGCCAACTGATGGGCATGGGTGTTTTTTACCCGTTTGTCGAAATAGCAAATGGTGTAGTCTGCCGGGCCATTGAGCATTCGTGTGAATGGAAGGGTCACGTTGTGAGTGGCATCGGGGAATTCCTCATTGCCTAAAATGCCTTCCTGAGTCAGCAGGTTGGGATATGTACGCGAGAAACCGGAGGGACGGAATTCATCATGGATGTTCATGAGAAGATTGTTTTCGGCGGCATAGCGCACCATGTCGTGAAGCCATGTGGCCCAGCGATGCGATGCATATTGCACAAATCCTGATTTCACACCTTTTATTCCCCATTCTTTCAGCAGTGGAAACAATTCCCTCTGTTGCTTCATGAGTGCGTGCTGGTTGACATACAACCAGATTCCTATACCCCTTTTGTTGGCATAATCCACTACGTATGGCATGTCGAGTTTATCCACCACTTTTGTGGCGTCGCCGTCGTGTGAGGTACAGGGCACATACCATTTCCAGTCGAAAAGCATATAGGGGATGTTGTGTTCGGCACAGAAATCTATAGTTGAGATCGCCCCCTCGGTGGATATGGTGGTCTCTCGCATTATTTTACCCGGCTTGACCCAGTCCGTGTCTGCAATGGCACATGGTGGGTTTAGATTGAGGACTATATCATTGTTTTCAATAAGTTGCCCGGGAGTGTCGGCTGTCATTATGATTTTCCAGGGAGTGGCATAATATGTCACTATATCCACAGGAGAATACATCACTGATTCGAGTGTATTGCTTTTTCCTTCGCGGCTTTTCAGTTTGGTAAGGCACCAGTCGTCAACATCCGCATCGAGTATGGCAGCCCACTGTCCGGAGGGAAGTTCAAAAGTCATGGCTCTTTCCGATGGCAGAACGATACTGTCGATTGGAGTCTTGTGGAATGGTGCCTGAGCCCATTCTTCGCTCCATGCCATTGTTCCTTCCGGGAAAGTGAAATCGGTGAGGTCATCCACAACCTTGTGGAATATTGCCGCCGGATGTTCAGGAAAGAAGTAGCGGAAGGCTATTCCCTCGTCGTATGCACGCACCTGCACGTCGAGGCGGTAGTCGCTTTTGTCCTTGCGCGACAAATGGAGGGTTGCGCTGTTGAAATGGTCTTTGACAGTGGATCTTTCGCCATAAAGCGGATGCCACACGCTGTCGGTCGTGGCATTATAACTGACGCTATCTACTGAAAGTAGATCCATCCAACAGTCGGGTTGGGCAAGATCACGTTTGCCGAGTGCCATCTCCCAGGTGCGGTTATCTACCTGTAGTCCGGCTCTTGATGGGAGTATTACATCTTTTCCATCATTTTTAATGGAATATGTCAGTTCCTTGCCATCCTTGCTGAAGGCGACTGTTTTCTTTCCGTCGGGAGATGTCAAGGTCAATATATCGGCGGCAGAGGCCACTCCAGTGGAGAGGCATAATGCGCCGGCTGTCAATATGCAGTAAATTTTAGCCATAAAAGTATAAGCATTCTTTTTACCCTTTTATACGAATGAATGCCCAGATTCACTCAAAGCCATCACCGATAAGCTCAATGGATGACCAGTTCCTGGACTGCCGGTTTGCACCACTCACAAATGTAAAATCATGTATGTATGCTTTACATTTCAGCTGAAATTGCAAAATTATGCATGTATAATTTATATTCCAGCAGAAATGCAAAATTATGAATGCGTATTTTATATTTTGGGCATATTTGTTATAGAAAGATGTAAAAAGTTTTCATTATAATGGAAACTTTTATTATTTTTGCAAAAAGTTTTAATCATAATGGAAACTAATAAATATATACCGAGAAAAAAATACCTTGATAAAATACTACCTTTTGCGGGGAAAAACGTAATCAAGGTACTTACCGGACAAAGAAGGGTTGGCAAGAGCTGTTTGCTGGAAGTAGTGGAAGACGCTTTAAAAAAGTCAAATCCTACAGCCAATGTAATTCATATTAATTTGGAGGATTTTGCTTTTTCACACGTAAGAAGTGCAACGGATTTGCATGATGAAATATCAAAAAGATTATCAACCTCAACTGACAATTATATATTTGTTGATGAAATCCAGGAAGTGGCAGAGTTTGACAGGGTGATCAGATCGCTGAATCTAAATCCTCACAACGACATTTATGTCACTGGAAGCAATTCATCAATGTTGTCGTCAGAAATGGCCTCACGACTTGCCGGACGAAGCGTTGAGATTAGGGTACATCCATTATCATACAAGGAATTTCTGGAATTTCATTCGCTGGAAGACTCGGAAGAAAGCGTTGACACTTACTTAAGATATGGAGGCATGCCTTATTTGAGAAACCTCCCTTCACAAGATACATGGAATGAGTATCTTGTTGGAGTCACCGACGCATTGGTTTATCGCGACATTGTAAGCCGCCACTCCATCCGCAACAATGACTTTCTTCAGAGAATGTTGATGTTTATCGCTGACAACATCGGTCAATTGTTCACAGCAAAAAGGATCTCAGACTATCTGAAATCGCAACGTGTAGCCGGTACCGTTACAACAGTTCAGACTTATGCTGATTATATCTGCGATGCATATATTACCAACAAGGTAAGAAGGTGGGATATAGAAGGTAAGAAATTTTTTGAAATTGGCGAAAAATATTACTTTGAGGATCTGGGTATCCGCAACTCGATCATAGGCTACCGACCTATGGATATAGGAGGACTGCTTGAAAATGCAGTTTTCAACAAACTCTCCATTGAAGGGTATGATGTAAAGGTAGGTGTTTTGTCGAACGGGAAAGAGATAGACTTTGTAGCTGAGAAGAAAGGTGAGAGGATCTACATTCAGGTTGCTGTCAACGTCGACAATCAAGATACCGCACAACGTGAATTTGGAAATCTTGAGGCCATCAACGACAACTACGAAAAGATATTGGTGACGCTTCGCGATTCGGCACCAAATACCCATAAGGGTATCAAGATGCTATCTCTGCGTCAATTCCTTTTGCAATAGATCTGTAGCGTTTTCAGTCAAGGTTCCAATAGACCACGTAGCGTGTGCGGTGCGTGTCGTAGAGTGGGGCGATCGGGACCCCGGATGGAGTGACGAAATTGAGACCCTGATCGGTTTTCTTTATTGATTTGGCCGGATTTGCGGGGTCAAGGACCAGATGAGTGGGTAAATTTTCCGGGATGTTGTAGTCATAAGTGTAATAGTCGTTGCGAACTGTCGGGTCGGAGAATGGAGCCGGGGCTTTCATCCCCTCTGTGCCAAGATTTCCGGCAAGCACCACCGGACCATAGAGCAATGCACCGCGATGGTCATCATCGCATACCGTCTCCACTCTCAAAGACATCGGATAGGTCACAGTCACTTTGTCGCCTTTTTTCCATTTGCGGTTGAGACTGATGTATGAAGAGGGGGATGCATTGTAGTTTATCTTCTTGCCATTCACCTTCACCACCGGCTTCCCGCTCCATGAAGGATAACGTAACGAGAGTTTCAAAGCATCCTTCGGGGCATGATCGATTATAAACTCCACGTTTTCAGAAGTCGGGAACTCTGTCAACTGCCGCATGGCAAACCCCTTGTCTTTCCAATCCAATTGAGATGGAATGAAAAGATTCACAAAGAGTTCGTCGTCTCCATGGAAATAGATTGATTCCGCATACTTTGCATGACTCTCAAAACCGCTTCCCACACAGCACCAGAACGACTGCTCCGGTGTGCTATAAACCTTATATGCTCCTGAGAGAAGAGGCAAGAAATAGCACACCATTCCTGACTCGGTGTCCTGCTGGGCGAGGATATGGTTGTAGAGGGCACGTTCATAATATTCAGCGGCAGCCGGAGAGGCATCCCAACAGAAAAGATGACGTGTGAGTTTCAGCATATTGTAGGTGCAACAGGTTTCGCCGGTGTATCCGTTGATGAAATGCGACATCTTGTCCGGATCAAAATAATGCTCCTTCTGGCTGCTGGATCCGGTCACGAATGAGTGGCGGTTTACCATCTGATTCCAATACAGGTCGGCAACATCTCGCCCCTCCTTGCTGCCGGTAAGTTCATAATTGCGAGCCTCTGCAATTACTTTGGGAATGAATGTATTGGTATGTTTCTTGCCAAAATCAGTGTCTCCGGCCTTCAGGGGATCAATCACATCATTGTGATAGAAGAACTCGGCAAGTTCCTTATAGCGGGGATCGGCAGTGACGCTATATAGGTTGTAGAATGCTTCGTTCATGCCGCCAAACTCGTTACGAAGCATCAGCTTGCGTGTCTCCTCCGGCTGTCCGATAAGTTTCTTGTAAGCCCAGTTGCCCATTTTCGTTGCGACATCAAGAGCCTGCTGATTGTCATTGTAGAGATATTGGTCTATAAGTCCGGACATTATCTTGTGAAGGGTGTACCAGGGTGCCCAGACACTTTTGCCGCGAAGGTTGCGGTTGATCAACTCTTCCGGGTAAGCACTCAGATAACCATCCGCCCCCAAAGCATCCTGCACCTCTGCAAGTCCAGCTACAAGGCTGTCGCCTTTCAGTTTGAAATGGTCATCACCAGTGGCTGCGTGCATCAGCGCGTATGCTGACAGGAGATGTCCTGTGGTATGACCGCGAAGGTCGCAGTCGAGAGATTCCCAACCGCCAAGTTTCTTGACACTTTCATATCCACCCTCGAGTCCGGCAAAGACTCCTGCATTGTTGCGAAAACTATGAAGCAGCCGATTGACTGAGATATTGGCCATCCATGCGGAATCCCGGCTCAGATTGTCGTGGACGCGACCCGGAAGAAGACGGACGTCTTTCAGATCAAAGCACTGTGCCTTGACCGGCACTTTTCTCTCTACCCTTAATTTGTCTTTGTGCTGACCGGGATAGAGGGATTGTGCCGAGGCAGATGCCGAAGTCAATAGAGAGATAACTATGATAGCAACTTTGGATTTCATTGTCTTGTGTTGATTTGCAGAAGTGATCCTTCTTTGGAGATTTGATGTTTATTGCCGTTTACGGTCAAGGCGGATGGGTTGGCCTTGAATTTGAATTTCATCTTGGGCTGACCGCTCACCTGCAGGTCAAGGTTCTTTGCCTTGGGATGAGTCGCCAGACTCAGTTTGGACAGGGATGAGAGATAAAGGTCATTGCCACGTTTCAGAGAACTGCCATGACAAATGAACAAATCGTCGGGATTGGCGGGATTGCCACCTTCAGGATAAGAGACCGCAAACATGTAGGCATCAGTGGTCCAGCCGTCTGCATCAATCCATGAATTGAGGTGCATCAGTCGTCCGTCGGCAAGTTGATTGATATATAGGTCTGTGACCTTGCCGTTGTTGGTGATTCGCAGCCCTATCCAGTCCTTGCCTTCGCGGCGTTCCATCTTGGGAAGATTCTTCTGGTCGGGGGAATCCTTCAATATGATTGCAGTGATTCCTTTCACGCGGTCTGTCTCGCCGGGTAGTATCAGCGACCAGTATTCCTCCATGCCGCTGAGGTCTTCCTTCGGTCCCTCGCGCACTTCCCAATACATCATCTCCGGATAGTCGTGCACATAGTTGCTCGGGGCAAGTGGTTGCGGATACAGCGGACGGATCACGGCTGCGGAGTTGCCGTTGGTGATCTCTATGTCGCCACCTTTCTTCTTTACATCTCCACCGGGATGCCAGAGCCATTCATACTGTCCCGGTTCGTGGCTGTGGATGTCGTCGATGACATAGATCACTGAGTCGATCCAAAGGAAGTGGCGGAAATTGCGGTCGAATACTTGGCTCATCGGGCCGGTGCCGTCGGCAAGCACATAGCGGATGTTGCCCCCGTCGAGCAGCGTGCTCATGCTGCCCGGAAGCATCGTACCGTGATACTGCTGATATGTCGGTTGTCCTTTGCCGTTGAATTTGACCACGTTGTGGGCATCGGTCTGGAAGAAATAATTGCGGTATTCGGGTTTGCCGTATGAACAGTTTCCGGCATCCTTGATTATGTCAACGCCATTGTGGAAAAGAATCAGTGAGTTGGCATCGGCATGGGAGTGATTCCATGTCATGCCGCTTTTGGCGGCCAGCATCGTAGCATCCTTGTCCCAGCTGTCGCGCATTGTTGCCCAGCCGAAGTCTTCCCAGAGATGCGAGAGAGGCAGGTCGGGACTTGCCGGGGCTTTGGAAAGGTCAGGGGTATAGAGGAAACCCATCGGGAAATTACGTGGGAAACCCTCACGGTGCTGTCCCGGCTCAACTTGGTTCACATACCAGAGAGTGTTGGGGTCTTTCTCTCCCATGGCGTATGCAAGAAGCATAGAAGACTCACCGGTCACATTCTTGTGGCTGTCGCCAAAGTTTATGGAGTGGAGTTGTCCTGTACGTGGATAGCTTACATGACTGAAGAAAGCCGGCAACATCTCCATCTGTGGTATGTCTTCAAGTTTGGCGCCGGGATGCGAGTTGAGCCATGCAAGCCGGAGGAGCAGGGCTTCTGTGATGCCGAAGCTTGCATAGTTGATACTCTCATACATGCCGCCATTGCGGTCGAAGGTCTTCGGTTTGTTTTGAAGTACATCCCCGGCAAAGTCAAACCATTCGGGAAGCGCTTCTACGGCGAGTTGCGCAGCCTTCTCCGCTTCCGGAATCTCATTTGAAATGGCAAGGGAAAGAAGTGCACCCATTCCGACGCAGGATGTCCACCAGTTGTGTCCCATGGAATTGAGCGAATGTATCCGGGTTGGTTCGATGAGCCAGTCGCCCATCAAGGGTTCTCCTGCAAGCCGCCAAAGACCTTTGGCTATGGTCTGCCTGTCGGAGACTGACAACTTGTCATAAACTGCGTCGTAGGCCACGGCAAGCTGGAAAGCCTTGTGAGCCATCTGCAGTTCGCTTCGCCATGCCGGGTTGCGCTGCATCATCTCGGAGTCAGCCCAAGAAGGAATCTTGGCAACATCGAGAAGCATGCTTCTCAGTTTGTCGGCATATTTGTCATCGCCAGTCATCTGATAAGCCAATGCAAGGTATTCCATCTGCCTGACATCGTTTTTTGCAAGCAGTTGGTCGGCCTTTTCCATGATACTTTTGTAGGCTTTGGCCTGCACCGTGTCAGTTTTCACTCGGTCCTTGGCTGCCGACACCGCCTTAGGTGTGAAAAGCAGCGAGGGATGTGATATTTTTGCACTCAGCGGTAAGAGCGCCATTACGGCAAGAGCCGTCACAATTATTCGTTTCATGACCTTTTATACTATCCAATCCGCAAATTTACTCAATTTTCCCGAGACTTTGCCTGTCAAAATAAAAAACACAGTCATGTCTTTTTAGAAATCGATTATTGGTTGTACTTACCGAGCAATTCATAGAAGTTGTCTAAACTTATTTTGAGTCGGGGCCTAAGTAATGATTAAAAAATAACTTGGGACAAATTAGACCGCTTTACGAGATAAT
>JAMPAV010000041.1 GCA_023667055.1 Muribaculum sp. | reverse complement strand
AACTTTGGCGCAAACGTATTCAAGACCGGCAAGATTTCGGACCCCTTTCCATACGACAAGGGAATTTATAGGATAGAGAATGGCATTGAATAGCACATAAACGGAACGTCTGATATTGGCAATGCTTTCCGAAGCAGATTCCGTAGCCATCGGCTACCATCCGGAATTTTGCAGGGCAAAATTGATCTGCATTGCCTTGTCGTGTCGAACCCGAAAGCAAATAATTGATTTTTAATAAAGAAATCCGCAACCATCCGCGCATTAACCGGCCTTAGCCGGATCAGCATTGGAGTCAAATCATTCCCATCCAACTCCATTTGATGGCATAAATCTTCGAGGGTGACGCAACGACGAAGTCAGGAAATATATGGACATCCTGAACGTGAAAGCATATCCAGAAGAGAATAAGCTCGGATGACCTTTTCTATGATGCCAAGATCGTTATATTTGTACTTGCGAGACATAGACTGATACCAATCTCTGGTGAAGCATTCTTTCTTTATCATGACTCAATTTCTTTTATTGCATCGGCCACCTTTTTTTGCGCATTTCTGCGTGAAGCGTAACGCAATATGTTAGTTCTATTCACAGAATATCTTTCTAAGGCATTCTCCAAAATATAATGCCATTCAATACCTCCAAGGTAATCAAGGTCTTCATCGCATAGGATATCAACCAATATCTTTTCAAGTTTAGGAGTTTTTACTCCATTATATTCAATTAAAGGGGATTCTGAGATTAGTGGTTTTACTATCAAAACATTTGCATTAAGGTCAATGTTATTATAAACAAAGTCTTTATCTGGATTCAGATAAACTTTATAACCTTCCTTTTTTAGAAAATGAAACACAGCTTCGACTGCATCACGGTCTACCTCTATATAAATGGCATTATTAGAGGACAGATGATGCTGAAAGTCAGATAAGATTTGACCGTCAAATATGCTTGCCGTTAATAAAGGGAACGCTTTTTTTATTTTACTCCCTACATTTAACACCTCAGATCTGAGATGCGGTTCATATTCCTTTACAGCAACAGACTTTGAAGTATATATTCCTCTGCCGAGTTTGAACAGAATATGTTTCTGAACCATTTCCCGGAGATACCATGAAAGGGTAACCTTTGATATTTCAAATAATTTGTTTAGATAAGAGAATAACTCAATAAACCGAAAGGATTCTCGGTTTTCAGCGAATGTCAATATAGCAGCTCTTGTTTTTGTCATAAACGTAACAGTTTTCGAGTGCAAAGTTAACTAAATAATGGCAAAAATCCAAATTATTTGCCATTATTTAGTTTAAACATTATTGATTTATAATAACATAAATCGAATTGCGGCTAAAAGTGGTGTTTTTGACCCACTTTTAGCCGCAATTCGATGTCTGGACTTCATTGCTTTTTCACTATCCATTACCCTCTAAATTATCCGGAAGTGACACTATGAAAAGTAATATATTAAGAAGATTGTACTAAAAATTAAGATTTAATAAATAAAATTTTGTAAAATTAAAAATAAATCACTAATTTTGCATTTGCTCCTAATGGGAATTTCGAGCGACCAATAAACCAAAGGGTAGTTCCAGAAGGACAATAATGGAGTACAACAACAACCAGAAGATAACAAAGAATTTTAACCTAACAGACTAATAGATGCTTACGAAAAGAATGAATCTGCATCGCCACTCGTCTGCGCCCTGGAAACTGGTGCTGACATTGGCCTTATTGCTATGCGGCTTCGTATCTCAGGCGGCCATCGTGAAAGGCACGGTGACCGATGAAGCCGGTGAACCATTAATCGGAGCCACCGTCATGGTGGCCGGATCAAGCAACGGCATTGCTACCGACATTGACGGCAACTTCTCAATCGACGTTCCGAAAGGGAAGTCACTCCGCGTTTCATACGTCGGTTACGTAACGCAGGATGTGAAGGTCAACTCCGACAAACTGAAAATCGTGATGAAGGAAGACAACGCCCTTCTGGAGGAGGTAGTGGTTGTCGGCTACGGCACCATGAAACGCAAGGACCTGACCGGCTCCATCACCACTGTCAACTCCAAGGACATGAACGTCGGCAGCTACACCGATCCCGGTCAGCTGCTCCAGGGCAAGGTCCCCGGCCTCGTGGTGGTACAGAACTCAGACCCGAATGGTGGTGTCAACTCCCTCACACTGCGCGGTGCATCCACACTCAACGGATCCACATCACCTCTTTATGTGGTTGATGGTATTCCGGGAGTCAACCTCAACCTTATCCCGCCGGCCGACATCGAGAGCATCGACGTGCTACGCGACGCTTCCGCCACCGCCATCTATGGCTCGAAGGCAGCCAACGGTGTGATCATCGTCACCACCAAGCGCGGTGAGCAAGGTAAGGCTCGTGTAAGTTATCAGGGATATGTATCCTGGGAAAAGATTGCCAACGACCACAAGATGATGACCGCCGACCAGCTCCGCGCATACGCTGAGGAAAACGGCATCAACATCAACAACGACCGCGGCGCCGACACCAACTGGGCAAAGGAAGTGCAGCGCACCGGTTTCGCCACCAACCATGACCTCTCAATCTCCGGCGGCGGCAAAAACACCACCTACAGCGTATCGCTCAACTATATCAAGCGCGACGGTATCATTAAAGGTGTAGGCAACAACCTATTCACAGCCCGTGCCTACGTCGAGACCAAGACTCTCAAGGATCGCCTGACCCTTGGTGTAGGTGTCAACGGCAACATCCGCAATGAATGGGGCGTGCCACGCGACACACAGGGCAGTTCCGTATATGAGGGTATGTACTACTACTCGCCACTCGTGCCCACCACCAACGAAGACGGCACCTGGTATAGCGACAAGACCATCTCGCAAAACTACAATCCGCTTTCCCTGATATATGAGAACCGCTCCATGGCAACCTTCAAGCGCTTCCAGACCACCGGTAAGGCAAGTCTGAAGATCATCGAAGACCTCTTCCTGAATGCCAATTTCTCATACTCCACCCAGAACTACCACTACAAGTCTTATACCTCCACCCAGTCGCAGAACAACACCCGCCATGGCGAGGCATCACGCAATGTGACCGATGACTACAACAAACTGATGGAAATCTATGGCAACTACGACAAGGAATTCGGTGAGAAGCACAAACTCGCAGTGATGCTCGGTTACTCTTGGGAGCAGAACAAGAACGGCGACGGCTTCGGCGCAAAAGGATATAACTACTATGATGACAAGCTTGGCTGGTATGACATAGGTATGGCTAACAGCTGGGACACCGACCCTGTATGGGGCAACCTCCAGAGCGAGACAAAGATGATTTCATTCTACGGACGTGTCAACTACTCCTTCATGGGCAAATACCTCGTTCAGGCAGCAGTTCGCCGCGACGGAGCCTCCACTTTCGGAGCCAACAACCGTTGGGCCACCTTCCCGTCGGCTTCCGTGGCATGGCGTCTGTCGGAGGAAAGTTTCCTTCGCGACAACTCATGGCTCAGCGACCTCAAGATCCGCGCAGGATGGGGACAGAGCGGTAATGCCCAGGGCTTCGACATCTACACCTCACGCTTCTTCTACAATGCAGGCGCCCGTTTCGACTATGTGGATGAGACCGGCAAGGTGACATCCTACAAGACTTTGAATGCAGCCCGCAATGTCAACGACAACCTGAAGTGGGAGACCACCACGATGCTCAATCTCGGCCTTGACTTCTCATTCTTCAACGGTCGCCTGGCCGGTACATTTGAGTACTACAACAAATCGACCAAAGACATGATCTGGGACTACCCGGTGTCAACAGCAGTATATCCCGTGAATGTGCTCACTGCCAACGTCGGCAAGATGCAAAACCGCGGTGTTGAACTTATGATTCAGGGTTATCCGGTGCAGACACACGACTTCACATGGAACACGTCGCTCAACTTCTCACACAACAAGAACAAGGTGGTGAGCGTCTCCAACACAGAATTCAATGCCGGCGTGCTCAATCGCTACGACCCACACCTCCCCGGTCTTTCACAGGGATGCAACACCCAACGCATCGTGGAAGGCAAGCCTATCGGCAGCTTCTACCTCTGGGAATGGGCAGGATATGAAGACGGAGTTTCCACATTCTATCGCCACAATGCCGACGGCAGCTACATCCTTGATGAAAACGGAAATCCGGAAACCACCATCAATCCCGGTGAAGACGACCGCATCTACATGGGCAACGCACAGCCTAAGTTGACAATGGGATGGGACAACCGCTTCAACTGGAAAAACTGGGATCTCAATCTTTTCTTCACAGGAGTTTTCGGCCAGAAGATCTTCAACGAACCCCATGCTTACTTCTCTTACGTAGGTTCTATATCTCAGGGCAAGAATGTGCTTGCATCAGTGGCTGAAGACCAGCTCGCAACCGACGGCCTGGCCCACTATCCCTCACAGCGTTACCTTGAGGACGGCAGCTACTTCAAGCTTGCTTCCGTGACATTGGGCTACACCTTCCGCAATTGCTTCAACGGATGGCTTCAGGATATCCGCCTCTACGTGAGCGCCAACAACGTCTTCACCATCACCGGTTACTCCGGTCGTGACCCGGAAATCAACCTTGGAGGTCTTGACCCGGGTCATGACACCCGCAATGACCACTATCCGCGTGCACGCCAGATCCTCGTAGGCGCATCAATCAATTTCTAATTTCAATTTCAGCTTTGCTGAAATTGAGGTTTATAGGTTTAAGTGTTTATAGGTTTATTTTAATGGTAAATTCCTATAAATAATTACAGCAGAAACTGCATTCAATGAAATAAACCCATAAACATATAAACCAACAAACCTTAAGATGAGCAAAGCGAATCTTAAATAAAAGAATATGAAATCATATATAAAAGCGATGATTGCTGTCGGGCTGCTTGCCGGAGCCGCTTCCTGCACCGACCTTGACACCGACATCAAAACCAAATATACCGAATTCCCCAACAATCCTATTGCAGCAGAAGGTGAATTCAACGGATGCTACAAATATCTCCACGGCTGGTTTGGCCGTGACTTCAACGAAGGCGTAGTCCTTCAGGGCGACGAAGTGATGGGCTGCTGCTACGGAGTGGGCAACTATTACGATGATGGCCGCTACCTCGATGCCTCCATCCACTCCCTTCACCTTGACAACTGGCGGACCCGTATCATCGAGGGTTGCCTTTCCGGCAATACATATACCAACACCAAGATCCTCGCATACGGCGGTCCGGATATGAACGACCCGGTCGTAGCCCCGCTGCGTGCCATCCGCGCATTCTACACCTTCTGGATGATGGAACTCTACGGAGACTGCCCAATCATGGACAAACCGGTGGAGGAAGGCACTCCTATCGAACGTGCTCCCCGTGCGGAAGTTGCAAAATGGCTTGAAAGCGAACTTCTCGAAATTCTCAACCAGGAAAATGGTCTTAACAAAGCCAATGATGCCTCCACCTACGGCAAACCCAACTATTGGATGGCTGCATCACTTCTTGTGAAATTATATCTCAATTGGGGCGTATATACCCACGATATCACTACCGTGAACAACGAGACCCCCAACGAGAAACTCAACGACTGCGTGAAGTGGTGTGACGAAATCATACAGAGCGGTCTATTTGAGGTCGGCACCGGCTACCGCAAGAAATTCTTCCCCGACAATGGCGTACAGATTAAGGACTTCATCTACGCCTTTGATGTGGACCCTGCCACTAAACCTGACGGCTGTACCACATGGTATCGCTGGTTTGGCTTCAAGAAAGATGGTCTCTGCCGCCCATATACCTTCGGATGGGAGAATCCCCTCTCTATAGCCGGGCAGACAGTCCTCACGAAGGAGGCTGTGGCACGTTTCACGCTTCCGGGCGACGAACGCAACAAGATGGTGCTCCAGGGTCCGCAATTCACTTTCGACAGCAACTACGAGCAGACCAAGGAACCGGTGTATATCTACACAGTACCCGGCAATGAAAAGACACTCGTGGGTCAGTTGACCTACAAGGCTGACTTCGATTTTGACGACGGAAAGATATATTCACTCGGTGACGAGGCTCTTCCGAAAGCCAACAAAACCAATATTGAGAATGGCACAGCCCTCGGCAATATCCAGAAGGGTGCACGCCTTATGAAATATCCTCCGAGAGCCGAAGACTACACTCTCTGGAATCGCTCACAGGCCAACGACTATCCCATCTTCCGCTATGCCGACATCCTGCTGACCAAGGCTGAATGTATCATGAGAGGTGCAACTCCGACACTCGGAGCCACTGTGGCAGACCTTGTGAATGTGGTGCGTGCTTGCTCCGGTGCCCCCTCCGTATCCGGCAACTTCACAATCCAGGATTTGATGGACGAGCGCAGCCGCGAATTTATCCTCGAACCATGGCGTCGCAACGACCTTATCCGCTGCGGTATGTTTGAGAATGACTGGGGCGAGAAGAACCGCTACAAGGAATGGGAAGACGAAGCACACACACAATCCCACTGGGTGGACCGTAACGGTGTGAAAGATCCCAACCGCCGCCTGATGCCTATCCACAGAGGAATCCTCGAGACCAACACTAACTGGCAGCAGAATCCGGGATATCAGGGGCTGTGAATAATTGAGAATTAAGAATTGAGAATTGAGAATTAATCCTTAGGGTCCTTAAGGACCCTAAGGACTCTAAAGACCTTATAGACCTTAAAGACCTTAAGGACCTTAAAGACCCTAAGGAAAATAAAAACACAAACCTAAATTATTTAAATTTATTACATGAAGATTAATTACATGAAACGCAGCTTGATGCTGCTCGGTGCAGCTGCCTTTGTGGCAAGCGCATCTGCCGACTGGCGTGATGTCACAGGCCAGTACATGACTAACCCGGCATTCCTCCCCGGATGGCAGGGTGCTATCACAGCTACCGCTGATGGCGTAGGTGAGGTTTACAATGGTGCTGCCAACCTCTATCAGGTGCTTCCCGACATGCCTGCCGGCGAATATGTGCTCACCGCTGATGCTTTCTATCGTTGTGGCAACAATGACTATTCAAAAGAAAACATGAAGGATGGCGCGAACCACTATGCTTCCATCTATCTTGGCACAGCACAGGCTACCGTGAAGGGTCTTTTCGACGGTCGCGATGCCGCTCCCAACAGCACAGGTGAGGCTGCCACAGCTTTTGCGGCAGGTGAATATGTAAACACTGTCACTTATACCCATGCCGGTGGCGACCTCGTTCTCGGTATCAAGAATCTCGGTGGCTACAGCGATGAATGGCTTTGCTTCGACAATTTCCAGCTCAAGTCAGGCGACACTGACTACACAAGCAAGATTGTCAATGCCAACTTCGACGAAGGCCTTGACGTGAAGGCTGCTTGCTGGGAGATGACCAACTCTGCCGGTAGTGTAAAGACTCCCGACGTGAACAAGGGTGGCGGTGTATATCGCAAGACCAACGCTTCTCCCTACAACTTCGGTCAGCAGGTAGAACTTCCCGCCGGCAAATATCGTTTCAGTGCTCTTACTTTCCTCCGTTACGGCGGTGCCGGCAATTATGACGGCAAAATCATCACTTGCAAGGGTCAGTGGGGTCTGACAGATGTCGAACTCTCACCGAAGCAGTGGTATGAGCAGAAGAAATATGCAGAGGATGACTTCGTGGCCAATGCATATCTATATGCTTCTTTCGAAGAGACCAAACCCACCGACATTGCAACTTCAGTGGAACTCCTCGAGGAAAATGTGATTCTTACACGCGTGAAGGGTCCTTGGGAAATATGCGCCGGTGACTATGCCGCAATGCCCGAAAACGAAACCCGTGGCACAGCAGAAGGCACTGAAATCATCCCCGAGTATGCAGTTCGCAACGTAGTTCCCAACTGGGCCGACTCCGGTATCGAACGTGAGTCTGCAGCCGCTTTCGTCAACAATCCTGAAAAGTGGTATCAGTATGTGGAATTCGAGGTTAAGGAACCTTGCAAAGTCTGGGTAGGTCTTGGCAAAGACCAGAACAGCCCCGCTCAGTACTGGAACGCATTCGCAGACTTCAAACTTGAAATGTTTACTGAAGGTGCCGGTGTGGAAGGCGTAGAGGCTATCAGCAATGCCGCTCCTGAATACTACAACCTCCAGGGTGTACGCGTGGCCAACCCGCAGGGTGGCATCTTCATCGTGCGCGAAGGCAGCAAGGTCAGCAAGCGAGTGATCCGCTAATCCATCCCCGTCAAATAAAAAAAGCAGCCCCAAGGGCTGCTTTTTTTATTGTCAATTTAATTCTTTAAGGTATTCTGTTATCTGGATTCTCAATGGCTGCAAATCTTTTTGAGCTACATTCCAAACCTCAGATGCATCCACTTGATAATATCCATGAACAAGGAAATGCCGCATCCCAGCTATTTGTCGCCAGGGAGTTAGCGGATGGCTTTCCCTAAACTCCTTAGTCAACATATACGCTGCCTCTCCTATAATTTCAATATTTTTTACTACTCCATAGAAAAGTAGAGAATCTGAAGTAAAATCTTCTTTGGTCTTTCCTTCTAAAAATTCTTCTACTTTAGAGATAGCATGTAGCATGTGCTGTAGGCGAGATGGATCACGCGGTTTTTCTCTCATAAATCAACTTTTTATCGTTATCCACACTGTCCTTGACCCATGGGAAGAATGTACCCTCACTGACCAAATCTACATTACGCCCAAGTATATCCTGCAAATCCATCTGCATTCCAACGTGCTCAAGCAACGACACATTTGCTGCAGGATCAAACTTAACTATAATATCAATATCACTATCTGTCTTCTCCTCTCCTCGAGAAAATGATCCGAAAAGCCATGCCTTCATTACAGGTTTAACCGACAGATATTTTATGATTTTATCTATTATATCATCTCCCATATCACTACAAATATTTATCTATCTGCAAATTTACTGAAATATTTTCAAAAATCCAACAAAAGAAATCAAGATTTTCGTAAAATATTCGTCAAAGTCTGGAGACCTATGGAGGCGGGCTGGGGGATGATGGTGAGGTTGGGGATGTCGGGGGTGGCTGCCGGGTTGGGGTCAATGTAATAAATGGGTACTCCCTTTCTTACATAATACAGCAATCCCGCGGCAGGATAAACTGCCAGGCTTGTTCCTATCACCACAAAAATATCCGCCTCATGCACCAGGTCAGCTGCCTTCTCAATATTGGGCACCGGCTCTTGGAAGAAGACAATATGCGGTCGCATCAGGTCTCCGTTCTTGCCGCGTGTCTCCGGAGTGGTCTCCAAATGCTCGATGTCAAGGCTCTCCACATAATCGGGATTCCTGACAGAGCGGATTTTCATCAACTCACCGTGCAGATGCAACACATTCTTCGATCCGGCCCTCTCGTGCAGGTCATCGACATTCTGGGTGATGACATACACGTCATAGTCCTTCTCGAGCTCCACAAGGGCACGGTGGGCTGCATTCGGCTCCGCGTTCATCAGATCCTTGCGCCGCTGATTGTAGAACTCATGCACGAGCTGCGGATTGCGGGCAAAACCATCGGCAGATGCCACATCCATCACGGGATAATTCTCCCAAAGACCTCCCGCATCACGGAAGGTCTTGATGCCGGACTCAGCACTGATTCCGGCACCGCTGCTTATCACCAGTTTCTTTTTCATTGTTTATAGGTTTATGGGTTTATAGGTTTATTTTATCGGTTATAGGTCTATAAGCTTATTTATTCGAGCGTTCTCTCTAATAAAATAAACCTATAAACCCATAAACCTATAAACCATATTATTTTTCGCGCATGAAAATCTGAATCGGGGTGCCACGGAAGTCCCACTTGGCGCGAATCTTGTTTTCAAGGAAACGTCGGTAGGGCTCCTTCACCCACTGCGGAAGATTACAGAAGAACACGAACGTCGGGATGATGCTGTCTTTTAGCATTGTGACATATTTAATCTTCACGAATTTGCCCTTGTTGCTCGGTGGCGGCGTTATGGCAATCTCCTCCAGCATATATGTGTTGAGCTGTGATGTGGGTATCACGCGCTTTCGGTTTTCATACACCTGCACGGCAGTCTCAAGCACATTATATATACGTTGCTTGGTCAGCGCGGAGGTGAATATGATAGGGAAATCGGTGAAAGGTGCAAACTTGTTGCGGATTGCTGTCTCAAAACGTTTCTGAGCCTCCAGACTGCGGTCTTCGGCAATATCCCACTTGTTGACACATACCACTAGACCTTTCCTGTTTTTCTGAATAAGGGAGAATATATTGGCATCCTGCCCCTCAATGCCGCGGGTAGCATCAATCATCAGTATGCACACATCTGAAGCCTCTATGGCGCGTATGGAGCGGATTACGGAGTAATACTCTATATCCTCATTCACCTTTTGCTTCTTGCGGATACCGGCTGTATCGACAAGATAGAAATCAAAACCGAATTTATTATATCGGTGATATATCGAATCGCGTGTCGTTCCGGCAATATCGGTCACTATATGTCGCTCCTCGCCTATGAAGGCATTTATGAGTGACGACTTTCCTGCATTAGGACGCCCCACGATAGCGAATTTGGCGATATCCTCTTCTGTGTCTTCGCTGTCGGGAGTATCGGGGAAATCCTTGATTACCTCGTCAAGAAGGTCCCCTGTCCCCGAGCCGTTGGCTGATGACACCTCAATGGGGTCTCCAAGACCGAGGGAATAGAATTCGGCCACATTATATTTTGAGTCACTCTTGTCTTCCTTATTGGCAACAAGAATCACCGGTTTCTTGCTTCTGCGAAGTATCGCGGCCACTTTGTCGTCAAGGTCGGTTACTCCCACAGAGGAATCCACCACGAAGAGTATCACATCGGCCTCCTCTATGGCGATATGTACCTGTTTGTTGATTTCCTCCTCGAAGATATCGTCGGAGTTCACGACCCAGCCGCCGGTATCGACAATGGAGAATTCCTGGCCGTCCCAATCGACCTTGCCATATTGGCGGTCGCGGGTTGTGCCCGACGTGTCATCTACGATTGCGGCCCTTGTCTGCGTCAAACGGTTGAAAAGTGTGGATTTTCCCACATTCGGCCGCCCTACTATTGCTACTAACTTGCTCATTTCAAACAATGCACAATGCACAATGCACAATGCACAATTCCAAAGAATGCACAATGTACAATGCACAATGCACAATTAAATTATACGGTTAATATCTATATTAATACTCATTTATTTATTGTCTTTAGATCTGATCTTATTAAATGTAGTTTTCACAATTGAAGTTAATATTCTTATCAACTCCTTGCAATCTGACATCATTGATTCAAATCCTTGCTGATCTATATACTCTGATTCATAAAGAAGTTCAAGCCAATATTCACTCTCACTCGCTTCTTTCAATGCAATATTCATTTTTGCACCAAAATCCGGAGTAGTCTGACCTCTAATTGCTTCTTTCACATTAGCACCAATGCTTGTGCCACTTCTCACCAATTGCTTAGAAACATCATACTCATGCATCTCTTTAGTCAAGAAAACCCTTAATCTCATAACTCTGAGAGCAAATGACTTGGATTTTACTACTATGAGATTTTCATCATCTTTTTTCATTATATGATTATTTTTTTAGTTAGTTTCAGAAGCATAGTGATTGTGCATTATGCATTGTGCATTGTGCATTATTCTATGTAACCGAACTGGCGTAGCTTATTCTCTTTGTTGCGCCAGTCTTTCTCTACCTTGACGAAGAGCTCAAGATATACCTTCTTGTCGAAGAATGTCTCTATGTCCTGACGGGCCTGGATGCCGACTTTCTTTATCTTCTCGCCACCCTTGCCTATCAGTATGCCCTTCTGCGAGTCCCTCTCCACATATATCACTGCCATGATATGAATGGATTTTTCCTTTTCCTCGAATTTCTCCACAAGCACCTCTGTGCTGTAGGGGATTTCCTTGTCATAGTTGAGAAGCAATTTCTCGCGGATGATTTCAGTCACGAAGAAACGCATCGGCTTGTCGGTCAGTGCATCTTTTCCGAAGAACGGTGGCGACGGCGGCAGAAGCTCTATGATGCGGTTTTTCAGATTGAATATGTTGAAGTGCTCGATGGCACTGACCGGGAAGATCTCAGCGTTGGGCAGACGGGTGCGCCATTTGTCGATGATCTGGTCAAGTTCGTCATTGTTTTTAAGCAGGTCCACCTTATTGATGACCAGAAGCACCGGAACTTTCTCCTTTGCAACGCGGTCGAGGAAATCCTTGTTCTTTTCAGGGTCTTCCACCACATCGGTCACATACAGAAGCACATCAGCATCTGTAAGGGCTCCCTCAGAAAACTCGAGCATCGATTCCTGGAGTTTGTATTTCGGTTTCAGCACGCCGGGAGTATCGCTGAATACAATCTGGTATTCGGGTGTATTCACTATCCCCATGATACGGTGTCGAGTGGTCTGGGCTTTGGAGGTGATTATGGATATCTTCTCTCCCACAAGGTCGTTCATCAGAGTGGATTTGCCCACATTGGGATTGCCAACGATGTTTACAAATCCAGCACGGTGGTTTGCGGGTACTTCCGGCTGCTGTGCCGGCACTGCCTCATCGATATTGATAGTTTCTTTAATTTCTTCCATAATTGTATGTGTTTTTCAGTTGTTTATTTTATGATTCGACATGATGCATCATGTTGCATCATGTTGCACCATGATACACCATGATTGATCATGATTAAAATCAGAATTCGGTAAAGGAGAAAGGCAAAATTGACTTTATTGAGGGGAAGATATAGATGTCTTCCTCACCGTAGAGTATCACCTCGATGTCGCCATAGAGATGTTCATATTCGAGCAAAGCCTGACGGCACGCACCACATGGGGAAATCGGTTGTCCCTGAAATGGTGCATCTTCTGATTTGTCAAATCCGGCCACATTTCTTGCTGCAACAGCAATTTTTTTCATTGCCACCCCGGGATACGTTGCCGAAGCATGAAAACATGTGGTGCGCTCGGCGCAAGTGCCTGATGGATATGCAGCATTTTCCTGATTGCTGCCACTCTCGATCAAACCGTTGGCCATGCGGATTGCCGCTCCAACATGAAACTTTGAATAAGGAGCATAGCTCCTGTAGGTCATCTCTTTGGCTTTCTCCACAAGCTCGCGGTCCGCCACCGACAATTCTTCCGGCCTTACAGCCTTATAGTTGATTTCTATCCTCTTTTCTTTCATAATACATTGTTTATGGGTTTATGGGTTTATAGGTTTATTTTGTCGGCTATAGTTTATATAGGCTCATTTATTTAAAGGATTACACCTATAAAATAAACCTATAAACCCATAAACTTATAAACCCTTTTACCATCTCTCCTATTAAGATAAACAAAATTTTTTGAATAATGTAGGTTAATCAATTGCAAAAATGCCAAAAATATATTACCTTTGCACTCTGTAATCAGAAATGTCGGTCGCAGCCGCCATCCCAAGTGTACTCAAGTGTAAACATGCATCTCCACAGATACCCTCGGAAAAACTGAAAACCGACAACTGAAAACTTAAAAACTGCCTCTGTAGTTCAACGGATAGAATAGAAGTTTCCTAAACTTTAGATAGGGGTTCGATTCCCCTCGGAGGTACTAAAAATAATCATTAAGCAATTTCTATATCTTCTTTACCTCAGTTTGATTGGGAGTCCCCTTAAATTATGATATTAAATTTTGCAAACTCAACTTTAGAGTTCCTGATTTAAGATTAAAGTATCCAAATTAGTATTCTATTAAGGGGCTTTAAGCTCCTTACACAGGAGAAAAACCGATGATGTAAGCAATTAATTTGGTGACATTAAGTTTAAGGCTTAATTTATTAACTTGTTTGGAAAGTGAGATTGCACATAAAATGCCGATATGCGCTGATTCTTAAATTTTGTTAAGAGCTGGACGATTTAAGATGATTTTTAGCATTTATATATATTTTTTGTATATCTTTGTGACTGAAATAGCGACAAACAAATTGTCGTGCTACTAACCGCCTAATAACTGCTAATATCAACGAGACTATGGCAAAAATACATGGAGCCATCACCGTAAACAAAGAAAGATGCAAGGGATGCAATCTTTGTGTGGTGGCATGTCCCACAGACACACTATCCCTGCAACCATACGAAGTAAACGACCGGGGTTTTCACTATGCCTATATGGTGCATCCGGAAAACTGTATCGGATGTTCAAGCTGCGCTCTGGTATGCCCGGATGCCTGCATTGAGGTTTACAGAGTGGTCGAAAAATAGCCTTAATGGTTTAGGGTTTAGAGTTTAGGGCTTAGTTTGTTGATGATAGACTAAAAATAATAAATTAGCAACTTTCTCATATAGACTAAATCCGCAGTAATACAAATAATTTAAACACTTAAACCCGCAAATAAACTAAACCCCGAACCTTAAACCCTAAACAAATAAAAAAGAAACAATATATGGAAGAAGTAAGACTTATGAAGGGCAATGAGGCCATAGCCCATGCTGCCATCCGCTATGGATGCGATGGATATTTCGGCTATCCCATCACCCCTCAGTCGGAAGTGCTCGAAACTCTTGAGGCTCTGATGCCCTGGGACACCACCGGCATGGTGGTGCTTCAGGCTGAATCTGAGGTTGCCGCTATAAATATGGTATATGGTGGGGCTGCCACCGGCAAAGCAGTCATGACATCCTCCTCTTCTCCGGGTGTAAGCCTGAAGCAGGAGGGTATTTCATATATAGCAGCATCGTCGTTGCCGGCTCTTATCCTCAATGTGATGCGCGGCGGCCCGGGCCTTGGCACCATCCAGCCTTCCCAGGCCGATTATTTCCAGGCCACAAAGGGCGGCGGACATGGTGACTATCATCTGATAGTGCTTGCACCATCCACAGTGCAGGAAATGGCCGACTTCGTAGGCCTCGGTTTTGACCTCGCGTTCAAATACTGCACCCCATCGATGATTCTTGCCGATGGCATAGTGGGACAGATGATGGAGAAAGTGGTTCTGCCGGAACAGCGTCCACGACGCACCGATGATGAAATTCGTGAGCAATGCCCCTGGGCTGCCAACGGAAGAAAGGGTGGCAGAAAGAGAAATGTGGTGACTTCGCTCGAACTCGAATCCTCGCGAATGGAGGTTATCAACGAGAAACTTCAGGCCAAATATAAGGAAATCGAAGCCAACGAGACCCGTTGGGAGGAAATAGACACTGAAGATGCAGATTATCTCATAATTTCCTTTGGGTCGGTGGCACGTATATCCACCAAGGCAAAGGAACTCGCTGAAGAGGAAGGTCTGAAAGTTGGTATTGTACGCCCCATCACACTCTGGCCGTTCCCCTCTGAGGCAATAAGAAAAGCGGCCGAAGGGAAGAAAGGTATCCTCGTGGTGGAGCTAAACGCCGGTCAGATGATAGAAGATGTGCGTCTTGCCATCCATGATGCCATCCCCGTGAAGCATTTCGGACGCATGGGAGGTATCATCCCGAGTCCATCAGAAATAGTCAACGCACTCAAGAATTCATTCCTATAAGAATGGTTTATAGGTTTATAAGTTTATAGGTTTATTTTATTTGCAAGATTTTTTACTGAATTAACAAATCCTAATGAAAAATATTTCCTTATATCCGATAAAATAAACCCATAAACCCATAAACCCATATACATAAATCAAGACAAAATGGATATAAAAGATATAATAAAACCGGAGAATAAGGTGTATTCAGCACCTGAACTTCTCGATGAGGTCAACATGCACTATTGCCCCGGATGCAGCCACGGCGTGATACATAAACTTGTGGCTGAGGTCATTGCCGAGCTTGGCATCGTGGATCGCACGATAGGTGTATCGCCAGTGGGATGTGCTGTGTTTGCATATAATTATATAGACTGTGACTGGATAGAGGCTGCTCATGGTAGGGCACCGGCCATTGCCACTGCAGCCAACCGCCTTTGGCCGGAGAATGTGGTGTTCACTTATCAGGGCGACGGCGACATGTCGGCTATCGGTACCGCCGAGACTATCCATGCTGCCAACCGTGGCGAGAATATAGTGATGATATTCGTCAACAATGCCATCTACGGCATGACGGGCGGCCAAATGGCACCAACCACTCTCATCGGGCAGAAGACTGCCACTTCTCCCTACGGTCGCCGTGTGGATCTCAACGGCCATCCGCTTGAAATCACCAATCTGCTGAAGGAACTTGACGGCACATGCTATGTGACACGTCAGAGCGTTCATACGCCTGCCAATGTGCGTAAGACAAAGTCAGCCTTGAAAAAGGCTTTCATGAATGCAATGGAGAAGAAAGGCACAAGTGTGGTGGAAGTGGTTTCGACCTGCAACTCCGGATGGAAGATGACACCGGAGAAAGCCAACGAATGGATGGAGCAACACATGTTTGAGAAATATCCTCTCGGAGACCTTAAATAGTTCAAATTCCGCGGAGCGGAATTTGAAGTTTATATGTTTATATGTTTATATGTTTATTTTATTAGTAGGAGTCAATAGACTAATATATAAAGAAAATAATAGCAAAAATTCAATACACCAGTAAAATAAACCTATAAACCCATAAACCCATAAACTTTAATTTTAGCTCTGCTAAAATTAAATATATATGAAGACAGAAATCATAGCAGCCGGTTTCGGGGGACAGGGAGTCCTCTCTATGGGCAAGATACTCGCCTATTCCGGACTAATGGATGATAAGGAAGTGACGTGGATGCCGTCTTACGGTCCCGAACAGAGAGGTGGCACCGCCAATGTCACAGTCATTCTCAGCGACGAGCGCATTTCTTCGCCAGTACTCGATACGTATGATATTGTCATAGCTCTCAACCAGCAGAGTCTTGACAAGTTCGGTCCGAAGGTGAAGGAAAGTGGAGTGCTTATATATGATACTAACGGTATCCATAATCATCCTACACGTACAGATATAAAGATATATCCGATTGATGCCATGGATGCTGCTCTTGAACTGGGCAACACTAAGGCATACAACATGATTGTGATGGGAGCTCTGCTTGAGGCGATGGAATATAAGATTCCGATGGAGAATGTGGTGAAAGGATTGAAAAAGTCATTGCCTGAGCGTCATCACAAACTGATACCGCTCAATCAAGAGGCGATTGATAAAGGTCGCACTCTACTTAAAAAGTAAGAAATTCAATATATGTTAGGAAATCGCTTGTCTGAAGACAGGCGATTTTTATTGATGATGGAGATATAAAATGAAGATAATTGCCGACAGAAACATACCATTTTTAGAGGGGAGAATATCCAATGCCGAACTTATAATGACACCGGCAGATAAAATAGATAAAGATTTAGTCAGAGATGCGGATGCCATTATCACACGTACACGCACACATTGCGATGCCAAACTGCTTGAGGATAGCAAAGTGCGTCTGGTGGCAACAGCCACGATAGGCACAGACCATATAGATATACCTTGGTGTGAAACCCACGGAGTTACTATCAGAAATGCTCCGGGTTGTAACGCACCCGGTGTAGCTCTCTATGTATGGGCATCCTTACTGCGTAATGGTTTTGATCCGGATAAATCAGTTTTGGGTGTTGTCGGTCATGGGCATGTGGGAAGTATAGTTGCCGAATGGGGGCGTGAATTGGGTGCAAATGTTCTTGTATGTGATCCACTTCGTAAAGAAGAGGGTTTTACGGATTTTGAATATTTACCGTTGGAGGAAGTACTCTCCCAAAGTGATGCAGTCACTATACATACACCCCTCACCTATTCCGGTCTTTATCCAACATATCATTTGATAGGAGAGGATTCGCTTAAAGAAATGAAGACAGGCAGCATCCTCGTGAATGCAGCGAGAGGAGCTGTAATAGACACATCAAGCGTTATTAGTGCTATTAAATGTGGTGATATATCAAAGGCTATAATAGACACATGGGAAGGAGAACCCGATATCGACAGGGAATTGTTGAGACTTGCAGATGTAGCCACTTGTCATATAGCCGGTTATAGTGTAGAGGGCAAGCAGAGAGCGACAAGGATGGTTTTGGAGTCGGTAAGGGATGTTTTGGGTTTGGAAGTTGATTTGTCAGGACTTGCAGAAAACTATAGCAAACCGCTCAACATGGATGCAGAGAGTATTGTTTCTGCGTATGACCCAACAGAAATGACGAATGCTCTCAAGTCGGACCCTTTATCATTTGAATATCTTCGCAACAATTATTCTCTACATTATGAATTTCATGGGAAAGTTTGAGAATTGCCATTCCGGCGCTTACCGCTACATTCAGACTATGTTTGACACCATGCATAGGAATCTCTAATATTATGTCGGCAATATCAACTATTTTTTGATTCACACCATTCACTTCATTGCCAACCACGAGAATGTATCGGCATGCTTCTGAAGCATTGAAATCCATAAGGCTGATACTGTCGTGGGTCTGTTCGAGCACGCATATAGTCCAACCTTGATTTTTAAGTTGTAGGCATTCATCCAATGCATCCTCCACATATCTCCAATCAACAGAATCTTCTGCTCCGAGTGCTGTCTTGGAAATTTCTTTATGTGGCGGTATGCCGGTGATGCCTGCCATTATTACTTCTTCTATAAGAAATGCATCAGATGTACGGAGTATGCTACCTACGTTCTGCATCGAACGCACGTTGTCAAGAAGTATCCTGAAAGGCAGTTTGCTAACTGTCTTATACTCTTCCACACTGAAATGTGTAAGTTCCGCTATAGTTTTCTTTTCCTTCATATACCATTTTCAATACCTTAACCCCAATTTGCTATTTCAATTTGTCGTTTTGTTAATGACCTGGATAATTCTAATCAGCGATTATAAACTCATATAGCTGATGGAAACTTTTTATTTGGAATTACAAATATAGTGAATTTTTTGTTTACCCACAAATATACTGACTTATGTTCGCACTCAGTTCGCCAAATGAGGTAAGTAATGACTTATAAACAAAAATTAAAAACAAAAATTAGATAAATTTTTGATAGTTCAGAAAATATTACTAATTTAGCAAACCAAAAAGAATACAGCAACATGGATGATATCAAAGAGACCCATCAGGTGTTCTCAAACATAATGAGACTACTGATTGTTTCTCTTGAGGAGGTTAAGCCCACATGGGAAGAATGCGAGACAGAACTGGAACAGATTACATTCATTATAAAAAACATGCATCGTATGGACAAGAATTCAGAGGCATACAAGAGTAAAAAATACGAGGAAATGTTTGATGCCGCCGAAATAAGCAATCTGGCAGCAGAGGATGTCGTGACGTACGGACAGTCGCAGAGGAAACTGGAGGATATGCAGTTGGCTTATGACTGGGCGAGAGAGGAAGGTCTTGTCCAAGGTCGAGAGGAAGGCAGAGAAGAAGGTCGGGAGGAAGGTAGAGAGGAAGGTAGAGAGGAAGGAGTGCGCCTCACCGCCCGAAAACTTTTTGACAATGGAATAGACCCTGATTTCATCCTCCAAATCACAGGCCTGACCCCGGGTCAATATTAAGCATTTTGAGTATCATTTTTTATCAATATATATTGCGATTGGAGTTTCATCAAACTCCAATCGTTTTTTCTTATCCATAAGGTGGACTCTTAATTCAATATCCAGTCTAAGGCCCCGACTCAAAAATGGCAGCGGCTGGGGCGGCTTTGAGCGAGGGATTTTCGCAAGTCGAAGAGGGAGCTTAGCGTGCTAAGTGACCGATGAGACTTGGCGAAAATCACCGCTCAAAGACGGACAAGGGTAACCATGCAAAAAGAAGTTAATCGAAAAAGTTACCTCATGCCTCGCATCCTTGGGCTCTTTTTGTCCTTTGGCTCAGTCACATAGCTCGCTATGCTCCTTCGCCTGCAGGCCAAAAATAGCTCCAAGGCTGCGACCCCAGCCACTGCCATTTTTTT
>JAMPAV010000040.1 GCA_023667055.1 Muribaculum sp. | reverse complement strand
TTGTAACGCCGATGGTACTGCTAACGCGGGAGAGTAGGTAATCGCCACCTTACTTTGAGGCCTCATCCGAAAGGATGAGGCCTTTTTCTGTCCTGGCAAGGAGGCGTGCGGTTTCAGCCGCCGCATTATGGTCATCGCATGGAAGAGCGCGGCTTCAGCCCCGCATAAAATTTTCTTTTTCTGAAACAATATCCGCTCTATAATGTTAAGCATATAGACACCCATATATACTCAGAATGAAAAGCAATCTTTACACAGGCACCGGTGATTCCGGCATGACATCCCTTGTCGGTGGAACACGTGTCAGCAAAACATGTCTTAGACTTGAATCATACGGCACTCTCGACGAACTTTCAAGTTTCCTCGGAGTTGTTGCTGCATGTCCTGACTGTACAGTCGAAATACGTTCTCAGATTCTCGAAATCCAATACCGCATATTCGACGTCAGCAGTTACCTTGCCACAGCCGTTGTCCCTGACACATACCCGGACTGCAATGCTACTGATGATGCGGCAATCGGACAGATAGAGACATGGATCGACAATCTCGATCTTATGACCCCGAGAATACGAGCATTCGTTCTTCCTGGTGGCTCTCTCGCTGCCTCACACTGTCATGTGGCCAGAACGGTCTGCCGTCGGGCTGAAAGACATATTCTACGTCTTTCCGAGCAGGAATTTGTAGATCCAATGCTGCTTCGCTGGCTAAATCGTCTGAGCGACTATCTTTTCATAGCAGCACGTCATCTCAATCATGCCGCAGGGGTCGAAGAAATTATCTGGCGGAGAAGTAAATAGTTGCGTCTATTAAACGATTTATCTTTTCAATATTAACGTTATATGATAAGAGGATAATAAATGATAATAATCAGATGTACTGACATCCATCCAAAGTATAAATAAAATTGGAATTAAAACTATAAAAACATACAAAAGAATATGTATTGGACACTTGAACTCGCGTCTAAGCTTGAAGACGCTCCATGGCCGGCGACCAAAGACGAGTTGATTGACTACGCGCAGCGCAGCGGCGCACCGCTTGAAGTGATAGAGAATCTCAACGAAATAGAAGATGAAGGTGAGACCTACGAATCCATTGAAGAAATCTGGCCCGACTACCCCTCCAAAGACGATTTTTTCTTCAACGAAGACGAATATTAAGCCTCTTCGGGCTTGCAAATAAAATACAATCAATCGGATAAATGACAGAAGATTTGTTTGTCCGATTGTTTTTTTTGCATTTTAGCCAAATTATTACATATTTTCAATATATTGTAACCCAAAATGTTGCAAAATTACCAATTGTTAAAAAATGTATATGTTTGTCTAAATTACAATCACTCTTCATGAGGATTTATTCCCGGAAGAAGAAGTCCTCACAAAATTGTACCATTACTCTATTGTTAGATGTAGCCCTCCTGGTCATAGGCACGGCGATGGCGGTGGATGATGTCGATAAGGCGGTCCAGGTCGGGATATGCAGTTGTCAGGTTGGAGTAACGTGAATATTGCTCATCGTAGCGGTGTCGGGAGCCACGGGCGATGCGGGTTTCAATGTCGTCGGGTATCAGGAATGAACCCCTGTCGCCGACTGCTGGAAGGAATTGAGAGAGGAAGATATCTATGCCGGCAAGGTCGAAATCCCCGAAATGCAGATATCTGTTGGGGATGATCCGCAGCCACTCCGCAAGGTCGGAGGAAAGCGCATATCTTGCTGCAAAGAGTATTCCGGTTTCTCCATCGGTCAGGAATGGTTCGAGCAATTCTTTCTGCCTGCGGATCATCAGGAAATTCTCCATGTTCTCCACCCCGACAATAAGTGCTGCCGCAGGAGGAACAAACGACTTCCAGTCGGCAATATAGACGGCGCTCCCTTCCGGAGGATAGACCGGGAAAGGAGATCCGTCAAGCGTACACTGGAGGGGAGCGAACGAGTTGACAAGAAATCCCGGACAACTGCGTTTTGAGAGTATTTTGGAGTTTCCGGACATCTCGGCCTGCGCGGCGCGGCTGTCATCGCCTTGTAAAAGACATTTGGCTGAGTCAAGGTCGGCCAGAGCCTCGTTGAATCTTGGCAGTGCCGACACAAGGGCAGCCTTGTTGGACACGCGCAGCAGACGTTTTGTGCCGTGGAATTCTATAGTTAGCAATCCTTCCCTAAGCAATGGTTCCGACATTGACCCGGCGAGGGCGGAATAGGGCAGTGGTTCTCCACGCAGTAGTTTCTCAAGATTGTCGATCAGTCGCAGTGTAAGTCTCATTGCAGTTGGGCTTCGCGGGTGGAAAGGATTGGTTGCACTATGGTGTTGGCCTCCTTGTCTTTGGAAAGCAGGTAGAGCCGGCGATATGACAGGGGGCGGTGTGATTTTGGCGAGGAGTTGACGATGTAGATGTCGCGCTCGTTGGCGAAGTTCAGAATCCCCTGGATGTTTTCATCTGCCAGACGCCCTATCTCATCCATCATGCAATGCAGACGGAAGTCGCCGGCCTGCCCCGCACGCTTTTTGAAGACGCTTATCAGAAGAATGTTCATGATGGCCTTCACCAGAGTGTCGGTGCCTTCCGACCCGACTGCCTTTATGTTTTCCGTCCAGCCGGTCGAATTGTCATTCTCCTCAATCTTGAATTTGAGAGAGAACGTCTGTTCGAGAGGCAGTTTGCTGATCTCGGGGGCATGTGTCAGAGCCTCGGTCAGCGACTTGAGGTATTTTATCGATTCGCGGGTGATATCCTCATGTTCCTCGCCGGAGAAAAGATTAAGCTCGCCGATGTCATACTGATGCGCATTCCAGAAATCAGTGATGTTCTGCAGCTGCATGATGATGGGCATGTTGCTACGTTCGAGACGAAGTTCAATGCTGCGGATCACCCCGGCGAATGTCTTGCGTGAGAAATCATAATTTATATCCCTGACAATGCGTTGGATCTCCGATTCCCTGCCGAGCAAAATGTTGAAATCCGATGCCGCACGCGACAAGATATCCCTGTAGATGTTGCTCGTCACCTGTTGGAACTCCCTTATCATGTCGTTCTCCACAAATTCCTCAAGCTTGTCGGCATAATTCCGGTAGTGGGCCGTGGTCTCGAATTCCGTGGGGAATTTGAACGTGTTGCATTGCGAAAACCGGCGTCGGAAATCATTGACCGATGTCTTGAGAGAATCCGTCTGGCGGTATATTTCTCCGGTCAACCCTTTGATGGAATCCGCAAGGCTGATGCAGTCAAGTTCTGTAGGAATCTGTTGGCTCTCCTTCAATTCGGCAGGACAGGAATCAGATGCCATGAAGTCTTCGGCTTTCCTTATGGATTCGGATGATTTCTCAAAATCGGCCTGAAGGTGCGACAAAGCGGCAGATTCATACTTGCGGCTGGACTCGTGTTTTTCTTTTCTCCGTTCGTAAGTCTGTCGGAGGGAAGCATCCTTATCCTCCAGTTTCTTTTTGTCGGTCTGGTATTGCGGCACGTGGTCAAGCAGTGTCTTGCAGCGATCTCTATAGACGGCCACTTGTTCCCGCTCATCTTCCACCACGCGTATCTTGCGCTCTGTTTCAGCGATTTCCTTTTTCGTCTGCTCTATCATTCGGGTGTCGGCCCCGGCATTCGTGAGTTCGGCCCGCTCATCCTTGTCGAGTTGCCGGATTTTGGCATCGGTTTCATCCTTGAATTTTTTGATGTCGTTTTCTGCCGACTTCACCTGAATGTCAAGAAGGTTTTGATCTTTCTTCGCTTCCTCCTTGGCTGCTTTTGAGATGGCGCTCAATTCCCGTTTGCTGCGGTCGTCAATTTTTTTGAGTTCTTCGTCGTGCGCCTCAATCGTCAGAGTCAGTTGCTGAATCTTTGTCTCATACTCAGCATCAATCTCTTTCAATCTGGCCCTTTCATCATTTTCGATTTCTTCCAGGCGCAGTTTCTCCTTTCTGCATTGCTGGTGGCAGATTTGCATTTTTTGTGCCAAGGTGTCAATTTCGGCTTGAATTGACTTGCATGCCGCCGATCTTTTCTTCCCTATTTCCGAGATGCGACCTTCCCGCTCCTCCCTCATCCGGTTGATTTCATTGGCAAGGGTGTTAATTTCATCATCAATTGCCTTGATATCATCCTCTATCATCGCCGGGGTCCGCACTTCCTTCTCTATTTCATCAATATTAATCCTGACACCAAACAGGGTATCCCGGTCGTCGCCCACAAATTCAGGATTCAGATTCTGTGCATAAAGCACATGCTTTTCATCTGCAATCTTGCCAATGGAAGATGCCCAACCCTCCACGTTGCGGTCAAGCCATTCGCAGAAAGACCCCTGTGATTTCTCAAGCAACAAGCGTTCTGGTTTCAATTTCTCAGTCAAACCGCCTATCTGATTTTCCAAGGCCATAATTTGGGTGGCATATTCGTTTTCAAGACGTTGGCATTCCATCTCCAACTGGATGCTTGTGGATTCCAGTTTGTTTTCTTTCCGCAGTTTCTCCTCAATCAGATAGTTTTCCTCTTTCTCCAATTTGGAGATATTGTTTCTGCAGGCCTCCAATTCAGTTTTCAGTGGAGAAGATTTTGAGGCTTCAAGACGCAATAGTTCCTGCTCGTGTCTTTGTTCGCGGCAATCGGTAAGCTTCAAGACAATCTCCTCCCTCAAGACACTGAATTTGGTATTGACTTCATCCTTAAGCTTGTTTTGGTGGTCAAATCTTGTCCGTTCCCTTTCGAACATCTCCTGTCTTGTCTTGTTGATTTCTTCAGTCCTCCTCTGCCGGTATTGCTCGAAGTCAAGTTCCAGCCGGTCTCGCAGGGATTTGAATTTCTGCGCTATGGATATATATTCAGCATTAAGTTGGGCATGAAGGGCTTGCTTTTGTTGCAATGCGAGACGCAGCGACGGCAGCGACTCCACCCGGATTATCATGTCGGAGATACCGATTTTCTCGTATTCCTTCTTCAGTCGGGAGGCTTCTTTGAGTTTGCTGTCTAGCACCGCGATTTCATTGCTCAGCTTCTCGTGGGCATCAGCAAAATCTGACTCTATCGACTTGATTTTTTGTATCAGTTCCTCTATCGTCGTTTTCTTTTTCTGTATCTTGCTTGTCAGCACCGGAACGTCGCGTTCTGCCTTGTTCCTTGAGTAGATTAGCATGCCGCAGAGTTCACGCATCGAGAATTCCCCGGCGGTGATCTTATGTGCGATTTCAATTATCTTGTCGGCATCGCGGCGCGTCTCTACGATTCCCTGTTTGTTTTTATGCGACCAAAGCGAGATGTCCTTCAGTTCATCGCTGAAATTGACAAGTTTGCTGCGGAAAAAGTTGAGGTCCAAGGCAGTTTCCTCCTCATCGCCCGTGATGCTGCTGATGATGGTGTTTTTGATAAATCCGGCATCCACTCGTTCGTTTAGAAACACGTTCTGGATTATGCGCGGAATATTCTGATACTGTTGGCTCTTGAGTAGGTAATATTTCAGCAGGTCTTTCTGCAACCTCACGCTGCGGTTGCCGTAAAGAATGTCAAGATACTGGTTGTAGCGGTCTATTATGCCGCTGAGATCTATGCCTTTGCTTTGTATCCGCTGTCTGATGGTCACCGGGTCGCTGGCCACGACTCCAAGATCATCAATGAGCCAGCTCCTGTCGTAGGCAGCATCCACAAATCGGAATGCCGCCTTGTTGTGATGTCGGAATAGAATCACGCAAAATGGCGGTTGCTCCTCTCCCCGCGACACCTCATATACGATATATGACGACGGTGTCGGCACGTAGTAGTCGTCGAATGAGCGCTGACCTTGGTTACGTATGCCCAGCTTGTCTTTCCTTGCGTTGTAGAAGAAAAGGAGAGCACGCAGCAGAGTGGTTTTTCCCACGCCCTGGGTGCCCGTGAAATGTACGTTCCCATCCAGTGCCACTTCCCCATAGCGGATATGGGAGCTGTTGATAAATATGATTTTAGTCAGTGATCTCATCGTTGTCGTCAAATGCTATGAGGTTTACCATGTCTTCAAGATATCTGTATGCGGCGGTGACTTTATACCGTCTTGCTACGTCATCTATAATCTCGATGAAGCCTTGTTTCGACAGCTCCTCCACCAGTCGTTCGGCAATTTCATCATGCCGTGCCTTGTTGTCATATAGTGTGGAAGCCTTGTCGCGCAACTCTATGTCGGAATCAATCTTTACAATCAGGTCGGCTGTCATGAAGGTGAATCCGGGACCGAAAGATGGCTCCCATGCCTTTAGGAAATCAAGCACATCCACCCAGTGGCCGAATTTCTTCAGTTTCTCCGCCATCGCACTTTTGGATTCCTTGCGCGAGAAATAGTAGTATTGGTTGCCTTCCTCAAGGATAAACCCGATGCGTGAGAAATAATCGGCATATTCATCATGGCAGTCGTCAATGTCGAGGAAGATGCGTCGGGTGGCATCATCCACGCTGTCGGAGGAGATGAATCCTCCTTTGCTCAGGCGGTCAAAAACTTGCTGTTCGTATTTCATGGTAGATTGTAGATTAGAGGATATTCCACATTCCCGTCCCGCTGCCAGTCGTCGGTGATGAGAAGTTTGTCATGATGATTCTGCGCTATGTCAAGATAATATTCCACTCGTCGCTCCCTCGGCTGCGGTTGGGTATAGGGATAGTTCATCGCAAAGGTGTAGAGGTCTTGCGATGATGCGAAGAAAGCATTGGCAATGGCATCGGTGTCTATGAAGTCTTCCACTATGCACTCCGCTCTCAGATCTTTTTCAGTCAGCGGAACAGCCGGGGTATTCTTCAGCGACCTTAACCGGGATATGCTCTTCCTCGCCTGGTCAATGAGCTCTATTGCATCATCGGAGTTGCGAAGGAAAGAGAGGGATACTTTTGTGGAATAGTATGAGAGGGTTTCCAGAGCCTGGTGATTGCATCGTCCAAGGACATCGCGGACATTTGTGGTCCGTTCCCACGTCAACTGGTCCTTGAGATATTTCAGTTTTCTGATGTGCTTCACCAGCCTGTTGTGAGCGTCAATCTGGTTCAGATAGTCGCGGATGGTCCCTTCGAGTTCAATCAGTGAGTGGAACACATCCTTGAATTGAATCTTCACATCAAGAATCAGGCGCGTGATGCGGTCATCGGTGGTAAGCACCTCCAGGGTCTCAAGTTTTTCATCGAGCAGGCGTTCCGTCTGCCGGATAAGCGAAGAAATGCTCTCAAGGGTGGCGAGGTTGGTTTCCAGTTTTGTGCGTTTTATCTCATAGTTGCGTTCCTGGCGGAAAGTGTCGTTGATCACCCGTTTCAATTCGATGGTCTTGGTAGATGCCTGCGTGGAGATGTTGCGGAGCGACCGCATTATCCTGCGCACGTATTTTCCCTGGGCTTCCGGATGGTTTCGCTCTTTCAGATAGAAATCAATGTTGTCTTTGAGAGCCTGAAGGTTTTCCTCTACTGTAGAGCTTGTGATGTCTTCATTCAGGCGAAGCACCTCTTCAAAAAAATGCTGATATGTCTCCTCCAGTTCAATAAGGTCGCCCTCCTGGCGGATTACGCCATAATCGATAAGAAGCCGAAGGTTTTTCTCATCATCCACCAATTCCACGGCCTCCTCATAGCTGAAATCAAATCTCAACCTCGCCTGAAAAAGGGCGTGCAGCAGCTTCCGCTCCGCATAGAGCCGCTTTATCAATTCGTTGAGATTGGCGAAAACCTTCATTTGTCAGAGATAGTCATAATTCTTGATTCCGTAAAGTTACTCAAAAGTTTCCATATCTCAAAATAAAACCGTATCTTTGCATCATAAATCACTAAAAAATAATTCAAATGGCCACACGTTGTAATATCATATTAAAGAAAGGCGAAGACGAGGTCCTCATCTATCGCCATTGGGACGGGTATCCGTCAGCCACCGGAAGAGAACTTTTGAAAGGATGCAGCGAATGCGACTATGATGTCATGAAAGTATTCAAATATCTTGCCGGAAGTGGAGATTATGACCTGTCAAATTTCAAGCATGGCGATGCTGAATATGAGTATCTCGTCGATCTGGACAGACAGCGTATCTATGCCTAGAATCTCAATACGAAAGAATCTTTCGACCAAGACGAATTCTGAAAAAAATTTAAGATTATGCCACGAACCAAACTGATTGAAACATACGCGGAGTTTGACACTCCCGACATGCCGCAGCGAATAGCGGAATATATCGACAAATATATAGAGAGTGAAGGTATCGAAGAACTTCCATACAGGGAACTACACGGAAGACATACAGGACATCTTGATATTTCCGACGGAGGGTTCCGGATGGATTATGACTTTTTGCGTCCTGTGCTGGATCTTTGCAAACTTGACCGACATGGTGTGCTGTCGGCTGATTTGAATAAAATCAACAAGAGCCTTGACCAGTGGAGGGAATTTCTACATAATCCACCAGAATTTGAATCAGAGGATGGCGAGGAGATGCCGGATGATCATGACGATGAGTGGTTCGACGCATCTGACTATTTCGATTCGATGGATATAAAGAGAATGAGGGAAAAGTTTGATGTATGGGATGAGGAAAAACGAGCCCGCGAGCTTGAGGAGATGTATCAGAGATGGAAAGCCGATGTGGATAATTATTGGAATGACCCGAATCGGGAGCATCGGGGCGACTGGATAAGCCCAACCTTTGCTGAAGACATGAGAGACATGTATCTTGAAGAGCGCAACCGGCCTTCCTTCGCAGAATTTGTCTCAGACCTCCGGCGTGGCCTATATGGGGAATTGCCTGAAGACTATGATGGCCTCGCCTGTCCCGGCGATTTCGGCTACTACGGCGAAGAGGAATAGTGAAATTATTGGATGTTGATATCTGCCGCTTCGCCTCCGCCAATGGCTTTTGATTACTTAAAGGCGCACCGACCTTGCACCTGCATATTCAGCAAATTTTTCGGACATACGGGCTATAATGACCTGACAAAATGAAGGCAACGTCTGAAATTTTTGTCGTGCATTTTACCCTCAACGATGGCACCATAGAAAAGGATATTATGTCAAGAATATTTTCGGGATTTGGCGATTAGGGACTTCAGACCGTAGAGATAGCGGCGGAAGCCGGGACGGAGACAAAGCAGACGGTCGAACCATCCAATCCTTGGGGTGATGAACTTCACTACAGCACCGACATATATCATGGCAAACAGGGTGCCCGGTCCTACCACCTCCCGGACCCATGTATGGAAATAGACATAACCGAGTATTACAGCTATCACCGTCAAGGCTATATCGACTATAATTTTCACTTTAGGGAATGCCATGCCGGTCAGTCGCGAAATAGCTACCGGTAATCCTTCGCCCGGCATCGTCACCGAGCCGCATTTGATCTCAAGAGCTATCCCTATGCCAAGCACTGTGCATCCCAACAACTGGACTATTACCCTGTAACCTAAGTTGTCGAGTGGCAATCCGGCTGTCAACCTCATGTTTACATCAAGAAGCCAACCGAACACGAATCCTATGATAAGCTGAAACAATTGGGTAGGTTGAAACTTGCGTCTCAATACCAAGATCTGAAGACCAACAAGCACCATGTTCATCACGTATGTCCATTGCCCAATGGTCATCGGATGTATATAGCCTGAGTCTCCGGCAAGCGTAAGCACGAATGGAATGGTTGAGATCACACTGCTGCCCAATGCAGACCTCACCGACAGTGCCACGCCGAGTGTCATGACGAAAAGCGACACAAGAAGCAGCGTATGCTGCCACGCGAACCCCGTAAAACTGTCCCTGTCTATCCCCAGACCAAGACTTCTTACCATTTCTATCAATCTTTTTTACCTTTTCTGCAAAGATAAAGAATTTCTGGCTAAATTCAAAATTTTTATCAATATTCCTCCTGTAAAACACCTTATGGTACCCGAGGTTTACAGAAAGTAAGATGGTTCAATGATAGTACATTCATGGTCCTTGATGGTTGTGGCACGGCACAGCCTTTGGTTTTGAGTCGGAACCTAAACTTTACACTTCGTCAAGGGGGATACGGCTGCCGTTGGTCTTGAAATCGGAAATAGTGATTCCAATGGTTTTCTTGAATGATGCAGAAAGGTGCGCCACGCTTGAGAATCCAGCTGCATCAGCAATCGCGGCAAGGGTCATGTCGTCATCGAGCAACAGTTCTTTGACATATTCCACCCTTTGTAACATAAGATATTTCTGGATGGTGCGTCCTTCAAGTGATGAAAACAGGCGGCTTACGTACCTGAAATCAATGTGGATGGAATCTTCGATGAAGGAGGATAGATTGACCGACTGTGCGCTTGCGTTTCGGGCATAATTTCTGACAAGCACCTTTACTTTTTCCAAAACTACCATTTCATTGGATTTGATTGGCTCGAAACCCACCCTGCGGAGCCTTTCGGAAAACTTTTTGAGGGTCTCTTCATCGGGTGCTGTGTTGAATTGCACTTCACCGAGTGACACCTTTGCGTCGCGGATGCCAAGATTATGACAAATATCCTCCACTGTCATCACACAGCGGCGGCATACCATATTTTTTATGTGAAGATGGTCGGTTTGCATAAAATTATATTTTGTTGTCTCTGCAAATTTACTCTTTTATTCTGACATTCCGAAACTTTTTAGTAAAATATCTTACTTTTACTTACGTTTCGCAAGCTCAACTTAAACTTTTAAACCTCAACTTTCGCAAGCGAAAGTTGAATTATTTTTAAATGTGACACAGGTGATAATTTTGCATCTCCTTGCAGGACCTCTCATAGGTTCCTAAGGCACTCCTTTTATTAGTGGTGAACTAAAATGAGAGATAATGCGTTATAATCTTGCAATATCATAACCTCTTAATTGAAAATACCATGAGCTACAAGATTGATGAAATAGAAGGCATAGGCGGTGCTTACGCTGAAAAACTCGCCCAAGCCGGAGTGACTACCATCGAACAACTGCTTGACTGCGGTAAGACACCGAAGGGTCGTGACGAACTGGCTGAAAGAACCGGAATCTCCGGCAAACTGATTCTCAAGTGGGTCAACCATGCAGACCTTTTCAGAATTCGAGGCGTGGCAGGACAGTTTGCCGAGCTGCTTGAGGCCGCCGGTGTCGATACCGTAAAGGAACTGCGTCATCGCATCCCGGCAAATCTATATGCGAAACTCGTGGAAACAAACGACGTGAAAAACCTATGTAACCGTGTTCCCTCGGAAAAAGAAATCGAACGCATGGTGGATCAGGCCAAACAACTTCCTCCTGTAGTGGAGTATTGAGAACTGGATGAAGATAAAGTTCAGCGGCAAGGCATACACCTTGCCGCTGTTGTTCATATTTTTTTATCTGTTTTAGATGTCAGTTGAAGAGGATTTTCCTTGCCATGGAATTAGCGCCGTCATTTATGTGCACTATATGCAAGCCGGAAAGATGGGTGGATACAACTCCGGAATTGTCTGTAAGCATCGTATTCATCACTGCGACCCCTGTGGTATTATAGACAGTCAGCAATGCCGGGCAAGAAATACCGGAATAGCATAAATCTGAACCTGACGAAAATATTTCACCATTATTCCCCTCATAAATTTGTCCTACGGAATCGGAAGAGCCTGTCTTCAGATTCCAGCCATACACATTGTTTACCTCTACTCCCGAAGTTGAGAACACTGTTGTGTTTTCAATTGATTTTTCATTGGCGAAAACCCGTACAGAAGATGCCCATGTATCGTTGATGAAAATATCCAGTATGGAATGGTCGAAATAAACATTGAGTTTCAAGGTCGATCCCTTTGTCAGTGTCTGAGGCAGCGCACTGCGATATAGACCGTCGAATGTATTGCTGTCGTTGATGCGCCGGTCGAGTCCCCTTGCATCAACCACAATTTCATTGGCAGAACCATCATAATAGACCTTAAGAGAAGACTGCCCATCATCAAGAAGCGTGAATCCATATTGCCCATCGGCAACAGTGAATTCTCCAAGCAATTCCACACAGCGCCCGACTATTCCTTGAATGTTCTCGCTGCCATTGAGTGAGAAATCGTACTTGGAAAAGCCATTCCCATCGCGCATTGACGTCAGTCCGGAATATGGCTTCTGGCAAAGACGACCTTCAGAGTCAAGACTCCATTCGCGCGGCAGTGAATATGTATGGGCATATCCGAGTTCGTAATTATCACGAGAAGGCAATTTGTCGGGGACTATCCCAAGCGCAATTGTCTTCCCTTCGTGCTGATACACCGTAGGGGAAAGCAGTCCATATCCGTCTCTGGCAAAACCGGGAAGCTCCACTTCAGAAGGAGTCGTTTTGTCGGGATTGAAAGTGCCGTCGGAATTTACACTCCCGGTCCAATACAGTGTCGCCACACCTTTTGAGGTGTTTTGGGGAGTAGCGGTAAAGAGCCACTTGTCGCCCATTTTGGTGATGGTGGGCATTTCCCAAAATGTCCCACAGGAAGCAGCTGAAGTTCCGGTGAAGAAAGTGCGGCCGTCATTGCTCCAGGTCTGCGATGAAGGGTTGTATTCATGAAGGGTTGTGGTCCCGATCCCGTTCTTGCCTGACCCAACTATAATATATGCACCGCTCTCGCTTCGGAAGAAATATGGGTCTCGGAAATCATCAGACAGACCTGACGGACGGCCTGAGATTATGGGATTCCGCGCTGATTTTTCCCAAAATATCAAATCGTCATCAAGCGAATTGGCCTGTGCAATCACAGCTTTGACATAATCGACTCCGGTATAAAGTATCGAGGGCTTTCCGCCGGTGATTTCATTGTCTGAGAAAACAGTGCCTGACCAGCATCCCTTGATATCGTAATTGTTGCCCGGGGCTATGGCTATGGGCTCTTCTTTCCAGTCATATAGATTTGCGCTCGAGAGATGCCCCCAGTGAAGGCGTGCCATGTAAGGGCCGTTGGCATTTTTCTGGAAGAAAAGGTGGAAGCGTCCATCCGAATATGTCATGCCATGCGTCTCATTGGTCCAGTTCGCACCGGGCATGCCATGAAGAGTGGGACGGAGCACATCCCCCTCAAATCTGGAAGCCGGAATTGTAAGGTCTGCAGGATTATCGGCTGTGAATGCGGCAATTCTGTCAAGAGTAAGAGCCTCATCCCATATAGTGAGTTCATCCACAAGTCCATTGAACGACGTGAGACAGAACGGTCCGGCATATCTTTCCTGAAAACTGCGGCCGATTCGCAGTATGGTATGAGCGGCGTTAAGACTGCCCGAAGCTTTACCCGATGCCACGACTTCCCCATTGTTGTATAGAGTTGCAGTGCGTGCATCGCAGTCAATCACAGCAGAAAGGTTAACCCATTCGTATCTTGCCATTGGAGTGTCAACCATAAGTTCGAGTGGCCATCCACCCAGATAAGCCTTGAATGAATATTTCCCGTCGAACCCAAGGAAAAAGCCGAAACCTTTCTTGGCATTGTCATCCAGGCAGGATGCTATGGCAACTTGTTCCGCCGTATTGACATCTATCTCCACGATTGGATAAGTTTCGACCGCCACCCAAACCGAGGCTGTCATTTGCTTGGTCCCCTCAGGAATGACATCTCCTATTTCCGCTTCTATATAGGTGGAATATCCGTCAAACCGCAAAGCATTGCCTGAAGCACCGGCCACATTTTCAGGGGCAAACACACCCTTCACATCAAACGAAGTGCCTGAGACAGATTCTGTGATCTTTCCTTCTTCAAGTTCCATTGAGAACCTTGCGACTTCTTTTGCCCTGACCATGGTTGACATTGAAATAATGGCGAGCATTGGAGCGAGTTTTAATATTTTATTATAAAAATTCATTGTATCGATGTTTTTACCGGAGAAGCCTTCGTCGGCAAAATGTGTCGGCGAAGGCTTCATCATCTGCATGAATGTCTGTTTATTTCAGATAGTTGAGAATGTTAAGAGTTATTTGTTCAACATTGTGCTGATAAGGATTGGCACCTGAATTCTGATTCCATTCGTATGCCGCAAAGCCATTTGCTATGCAACGTCCGTGGTTCGTATTGGCATAGAACTCTACAAGTCCCGCAACGCAATGGTCGCGCACATGTCCCCAGGTGGCGAGTACCAAAGATCCTGTAGTGGCCTCGAAGTTGGCGATAACGTCAGGATATTGTCCGCGTCCGTAGATATTGCAATCCCAAAGGCAGTTGTGGTCCTCACGCTGTCCCGGACCTATCAGTGGCAGATTCTCATAGCCATAGTTATTGGGGTCCTCAAGAGTCAAATCCTTATAAATCGCATGATATGTGCGGTCGTAGAAACCCTGGTCGGAACCATTGCGGAAATCCCATCCCAGATAAGGATTGATTACCCACACGTCATCTCCACTACCTCCATCACCATTGCCATATACGGTTGGAGCCATATTGTCCGGTACAAATCCAAGAGGAACGGTGAGTTGGGTCGCCATGTTTGAAAGATACAGGTTACCGCCATTTGCTGTGTAGTTGCGCAGAGCTGAGATAGTGGCATCCGAAGTAATTTCTGAAGGAAGGTTCTCCCAACCCAATGGCAAACCTACACGGTCTATTTCAATCCATATCACCGGATAGAGGTCCACATCGAGGTCGGCAATCTGTGCCGGCTGTATAAATTCGGCATTTTCCTGAGAAGCGAACCATGCTGCAGCCGCTCTTTCATCGTCGTCGGGAAGTTGCTGATAGTCGGCAGCGGTGAGAAGATAAGCCATTTTAGCCGGAATAAAAGGAACTTTGGCATTGACATCCGTGGGTTGCGAAGGATAGTATTCATCGTAGATCACCTCCACCGTATAAGTCATGTCAACATCCATGGGCTGTGCTTTCATCACACATTCCGTGGCATCTGAGGGCAGATATGTGGCGGCATTCACATCACCGTCGCGATATACCCTGACACCGGTTATGCCGTTTTGTGTCGGCAGATTCCACTTCAGCGTCACTGTGCGTCCATCCACGGACTGAGTCAGATTTGTCACTCCCGGCAAAATCTCGTCGGGAAGAGTAGCAGTGACCGTGACACCTTCCGACACATATTTGTCATATACCAACTTGATGGTGAATAGTCCTTCCACACCAAGAGGCTGACCCTTAACTTGGTAGGATGTCGTGCCCGGTTCGAGTATAGTTGGATTGCCGTTGTTTGCATCCTTGATAAATTGTATTGCGGTCACTTTCCCATCTGAAGGGACACTCCATGACACGTTGATGGTATGGCCTGCTACTTCAGCCTTCACATTGGATGCGGGGGCAATATAATATGGAGCGGACTCATAGCCTGTAGGTTCGAAATCGCCACAGGAATTTAAGGCAAGGGGCATAGTTGCGATAGCAACGTATAGGATTGGTTTTATAATGGTTTTCATTGAAGATCAATTTTAGATTAGTTGTAAAGGTCTCCGGCATTGTCTTTCTGATTGAGCGGAATTGGGAAATAAAGTTCATCTGCAGAAAGTGACGCACCTGAATAATATGGCTGATACTCAGCTTCAAACTGATAATATTTATTGACCACTTCAACGGCATTTCCCCAACGGAGGAGATCAAACCACCTGAGGCCTTCCATGGCGAGTTCCACACGGCGTTCGTGGCGTACCACCTTGCGTGCGTATTCCTGATTCCATGCTGTGGCGGAATATTGGCCCACTGCATAGTTTGCAATCATAGGGTTGCAGTCGATAGGACTATAGGATGGATCCACAGAGCGGGCAGCCTTTGCGCGAACCTGATTCACGAGATTGCGGGCTTCGTCAAGATTTGAGTTGAGTTCCACAAGAGCCTCGGCCTTCATAAGAAGCACGTCGGCATATCGTATGATGATGTAGTTGAGCGAAGAAGCACCCCAAGGCACGATACCGGTCTTTACTTCAGGATCATCGGGCGACGGATACGGCTTTTTGCCTGAATATTGTCCGTAGAGTTCGAGATTACGACACCATTTCTCATTGTATGTATAAGAACGCCAGGGCATCCCGATACGGCCTACTGTGAAATCAAGACGTGGATCGACATTGCCTGCATAGTCAGCAGTGGTAACGCTTGCGAGGTTTTGATTGTCGTCAAGATAAGGCAGACCATTTGCATCAGTGCGGAAAGCATTGACAAGGTCTTGTGATGCAAGATAGAAATCATCGCCGTTGCCATAGAGATTGTTTTCGGAATATGTGCAGTTCAGGCAATTGCAGAAATTATACTGGTCGGGCGAATTTGCAGAGGAGAACTGTACTGCCATCACGGATTCATAACGGTTGTTGAAATCCGGTTTTGACATATCGAGGAAATTGGGATAAAGCTCATATTGACCTGACTTGATGACATAGTCGGCATATTCACCTGCTGTAGCCCAGTCTGAGTCAAAAAGTGCTACCCGTGCAAGTATTGAAGCCGCCACATATCGGTTGAAACGTCCTACCTGAGTCTGCGATTCAGGAAGTTTGTTGTAAGCATCCTTTAAGTCATCTTTGATGAAGTCCATTATTTCTCGACGAGTGTATTGGTCTGCCCTCACCGAAGAAGGGTCTTCCACAGTTTCGTCAAAGTAAGGGAATTTCTCGAAAAGACGATACATGTCGAAATAATAATATGCACGGAGTGTTTTCATTTCTGCGACGAACGCGTCTTTCGAAGACTCATCCAGATTGCCACCTGCAAGGATAGCCTTTATGGCAGTGTTGCAGCGAGATATGGAATAGTAATTATTGCGCCACTTGAAATTGATTACATCGTTGTTGCTCTGCACGTTGCCAATCTCAAGTTGATGCATGTATCCTTCCATGGTCACACCGTCGCCACCTTTGAGGGCATCATCTGAACGAACATCCATGACCCAGTTATTGATCGGACCGGCAAAAGATTCGTTGTTGCCGAAATAATGGCACAGGAGGGTCGCGTATGCGGCTGTCATCAAGTCGATGGCCTCATTTTCGCCAATTTGCTCAGACGTGAAGGAACCTTGGGGTTTGGTATCGAGCATGTCATCACACGACACCGTCGCCATGCTTAGCGTGACTGCGGATGCTATAAGAGCCGCATTCTTTATGATATTTTTAATTGTTTTCATTGTAGGGAATCTTGATTGGATTAGAACTGAAGGTTTACGCCGAGGGTAAATGTGCGGGGGCGTGGATAGGCACCTCCATCATAGAGAGAACCATATTCACCCGGAAGTATTTCAGGATCGAGGCCTTTATATTTGGTCATGGTAAACACGTTCTCCACCTGACCAAAAACATCTATGCCTCGGCTTCCGATAGCCTTGTAGATTTTCTCCGGGAAGGAGTAGGATAGTTTGAGATACTTCATCTTCATGTAAGATCCGTTCTCAACATAATAGCTTGAGAGGGAACCTTCACTGTTGGAGTCGGTAAGAGACAATGCCGGTATTTCGCTGCCGGGGTTCTCCGGCGACCAGGCATTGAGGACATCCACACTTCTGTTGGTGGCAAGATTACCATAGCTCATGGAGTAGAGCGAGCGTTTTGTATGGTTGAAAATATCCTGACCGAAATCACCCGCGAAGAACATGTCGAGGGCAAATGCTTTATACTTGAAACCGAGGTTTAGACCCAAGGAGAGATCCGGGTTGGGGTTGCCGATTATGCAACGGTCGGTGTCGTCAATGACACCATCCTCGTTAAGGTCGCGATACATCAGGCGTCCCGGAGCCGCTCCGGGCTGGTATGCGTGATTTGCCACTTCTGTCTGGTTTTGGAAAATACCGTCGCATACATATCCCCAATATACACCCATTGGCTGGCCGGGGATAAGACGGAAATCACCTCCCACAAATTCCTGACGAGAGTTAAGACGGACAAGTTTGTTCTTATATTGTGAGATATTAAGCGAACCATTCCATGAGAAATCTCCGTATGAAGGGCTGATGTAGCCTACAGATACTTCCCAACCGTTGTTTTTCATCTCACCTGTGTTGAGCCATATCGCTGCATTCTCGCCCGCCACATCAAGTGCCGGCGGAATTGTAAGCATGTCTTTGGTGTTCTTGATGAAATAATCAGCTGTAACATTGATTGCCCCTCCGAGGAATTGAAGGTCAACACCAATATTGTGTTGCGTGGTGGTTTCCCATTTCAGGTTTGGATTTCCTGAAGCGGCAAGAGTGATGCCCGGGGTGGTCTGTGAGTTTGTACCGCTGATGTCATACGCTCCGTTACCGGTATTGTAGATATATGTAGAGTAAGTGGGATAGAGAGGGGGGATGTTGGCGTTACCGTTCTGTCCCCATGAATAGCGAACCTTCAGGTCGGTAAGAACTTCATTTTTGGGGAAGAAGGTTTCTTGAGTCGGACGCCATGCGGCTGACGCTGCGGGGAAAATACCGGAACGGTTGCCTTTTGCAAATCTGGAGTTGGCGTCGCGGCGAATTGTAAACGAAACGAGATAGCGGTCATCAAAATTATAATCCACTTTCCCGAACAGTGAGAACACGCTCCATTGGGTCTTGCCACCTCCATTGTTGCGTGTGCCTTCGCCGGCCCCTACCTGCATATAGTCGGTGTCTTCAAAGGCATACCCTTCGCGTGATGCCGAAAGATCCTGGAATGTATAGGCGATAGCCTCCGACCCGATGAGTGCCATCAGATGGTGCTTTTCATTGAATGTCTTGTTGTAGTTTGCAGTGTTGGTCCATGTCCATGTATCGCCCTGACCATAAACCGAAGACATGCTGTTGACATCACCGGGATTTACACGGCGGCCAAGGGTATTATTGAAGTATTGGCTGTGTTCGATGCCGATGTTTGTCTTAAGAACAAGTCCTTCTAAAGGTTTGACCTCAAGAAATGCGTTGCCGAGTATTCTCCAGCTTTGTAGGTCATTGTCAGCTGCATTTTCTATCAGTTGCAACGGATTGGCAAGGTCAGAGCCGATGAGCTCCATGGGGCGCATCCAGTCGCCGTCGATACCTTTAACGGGAAGAGCGGGATGCTGGCTCATTGCAGTGAAAGGTATGCCTCGGTCGCCCGCTACATCGATGCCTCGGTTTTTCCAATTGGCGACCAATAGGTTTTCTCCCACAGTGATATATTTGCTGAAGTCATAGCGGGAATTCAATCTTGCTGAATAGCGGCGGTAGAACGAAGACTTGATGTTGCCTTGCTGATTTATATAGTTCATGGAGAAAAGCACCGACCCTTTTTCTGTGTTGTTGGCTACAGATGCTGTAAGATTATTGGTCCAGGCTGTCTGATACACCTCGTCCTGCCAGTCGGTGTTGGTGGTGGGGAAATTGGTATTGCCGTTTACGTACTGCACGAGTTGAGGGGTGGCTCCATTGCCGTAGAGCGACATCGAAGGAGGAATACCGGCGTTTTTAGAAGCAATCCAATATGCCTGTCCCCATTGTTCGGCATTGAGCATCTCATAGCGTTTGGCTATTGTCTGTGCACTTAAAGCGTAGTTTACATTTATGGAAAGCCGGTCACCTTTGCCGTGCTTTGTGGTGATTATGACCACACCGTTGGCTGCGCGTGAACCATATATGGAGGCTGAGGCGGCATCCTTGAGCACTTGCATTGTTTCGATATCGCTCGGATTAATGCAATTGAGATTGTCGGTCGGTACTCCGTCTATGATATATAGCGGGTCATTGCTTGAGTTGGCGGTTGACATACCGCGTACACGAATAGAACCGGTACCCCCCGGGGCTGCATCGGGAACCACATTCACGCCGGGCATCTTGCCCGCCATCGAACTCATGATATTGCCTGAATTCTCACTGATGGGATCCTTCATGTCCATGACTGAAACAGCCCCCGTTAAATCTGCCTTTTTCACTGTCTGGTAGCCCACCACGACAAGTTCGTCGAGTAACCCTGTATCCTCATCAAGATAGATGGTCATTTCCGGCTCTGCCTTGACCTCAACCGTCTGGTATCCGACGTAAGACACCCTCAACAGAGAGCCTTCGGGTACAGTCAATGTGAAGCCTCCATCAATATCGGTGGCAGTTCCTTTGTTGGTCACTTCGCACATAACGGTGGCTCCGATGAGCGGCTCGTCATCAATACGCGAAATCACCGTCCCATGCACTGTAAAATCCAGTGCCTGCATTGTGAATGCCATAGCAAACAGCATTAATGCGCTTAGGATTCCTTTTTTCATGTTATTGCGTTTTTTTGGTTAATTTTTCTGCCGCAAAATTAATTTCTACCTATTTGACAACATATAAAAAAATCAGCAAACTCTATAAAAAATCCGACATTGCACGATTTTTTATAGAGTTTGCAACATTATTATCAACATTTTCACATACCATATAAATAAGATGGATACGAATAAGGCCTCTTCCTGCAAACGCAGCAGAGTCAAACAAGATTAAGACCGATTTCTCAATGCAAAATTAATCATTTTTTTGAATCTGCACGATTCCGCGATTATATAAATGCCGTTTTTGCACGATTCCGCGATTATTAGACGGCAACTGCTGGTTGTAGCGGTTAAATGAATCCAACGCGTCAGGCGGTGGTTCATCATCTGGATCTGTGAATATCGACGGAAAGAAATTTACCAATATTTCACCAATACACAAATTTATTTGCACAGGAACAAACTATTGCTTAATTTTGTATAAGTAGGTGAGTAAAATTATTCATAGTTATGATTAAACCTTTTCCAGAGATTC
>JAMPAV010000003.1 GCA_023667055.1 Muribaculum sp. | reverse complement strand
ATAAACCTATAAACCCATAAACCTATAAACCCATAAACCTATAAACCCATAAACCCATAAACCTATAAACCCATAAACCCATAAACCCATAAACCCATAAACTAAGGCTCAATATGCACTGCCTCCGACTCCCTGTTGTTGCGGTCAAGTGCCGTCACTGCAAACCGTATTCCCTTCAGCGGAAGAGGATCATCATCTTCCGACACCATATATTCCTTCCGGGGCGTTAGAATCATAATAGCCTCCACATTGTCAAGATCCACGTCCTCCCCTTCGATGAAGGAATACACCACAAAGCGTATGGGATCTGTAGCCTTGTTCTCCATCTTCTCGGAATCCCACTCAAGGTAAATCTTGCCGTCTCTCTTCTTCATCTGGAGATTTCTTACGGGTTTCGGTTTCTCATGTTTGCTTCCGTATGCCGGTGGCAGTGCCACTGTGTTCTGATGCACGTAGGCAAGAGAATCCGCCACTCCTTTCATGTTTTCCGTCACCCAGTATCCATGCCACCACACGTTTCCCTTTATATTTGGCAATTCACGTGAAAGTTTCACCTTTGTGGCAAGTTCATTGCTGTCGCCGGCTTTAGGATCGGCACTGTTCATGGTGCGACGTACGTCCTGACCGATATAGACATCCACCCCTTCGGAATTGTCATTCCACCAGTGGGCAAGATGTCGGCTTGGAGCCGCCTTAAGGTCAAGTTCCCAATAGAGCTGGGGAGCAAGATAATCCACCCACCCGTTTCGTGCCCACAGCAGCACATCGGCAAAGAGTCCGTCGTAATTCTGCAATCCATTGGAATCGCTACCTCTGGGGTCGGTCTTCTTGTTGCGCCAGATTCCGAAGGGACTCACTCCGAATCTGACCCAAGGCTTTGTCTCCTTGATGGTCTTGTTCATCTGTTCGATGAGCAGGTCCACATTATGCCTCCTCCAGTCGGCAACTTTCATGTCTCCTCCGAATTTCTTATACGATGCTGCATCTGGTATTTCCTTTCCCGCCACCGGATAGGGATAGAAGTAATCGTCTATGTGAATTGCATCCACATCATATCGGTCTGTGATGTCTCTGACCACCTCACAGATGTAGTCCCTGTTTTCCTGATATGCAGGATCGAAAAATATCTTATTGTCATACTTGAAGAATCTCTCGGGATGCTGCTTTGATATATGATCAGCCGGGAGCACCTCCTTTGGCGAGGATGTCACACGGTATGGATTAAGCCAGGCATGGAGTTCCATGCCGCGCTTGTGTGCTTCCTCTATGGCAAACTGAAGAGGATCCCACAAAGGATCAGGAGCCTTGCCGCGTTTACCTGTTATCCAGCTCGACCATGGCTCTATGTCGCTGATATAGGCGGCATCAGCCGTGGGTCGTACCTGGAATATTATGGCATTGCAGCCTGCATTGTGTAGCCGGTCGATTTGGTCGGCTATATACTCCTGCAATTTTCCGCTCCCCTTCTGCTGAAGGTTCATATATTGTGATTGTCCTATGATATGAAGCCAGGCTCCCCTGAACTCACGCTTCGGATTCGCCGCTGTCGCCATCATCGGCAGCAGCATCAAAAGAATCAATATATATCTTTTCAATTGCTATTTATTCAGTTTTAAATTCCTAATTCCTAATTCCTAATTCCTAATTTCTAATTGTATTATTCCACCATTCCGGCGAGTCCTGGAGATATTTGGCAAACCACGCCATGATGGCATTCATCCACAGTTTGCGTTTCTCATAGTCCGCTATGTAATGGTTTTCTCCATCCACCTGTATGAATTCCACATCCCTGCCCAATATGCGGAGGGCATTGAAAAGCTGTATGCTTTCACCTATGGGCACATTGGTGTCGGCATTGCCATGCATGAGAAGCAGCGGTGTGTGGATTTTGTCGGCATTGAATAGCGATCCCTGTTGTGTGAAGAGATCGGGATTGTTCCATGGGTACGACTCAGGGGCCGCGACTGTATTATAGGAATATCCCCAGTTCCCCTCTCCCCAATAGGAAGTGACATTGGAGATACCGGCATGAGACACCGCGGCGGCAAAGATATCGGTGAGAGTCTGGAGATACTGCGTCATGAAACCTCCATAGCTTGCTCCAAGACAACCAATCTTGTCGGGATTCACAAAGTCATGGGTAGCGCAGTATTCTTTCACTCCCTCTATTATGTCTTCTGCTGTTCGCTTGCCCCAGGCATTGGCATGGCGTGCGGAAAATTCCTGTCCGTATCCGTATGCCCCCGAAGGATTGATTACAAGCGTCACATAACCGCGTGATGCAAACGTATGGGGATCATACACACTGACAGCCTTCTGGCTCGGCGTGCAACCGCCGTAATAATACACTATCATTGGATATTTCTTCGACGGGTCGAAATCCGGAGGAAGAATCTGCATACAGTCGATTGTGGTCCCGTCAGAAGCCTTGAATGTCCAGTTTGACGCATCGCCCACCTGAAGATCTGCGAAGTCTCGTGAGTATGGGTCATCAAGAAGCCGTATTTTGCCGCTCTTCAGGTCAAGCAGTTCTCCCTTACCGGTGTAAGAGTAGTCACCACCTGTGCACGACAGCCATTTGGCCTCATCGCTTCCAATCGAGAATGTGGTGGTGTAGGGAATGTCGAGACTCAATTTCTGTATACTGCCGGTTTTTGGATTCATGCAATACACATTGAGGTCAAAACCATCAGAGGCTCTGAAATAGATGTTGCCGTCAGCGCGGTTCCACACCGGTTCGTCTTCTATTGTAGGGTTGAAGTCTCTTGTCATTGGGTCAACGGCCTTGTCGGCAATTGTCAGTATAAATCCTTGCAGGTCATACTCATTGCTGTATTTATGTCCTCCGTTGTTCTTGCCTGCGCCGCCAAAGGCTTCCGGTCCTGCGGTGATGAAAAGCTGTTTTCCATCCGGAGAATATGTGCACGACCTCACGTATGGGTCATGTCGCACAAGGGTATCTGTGGCAAGGGTATTGATGTCCATCTCTATCACATCATTGAAATAGAATGGGTAGGTGTCAGGCATCTCCGTGGTTGTAGTGAACACTATCTTCTTGGAGTCTGGCGAAATGTCACTGAGATAGGTGGTATTGCCGGCATACGTGAGCGGCTGGGTTATGCCGGTCTTCAGGTCATACTTCTGAAGATAATAGCGGTCTCTGTGTCCTGATAGCCGGTCGTCGGGGTCCTGGAGACGCAGAAGTGGACCGTTGTCCTTGCTTCCCTCCACAAGATCGTGAAATATTAGATAGGAAGCATCCGGGGAAATCACAAAGCTGTTGTCCGGAAGGTCCTTGGCAAGGAGTGTCTGTTTCTGGCTGGCTGCATCCATCGTATAGAGGGAGTAAGTGGCATCGGTCTTGACGGTGAAAGCCAATGTGCTCCCTTTGTCCATCCAGTACGCTCCGTATGGAAGACTCGCATTGAGGGTCTTTCCTGTCGCCGTTTCCTGAAGTTCCGCCCAATACCTGCTCGAATCCTTTCCGTAGGTGGTATAATAAGACAGTATGATATATTTTCCGTCGGGAGAAATTGAAGTCCTGTAAAGACGGGTTCCAAGGGCAGTCTCCTCTATGAGGAAACGTTTTGTGATATCAGGTCCCTGTGCAAAGCTCACTTTTTCAAATCCCTCGTCCGGAACAAACTCGAGAGCTATCTCGGGATCTGCAGGGTCGTCTGCGAGTGAGACAAATGTGACATAAAGATCAGCGGTCCGCTCCGGTTCGAATGTGAATGGGGTGTCAAGCCATGTTGCGACTGAATCAGCACTGCTTGCGGTAAGCAACGTGTTGCTGCCATTCTTAAGATTTGCAATTACATTTGACTTCAGACGCAGTTTACCGGTCACATACGATGATGGCCTGAGACGTGTAGCTATCGTCCGGAGTTCCACGCCCTTCTCCGCCTTGCTAAAATGCAGGGTAGATGCTGTATCCGCTTTCATCAGCTGCCAGTCTTTTGCCACGCCCGACAACTTGCTGTTCACTGCGTTGAGAAGCAAGTCGTTGTTGAATGCGTTCTTTGAAGCCTCTGCTGAATCGGTCGGCAATGCCGGCAGATAAAGGTTGGTCGATGGTGAGACTTTATATGTATCTAAACTTATAGAAGCGGCAACGCCCCTCATTGCTAAAAATGAGAGGGCGATCACCGACGCGGCCTCAGCCGCTGTCTTTATTTTCGTCATAACTGATGGTTAATTGTTTGCAATTTCGTATGCATGTATGTTTTTGAGTTTCATGTGATATATCAGCGTTGAGTATGGTATCACCGATGAAGTACTCGACGCGCCGTATGCGGCATTCATAGGGATGACACAAGTCACTGAGTCTCCAACATGCATGTTGGTCAGCATTGTCCAGAATCCCACTATGTTGTCAAGAGGTTTGCAACGGTAGATGCTGTCGCCCCATGTCGTGTTGTTGAAACTTGAGTCAAGCACGTATTCATTCACATATTCGCAATCGTATATCACGTCAACTGTGGAGTTATCCATCGGGACCAGATTGCCTTCTGTCAAAGTCCGGTCGTTATGCCATTTCGCAAGCACATAAACTCCCGGGCACCACTTCGGCACAATCTTCTCGTATGCCGGAGCCCCGTCAGCATTGGTCTCCGCAGCCACTTTGCTCAGGTAAGCCTCGTTCTCCTCAATCCATTCGGTATAATCCACTGTATTGTCATTATCACCGAGACAGGATGTAAGCATTATCGGAGCCGCAAGGATTGCCATCAGCGTCTTTATTATTGTTTTCATTGTTGTCGTCGTTGTCGTTATCTTCTTTTTAATTGAATCATAATTTTCTAATGTGTTCAAATCGTTCCAATAAAATAAACCTATAAACACATAAACCTATAAACCATTAAAATTCAACTTTCGGTGCCTTGTTTGCCCCGGCTTCCGCCTTGAACTGTTCCTTTTCCTTGAAGCCAAACCAACCGGCATATATCACAGTCGGGAACTTCTTAATGGTGGAATTATATTCCTTCACAGCCTCGGTGTAACGCTGGCGTTCGGTGGAGATTCTGTTTTCAGTTCCCTCGAGCTGGACTTGCAGGTCCTGGAAGTTCTGGTTTGCCTTAAGGTCAGGATATGCCTCGCGCACTGCATTCACATAAATGTCAAGTGCTCCCTTCAGCTTGCTCTGTGCTTCCTGATATTGCTGTATATTCTGCTGTGGATTCTCTATACCCTCGGCGGCATTGTAGGCATCGGTCAGCCCGGCACGTGCTTTTGTGACATTTTCAAAAGTCTCGCTCTCATGCTGAGCATAACCCTTCACGGTGTTCACAAGATTCGGAATCAGGTCGGCACGACGCTGATACTGGTTTTCCACCTGTGCCCAAGCCTGGTCCACTGTCTGCTCTTTCTCCACAAGCGAGTTGTAGTTGCAGCTCTGCAGCGACGACATCGCCATCACTGCCACCACCGCCACTATTACCTTATTTATTATCTTCTTCATTTTCTTTCAATTTTATCATGATTCATCATGTTTCATCAAGATTCATCATGATGATGAATCTTGTATTCACACCAACTTCCTCAGCAGCGAATTGAGCGATACCTTCTCTGCAAGTATCTTTTCAAGGTCATCGATGTTGACACGCTCCTGCTCCATGGAGTCGCGATGGCGAAGTGTCACAGTGTTGTCTTCAAGCGACTGGTGATCCACCGTGATGCAATAGGGTGTGCCGATTGCATCCTGACGGCGATAGCGCTTGCCGATTGAATCCTTCTCATCCACTTGGCACGTGAAGTCGAAGCGAAGTTTGTGCTGGATCTCACGCGCCTTCTCTGGAAGACCGTCTTTCTTCACAAGTGGCAGCACTGCACATTTCACTGGTGCTATTGCCGGCGGGAAATGAAGCACTACGCGGTGGTCGCCGTTGCCGAGATCCTGATCCTCATAGCAGCTGCAAAGAACGCTGAGAAACATACGGTCAACTCCAATAGATGTTTCAATAACGTATGGCACATAACTTTCGTTCAGTTCGGGATCAAAATACTGTATCTTTTTGCCGGAGAATTTCTCATGCTGGCTGAGGTCGAAGTTTGTGCGGGAGTGGATACCCTCCACTTCCTTGAAACCGAACGGCATCTCAAACTCGATGTCGGTGGCCGCATTGGCATAATGAGCAAGTTTCTCATGGTCGTGATAGCGGTATTTCTGATCGCCCAGACCAAGATTCTTATGCCACTGAAGGCGTGTCTTGCGCCAATAGTCAAACCACTTCATCTCCTCGCCCGGACGAACGAAGAATTGCATCTCCATCTGCTCAAACTCCCTCATACGGAAGATAAACTGACGAGCCACAATCTCGTTGCGGAATGCCTTGCCTATCTGGGCGATTCCAAACGGAATACGCATACGTCCGGTCTTCTGCACGTTCAGATAATTCACGAAGATACCCTGTGCTGTCTCCGGACGCAGATACACATCCATTGCGCCGTCGGCTGTCGATCCCATCTCTGTCTTGAACATGAGGTTAAACTGGCGAACGTCGGTCCAGTTCTTGGTGCCACTGATTGGATCCACAATCTCATAGTCGAGTATTATCTGCTTAAGGTCTGCAAGGTCGTTGGAGTTCATGGCATCTGAGAAACGCTGATGCAGCTGGTCGCGCTTCTGCTGATGCTCGAGGACGCGCGGGTTGGTCTGGCGGAACATTGCCTCGTCAAACGATTCACCGAAACGCTTGGCCGCCTTCGCCACTTCCTTATTGATTTTGTCGTCAATTTTGGCAATCTCGTCTTCAATTAGCACATCGGCGCGGTAACGCTTCTTGGAATCCTTGTTGTCGATCAGAGGATCATTGAAAGCATCCACATGGCCTGACGCCTTCCAGATGGTTGGGTGCATGAAGATAGCGGAGTCTATGCCCACGATATTGTCGTGGAGCATGGTCATTGCCTCCCACCAGTAGCGTTTGATATTGTTTTTCAGTTCCACTCCGTTCTGACCGTAGTCATACACAGCACTTAGGCCATCATATATTTCGGATGACTGGAACACAAATCCATACTCCTTGGCATGAGCCACAATCGTCTTGAAGACATCTTCCTGTTTTGCCATTGCTCTACATATTTTTTATTTTCGCAAGCGAGACACCGCTGCTAAAAGTTGGTTATTTTTCAATAAAAATCTGTCCCGGAAGCGCACCCTCCGGGTATCAAACTGCAAATTTAATCATTTTTTCCGAGAAAATCGCAAAATATTTCTTATTTTTCAGATTCGTAGTGCTTCACTAAGCGAGTTCTATTACTTCGCAGTCACGCATATCGTCGCCGTCGATAGTCAGTTTCACGAGCGTTCGCACCTTATGCCAGCCTGATTTACCTGCTGCTCCCGGATTGATGTGAAGCAGGTCAAGATCCTTGTCATAAATGATCTTGAGTATGTGGGAATGCCCATCCACCATCAGTTTTATACTCTCATCTTTCAGCAGATGCTTCATCCCCTTCGACCACTTTCCCGGATAACCACCGATATGTGTCAGTAAAACCTTGATCCCCTCGACTTGAAAAATCTCCAGTTCTCGGCAATTCCTCCTCACCGCCCCGGAATCGATGTTGCCGCTGACAGCCCTCACTTTCGGCACTACACTCTTCAGACGTCTGATTATCTCATAATCCCCAATGTCACCGGCATGCCACACCTCATCGCAATCCTTGAAATGCTCCGCAAACCTCTCATCCCAGCAATGATGCGTATCGCTTATAATTCCAATCCTCTTCATCACCTTATTCTTATTAAATAGACTGCAAAGTTAATGAAATATCCCTAATCCACATCCTCTTTGATTAAAATCTATTCCCAACCCCTACAAATTCACCATGCGCATCAATTCTCAATTCTCAATTCTTACATGGATAAGGCTCTCTTCTCTATTTTCCCACTTATCTTTGCGCCATGAAAACTGCAAATAGAAATAAACCCAATCCATTCTCCGGCTTCCATTGTCCCGGACCGCGCTTCCGGTTCAATTGCAGATCAATCTCTCATGCCCCATTATACCTCCCTCTCTCAATGAAAAATCTTCCTCAAATCATAAATCTCAAGAAAGGTGTCTCGCCCCTCGAAGTCTTCGGCGTCCCTGATGTCAGAGCTGCACGCCAAGCCTTTAACCACCTCCGCGAACAGTTTGACTTCACTTTCTGGGCGGCACGCAACTATTTCATCCGCGATATTAACGACCCTGACAAAATTGTCACCCTCATTCTTCCTCAAAAACTCATTGCCATGATGAATGTCATCCAGACTCGATATTACCATAAACTGTTGGGAAGGTATGTCATAACTAAAGAATATGGCAAAATTGGTCTTACCACCTGTATTCAGGCTTATACCTTTTGGCTTCAGACACACTCATCATTCAAAGGAAACGCCAACATCTTCGGTCCCTCGATGTCAAATCTCCGTCATCTTAAAGACAACCTCTGCCGCAACATCGGCAGTGTCTCCACTTCGTCTGCCAATAGGGTAAGGTTTTCCATGTCTCCTTATTCAGCAATGGGATGTTCTGACTATTACAGCTCAATCTCCCCCTATGTCAAACATAACAATTACCCCTGCTCCGTCATGTTCAATTCCTTCAGAAATCCGGATGCCCCACGTGGCATCGATCTGAACTATGCCCTTTTCACCGACATGTCAAAATGGAACGACCCGGATCGGAAAAAGTCCTTCAAGGCTCAGGCCGTTTGTCTTGGTAGTGTCCTTCTCGACCATCGCACCCTTGTCATATATGAAGGAAATCGCCCTGCCGATTTTCCTAAAAATAGAATTGATCTCCAATCCTATTATGATGAGAAGGTTCTGAATGCTACCCATAGGGTTCCTTTTTTGCTTGCCGAAGCCCTCTTCTGCTCTCTCCATTACTCCAAGTCACACGTCATTCACATCAAAATCTAAAGAACGCGAGTTTTAAGTTCTCTCCCCCTCCCCCAAGCGTCAGCCGTTTTGAGGCAGAACCCGAGCTTCATCTCCCCTCCCATGCGTCAGTCATTTTGAGTGACCGTGAGGTCCTCATCCCGAATATCGTTTCATTCAATTCGTTTAATCGAATGCCATTCGTATGGCAAAATCATGATTTTATTGAATATTTTTGTAACTTTCATGCTTTTTTGCTTACATTTGCACAAATTTGATTAAACATAATGATGAAAAAGAAAAATCTATTTATTTGCTTGATGCTGGCATTTTTGTGCTGTAACATGGCATCAGCACAGGAAGAAAGAGGCAATATGCCTCCCCGTGAACTGCAAAGACCCACGGCGTATGAACTTGCCAATGAGGTTAGAAAGGATCTAAATCTATCCGACAAGGAATATAGCAGTGTGCATTCTGCCTACGAGAAATTCCTGAAGTCTATCTTTGGCGATGACTCCTCCATGCAGCAACGTCCCCAAGGGAATCGTCCCGGTGGTCCGGGTGGTCCGGGTGGACATGGAGGTCCCGGCGGTCCCGGCGGAATGGGTGGTCCCGGTGGAATGCCGCCGCAAGGTGGTGGATTTGGAACTCCCGACGGAAATTTCAATGGCAGTCAGTCTCCTCGCAAAGCCCCATCCAAAGAAATGACAGAAGACATGGAGAAGTTTCAGAAAACAGTCAAGAAGGCAGACGAAAAACTCTGCAAGTCCATCAAGAAAGTTTTCAAAAAGTATCCTGAAAAATATGACCAATGGCTGAAGATAAAAGACCGTCAGATGCCACGCATCCTCCCCATGCCTCCTCGTGATTAATGATTACCTCGATCCTACAATGGCGCGACCCTGTTTTTGAGTTCGCCTTCGATAGCGGCAAATTCTTCCTACTCCATCAGTAGCGGTGGAACCATTACCGACTACACCGACAGTTGGAATGGATGGTACGACGGTGGCACTTGGTCTTCCGGAAAGACTCTTGGTTCTTTCACCAGCACAAACATCGTGACCAAAGTCGGTACTTCCGGCATGGGTGGCATGGGCAGTGGCCGTCCCGGTGGATGGTAATTTAATATGGCAAAGTCCTTGTCAATGACCTCATTTCATAAAGCTTTATGAAATGAGGTCATTTTTCATCTCCCTTGTCCAGCCATCAATGTTGGAACAAGTCTCCTACCGCAGCTGCCAAGTCATATCCATCCCTCCGATCTCGTATCGGTATTGAGCTATGGCAAGATCTGCTGTGATATCTGTTACTGTGACTCACATATAGTGCGAGGCTCCTAATAGCATAGATATCTTGTTCTGTGTCGCGGCCACTTGGGGCCGTGAGTATTGTCAAGCCCTCACAGCAGATCGCCATACTCTTTGCAGATCGCCTCCCCACATGCGCTAGCCGTTTTGAGGCAGAACCTGAGCTTCAGCTCTCCCCCCCGCAGCCATTTTGACCAGAACCCTGAGTCTCAGCTTAGATTTTACAAAAATACCGTCTTGAGCAAAAATATCACTGTTTGTTTTTGCATTATTGTGGAATTTTAATTAATTTAGCAAAAATTTCAAAAAGTATGAAAAATTTAGGCACTTTTATGAATATCCTGACGGATTTCGGTTTCAAGCGATTGTTTGGCACCGAAGAATTCAAGCATGTCTTGATTCGTTTTCTCAATGTGTTGTTTGAACCGGAAGGAGTAAAAGTGACCAATGTGGTATTCCACAACAAGGAAGTGCTTCCTCCCAGTCCGGATGGGAAAAGAATAGTTTATGATGTCTATTGCACAACTCCAGAACAGAAGGAACATTTCATCTTGGAGATGCAGCAGGAGCATCATCTTCATCTCGAGAAAAGACTTGTCTATTATTTGGCAAAGGGTCTTGCAGGACAGGGCGTGTCAGGCGACAAATACGACTACAAACCGGTATATGGAATATTCTTCGTGGATTTCCAATTCAGACATATATCAAGGAAACTGCTTCACGATTTCCAATTACGGGAGAAAAATACAAGAGAGTTGTTCTCAAACCTGTTAAGGCTTCTGATTGTTTGTCTTGAAGAGGTCAAAGACTCATGGGAAGAATGCGAGACGGAACTAGAAAAGATTACTTACCTTATAAAAAACATGCATCACATGGACAAGGAATCTAAAGCATACAAAAGTAAGGAATACAGTGATATGTTTGATGCGTCAGAAATTGGTAGCTTTGCCGCCGAGGATGTTGTTGCCTACAGCAAGTCGGTCCGTGCATACGAAGACCGGGAACTATACCGCGAGAGCGGATATGACGACGGATTTCATGATGGCGAAGCTATCGGAATCGAAAAAGGTATCGAAAAAGGTATCGAGAAAGGTAGAGAAGAAGGTAGAGAAGAAGGTAGAGAAGAAGGAATCGCTCAAGAGAGAATCAAAAGCATATCTATGATGGCTTCATTTGGAGTTTCACCAAATGAAATTGCCAAAGCATACAATATGCCAATATCTGAAGTTCAAAAAATTCTAATGAACTTGAATAATTAACATAAGAATTTCAGCCACCTGCGCAGCCTTTTTGCACCGCTCAAGAGCTTCAGCTTTCTTCACATGGGCAGCCGTTTTGAGGTAGAACCAGAGCTTCAGCTCCTCTCACATGCGCAGCCGTTTTGAGGTAGAACCAGAGCTTCAGCTCCTCTCACATGCGCAGCCGTTTTGAGTGAGCGTGAGGCCTTCAGCCCGAAAACCATCGTCCGCGTTTTCTCCCGGCTTTAAATCCCTCTCGTCAAAAATTTTCATTTTCATTCCTCTCTTTAACCCTATACCCTCAAAAATTTTCAGACTTTGGGCTTACATAAGCACTTTACCGATAAATTAAACTTTAAACTCTAAACCCTAAACCTCAGCCTCAACTTTCGCCTGCAAAAGTTGAATTCTTACATGGATAAGGGGCAGCCCCATTTTTTGCAGTAACCAACATCAGGATCCTGCCAAGTCATATCCACCTCGCCGATCTGGAATCGGTATCGTGCTATGTCAAGATTTGCTGTGATATCTGTTTCTCTGCCTCGCATACATTGCGAGGCTCCCAATAGCGGAGATATCTTGTTCTGTGTCGCGGCCACTTGGGGCCATGAGCATTGTCCAGGCTTCACATCAGATCGATCACGGAAGTGCCTGACTCCCCCCTTTGTTCCGACTTTAATGCCGGAGGAGTACGACTACGACTTTAGCCGGCAGACTCCCGGGTATCGACCCTGACAACCGCGACATGACCGTATTCGCCGTCCTATACCCGCCCCAAGAAAGGTCTTCGGGATTTCTCTTTTACTATGGATAAATTTATGAATAAACATTTCCCCATACGCTTTGCAGATCGGCCCCCTTACCAGCCGTTTTGAGCAGAACCCTGAGCTTCAGCTCACATGCACAACCGTTTTGAGTGAGCGTGAGGTCTTCAGCCCGATTTGTATTGCTTGCGTTTTGTCCTGTTTCTAAAAATCCAAACTGTTTCATTTAGTTTGGTTACAGGCAACACTCAAAGCATTGTGCAAAATACACATTGAAGGGACATGCCTTTGGCGCGTAGCATTTAAAATGCAAACGTACCAAAGGCACGTCCTACAAATTTTACAATTATTTATTCCGATTACTTTAGATTCTATGTCTGTTGCCCCTATTTTAGGCATAATCAGATTACACTAAATCACATTTTATGCAGATAAGGCATTATGTCAATAGAATAATATGTATTGGCATGCACGCATAGCAGATTGTCCTTAATGATGAAGTTCCATCTTTCTCTTGGTGTCCCCTTGCCGGTAATATGCTCATCCGTGAACAGATGAGATACCCTTTTATATGGAACCTTGATATAATCTATACCTCCATCTGCATTATACCAATAGATAATCAGATTGAAATCCAATCCGAATTTCGGTTTAATCTTCTTTTCAATCACGTTTTTGGTGAAGGCAATCCATTTGGTATTCCCGAGGAGTACATAATTATTCCCTCCGTAGGTATAATTCATTCGTCTGATTTCTTGTTCTGTCATAATTTTCGTTTTATAAATGTTGATTTCACATCGGCTTTATCATGGACTCAATGAAGGTTATCTCCTCCTCATTCAGCCCATACTTCGCATATAGCTGTCGGTCAATCTCCGCCACACTCTTACTCCAGTCTATGTCACTGTCTGAGCTAAAGTCTTGCATAGGAACTAATCGATAAACATTTTGAGTAGCATGTTGGGATACTTTTAGAGGTGAAACTAAGATGTGGAAGAATTTACTATTCATGTATTTTATCACATTTTCAAGTATTGCCCAATTTTCAAAAGGACCTACCATAAGATATGTTTCAAAGCAGACACTCCGAGGTTCCGGTATAAAGGGATTGATCCTATCTTCTTCAACTCTGCCATTTCCCCATGCACAAGGTACAAAGATTTTCGGTTGATCAATGTATTCATGGCCCTCGTTAACCATATTAACGTTTATATAACCAACACCATTCTTACGCCAACCAAAATAATAATATGCTACATCAGAGTCATTAACCTTGTCAAGACTATAAGATGGCTTTATTTGTTTATAAGTTCCTTCAGCTCGAACATCTAATCCAAAAGGATCTCTAGAACTTACAATGGAATCAAAGGATATTGAGACATGAGATTTTATTTTTTGAACTATTGAAACGAGCTCATTTTGACGTATGAAAGTCTCCATCCCTTCTATTATCAGTGGCCTTTTGGAGATGCTAGAGATTTTATTCTGATTGTGTGTTATTATAGTGCAATCTCCATCATGTCCTTTATCCCATCTAAAATACATAATGCCACCTTTGATTTCTACGGTTTCAAAACAATCTCTAGCATCTGGATAATCATGAATTAAAGTAAGTTGCGAATCGGACAGCATACTTTTTCGAAAATCATCAACACCTCGGCCTCCAGCAAACCATCTTGCTGGCATAATTAAAGATAGGAAAAAAGGATTAAGTCTTTTTGAAATATTTACAAAATAATTGTATACAGGAGAAGCACTTGCACCTGCACCATCATTCATCACCTGATATGGCGGATTCCCCACTATTGCTTTGATTTTCACGTTGTATCCTACTAAGTCGCCGACCTTCTTCAGAAAAAGGTCCGGCTGGTTCTTGATTTTGTTGATTAAGTCTTCCGGTGCCCACATATTGGCCTTTCCCTTGCGAAAACCAAGGAGTGTGCGCCGTGTGATGGCCTTCGCCATCGGCGTCTTGCATATCACAAAGATGTTTTCCGCCAACGTGGTATCCCAAAGCCTCTGATGCTGCTCCAGTGTCTCCGGCGATGTTGTCTCATTTCGCAGCCTTGTCCGGTAGATGTTGTATGCAAGATAGAGCGGATATAGTCCCGACTTCGAGTTTATCTCCAGCAAGTGACTGTCGATCGAGAATACATCCGAAGTGACCTCCCCCCGGTCAACAAACCTAGGTTCCTCAATAGTCTCTGTGAAATCCTCGTTGAAGAAGGTGTATCCTCCAAGGCAGTCGCTCAAATGCATGTTCACAACACGCCATGGTGTCAGCACCGTCTCCTTGTCGGGATTACGGAAAGTGGCGAAGATTGCAGATATCCTTTCAATTCTCTCCTCTATCGTCAGTCGGTCGGCTGCCCTCGCCATCTGCCGTATCTTTTTCGATGCCGCCATGAATATGTCGGGATCATAGTATTCTTTGAACTCCCCGAAAAGTTCTTTTGTCACTTTGTTGGGCATAAACTCCTCCCAAGAAAGATCATCCACAAGCGAAGTGAAGTTGTCTATAGTCAGCTCCTTGTCCTCATCCTTTATGTCGGCTCCATAGATAAGCAATGGCATACGGATTGAGATTCCCCTCAGAATTGAAATCGCAGCATCACGTCCCTTCTTTTTCGCCTTCAGTTCCTCAAGGCGTGCTTTTTCTTCTTCCGTCAGTTCCTTTTTCTTTTTCTTTTCGAGCTCCTTCTGTTCTTCGTATTCCTCGCTTGTCAGGCCCTGGTCATTCACTGTGATTTCGTTGGTCTTTGCCATAGCCTTGGTCTGTCCGATTATCCCCTTAAGCTTGTCAAACTTGGCAATGTCTATGTCGGTGAGCCTCATAAGCTCGTCGTTGTACAGATACGAGTCCTCAAATCCGTTCTGCACCACCTTCTCCACATAAACTTTTTTAAGCTGCTGGAGCATCTGGTCTGTGTCCAGTTCCTGCATTTGGCTCCCCTCTATGGATATTATTGGGCAAAAGTTGAGAAACTCACCTAGCTGCTTCCGCTCATCTGATGTCTGCTTGCCGGCCTTTGTGGAAATCTTAGCCGTCTCTGCAAGAACCTTCAGTGTGCGGTCAGGAGCAAAATCAAACACATAGCAGTCCTCCTTCACACGTCCATTGATTGTTGCAGGTGTCTGGACCCTGAATATAGTCTGCATATATGCGGATGCGGCGGTATTGAAACTGCCCGACAACATCAAAACCCCTGTCCATGGCTTCACACTCACACCAGTGGTAAGCCTTCCGCACGATAGAGTTATGGTTCGTGTCTTGTCCGGGTCTTTCCCTATCGCTTTCTCCACCTTACGCAGTGCCTCTTCGTTTTCTTCCTCCTCGTCTCCGTCTCCAGCTACGTTGACCACCTCAAACAATCCAAACACTGGATGATTCCTCAGCATCGCCGACAGTGCCTTGGCCGCCTTTACCCCAGGCACCATCCAAAGTGTATGGCGGAATATGTCGCGGTATCTTTCGTTGGCAAAGGGATACATGCTCTCCTCGTCTGTCTTGGTAAGAAGGTTGAGGAAATTCTCCACATGTCGTTCATGCACGAAACGCCCGTCCTCCTTCGTCCGGAAAAATTCCCTAAAGTTGAAGGCAATGTCCTCATCTACGTATTCATTCATCAGTCTGCCGAGGTCGTAGGTGTAGATGTTGAGTCTGGGAAGTCCCGCGTATGGGTTGTGGTCACCGGGATGCTGTTCGTCCCACTGTGCCTTTGCCCGTTGTTCCATCACGTAGTCCCATGTGTAGATTTCATCTTCCTTGAAGTCGTCAAGAAGATTGAATGGAGTACCACTGAGTCGTAACACCTTCGTCTCAGGCTTCACAAGTTCCGACATCACCGCCTTCCCAAGTTCCGTCTGCGTACCCTCATGCGCCTCATCCACTATGACAAGATTCCATGGTGTTGAGAATATGTCGTTGTTCTTGTCAAAGTTGCCGCCGACAAGTTCCGAACCTCTCAAATCCTGCATAGAGGCGAAATATACATACCGGTTGGTTTTCTCCCTTGCTTTCCTCTCCAGAGAACGGAATGTCTCACCATTGGTTTTGGAGCCGTACAGGAAATCCGGTGTGTCATAGAAAATCTTCCGGAAGTCTTCATACCAGCCTTTGTCCACCACCGGCCTGTGGGTCAGTATCAAGACCCTTCTGAAATCTCCACGTTCTTTGACAACCTGTAGTGCCGACAGTGTCTTGCCAAATCTCATCTTGGCATTCCAGAGCATCTGGTTCCCTTTCTTGAACTGTCGGAGTGTCTTGTCAATGGCCTCCCTCTGTTCGGGTCTGAAGATGATGGGGCTGTGAGCCTCCGTTATTTCAGAGGCAAGCAATGAATTTCGGCCTGCCTTGACAGCGGCTATGGCGTTTTTTGCAGTGTTGAGGTCGCAGCAAAACCATTCGTTGGCTCCATTCACCTTGTCGAAAACCTTTCTCTTCACTCCGCTTCGGAGCAGAACGTCATGCACCTCCTTGTCGTTAAAACCAAGTATCGCCCCATCCCTGACAGCAATAGCAATCTCTGTGTGCAGAAGTTCGCATGCAATACCTGCTGTCTTGGTGTATTGGTCTATGCGGGCTTTGGCGGCCTTGTTGAGCGCACTGCTGTTGGGTGGCAGCGTTATGTTGCCATCCTCAAATGTTGCCTCTCCAATTTTCAGACAGTCGGAATGAGTGCCGTCTGGAATACGGAACACATATATCAGTTTAGGTTTAAGTGATGAGAAGTATTCCATGGCTTGTCATTTTATTAGGTCAATAAATCTTATGGGGGTCTTGTGCTTCACCTGCGATGATGTCACATCCTTCGGCCAGTCAGCTATCATGGCATATATGCCGTTGTGATCGCGTATATTTCCGTTTTTGCATCCCTTGCATTGACTGACGGTGACTGTCTCCCCGAAGAGGTCAGCCACGACAGTGGTCCGCTCTCCGCAACTGTTGGGTATCACACCCTTCAGCCCATCCATCTGCCACATGTTCCATGATATTATGTAGGCAAGACCGGGCAGAGACTGCTTGGGCAGTTCCCTCCCGAATTTTTCCCGGTAATGGTCGAGGATTGTGAAAAGTATGTTTTCTCTTGCAAGTATCAGATTGTCTCCCTGCCATTCATATCCATAGATGGATCTTAGAGATGCCTTGGCCGCAGCTATCCATTCGCCGGATTTTTCAGTATTTTCGCCCACTATCCTCAGTTTGCGGTCGAGAAGTCCTATACGCATATTAATTGGGAGTGGATCTCCGCTTACCGTGTCATAGCTGCTGACCAGATATGGCGCCTCTCCGCATGTTATCTCCATGCGGTTTTCCGTTACATATTCCTGCCATGATTTGCCTTCCGGAAATTCAATTTTCCCTCCAGTTGGAATCCAGGTATGAGTACCATCAGGATTGTCTATTTCTTCATTGAATACATTTTCCCTGCCAAACCATGCATTATCAATTAGGTTGTTCTGTTTGTTGCAAATCCATGACGGTGTGAACACCTCCGCCATCTCGCGGCTGCGCTGTTGTTGCTGTTGTCGGGATTTAAGTGCTCTCGGCACTATGACACTCCCATTATCTCCCGTGATTGATTCTATTGTAATCTGGTCGGAGAACCTGTATCCTTCTCCGAGATGGGAATAATTGTCTGTTGCCCAGAAAATGTTCCTATGAGTAGTATGATCCCTCAGTAGTATCGTCAGTACATCTGGCGATAGATTAAGTATGTCATTCTCCTTAATATCTACAGGGGCATACTCATTTTCCCCTTGCTGGTTTTGCAAAGGTTCCGATTTTGAAATCGGCATAGCCGTTTTGGTCTCTGCCATGACTATGACAAAGACCTTTGGAATGTCGATTCTTTAAAACTATAGGTGTAGTTACAGTGATTCCTTACCATCGCTTTTTGACATTCGATTAGTTACTCAACTTGCGAATGCCACTGCTGCTGAATCCGACAAAAAAGCGCAGACGTTTATGTCTACGCTGAGGCCGGGTATAAACCCAAATTGTCGGAATGCCTGTACAGAGACGATAAACGCCCACGCATTGCGCGAGCATTCACTTATCTGTTCAGGTCTGTACTTTGAAATTTCCGACGTTCCAGCGTACAAGAACAAATAGCAAACGCTATAATATTTTGTGAGATTCCTCTGAATCCCTATGTCTTGTTCATCTTTCGATTCACATCCGCAAATTTAATAAAAATTCTTCATTCCCCAAAATGTTTTCCTCATTCCTCAGGGCAACCGCATCAAAATCCATAATTTTTTAGAAGTGTAAACAAATATTCAGAATCGAGGGATGCTCTAACCAGTCTCTTCTGGACACTGAGTTTGTCGTCGGTGGCTTTTACTATCTGAAGTGCGAGTTTCCTCAGCAGGGATAGATTCTGTGCAGCATTTAGTTTTCGTGCACGACAGTCATCCTCTTTGAAAGTGACATCAAGATGCCAGTGTAGCCCGTTTTCGATGCCCCAGTGTCCTCTGGCCAAGCTGCCGTAATATCGGGCATGGGGGGAAATCCTCGTCACTGATATAGTATCTTGTCTGGATCTCCTCTCTGCCGTTCTCGGACACGTGGCAGGTGTGGGTGTCAACCTTGACAAGAGTCTTGAGATTCATCCACCGACCCAGGATTTCCCCGTCTTCAATCTTGTCCGCAGGATAGATGGAATCTGTGCGTGTTTCCACACGCGCATGTTCCTTGTCAGTTTCCGTATGGGTCGATGTCGGCTTGTTGTATTTTATAACATCCTTTATTTCAGTCAGCAATCCTGCCTGATTTTCCTTTACGGCCAAGAAATAATGGCCACCATTGTCTATTATTTTCCTTGCAATGTCAACCTGGGTTCCCATTGCATCAATGCTGATGATAGCATCCTTTATTTCCAACTTGTCCAGAAGCCTCGGTATTGCAGGGATTTCATTTTCCTTGTCGGTCAGTTTTTCCTGTCCTATGAACAGAGCGTTCTCCACGACATAGGCATTAAGCAGGTAATCCCCCTTGGGACCTCTCTCCCGCGGAGCCGTGCCGCATTCTTTCTTGCCGTCCAAAGCAATCTGTTTTTCGGCCAACAGATCCATCACCATGCGTCCATGCTTTACAACACATTGCTCAAGATAATCTGTCTTGAGAATGCCGAACAATCTCTCAAATGTGTCTCTGGACGGATTCTGATCCGTATATGGGAGCAACCCGTATTCACGGGCACAGTGCTTGCCAAAAAGCTCCATGTCTGCATAATCTTTCTTGCCCGTGAGATAGGTCAGCAAAGCAATTGCCATCAAGTCTCCGAGTTCATAAGTGCATTTATCTATCTTTCGAGGGTCTTTCACCCTATCAAATATCGCTATCAATTGGTTTCTCATGCCCTATAAAATAATGGCATGTGAGACATTTGTCAATACCAATTTCCTTAATAATCCATAAATCTCTCTTAATTTTTATATATTTTGATGCGGTTACCCTGCTCATTCCTTTACAATTAAATCTACAAAGCGTTAGTTATAAGCAATATATATTGCTTGCTTTTTCTCCCGGTTTTAAACCCGCTCGTCAAAAATTTTCATTTTCATTCCTCTCTTTAACCCTATACCCTCTAAAATTTTCAGACTTTGGGCTTACATAAGCCCTTACCGATAGATTAAACCTTAAACACTAAACCCTAAACCTCAACTTTCGCCTGCGAAAGTTGAATTCTTACATGGATAAGGGGCAGCCCACATTTTTTAGCAGTAACTTTGCACCTGGAAACAAACCAAGAATCAATCCACGATTCATACGCATCAAGGGTCCAAAGGCGTATGAGACGCCTCTAATTGCGCAGTTTTGAGGTAGAATCTGAGCTTCAGCTCCACTCCCCATTCGCCAGCCGTTTTGAGTGAGCGTGAGGTCTTCAGCCCGAAAATCCTCAAAAGAATCGTTGACAACGATGACAACGATGAAGACGTTGAAAACATTCTCGACACTGTTTCCTCTTGCAGTACCGAGGCCCACACGTTGCCCACTGCATGTCGTGATCTGAATCACCCCTGTCTATCGAGTGAGAGCCTTAGCTCGATCACCGCGTTCGACTCCCCTCCTTGTGGTAGGGGATCGGGGGGGTCCTGAATCCCGAAACCGAGTACAATGACATACTGCCACAACCTGCTGTCTGAGCCGCAGAACTATGTTGCTAATTTTAGAGCGCATGCTTCTTGCCGCAAGGCGAGATCCTGGAGGAAAACCCTTCGTGTCCGTGACTGGTCTCAGCTTTTTCTTCATCCTGGTGTGCCTGTGGCCCACACGCGCCCAACATCAGGATCCTGCCGCGTCATATCCACCCCTCCGATCTCGTATCGGTATTGAGCTATGGCAAGATTTGCTGTGATATCTGTTAATGTGCCTCGCATATAGTGCGAGGTCTCCAATAGCAGAGATATCTTATTCTGTGTCGCGGCCACTTGGGGCCGTGAGCATTGTCCAGCCCTCACATCAGATCGACCACGGAAGAGTCTGACTCCCCCTGTTCCGGCTATATGCCGGAGGAGTACGACTACGACTTTAGCCGGCAGACTCCCGGGTATCGACCCTGACGACCGCGACATGACCGTATTCGCCGTCCTATACCCGCCCCAAGAAAGGTCTTGGGGATTTCACTTTTTCTATGGATAAATCAATCAAATATATCCCTATACGCTTTGCGAGTCAACAATCACTGACCCACAAAGCGTATTTTTTTGTACAAACTTTTAGGCCCCGACAGCGGTGAGACAAAAAGAATTTCTACAAAACCTGAATGAGGGATTGAGTGTTATTAAGAGAAACGAACACTATAAATCTATATTGCTATGAAAAAGGCTCAAATATATATCTGGCTGGGGGCACTGGCCGTCGGTATCGGCATCGGTTTCCTTCATATCCCCACTGTGGATACGGTGATGAATGTCATTGCTACAATCTACACACGACTATTCCGGCTCTTGGCTGTGCCCACCATCGTTTTGGCTGTCATCACCACATTGGCATCGCTCGGCGGCGGCAAACAGCTCAAGAAGATATTTCGCACCACAATCACCTATACCCTGCTGACCACACTCTCTGCGGCATTGGTGGCCCTTGCCCTATATCTTGTGGTGAAACCGGGCAATGTGCCGCAGAGTCTAATCCAGGCGGAGGAAGCAACGGCTGCCATGAACTCAACGGCTTCTTATACCGACCACCTGATGTCGGTGATTCCTGACAATATAGTGCGTCCTCTCTTGGAGGGCAATGTGCTTGCGCTTCTGCTGCTTTGCTTTGCAGTGGGCATAGCAATATCCCAGATGTCGGAATCAAGAGCCAAGGAAGTAATCACTGAAGGACTATCGGGCATACAGACCATACTCTTCACCCTTATCCGATGGCTTATCTTCATTCTTCCGCTCGGCATCGTGGCATTTGCAGCGCAACTCGTGGCTCAGGCAGGTGTCGGGGTAATGGCCGACTCTATCGGCAAGTATGTGATTGTCATCATTGCCGGCAATCTCCTGCAGATGTTTTTGGTGCTTCCGCTGTTTCTCATGTCGGCCCGGCTTAACCCTATAAAGACTTTCAGCGGCATGTTTCCGGCTGTCATGATGGCGTTCTTCACGAAGAGCAGTGCCGCTACCCTACCCGTGACAATGGAGAGCGCTGAAAACCGCATAGGTGTGAATCCGAAGGTATCGAGGTTTGTGCTTCCCCTTTGCACCACTGTCAATATGAACGGGTGTGCGGCCTTCATCTTGGGGACATCTCTTTTCATCATGCAAAACAATGGTATGCCTCTCACCATAGGGACAATGCTGGTATGGTTATTGATTTCGGTGATATCTGCTGTCGGGAATGCCGGTGTTCCGATGGGATGCTATTTTCTAACGCTGTCGCTTATGTCGGGCATCGGGGCCGACATAAGCCTTATGGGCATCATCCTGCCAATCTATACCATCATCGACATGGTGGAGACGGCTGAAAATGTTTGGTCCGACTCCTGTGTCTGCGCCATCACCAATCAAAAACTCAAACTAAAAGTTTAGGGTTTAGTTTATCGGCGAGTTTGCAAAATTTGCAAAAAACTGATAAGCTGACATAAAAATATTGAAAAGTTGGCGAAAATTGCAAAATTTTCGCTAACTTTGCAATTTATGTGTGAAATAGCAACAACAATGTCAAATATAAAGGTAGGAATTCAGGGCGTGAGGGGTTGTTTCCACGATGTGGCAGCCCACCGGTGGTTTTCTGATGATTCGCTGGATACAGTATCCTTCGATTCATTCGAGGATATGTTTGTGGCCTTAGCCAACTATCCGGAGATGATGGCAGCCGTGGCCATCGAGAATACCATAGCGGGAGCCTTGCTACAGAATTTCGAATACATACGCAAAAGCGGACGCAAAGTGATAGGAGAATGCAAGCTGCGAGTATCGCATTCTCTTTGTGCACTCCCCGGCAGCAAGATTGCCGAACTGCATGAGGTGAGGTCACACTACATGGCCCTGCTCCAATGCAAAGACTTCCTCTCCCACTACCCCAATCTGAAAAAGGTGGAGGATTTCGACACTGCAGGTTGCGCAAGAAAGATAGCCGAACAGCATATAAAGGGATGCGCCGCGATAGCCCCGGCTTATGCCGCCGAAATCTACGGACTGGAAGTCCTGGCTGAAGGAATAGAGGACGACAACCGGAATTTCACCCGATTCCTGATTATCGGGCCAAAGGATGCCCCACAACCGGAAGACGCCGATAAGATATCAGTGGCATTTACAGTGCCTCATGAGAAGGGAGCTCTATCCAAAGTGCTGACAATACTCACCTTCTATGATATAAACCTCTCCATGCTTCAGTCAATGCCGGTGGTAGGACACGAATGGGAATACCGCTTCTATGCCGACCTCACATTCGATGACAAGGAGAGATGCAAACAGGCAATCACGGCAGTAGCACCGCTCACCAGCGACTTCCGCATTCTCGGAGCTTATAAAATGCACAATGCACAATGCACAATACATAATAAAATGCACAATGCACAATGCACAACGCACAAACATTAGACTTGGCAATATTGATACTTTATTTATCCTATTATTATCCTGCCGATATACTAAACCCTAAACCCTAAACTCTAAACATTTAATGAACGATATAAAACCTCTTTTCGACGATGAGTCGATGATGAAAGAACCCATCATAATCTCGGGGCCATGCAGTGCGGAGAGCGAGAACCAACTTCTCGACACCGCCCGCCAATTAGCAGCCGGCGGTGTGAAAATATTCCGTGCCGGAATATGGAAACCACGTACCATGCCGGGATGCTTTGAAGGCGTGGGACTTGCCGGTCTTCCCTGGATGAAAAAGGTGAAAGAAGAGACCGGGATGATGGTGGGCACAGAGGTGGCAAGCAAGAGCCATGTGATAAGCGCAATAGCAGCCGGTCTTGACATCATCTGGATCGGAGCAAGAACCACAGCAAGCCCCTTTGCCATGCAGGAGATTGCAGACACACTTAAGGAACTGAATGCCGACATTCCGGTGCTCATCAAGAATCCGGTTAACCCCGACCTTGACCTCTGGATAGGAGCAGTCACCAGAATATACAATGCCGGAATCAGGCGCATCGGAGTAATCCACAGAGGATTCAGCAGCTATGGCAAACATCTTTACCGCAACCAGCCCATGTGGGCACTTCCCTTTGAGTTTGCCCGCCGCTTCCCCAACATACCGGTGATATGCGACCCAAGCCATATAACGGGTGCGCATGACCTCGTGGCACCTCTAAGCCGCCATGCCCTCGACATGGGTTTTGACGGACTCATGATTGAAAGCCACAACAATCCGGCTTGCGCCCTGAGCGATGCCAAACAACAGCTTCTGCCTTCGGAGATGGTGGAACTGATGAAGGAACTAAAGGTGAGGGAGAAACCGACAGGCACTCCCGAACTTGATGCCCTTCGCAGCGACATTGACCACATCGACAGCGAACTACTCGACCTGCTCGCCAAGAGAATGGAGGTGTCGAAGAAAATCGGTGAGTACAAAAAAACTCACAACATGATGGTGGTGCAACTCGGGCGGCATGACAAGATAATGAAAGACCGGACAGAGACCGGCGAAAAACTTGGATTGCCGAAGCCTTTTGTAGGGAAAATCATGAGCGCTATCCACGAGGAGAGCGTGAAGAGACAACTTTAATCAATTAGGAATTAGGAATTAGGAATTAGGAGTTAGGAATTGGCTTCGCGACTCGGAAACTTTGAGAATTTTGAATTTTGAATTTTGAATTGGCTTCGCGACTCGGAAACTTTGAGAATTTTGAATTTTGAATTTTGAATTTTAAATTGGCTTCGCGACTCGGAAATTCACAACTGGAAACGGAAACTGATAACTGAAAACTGATAACTGAAAACTGATAACTGAAAACTGATAACTGAAAACTGATAACAATAACGACATGAAAGAGACAGAAGAAAACCTGACGACAGGGACAGGGCTTCCGGAAAATGCCTTCCGTGAGCTTGCCGCCGACGAGCAATATGCCCCGGTGATGCATCCCGCGCACGACCAGTCGGAAGCTACCCCCTACTCCGTAGGAATGGGTCTGCTTATGGCTGTGATTTTCTCGGCTGCCGCCGCTTACTTAGGACTTAAGGTGGGACAGGTGTTTGAAGCCGCCATCCCCATTGCCATCATTGCAGTGGGACTATCAAATTTCCTCGGCAAGAAGAATGCCCTGGGCCAGAACGTAATTATACAATCGATTGGAGCTTGTTCGGGAGTAATCGTGGCCGGTGCCATATTCACCCTTCCGGCTCTTTTCATATTGCAGGCGAAGTATCCCGACATCACCGTGCAATTCTATCAAATTTTCATGAGCAGTCTGCTCGGTGGTATCCTCGGCATACTATTCTTCATTCCCTTCCGCAAATATTTCGTGAAGGACATGCACGGCAAATATCCTTTCCCGGAGGCAACCGCCACCACACAGGTGCTTATTTCAAGCCAGGCCTCTGGCGAAGAAGGTGGCAGCCAGGCCAAGACACTTATCATAGCCTCACTGATTGGCGGCATTTATGACTATATAGTAGCAACATTCGGATGGTGGGCTGAGACTGTGACATCGGTTGCATCTTCATGGGGTACAGCCTTGATGGAGAAGACAAAACTTGTGCTGAGCTGCAACACCGGTGCCGCCTTGCTTGGCCTTGGCTACATAGTGGGACTTAAATATGCATTCGTGATTTTTGCCGGTTCCATATTCGTATGGTGGATAATAATACCTCTTATGGGGACATACGGCAGTCCGGAATTCCAAGCCATGGATCCCAACGACATCTTCAGCGGATATGCACGTATGATAGGTATCGGTGGCATTGCGATGGCGGGAGTAATCGGCATCATCAAGTCATGGGGCATCATCACCCAGGCGGTGGGGCTTGCAAAGAAAGAACTTTCCGGCGGCAAGAATACCTCTGCCAAAGAAATACGTTGGCAGACAGACATCTCTATGAAGCATATCGTATTCTTCATAGCCATAGCGCTTATTGCAGTATTGCTTTTCTTCTGGTTTGGGGTGATTCATACTCTTTGGCAGGCAGTGATAGCATGGCTGGTAGTGGTAGTGATAGCCTTCCTCTTCACCACAGTAGCGGCGAATGCGATAGCAATCGTGGGCAGCAACCCGGTTTCGGGCATGACACTTATGACACTGATTATCGCATCTGCAATTTTCGTGGCAATCGGTCTTAAGGGAACAAGCGGCATCGTTGCGTCGATGGTAATCGGAGGTGTGGTTTGTACTGCCCTCTCCATGGCGGGTGGTTTTGTGACTGACCTGAAGATCGGCTATTGGCTTGGCTCAACCCCCAAGAAGCAGGAGAGCTGGAAATTCCTCGGCACCCTTGTCTCAGCAGCGACAGTGGGCGGTGTGATCATGGTGCTCAACCAGGTGTATGGTTTCACGGGCGACAACGCCCTCGTGGCACCTCAGGCTAATGCCATGGCGAAGGTAATAGAGCCTCTAATGATGGGAGGTGAGACACCGTGGATACTGTATATGGTAGGGGCAATTTTGGCTTGCATCCTCAATTGGCTTGGAGTGCCGGCTTTGGCGTTCTGCCTCGGCATGTTTATTCCGCTTCCGCTTAACACCCCGATGCTTGTGGGCGGTGCTATAGCATATTACGTAAGCCATTCCTCTGGTGACGAGAAGGTGAATGATGCGCGTCGCGACAGAGGCACGCTAATTTCATCGGGACTTATTGCCGGCGGAGCGCTCTTCGGTGTGTTTGCTGCCATCACACGATTCTGCGGTTTTGAATATCAGAATCCTCTTGGCATGGAGACCACCCAGATACTCGGATGCGTAGCATACCTCTTCCTTATCGGATATCTGATCTGGGATAGCAAGAGAGCGAAGCTCTGATTAAGAGTTAAGAGTTAAGAGCAATGTCGCTAAATTAGCATTGTATTAAGGGGCTTAAAGCCCACTTACACAGGAGAAAAACCGATGATTTCAGCAATTATAGTATGAGCACAAAATAAAAGTGCATTTTTTCTACTGCATTGGATGGGAATGATTTCGACCTCAAACGCTGATCCGACGAAGGCCGGTTGACGCGCGGATTAGGCGCGGATTTTTATATTTCAATGTTTTGGCAACGCCGATTGATTTCGCAAGCGAAATTTCGGATGGAAGCCGATGGATGCGGAATTTGCTTCTGCAATTAAATAGCACAATTACTTTATGCGCATACTATAAGACAGAGTAGAAGAGATGATAAAGAAAGAGAAGAAGAGATGATTAGAAATAAACTAACTATAGCGATTTTAGGATTGCTTGCCGGGATGAGCATGCACACGATGGCTGCCAACAGGACTGTGGAGAATCCCTCCATCGCATCCACAAATACTTTTTATATCGATTTCAGAAGTGTGGAATTGTCAGATACGGCAACAGTACTCAATGTTCATGCTAATTTTCGTCCTAAAAATTGGATCTCAATTGCACCGGAAACAGTGCTCTCCGCCGATGGTAAAGACTATAAGCTCAAAGGGGGTAACGGCATAGAGCCGGGGAAACGCTTTTGGATGCCAGAATCAGGCGAAGCCGACTTCAGCCTGATATTTGAGCCGCTGCCGGAAAACACAACAACAATCGATTTCAAGGAACCGAATGACGGATGGAAATTATGGGGCATCGACCTCGCCGGGAAGGCCGACTATCTTTCACCACATCCGGACATGCCCAACGAACTTATTGAGAACAAGGCGCCCTTCTTTTATGAACCCGTATTTGAGAATGGAACAACCATAGTGAACATCCATCTCCTCGGTTACAATCCGGAAATGGGAAACAAACTAAGTTACACCCTCCAGACCCTTTCAGGACAAATCACCGACATGCCTGAATTGAAAATAGCACCAGACGGAACATGTGAGCCACTGACATTCAATCAATCGGGGACTGTAAAACTGAATCTGGGCAGAACAAACTTGGGTGTCAACATTTACGGCAGCATCTTACTTGCCCCCGGTGAAACCACAGAACTTTATACGGATTGCCGAGTTTCCGGTCAGATTCTAATGCGCCAACGAGAGGGGAAGGACAAAATTCAAGAAATTCCATTTATTGACAATGGCAAATATTCCTACATAAACAGATTAGCAAATAACGAATACACCCAAAACGAGGACTATTATCTTTTCATATATACCCGTGATTTCGGACGCTATGACATGTCGGGAGATGAATACACTGACTACGTGATTGGGAAATACAATGATGTAGTAAATAAAATAAAAGAAGACAATATACCTGACGAGATCAGCATTATGCTAATCAACAATGCCAAAATGACACTCTTGACGGCAATGGTGAATTACGAACAGATACAGGCACTATCATATTTAAAGGTTAAAGACGACGGGGGCTCAGGTGAAGAGGCATTCAAGGCTATCAAAACCATTCTGAAACCAGAGCACTTCAAAAAGGTTGCAGAGATAGTGCAGCTTGATGACCCACAACTCCTTCTTTCGGAAGATTTCTCCATCCACGTCATGACAAGCGATAGACTGGCAAAATCTGAAACGGAAAGCCGGCAAGTAAAGGACTTAGGACTATTCAAGAATTTATATGACAAAGCAAGTGCAGGAAGATTGACACAAGAAAACCTTGACTCTGCAAGAAATCAATTCTCAAGGCCATTCTATGCCGAGGCAATTGAACTTCACGATAAAGAAATAAAGGAAAGATTGTCGAAGTTAGATGCGTCGCTAATGACTCCAATTCCAGATGTAGAAGCAGAAAAAGTGTTTGAAACTATAATAGGGGAACACAAGGGGAAAGTGGTCGTGGTGGATTTATGGAACACATGGTGTGGGCCTTGCCGCCAAGCAATAAAAGCAACAGAACCGGAAAAAAGCGGAGACCTAAGCAGCGAGGATATAGTATGGATATACATAGCCAACGAATCATCACCTTTGGAAAAATATCTTTCCGTGATACCGGATATCAAAGGCATTCATTACAGATTGGATTCTGAGACATGGGACAACATCTGCAAAAGATTCAATGTTGACGGAATACCATTCTATATTCTTGTTGACCGCAAGGGAATTGCAACCGGACGTCCGGACTTACGCAACCATTCCCTCTACAAAAAGGCATTACTTGATGAGGTGAACAAAAAGTAAAAGTAAATTTTGAACCCAACAGAGAAGAAAAGCGTTGATATTGCAGAATATCAACGCTTAATTTTATAAAAACCATGGAATATCTGAGCGACGACAAACTCGTCATCATCGGAGCGGCCGGCATGATCGGCAGCAATATGGCACAAACAGCCATTCTTAAGAAACTTACTCCAAACATTTGTCTTTACGACCCTTACGGGCCGGGACTCGAAGGTGTGGCCGAAGAGTTGCTTCAGTGCGGATTCGAGGGACTTAAACTGACTTACACCACCGATGAAGCCGAAGCACTCAAGGGAGCGAAATACATTGTCAACTCTGGAGGAGCTGCGCGAAAAGCCGGCATGACACGTGAGGACCTGCTAAAAGGGAATGCACTGATTGCGGAAGATTTCGGCAAGAAGGTGAAGGAATACTGCCCCGACGTGAAACATATTGTGGTAATATTCAACCCGGCAGACATAACCGGCCTCATCACATTACTTTACAGTGGTCTGAAACCGAGCCAAGTCTCAACACTTGCAGCACTTGACAGCACGCGATTACGCAACGAACTGGCAAAACAACTGAAAGTGAACCCGGACAATATCGTGAATGCCAGGACATACGGCGGACATGGAGAACAAATGGCAGTATATGCCTCGACCGCAAAAGTAAACGGCAAACCTTTGGTTGACTTCATAGGCACGGAACCCCTTACCAAGCAGGCATGGGAAGATCTGAAACAACGGGTGATCCAAGGCGGAAAACGAATAATCGACCTCAGGGGAAGAAGTTCTTTCCAAAGTCCGGCGCTCCTCTCCATAGAGATGATAGAGGCAGCCATGGGTGGAGCAATGTTCCGTTGGCCGGTAGGAACATACGTTAACAACGACAGGTTCCAACACATAATGATGGCGATGGAGACAACCATTGACAAGAACGGAGTGACAGTGCAGCCGATGACAGGAACTGCGGAAGAAGAAAAGGAACTTGACCAAAGCTACAAGCACCTATGCGAATTGAGGGATGAAGTGATCTCACTCGGAATCATGCCGCCGATTTCGGAATGGAGTAAGATTAATCCAAACTTATAGAGTTTATAGGTTTATAGGTTTATTTTATTGGATAAGCCATTAAAATTGGTGATATACAGTGGTGGGCGGCTGGAAGGGTCGCCCACCGTGCTTAAAAGAGAATGCTATGAAAAAGATATTGGGAATATTGTTGATGATTGCCTTTTCAATCACGGGGATGGCACAGAATTTCAAGGCGTACGAGCAAAACTACACGTCACCGCCCAACACGGGATCAAGAAACACCTCAACCAACCGACAGGCAAATTGGAGAGGGAACGGAAATGGTTTTAACGGACCCGGTATCGGAGTCAACGGACCGGGATGGACCGGGAACGGTTTTGGGCCGAATATGCCTATGTGGGGACAGAGCTGCGGGATGATGACGGGAGGTACGTGGGGACCGGGTGCATTTTCAGGTCCAGATAATCCACCTCAGATGAATTTCAATAATGGAATCTCTCATCTTGTGGCTGTAGGCTATGATGCACAGGGGGTATGGGAAACAATTCCTATAATAGTGCAATGGCAGTGGGGAGGTGCATTCTATGATGTGACAGTAATGGATGCATGGAATCCATGGACCAGGGCCTGGGACGGAAGCCTTGACATATCAGCATATCAGACTACATACGTGCTCCGAGGAGTGACTTACGATTGGTATGTGAATCTTTCGACGGGGACTTATTATTTCAACCTTTAAGCAATGCTCAATGCACAATGCACAATGCACAATTGATGATGCGGGATGCAGAAAAAATTTGCGAAAATGCAGAATAATGATTAATTTTGCATAAAAATGATTAATTATGAATTCTGACAACACGACAAACGCAAATACAGAGCAGACAAAAGCAGCACCGGCTACAAGCAACCTGAGGCCGGACGGCAGCAAAAAGGTGGTGCTGAGCGGCATCCGATCTACTGGCAATCTTCATTTGGGCAACTATTATGGAGCTCTCCAGAAATTTGTGAAGATGCAGGATGACTATGACAGCCGCTACTTCATTGCAGACCTTCATGCACTGACCACCAACCCGGATCCGAAGGCTCTTCATGAGAGTGTGAAACAAATACTTGCAGAATATCTTGCAGCGGGTCTTGATCCGGAAAAAAACATCCTCTATGTGCAGAGCGATATACCGGAGATTTCTGAAATGTACCTGCTTCTGAACATGCATGTGGGCATCGGCGAACTGATGCGCACTGCATCCTTCAAAGACAAGGCGCGGAAGGCTCTTGGCATCACCTCCGAGGGAGATGAAATAGAGAAAGAAATCATAGGCAACCAGAACAACAACGCAAGAGTAAATGCAGGACTCCTCACCTACCCTACCCTTATGGCAGTGGATATCCTTATACACCACGCTGACTATGTACCGGTGGGCAAGGACCAGGAACAGCACCTTGAACTCACCCGCCGTTTCGGACGCCGTTTCAATTCCTTCTATGGAGTGGATTACTTCCATGAGCCTGTAAACTTCAATTTTGGAGGTGAGGCAATCAAGGTTCCGGGGCTCGATGGCAGCGGCAAGATGGGCAAGAGCGAGGGCAACTGCATATATCTGATAGACGATGAGAAGACACTCCGCAAGAAAGTGATGAGGGCAGTGACAGATGCAGGACCCCAGGAACCCAACTCACCGGTGTCGCAACCTGTAGAAAACCTTTTCACACTCATGGACCTTGTGAGCGGAAAAGACACTACCGACCATTTCCGCAAGGCATACGCCGACTGCAGTATCCGCTATGGAGACCTGAAGAAGCAGCTGGCCGAAGACATGCTGAAAGTGACGCTCCCAATACGCCAAAGAATCCTTGATATACGCGACAATGACGAATACCTGTCGAAGATTGTGGCACAGGGAGCTGAACGAGCACGCGAATATGCAGCCAACACGCTGAAAGATGTGAGGGAGATAATGGGAATAAGGAAGATATGATATAATTGAGAATTGAGAATTGAGAATTGAGAATTAACTGGCTATAAATATCATAAGGAATCCATCAAAAGAAATAAAAATTGGAATTGCAAATATCAAGACTTATCTGCACCCTTTGCATAGCAATGATACTTGGCGGTTGCATCGCAAGTCATGAGAAGACTCGCGATGCAATCGCTGTAAGTTTTGAGCCGCAGGCATGGATGGCAAGACAGATAGCAGGAGAAGATGTGGAAGTAATCACGCTTTTGCCGTCGGGGAGTGACCCCGAAACATACCAACCATCTGTCGCGACCATGAAGAACCTTGGCGATGCTGCTGTATATTTCACGCTCGGCACAGGGGGCTTTGAGCAGTCTCTAACCGACAACATAAAGAAAAATTTTCCGGGGCTTACGATTTCGGACAGTGCAAGAGACATAGAAAAAATCTATGACTCCCATGGCAATATATATCATGAAGAACATTCCAACAATTTCGACCCACATATATTGGCATCGATAAAGAACTGCCTCAAAATAGCAGAAAACATGGAGAATACACTAACATCCATGTATCCTGAAAAAAAGGCAATATTCAAATCGAATGGGGAAAAATTAAAGAAGCGATTGACCGCATTTGATGACTCCATAGAGAGAATGAACCTTAGAGGGAAACCATTTGTGATAAGACACCCTTCGCTGGAATACTACGCCAGAGACTACGGAGTAAGACAACTTGCACTAAATGACGCGGGGAAAGAGACCTCGCCGAAGCAACTGAAAGAAAGAATGGACGAAGCTGCGGAGTCGAAGCCCGGAGTGATGGTGGTGGAGAAAGAACATGAATATACATCAGATTCCGACATAGCGCGTCAACTCAAAGTCGATACCATTAAGGTTTCGCTTAACTCCATGTCATGGCTTGATGACCTAATGCGAATATCTCATGAAATTGATAGATATTAAGGATGTGACGGTGAGATATGACAGAGAGAATATTCTCGCCAATGCTTCGCTGACAATAGAGCGAGGCGATTTCATTGCCATCACAGGGCCTAACGGCGGAGGTAAAACCACGCTGCTCAGGACCATACTGAAGTTGCTGAAGCCCAATTCGGGAGAAGTGACATATTATGACATAACAGGAATGCCAACAAAGCAACTGAGGATAGGCTATCTACCGCAAAAAAGCAATATCGACACAAGATTTCCAATAACAGTTGCGGAAGTAATAAAATCAGGTCAGACCTCAAAACTTTTTCACCGCCGGACAGCCGCCGATGACAAAGATTTCATCCGCATAGTAGAGAAATGCGGAGTATCGTGCATTCTGGAGAAAACGGTAGGGGAACTGTCAGGAGGACAACTCCAACGAACGCTTTTGGCAAGAGCTCTTGTTTCAGGACCGGAAGTAATTGTGCTTGATGAGCCACTCAGCTATGTTGACAAAGATTTTGAGGTGCAAATCTATGCTATGATAAAAGAGCTGGCAAAGAGCCACACCATAATATTGGTAAGTCATGAAATGTCGGTGATTTCCCAAATGGCCAATCGCCAATTTATAGTGAACAGAGGAATTTTCAACAATGCACTATGCACTATGCACTATGCGCAATCATGCGATGAGTGCATAGAAACAATCTGATTATCCATGATACTTAATTATATTTGGATAGGTTTTCTGATTGTGGCCTTTCTTATGGCTATAGGGACGTCTCTTGTGAGCGGTGACACGGCAATCTGGAGTGATATCATGAACGCCTCATTCGGTCAAGCCTCTTTTGCATTCGAGATTTCGATAGGACTCACTGGCATCCTTTCACTTTGGATGGGAATCATGAAGATAGGTGAAAAGGCAGGAGTGATAAGCATGATGTCACGACTTGTAAGCCCATTATTCGCACGACTTTTTCCCGGAATACCAAAAGACCATCCTGCCATGGGAGCCATTTTCATGAATCTTTCCGCCAACATGCTCGGGCTTGACAATGCTGCAACCCCAATGGGACTCAGGGCCATGCAGGAGATGCAAACCCTGAATAAGAAAAAAGACACTGCGACGGATGCGATGATAATGTTTTTGGTGCTAAACAGCAGCGGTTTGTGTCTTATACCTGTAAGTATCATGATGTATAGGGCTCAGGGAGGAGCATCCAATCCCACAGATGTATTTATACCCATTTTACTTGCCACAGCAATTGCCACATTGGTAGGATTGACAGCACTTTGCCTTAAACAAAGGATAAGAATGGACAGAGTCGTCTGGAGTTGGCTTGGCGGCATCGCATTATTGGTGGGAGGAATTGCATGGTGGTTTTCCACATTACCGACAGAAACAGTGGAAAAATATTCCACCTTCGGAGCCAATTTCATACTTTTCAGCGTAATAATCATCTTTATACTTGCCGGAATTAGAAAGAAGCTGAACGTGTATGACTGTTTCATAGAGGGAGCGAAAGAAGGATTCAAGACGGCGGTAAGTATTATACCATATCTTGTGGCAATACTGGTTGCTATAGGAATGTTCAGGGCCTCAGGAGCACTTGATGCAGCCACCAATTTTGTGGCTACTTCCCTCGGAGCATTTGGGATTGACACAGAATGGGTAGGAGCATTGCCGACAATGCTGATGAAACCGCTGAGCGGAAGCGGGAGTTGCGCGATGATGCTTGATGTGATGAAAGCCGAGGGAGCGGATGCCTTTGTCAGTCGGTTGGCAGCGGTGGTGAGAGGAAGCACCGACACCACCTTTTACATATTGGCGGTATATTTCGGTTCGGTGGGAGTGATGAAAACAAGATATGCTGCCGGATATGCGCTTTTGGCTGATTTCACCGGGGCGCTTGCTGCCATCTTCATAGCCTATCTATTCTGGGGATGAGAAAACCTCCGCCATACAGGCGAAGAACAGAACAAAATATCAATGCCAATGACTCCATTTTTTGAGAAATCATAATTGTGAAAATAAAATATTATGGAAGATAAGGGAATTAAAGATAAGACAAAAATATTGTTTGTGTGCCTTGGAAATATATGCCGGAGTCCGGCAGCCCAAGGTGTGATGGAAAGACTTGTGGAAGAGCGAGGAGTTGCGGATAAATTTGAAATAGATTCCGCCGGACTATATGGGGGACACGTAGGAGATTTACCGGATTCGAGAATGAGAGTCCATGCAAGAAGAAGGGGGCTGGAATTGACACACAGGTCACGCCAAGTAAGAGAGTCGGATTTTGACATATTCGACCTGATAGTGGCCATGGATGACTCGAATTATGACAGACTACGCCACATGGCTCCGACACCGGATGATGAGACTAAGGTGGTGAAAATGGCCGACTATTTCACCCTTCATCCTTGGGCAGACTGTGTGCCGGATCCGTATTACGAAGGGGCAGAGGGATTCGAGAAAGCCCTTGACCTAATAGAAGACGGATGCAATACTCTGCTGAATAAACTTGAAAATTGAAAAAACGAGATTAAAAGTTGCGGATATCGGAAAAAAATTGTAATTTTGCACCGATATGAAACGGAAACTGTCACATATACGAACTCAACATATAGCAGGAATGCTGTAGCAAACACGCACCCCCTTTTGGGGAATGCGTGTTTTTTTGTAGTATATCAAATGGTTTCATATTTAGAAGAACCACAAAACTGAAAAAGACATAAGGATGACAACCACTGAAATTCAAACCTACATGCTACCCGAACGCTACATATTGCGAGGAGGGACATGGGCAGACTCCGATGGCATAAGGCCGGCGGATGTGGAAGTGACCAATGGAAAAATCAGCAGAATCACCAACCCCGGAGAAATAATAAGCGAAGGAACAGTCAATTTTGACATGAAAGGGAAACTGGTGACATACGGTCTGTGTGACGTACATGTACATTTCCGTCAGCCGGGATTCGAGGCCAAGGAAACGATCGCCACCGGCAGCCGGGCCGCAGCAAGAGGTGGTTTCACAACAGTATGTGCCATGCCAAACCTTAATCCAACACCTGACACGACAGAGCATATCGAAAAAGAATGGAAATATATACATGAAGATGCCATAATTCAAGTACTCCCCTATGCCTCAATAACAATTGACAGGAAAGGGAGAGAACTTGTGGATATGAAAGCACTGAAAAGCCTTGCGGTTGCATTTTCCGATGATGGCAGCGGAGTGCAGAATGAAGGAATGATGCGCAAGGCCATGCAGAAAGCGGCAGAACTTGACGTCGTAATAGCAGCACACTGCGAGGACAACGACCTACTGCGAGGCGGCTACATACATGACGGCGAATATTGCAATACCCATGGTCATAAGGGAATCTGCAGTGAAAGCGAATGGGGACCAATAGAACGAGACCTGAAATTGGCCGAAGAGACCGGATGCCGCTATCACGTGTGCCACATATCGACCAAAGAAAGTGTGGAACTCATCAGACAGGCCAAGAAACGTGGGGTCAAAGTCACATGCGAGACAGGGCCGCACTACCTTGTATTTTCTGATGAGGATTTAAAGGATGAAGGTCGCTTCAAGATGAATCCACCGATAAGAAGCGTGGCAGACCGCGAGGCACTCATTGAGGGAATCAAAGATGGAACCATCGACTGTATAGCGACCGATCACGCCCCTCACACTGCTGATGAAAAATCACGCGGGCTCAAAGGAAGCGCCATGGGAGTAGTGGGACTTGAGACATCCTTTGGAGTATGCTATACATATCTTGTGAAGACCGGGATCATCACACTTGATAGGCTACTTGAGCTGATGTGTTTCAATCCCAGGAGAATTTTCAGACTTCCGGTGGAGGGGACAGCAAATTTTGCAGCATTTGATCTGAATGAGGAGTGGACGGTAAATCCGAATGAATTTGTATCTATGGGGAAGGCTACGCCATTCGATGGATGCCAACTAACCGGGAAACCGGACACTCTGATTTATAATGGCAGGCTAATGAAACTGTTTGAATGAATGAACAATGCACAATACTTGACACGGTAAAAAAATCAAGAGATAAAAGATTCTGAATAGGAATATGAAAGAGGCTGATGTAAAATTGGTATTGGAAAACGGGATGGAGTTTCCGGGATACAGTTGCGGCGCAAGGCGAAACATTGTGGGGGAAGTGGTATTCAACACATCGATGGTGGGATATCAGGAGATCCTTTCCGATCCGTCATACACGAATCAGATTGTCGTGATGACGTATCCACTGATTGGCAATTACGGAATCACAGATGATGACTTTGAGACCAAATCCCCTACGCTGGGAGCAATGGTGATGAGGGAATGCTGTGAGACACCATCGAATTTCCGCTATACCAAGACGATGACCGAGACCCTTGAAGAGGCTAATATACCTGCAATAAGCGGAATCGACACTCGCAAACTGACAAGGGTAATACGCGATGAGGGATGCATGAGAGCCGCCATTGTGCCCATTGAGATGCCACGTGAGGAAGTGTTTCAACTGATAGCGACTACTCCGGTTGACCATAAGGTGGTGGCGAAAGTCAGTTGCAAGAAACGCTGGTTTTCACGTACGCAGAATCAGAAATTCAATGTTGTGGCCATAGACTGCGGCATAAAATACAACATCATCCGGTCACTTAACGCCAGAGGCTGCAATGTGATTATAGTTCCTTTTGACATGCCGGCAGAACAGATTCTGGCATTCAAGCCAGACGGAATATTCATCTCTAATGGTCCCGGAGATCCACAGGATGTGCCGGAAGTGAGAGACCTCGTCAACCGGCTGAGGGGGCAACTTCCCATATTCGGCATTTGCCTTGGACATCAGATTATATCGCTTGCCTACGGTGCGGAGACTTACAAACTGAAATTCGGCCACCGGGGAGGCAACCATCCGGTAAAAAATCTACTTAACGGAAAAATCGAGATTACCTCCCAAAACCATAATTATGCCGTGAGGCCGGAATCAGTGGAATACACCGAACTAACCATCACACACATCAATTTGCTTGACCACACCGTAGAGGGAGTGAGAAACGCGAAAGACCATATATTTTCGGTGCAGTATCATCCGGAAAGTGCCCCCGGACCACAAGACAGCGGGTATCTTTTTGATATATTCATCAAGGATATGGAGGACCATAAGAAAGAAATGGAGGTGAGAAATGCCTAAGAGAACAGACATAAGGAAGGTGATGGTGATAGGATCAGGACCCATCGTCATCGGACAAGCCGCAGAGTTTGACTATGCCGGCACGCAGGCTTGCCTCGCTCTGCGGGAAGAAGGATATGAGGTGATACTTGTGAATTCCAATCCGGCCACTATCATGACAGACACGGATATAGCCGACAAGGTCTATATGGAACCGCTGAAGCTGGAATATGTGGCCAAAATCATACGATTCGAACGACCGGATGCAATAGTACCGGGGCTTGGAGGCCAGACAGGTCTTAACCTTGCAGTGCAACTTGCCAAGAAAGGCATTCTTGAGGAATGCGGAGTAGAGATTTTAGGCACTTCCTTCAAGAGTATAGAGCAAGCAGAGGACCGTGAACTTTTCAAGGAATTGTGCATAAGTCTTGGAGAGCCGGTGTTACCGTCTGAAATAGTCAACAGCATAGACGAGGCAGTCAAGGTGGCCGAAAAGATCGGATATCCAGTGGTGCTCCGTCCCGCTTTTACACTTGGAGGCACCGGAGGCGGATTTGCCGATAACGAATCAGAACTGCGAGAACTGATGCGCAATGCGCTTGCCCTATCACCGGTGCATCAGGTGCTTGTGGAAAAATCCATCAAAGGCTACAAGGAAATCGAATATGAAGTGATGCGCGACAGCAATGACACGGCAATCACCATCTGCAACATGGAGAATGTGGATCCAGTCGGAGTCCATACAGGCGACTCCGTGGTGGTGGCACCAAGCCAGACACTTACCAACAAGGAATACCAGTTGCTCCGCGACTCCGCACTCAGACTTATCAGGGCATTGAAGATAGAGGGGGGATGCAACGTGCAGTTTGCACTTGACCCGCTTTCATTCAACTATTATATAATAGAGGTTAATCCGCGGGTGTCGAGAAGTTCGGCTCTGGCATCCAAAGCCACGGGTTATCCGATAGCGCGGGTAAGCGCCAAGATAGCAGTGGGCATGTCCCTTGATGAGATACAGATTGCCAACACCCCTGCAAGTTTTGAACCGGCACTCGACTATATAGTCACAAAGATAGCACGATTCCCCTTCGACAAGTTCAGCGAGGCATCCAACATACTCGGCACACAGATGAAGGCAACCGGCGAGATCATGAGTGTGGGACGCACTTTTGAAGAGTCGCTTCTTAAGGGATTGCGATCGCTCGAATCAGGTGCTTCCCATCTTTATTCGAAGAAATTCGATGATATGCCCACTGATGAGATTCTGAATTATATAAAAGAGGGTCGCGATGACAGGCTTCTTGCCATTGCAGCATTGCTTCGCCGGGATGTTGCCCTTTGGCACATATTTGAGCGAACCGGCATAGACTTGCTTTTCCTTGAGAAAATCAACAATATCGTCAAGATGGAACGGGAACTGAAAAAGGCCAACGTACTTGACAGGGAACTTCTAAGGAATGCAAAACGGATGGGATTCACAGACCGCACAATAGCTGAAATACGTGGCATCACAGAAGAAGAAGTATGCAAACTCAGAAAAGAATCAGGCATCATACCAGTATATAAAATGATTGATACCTGTTCGGGTGAATTTGACTCATACGTGCCGTATTTCTACTCTACATACGAGGATGAAAATGAATCGATAGTAAGCGAACGGAAGAAGATTCTTGTGCTCGGCAGCGGTCCGATACGCATCGGCCAGGGTGTGGAGTTTGACTATTCAACCGTACACGCCATCAAGACAATCAGGGAACAAGGCTATGAAGCCATCATCATAAACAATAATCCTGAGACAGTATCGACTGACTACAGCATATCAGACAAGCTCTATTTCGAGCCTCTCACCGTGGAGGATGTGATGAACGTCATAGACCTTGAGAAACCCGACGGAGTGATTGTAACACTCGGAGGACAGACTGCCATAAACCTTGCCGCCCCGCTTGCAAAACGAGGAGTTAAGATTATAGGAACCGGAATTGAAGCCATCGACAAGGCAGAAGACCGCAAACATTTCGAGAGAATCATGCGTGAGACAGGTATTCCACAACCTCAGGCAGAAGCGGTGACCGATATCGAAAGCGGTGTCAAAGCCGCCGAAAGAATCGGGTATCCGGTTCTTGTTCGTCCAAGTTTTGTGCTTGGAGGCCGTGCGATGCAGATTGTAGGCAACGAACAGGCTTTGCGACATTACCTGCAGAATGCAGTGGATATCTCAGACAACTCACCGGTGCTTGTGGATAAATACATCATGGGCAAGGAACTGGAAGTGGATGCGATATGCGACGGCACAGATGTGCTGATACCGGGCATCATGGAACATGTGGAGAAAACCGGCATACACTCCGGCGATTCCATCTCGGTATATCCGACATTCAGCGTGAGTGACAACGTAAGGAAAACCATTGTGGATTACACTATTAAACTCGGACTGGCAATAGGTATAGTTGGACTTTACAATATACAGTTCATTGTAGATAAGGATGAGAATGTATATGTGATAGAGGTCAATCCTCGTAGTTCTCGAACAGTGCCATTCCTGTCAAAATCCACCGGAGTGCCAATGGCCAAAATTGCATCACGAGTAATGCTTGGGGAATCACTCAAAAGCATGGGCTACACCGAGACCCTACATCCCGACCGCAACCGCTGGTTTGTCAAGACACCGGCATTCTCATTCTCAAAAATAAAGGGAGTGGATTCATATCTATCGCCTGAGATGAAATCGACGGGGGAGGCAATCGGATATGACGATATGCTAACGCGGGCACTCTACAAGTCGCTTCAGGCATCGGGAATGCAAGTGCTTAACTATGGCACACTTTTGGTGACTGTGGCAAATGATGACAAGGAAAAGGCGCTTCCGCTCATAAAGAGATTCTATGACTTAGGATTCAACATTGAGGCTACACGAGGCACGGCAATGTTCCTTAAACAGCATGGCATCCGCTGCCGTGTGATGGGGAAGTTCAGCGAGGGAAGCACAGACATAGAGAAGTCACTGAGACAAGGGCATGTTTCGTATGTCATAAACACAATAGACGTCAATCAACATAACACTCGACTCGACGGATATGAGATACGCAGGACTGCGATTGAAAACAATGTGACAATCTTCACAGCGTTGGAAACTGTAAGGGTACTTCTTGATGTCCTCGAGGAAATCACGATGGGAGTATCAACGATTGATGCTGAATATGGCAGGAAAGGGAACGGAATGATCTCAAGATAATTTTGAATGTGGAATTTTGAATTTTGAGTATGAGATTTGAGATAACGAGAATAGAGAGGCCGACTGAGAGCGTATATGAAATGACGCTGAGGGGAGACTGCACCGGTTTCACACGGCCGGGGCAATTTGTGGAGATTTCCATTCCGGGACTCTATCTGCGCCGCCCCATTTCAGTGTGCGACATTGAAGGAAATAGACTTACGCTTATTTTCAAAGTGGTGGGCAAGGGGACTGAAGCAATGGCCAAAATGACACCCGGCATTGAACTTGACCTCATAACATCGCTTGGCAATGGTTTTGACATTTCCAAAACCAAGGAATGCGCTCTGCTGGCGGGAGGAGGTGTCGGCGTGCCACCCCTCTATCTTCTTGCCCGCAAACTTATTGCCGAAGGGAAGAAGGTGAAAGTGGCTCTTGGCTTCAATACGAAAGAGGAGGAGTTTTATGCAGAAGAGTTCCGCAAACTTGGTGCGGAGGTGAAAGTGGCGACCCTGGATGGAAATGCAGATGTAAAGGGATTCGTGACAGATGCAATCCGTCTGCCTGAAATGCAAGGTTGGGATTTTTGGTATGCTTGCGGGCCACTGCCAATGCTAAAGGCTCTTGGCATGGAACTTGACTGCAACCGAGGAGAAGTAAGCATGGAGGAAAGGATGGGATGTGGTTTTGGAGCGTGCATGGGATGTACAATTGAAACACCTTGGGGACCGAAGCGAGTTTGTAAAGACGGTCCGGTGTTTGACGCCACACTGATGCATGAATATAAAGGAAACAAGACACCGGAGCCTTCCCTTCCACGTGATAGAAAACTGACAGAAGACCCAAATATTGCCACAGAACTGTGTGGTATCAAACTCAATAACCCCATAATTCCGGCCAGTGGAACTTTTGGTTTCGGACAAGAGTTTGCTTCCTTATATGATTTAAACGTGTTGGGAGGTATTTCAATAAAAGGGACGACCCTGAACCCAAGGCTTGGCAATCCCACACCCCGCATTGCCGAAACACCGGATGGCATGATTAACAGCGTGGGACTTCAGAATCCCGGTGCGGATGAGGTTTATACCAAAGAGGTGGCTGAACTGAGAAAAATCTACAACGGATGTATCATAGCCAATGTGAGCGGATTTTCGATAGAAGAATACGTAGAAGCTTGCAAAAAGGCAGATGCATGCAAAGAAGTAGATATTATAGAGGTAAACATAAGTTGCCCAAACGTACACAACGGAGGTATGGCATTCGGCACATCTCCTGAACAGGCGGCGGCGGTGACCAAGGCTGTCAAAGAGGTGGTGAAAAAGCCTGTATTCATAAAGTTATCGCCCAATGTCACAGACATTGTAGCGATAGCCAAAGCATGTGAGGAAGCAGGAGCAGACGGACTGACGCTGATCAACACACTTCTTGGCATGAGAATCAACATCAATACGGGAAGTCCGGTGATAGCCAACAGAATGGGGGGATTCTCAGGACCGGCGGTATTCCCTGTGGCTGTAAGGATGGTGTATCAGGTAGCACAGGCTGTGAAAATACCAGTGATAGGCTGCGGCGGAGTATCCAATGCAGAAGAAGCAGTGGAGATGATGATGGCTGGTGCTTCGGCCGTGCAAATTGGATCGGTCAATCTTGTTGACCCTATGGCTGGCAAGAGAATTACCGAAGAATTGCCGCGAGTATTGAAAAAACTTAAAATCAACAATATAAAAGACATTATTGGAATATCATGGCAAAAGATGTGATTATAGCGTGCGACTTCCCTTCGATGGAGGCGACACTGGAATTTCTTGACAAGTTTGGAGAAACCAGACCATACGTCAAGATAGGCATGGAACTTTTCTATGCTGCAGGACCTGAAATAATAAGAGAAATCAAGAAAAGGGGTCACAAGATATTCCTTGACCTGAAACTCTGCGATATACCAAACACAGTGAAGAGTGCAATGGCAGTGTTGTCACATCTTGATGTGGATATGACCAATCTTCACGCATTCGGAGGACACAAGATGATGGAGGCAGCCATTGAGGGACTTACACGACCTGACGGCTCACGTCCTATTCTTATTGCAGTGACCATGCTGACATCCACAAGCAAGGAATTGATGAACGAGGATATATTGATTCCGGGTGAGGTTGACAGTGTGGTGGCAAGTTATGCTCAAACCGCAAAAAAATCGGGGCTCGACGGCGTGGTATGCTCTCCGCGTGAAGCTACAATTGTGAAAGAGGCATGTGGAGAAGGATTCATCACTGTGACACCCGGAATACGCTTTGCCGATTCGGCTGCTGACGATCAGGTGCGAGTCATGACACCTGCCAAGGCAAGAGAGATCGGGTCAGACTATATAGTAGTGGGACGACCTATCACCAAGGCTGAGAATCCGCTTGAGGCATACGAGAGATGCTGCAGGGAATTCCTTGGGGAATTGAGAATTGAGAATTGAGAATCATCATAAAGAGAAAGAGATATGGAGAAGAAGATAGCTAAGGATTTGCTGAGCGTTGGAGCTGTATTCCTGCGCCCTGAAAATTTATTCACTTGGGCATCCGGCATAAAAAGCCCTATGTATTGCGACAACCGTCTTACACTTTCTTATCCGGAAGTGCGCAAGGATATAGAGGAAGGTTTGGCCGAACTGATTACAAAATATTATCCTGAGGCAGAGTCATTGATGGGTACTTCAACGGCAGGTATTGCACATGCAGCCATAACAGCGTGGCTACTCAATAAACCGATGGGGTATGTGAGAGGCGGAGCCAAGGACCATGGCCGAGGCAACAGGATTGAGGGGAAATGCGAACCCGGCACAAAAGTAGTGGTGGTAGAAGATTTGATTTCGACCGGAGGCAGCTGCATCGAGGTTGTGGAAGCACTTCGCGAGGAAGGAGCGGAAGTGCTTGGCATCGTGTCAATCTTCACCTACGGGATGCAGAAAGCAACCGACCGTCTGGCAGCAGCCAACGTAACAAATCACTCTCTTTCCAACTTGGACACACTCGTGGAGGTGGCAGCCGAAGAAGGCTATATAGAGCCGGTATGGAAAAACCGTATCCTTAAATTCAGAGACAATCCGAGCGATTCATCCTGGCAAAACGCATAAAGTTTATGGGTTTATGGGTTTATAGGTTTATTTTGTCTGAAATTTGACATTTGAACTAAACTCTAAACACTAAACACTAAACTAATAATTATGAAACACTTAATAGACCCGACAGATCTCACTGTAGATGAGACAATGTCGATAATCAATCTTGCCCTTGACATCATAGAGCATCGAGATAAGTATTCAGAGAAATGCAAGGGAAAGAAACTTGCAACCCTTTTCTATGAGCCATCCACACGTACGAGACTGAGTTTCACGGCAGCAATGATGGAATTGGGTGGGAATGTACTCGGTTTTGCCGATGCCGCCAGCAGCAGTGTGAGCAAAGGGGAAACCGTGAGAGACACAGTGCGAGTGGTTGAAAATTTTGCCGATATAATTGCAATGCGTCACCATATCGAGGGAGCCCAACTTGCAGCAACAGAGGTTAGCCGTGTCCCAATCATAAACGCCGGCGACGGCAGCCATGCCCATCCGACACAGACCCTTACCGACCTGCTTACCATCACAAGGGAACTTGGCAGACTTGACAACCTGACAATAGGCTTCTGCGGAGACTTACGTTTCGGACGAACCGTGCACAGTCTTATCAAGGCGCTGTCAAGACAGAAAAACATTAAAATTGTGCTAATAGCTCCTCCACAGTTACGTTTGCCGGACTATATCAAGCAGGATGTATGCGACAGGCTTGGACTCGAATACACGGAAGTCGATACGCTTGAGGAAGCGATGCCGCAACTTGATGTGCTTTATATGACACGCGTACAAAAGGAACGTTTCCTGGATGAAGACGAGTATGAGGCAGTGAAGGATTCCTTCGTGCTTGACAACTCCAAGATGGCACTTGCCAAAGAGAAAATGGCGGTGCTTCATCCCCTTCCCCGTGTCAACGAAATACTTGAAGAGGTAGATGCAGACCCGAGGGCGGCCTATTTCCGTCAGGTTGAGAATGGGAAATTTGTCAGGATGGCACTGATATCAAGCCTGCTTGACTGGAAGGACGACCCCGGTCACAAGATGCCTGAACAGGAAGAAGTTGAGGTTCCTGGACACCTTAGATGTGAGAACAAGAAGTGCATCACAAGAAACGAGGCATCTCCAAGGAGGGCTTACCATGCGGCAGACGGATCGTTGCGATGCAGATATTGTGATCATAAGTTTAAATAAATCTTTTTTCGCTTTGCGAAAAAAGAAGTTTAGGGTTTAGAGTTTAAGGTTTAGTTTATCGGAAATTTGCCATTAAACCAATCGCTTGAACTAAACCTTAAACTCTAAACTCTAAACAACCAAAAGCAAAATTATGGAAGTGTTGAAGCATGAATGTGGAATTGCGATGATCCGACTTCGTAAACCACTCGCCTATTATAAAGAAAAATATGGCACATACGCATACGCCCTCAACAAACTGTATCTACTCATGGAGAAACAGCACAATCGCGGGCAAGAGGGAGCGGGGGTTGGAGTCGTAAACCTCACAGCCGAACCGGGCAACGAGTATGTGTGGCGTGAACGCGAATTGGGGCCACAGGCCATACAGGAGATATTCAACCGTATAGGGAAAAGTCTATCGGATGCGGATTTGGAGAACATGACTCCGGAAGAGGCATCGACAATTGCACCCATGATAGGGGAAATCAACATGGGTCACTTACGATATTCCACGACGGGCAAAAGCGGCATGGCATACGTACATCCATTTCTCAGGAGGAACAACTGGAGAAGCCGCAACCTGCTGATGTGCGGGAACTTCAACATGACCAATGTAGATGATCTTTTCAAGTCGGTGGTGAGTCGCGGACAGCATCCTCGGCTCTACAGCGACACCATAATTCTTCTGGAGATGCTTGGCTATGCACTTGACAAGGAGAATCACAGAATCTATCGCAAATATCGGGATGAACTGAACGAGACCTACTATGACCACCAGCTGAGCGAGACAATAGAGAAAGAACTTGACATCCGCAATGTGCTTAAGGCCGCTGCTCCGGAATGGGATGGTGGATATGTGATATGCGGAGCGACAGGGTCTGGAAATGTCTTTGTTTTCCGCGATCCCAATGGTATCAGGCCGGCTTTTTATTACATCGACGATGAGATAATCGTAGCCACCTCTGAGCGCCCGCAGATTCAAACAGTGTTTGGAGTCAAGGAAAGTGATGTGCATGAGTTGAATCCGGGAGAGGCATTGCTGATTTCTGTAGATGGCGAGCCGAGCATCGAGAGGATATTGCCGCAGATATCCAACTCGAAATGCAGTTTTGAGAGGATTTACTTCTCTCGCGGCAGTGACAGCGACATCTATAAGGAGAGAAAGGAATTGGGCAGATTGCTCGTGCCCCGTATCATTAAGTCCATTGAAGGCAACATGACAAATGCGGTGTTTTCATACATACCCAATACGGCAGAGGTTGCTTTCTACGGTATGGTGGAAGGTCTTGAGGATTACCTCAACGAGTATAAGACAGAAAGAATTCTATCACTACAAAATGATGGCAATCTAAACCGAGAATCCATCCGCAAGGTAATGGAGTCGGAAGTGAGGATTGAAAAGGCTGCCATAAAGGATATAAAACTGCGTACATTCATTGCGGAAGGAGATGTGCGCAACGACCTGGCCGCCCACGTCTATGACATATCCTACGGATGCCTTCAGGAAGGGAAAGATACTCTTGTGGTAATTGACGACTCCATAGTGAGAGGAACCACCCTGAAGCAATCCATTCTTAATATGCTTGGCCGCCTTAATCCGAAGAAGATAGTGGTATTGTCATCTTCTCCGCAAGTAAGGTATCCGGACTATTACGGTATAGACATGAGCCGCATGGATGAGTTTATTGCCTTTAAGGCAGCTGTCGAACTGCTGAAGCAGAGGGGCATGGAATATGTTTTGGCCTCAGTATATACGGCATGCAAGAAAGAGATTGTCAAAGCACACGGCGAACCGCTTGTCAACCATGTAAAGAGCATCTATTCGCATTTCACGGATGAGCAAATATCTAAGAAGATAGCAGAGATGGTGAAGCCTGAAAACATAGAGGTGGAGATAATATATCAGACTATCGAGGGTCTTCACAAAGCATGTCCTAATAATCCGGGCGACTGGTACTTCTCAGGGGACTACCCCACGCCTGGCGGTATACGCCGTGTCAACCAAGCTTATATCAACTGGTATGAGGCTTCCACCATCTGACCGCTACACTTTACCGCTCCACTTTGACATCACGTCCAAGAGGAGCGTCATCTATTTGTTGATTTTGCTTAATAATTAAAAATGCAGGACTGATATCATCTACTGCATATCGTAAATGTGGATGGATAAGGGGCGAATCTGATTTGCCGTTGCTATTTTTGCCATAAAAATAGCAACAGTATGACTTCTATAAAAGTAATATTCTATTCCGCCCATCATCCATACAAGACCAAAAGGGCGTAATCTACTATCAGATTATCCACGACCGAAAGGTGCGACAACTCAACACCAACTACCATGTCCTTTCCGAAGAATGGGATGAATCCCATTCAATGGTGACGATCAACCACAACAGCGACCGCAAATCTTTCATTCTCTCAATACGTGAACGAATCCGCTGGGATGTTGAACGGTTTATTAAGATTGACAAGCGACTTGATGCCGACGGTTTGTCTTATACCGCCGATGATGTGATTGACGAGTTCAGACACTATGAGAAAGAATATTCTCTGTTCAACTTCATGGAAAATCTACCTCGCCTCTCTCGACACCTCCGTCGTTGACAAAGCCAACGACCTCATCATCAAATCCCTCTAAACACACGACCGCCACGGTGCCTCCGCATCGTGGCCGTTTTGTAATGTATAAAGTTATAGAGCATCTCCATCTTTATTGGAAGAAAGCATACGATAATATCTCAGACAAAAGCAGCAACTTTGCGGATACGGTTGATCCGCTCCATAAAGGATGGGTCAGATTTTGTTTTCTGCATATTATAAGCCACCTGCATTCCAATCCAAATATTAGCATCAATTCCAAGTGCAGCTTCAAAAAGCAGCGCATACTCAGTAGTTACTGCTCGTTTACCATTAAGAACAGCATTAAGAACAGAGGGCTTCATTCCTATCTCAGCGGCGAAATCTTTCTGGGAAATGCCATGATACTCAATCTCATCCTTTATCATCTCACCGGGATGAATCGGCTGGCTTGGGATGAGATTATTGGCTATCATTTTGGGATCAATGCCCGTAAGTGTAATCATCTTGCTTGTCATTTATAATGGTTTGATAATTCAACTACATTACATATTGTCAGCACGGGTTCATTTTCATTGATTTGAACCTTAAACTCTATCCGATATTTGTCGTTGACTCGTATGGAAGAGCGTCCGAATTTGTCACCTAAGAGGATTTCGTAGTTCAGGGATTTATGTTTCCATAAATCTTCTATGCGTTGCGCGTAAATCAGAAATGTGATTGCTTACTGATAACGTCGCACAATGTCTGGCTGATAGCGGTGTTTCTTGTCCTTGCACTTGCCATCTTCGTACAATTGCCGCAAATATTCCTCCTCAAAAGTTACTATCATATAATGTTCTTATTAAGAACAATGCAAAGTTAGTGAAAGTTTTTTAATTAGCAAATTTGATAATCAAAAGAATCAAATGATGCATTATTGCACTTCGATTTGCAATCTTTAAAAAGAATCCGGCGAACCGCAAGAGCGCGACTATAGTTTCATGGAAGATCAACGTTTTGAGTTGTATTATGCAGTATATGGATAACGCTGATTGATTGCAGGAGCGTAAAATTCGGATGGAAGCCTATGGATGCGGAATTTGCTTCGACAATTAAAATGCACAATTACTTTGTGTGAATACTATAATGTAAAAATTAAAAAGTAAAAAAATTCCTCTGACCTATTGCATTTCATAAAAAAATTTTTTAACTTTGCAATTGACTTACGCCGCGAGACTTCTACCGGAAGCCGGAACGTGGGAGGTCATTACATAATGAAAGCGTTTATCGCTCTTGATTCTTGGCTGTTTCAGAAATCTGGCAGTTTCAAAAACTTCGTCAAGAATGAGGTAACGATAGATGTCTCGGGTATGACGTGCATACCCTTAGGTGGATTGTAACCGACCGGTACGTCCCCTTTGGGGTATCATATATCATACGGCGTAGGCTCTACGTTACTCGTTCTACGAAGTGACGGCTATGCCAGATGCCTTGAAACAGCAGGACAAGTAACGATACGGATCCTGCGCTTTTTTGTTAAACCAATCATATCCGTCCAATAGGGATTCGTGGGCGATAGTAATTGTGTGCTAAATCGTATAACAAATAATCCCTTCCGCATTTTAGGCGTATTCGGCAATGCGTCTAAAAAGGATCTTGTATCCACAGAAAATAAGATAAAAGCGTTCTTGAAGGTCGATAAGGATATTCACTTCCCACTCGATTCAGTTCCAGGACTCTCCCCTATCAAGAGAGATTTTGACAGCCTTTCAAATGCTGTGAAAGAACTTGAACGCCCGATTGACGAATTGAAATCGCTATTATTTTGGTTTATTGAGCAAACTCCTATAGATAAAATAGCTTTTAATAATCTCACGTCAGGTAATATTCATAAGGCTATTGCCATCTGGTCCAAAGTTGACAATTTAAGTTCAAGTCTTAACCTTCTTACAGCCTATACAATTTTAGAGGATTGGGTGCATGTGGCAGAGAGTGCAGATGGATTGTTGTCAAATTACAATTACGTTGAAGATATTTGTAAGTTGGTTGGTGATACGATTCAATACAGTTCTCCAGAACTTATTCGGTTTTACCTTGATACAATTTGCAATGAAAGCCCTGTCACCTTATGGAAGATATATCGTTCTCTTGACCCAGACCCCAATGGGCCTAATCTTGAAGATAGAGGTACTACCGAATGGAACTTTCAAATAAGAGAAGTCCTTGCATCATATTTCATAAAAAAGACAGAGAGCCAACTCGATGAAGTCCTAAAAACGCCGAAGGAAGACATTCTTGAACGAGCGCGTAAAATGCACTGGCTTCTCATAAAAATTGACTGGGAAGCTCATAGAGACGTTATGGGGAATGGCGTTGAACTTTCTCGTTTGAAAGACAAAGTAGCTTCTGAAGGCATTCAAACCGCTATCAATCTCTACAATAATTCAGATGAACCAGTTCAGGTGGCTAGAATGGCTCTGGAATTGGCTCAATTATCTTTGGATACTTCCGTAATGGGTAGTCTTGTGTATCAAAGATGCGAAGAAAACATCAATACGCTTAAAGATATTTGTTCTGAGTTGCCACCAACTGAGGTCGTTTACTATGATAAGTTACTGAAGCCGATTATAGAGGCATATCAGAGCAAACCATCAACTATTGGTAACGCGGCTGATTTTATCAATGCTTGTGCGCCTTATTTAATGTCTATTCGTTCTGCCATTGGTGCGGATAATAAATATTACATTAAGATTTGCACTCGCGTAGCCGAAGATGCACTTTCTGATATTATCTCTGATTATAACGAGCAGAGTGAAAGACTGGATAATCGACTTGAAAATAGCAATCGTCAAAACAGAAGTTCGATAATCAAGTCGATTCAAGAAATGATGAAAAAGGCTGTAATAGCCATGTATCATCTCAAATTTCTTGGATTGGCTCCAGCGTTCAAAGCAAATCGTTTTGACAACAATTATGCGATAATTGTAAAGCAAGCCCGAGGTGCGCATGCTTTGGGAGCGAAGTCTATACATGCAATTTTAGGTGGAGAAGTTTCTGAAAGCGATTTCAATAGTGAGCTAAAAAAATATCCTTTAGACCAAAGAGATGAAGATGCGTACTTCAATAACATCAAATCTCTAAACGATTGTTACTTATATCGAAAAATATTCCCTAATGGAAAGTATGCAAAACAGGTTGCACTTAAAGTTGAAGAATATGAGTATAAGAAGTGTGCTACCTTGGAGGATTTAATGAAGTTCAAGGTTAGATACCCTTCAACGGAATATGATTTAGAAAAGAAACGTGAAGAAATAATATTCAAGAGTTGCAAGACTATTGATGATTATCAAACATATCTATCAAAATACAGCACATTTAGAGATCAAGCAATCTCCCGAATAGATGATTTGCGCTTTGAACAGTGCAAGAATCGGGATGATTATGCCAATTACTTAAATAGTTATCCAAATGGTAGCCATCGTTTGGAGTCTCAGCGCAAACTTGATGAATTGGATTATGGTGCTTGCAAGACATTACAAGATTTTGAACGATATTTGCAAAACCATCCGAATGGTTTCCGTTCATCGGATGCTCGTAAGCGTATAGCAGATGAAAAGGCATGGCAGGAGTGTGTAAAAAGGAATTCTTGGAAAGCATACAAAGAGTATCTATCTAAATTTCCTTACGGCAGACATTCAAGCGACGCCAAACCTAAGGCTGTAAGTCCCGGCGAAAAATTCAAGAAGTTTGTAAGCAATAATGGCTGTTTGACTACTATTGTTTTATTGCTCGTTGTTGCTATTATAATAGGTGCTTGTACAAATGGCATTGAAGGCGTTGGGGCAGTCTTTGGTGGTTTTGCGTTCTTATGCGGTTGCGTAACGATTGGGAAAGGAGATGTTGGGGCTGAAACAAGATTAATTGCATTAGTTCTTGCAGTAATATCAGGGCTTATAGCATACTGTATCCTCTCTACTGTTTAATTAATTATGACAAAGAATATACTTTTATATAATCCATATCGAATATTGGGCGTGTATTCAAACTCGCCCAAAAAGGACGTGCTTTCTAATCTGAACAAGATGAAAGCATTCCTGAAGGTCGGGAAAGAAGTATCATTCCCATTGGATTTGCCAAACTACCTCCCGGTCTTAAAGAGAGATGAAACAATTGTTACGACAGCACAATCATCAATTGAATTACCACTTGACCAGTTAAAGCATTCTTTGTTCTGGTTTATGACGGTTACACCACTTGATGACATTGCGTTTAATCATCTCCTTGGTGGCAATATACAACAAGCCAAAGAAATATGGCATAAAAAAGAATGCGTATCATCGCTTCTTAATCTAATGGCTTGTGCTATGATAGAGAACGACATTACATCGTTCGCTATAAATGCAGATCTGCTCTTTCAGAACTATGCTTCTGATTTGTGTGCATCCATAAATGAGACACTCAAACTTTCATCTGACCAACTGATTGAGTTATTAGTTAATATTCTCAATGATGATGGAAGTATAGATTTATCTTCTCTTGCAAGAGTTCCTGGGACATCTTCAAGCTGGCAAAAAGCCTTTGGCGCAAGTACGGTAAAACCGCTGATTGATGAAATCAGTTCGGCTATTAACGAGGCTAAGAATGTGAAAGGAGCGTCTGCTAACTATAATTCGTGCGTTAAGTTGATGAATTCAACTAAAGGAACTCTTACGCAATTACGAGGTTTATTGGGAACATCGGATATGCAGTATCAGATGATTGCCGATAAACTTGCGCAAACCATTCTTCAATGTGGTATCAACTACTTTAATGACTCCAATGATGATGATGCGCCACAAAAAGCAATGACGCTACAGAAATACGCACTTTCCATCGCTGTAGGTCCTCTTGCAAAGGAGCGTTGCAAAGAAAATGTGGATATACTTCAAAAAATCGGGCCCGAGTATAAAGTGCAACGCGAAATGGGACGTATAGCAGATAGGCTTAAGAAATTCAACTCAAAATCATCAAGAAGTGTTGACATATTCGCATCTCTTTCAGGCTCTCACTCTCTATCTGAAATCGAATTATTTGTAAATGGCAATGTTTCGGATTTACAAACTATAAAAAGCAAGTTGGGATATACGAATGATTTATACTTAAAAATCAGTTCAGCAGTTGCATCTGCGGCAATAAATGCTTTGGTTGATAAAATCAACAAAGCCCAGACAATGGCACAGATTACATCTGACAAATCCTCACTTCGGACAGATGTATCATCTGCAATTTCCATCATGTCAAAGATTTCCTCTTTAGACATGACTTCGCAGTGCCGTAGTTATTTCAACAACAATAATTCAACGTTGAATAGTATCAACTCTCAACTAAATCCTTCAGGAGGTTGCTATATTGCGACTATGGCATACGGTGATTATAATCATCCACAGGTGATGGTACTTCGCGATTTCCGTGACTCATTTTTGTCGAAACGGGATTGGGGAAAAAGATTTATTGCATACTATTATGCACATTCTCCCAATTGGGTTGAGCAGTTGAAAGATTATAAAACTATAAATGCAGTGATTCGCAAAGGATTGGATGCGTTTATTTTACTTTGGAAAAATATATCACACCATGAATAAGATTATATTATCACTCTTGCTTCTGGTCGGACTTACCTGCCATGCAGAAGCCAGCGATTCAGAATTGCAAAGAGTAAACGACAAGGTAAATGCGCTTACGCAGCGTGTTGAGAATCTCTCAGGAGAAAATCAAAAATTAAGGAGTGAAGTATCGACGATTCAAGTTGCAATAGAATCTCTGCAAAGTCAACTATTATCTGTTGAGGCAAAGAGTGATTCTATAGACAACGCTTTGATGTCGGGCGTTGCCTCTAATACTGAACTCGCAAATACAAACCATGCTGCCGCAACAGAGCGAATACAGGTGGTTGAAACCGACTCACAGAACAACATCCACAAACTAACAGTATGGGGTGTCTGGGCAATCGTGGCTCTTCTGATTGTGGCAATTATTGTTTACATTGTACTTCATCGTGGTATTTCCAAAAGTACGGATGTGATCTCCACTATCAGAGAAGCACAGCATAATCTAGAAGAGGAATCCGTCAAGCTTGATACGAAACTTGTAGAACTTTTGGACAAGCAGATGCTCATGGAGAAACAGCAATCTCATGTCTCGTATTCAAAGGCTACCCAAGCGATTGACCATTCTCTTGCATTAAAGGTGGCAGACGAAATTACGAGAATTGAGATGAACCTATCCCGTATGGATTCTTCCGTCAAAGGTTATAAACAACTCTCAAAAGCAGTAGAGCGCATTAAGAACAATTTCCAAGCCAATGGATATGAGATTGTTACTTATGTGGGGCAACCCTACAACGAAGGTATGCGTATAAATGCTGACTTTGTTATCGATGAAGAACTCCCTGAAGGGACACGAACAATCACGTCCGTATCCAAACCTCAGGTTCATCACAATGGAGAGTTAATCCAAAAAGCCACTGTAACAGTAACACAAAACATTTAAGACCAATATATGGCACAACTAAAAGTTAATTACGGTATTGACCTTGGCACTACCAATTCCGCTATTGCAAGAATGGAGGCCGGGGTTCCTACCGTTAAAAAGATAGAGGTCACTGATGACACAATGGCCTCGTGTGTCTTCTTCAATAAGAAGAAGAGTGTTGTGGTCGGAGCAAGTGCATATCGCAGTATGCAGAGCGACAAGCGCCGTGCCACAAAGAAAATGACTGCCGAAGCCTCAAACACCTATGTAGAGTTCAAGCGCACTATGGGTACGGATAAGCGGTATGTAAGTTCCAATATGGACAGTCGTTCATATTCTTCTGAGGAATTATCCGCAGAGGTTCTTAAAGCATTGAAATCATTCATCACTGATGAAGACTTCAAGTCTGTAGTTATCACTGTCCCTGCTAAATTTAGTGCACTCCAAAAGACCGCTACTATCGAAGCAGCAAAACTTGCAGGATTCAATCACGTAGAGTTGCTTCAAGAGCCTATTGCCGCTGCAATGGCGTATGGTTTGACTGCTGCACAAAAAGAAGGATACTGGCTTGTTTTTGACTTTGGAGGAGGCACTTTTGATGCCGCACTCATAAAAGTCGAAGACGGCATCATTCAGGTTTTTGACACCGAAGGTGACAACTATCTCGGAGGAAAAAATCTTGACTACGCCATTGTTGACGAGATTTTAATGCCCTATCTCCAAGAAAATTACTCAATCGCAGGTTATCTTGCCGATCCCATAAAAAAAGAAATCCTTAGGGACGCAATGAAAACATACGCAGAGAAAGTTAAAAACCAACTTTCTTTCAAGGATTCTGAAGATGTTATTTCGGATTTGGGTGAACTGGGAGAGGATGAAGACGGAGAGGAATTTGAACTCGATCTGTCAATCACTCAAGAGGAAGTTTATAAAGTTATGCGACCTCTTTTCCAAAAAGCAGTTGACATCTGTAAGGATCTTCTTAAGAGAAATAATCTCACCAAAGATCAACTTGGGAAACTTATTCTTGTAGGTGGTCCAACGCATTCTCCATTGGTGCGTCAGATGCTGAAAGAACAAGTAACTCCTAATGTTGATACGAGCATCAATCCCATGACTGCTGTAGCAGAAGGCGCGGCTCTTTATGCCTCAACAATAGACAATGAAGTCAAAGAGGAAGAGCTTAAGGCTGAGGACATAATTCTCGACATCAACTTTGAATCAATGACAGTTGATACTGACCTTTGGGTTCCGGTGTCACTAAAATCTGGAGCTGACAGTGTCATGGTTCAGTTTGTTAGAAGCGACAACACATGGGACAGCGGAAAAACTGAAATAGACAAAAACGGCAATGTGGTTGAGCTTAATCTTGTAGAGGGTAAGCCTAATTCTTTCCGTGTCGAATGCTATGACCATCAAGGAAACCGACTCAACTGTTTCCCTAAGGAGATTACTATAATACAAGGGTCAAAAGTGGGTAGTGCCACATTGCCTTATGACATATCACTGGCTATCTTCGATGAGAAGAAAGAGCGCGACATTATCAAACCTATCACTGGCTTGGAACGTAACAAGACTGTTCCAGCTACAGGTATCGCCAACGGCCTTCATACAAATGTGCAGGTAAGAGCGGGCGTTGATACAGATATTCTTAGAATTCCCCTGTATCAAGCTGACCAAGGTGGCGCGGGTAAATCTGCCATCTTCTACGAGTTCGTTGGTGAGGTAGAAATCAATGGTGATGATGTGGATGTAACCATTCCCACAAATGCCAATGTTGATATTACAGTCAAAGTTGACCGCAACGAACAGATGACTGTAGATGCCTATTTCCCTGACCAAGATGTGACTGTATCAAAGACTATCGACACATCCAAAAAGCAATCTATCGAAGATGCCAAGGAATTTGCTGAGGAGCAACTTCCGAAAGCTAAACGCGCCCTAAAAAATCTTCGCAATGAGGGTCATGACGTTGCAGACTTGGAGCAACAACTCAACTCTGTTGAGAACGAACATGCCAACAGCTCAGAGTCTAAGATGGTAATGCAGCATCTTAAGGAAGTGCTTCGCAAAATCGAGGATTTTGAGGATAATACCGAATGGGGACGTGTCGAAACAGAACTTCGTGATGAGTTTGACCGACTTGAAAAGGCCAATGCAGACCTTGGTAATAACAAAACTAACCAAGCTGTAAACGCTTTACGTCAGCAAATAGATGAGGTCATTCGCAAACAGGACGTTAAGATGGCTCGTGAACTGAAAGAAATAGTTACACATCTATTCTACCAGCTTACAATGGTATATCAGTGTCGCTATCTTATCGAGGATATGAATCGCGACTTCGATATTATTCGCTGGAAGGATAGAAACCGCGCACGGACTCTCATCAATCAAGGTTTAACTGAAATCAATAATCAGCCCACGAGAGAGAAATTACAGCCTATTGCCGTAGCGCTTCTGGAACTTCTGCCAGAGGGAGAGCGCACCAAACGTGGTAGTGGGCTTTCGTAAAATACTGTAGTTAGGTCGGGGCTCCGGCCTAACTACAAATTTCAACCAATGATGGAACAAGAACAAAAAAACGAACAAGAAGAAGCACGAAAGATTGCTCTAAAAACGGAAGCATATCGTGATGGATTGGGTCATTTGCAGTTGAAACTGGGAATGATTGACCTCAATATGCCCATAGAGGAACAGCTGAAAGAACTATCTAATTATCACAAAGTTCCTGATGTCGAAGCAGTGAAACGCGGAGAAACGCAGCTTTCCAAAGGATACATAAATGATTTCTTTGAAGAACAGGTATCAAAGTATTTTCAAGATTTTCCGCACGCATACGAAGTGCTTGGGAAAAAATCTGAAAATCCGTTGGAGAACTATGCCGCTCTCGGAATCAAGTATTACCTTCTCCGTGGGGAAAACAAGGATGAAGAATTACGTCGTCAATCCATTCAAGCCTACTACGATTATCTTGTTAGATACGAGGAATGGTTGTTGAAGCATATCCACAATGACAAGGATTACTCTTTGACGGTTTCAACACCTGAAGGTTATGAGGCATACTATGACCTTTTTTTCAAGCACAAGTCAATCATAGATAAGTATAATGGACCTCTCGATTCCGGAAAACTTATCAACGAGACAATGAGGGATTTGTTCCCTTTAATCAAGACACTGAAAGAGAGAGGGCTTAGTGACTATCTCTTTGAACTGGCAGTGACAAACATGATTGTCGGTAAATTCCAAGCTTTTGGTTATTTCCTCATTCATATGGCAAAGGGGGGACAGGTAATCCTACAAACCGTTCTGCCAAATGCAACAGAACCCCTCGGCGTTGATGGTATCTATTCCAAATTATGTCAAGTTGAGTCAGAACTTGAAATGACAGATGAACAGAAGAAAACCGTAGCTGACGTGAAATCCGGATTGGAAGCACTCAGAAAAAAATATGGAAACTCCTCTAATGGAGGTTGCTTCGGAACGCTCTTGTTGCTTCTATCTGCCGGCGCATCGGGCTTGGCAATGATGTTTGCCTTCATATTATAAGAGAATTATGCTGTTCAAACGACAAGACAAAATAGGAGGTTATACTGTCATATCACCGATTAAGAAAGGTGCATATGCAGAGACGTACCGAGTTAAAGATACTCAGGGGACAAAGCGTTTCCTGAAGTTGATTTGCACTCCAAATCTCAAACACTGGCAGACAGATGAGGCTGGTAATATTATTGAGGTGGATGTAGCCAAGTCCCTGCATCATCATAATCTGTGTGAGTTTATTGATGCCGGGATTCTTGTCATCGGTGGCCAGAAATATTCCTATTTAGTAAAGGAATTTGTCAATAATGAGACGTTAGCCGAGTCAATTGAGCGAGGTAGAGAGTATAGTATCTATGAAATCAAACAGATAGGTACAGCAATACTTACAGCTCTGAAATATCTACATACGTTGCCTCGACCGATTATCCATAATGAGGTCACGATACAAAACATCATGCTTGACCTCAAAACGGATGATTTGAAAGACGTGAAGTTGATTGATTTTGGATACGCTCGTTATCTTGACCAACCCAACTGCAAGCAGAGTCTTGACGATTTGAACGTCTTTTATCTCGCTCCTGAACGCTTCGCCGGAGTGTCGTGTGTTCAAAGCGACCTATATTCTGTCGGTGTATGTCTTTACCTTCTTATCTATGGTAAATTGCCATGGTTTATAGACCTTGGAAGATGTACAAATGAAGAGAAGATAGAGAAAATCAGCCGACGCAGAGAGCGTCCTCTTGATTTCCCTGATATTGATATGTTTGAGCTTGATGAGCAACTTATCAATACAATCAAGAAGGCTCTATTGCCTAACGTTCAAGCCCGTTTCCAAAGTACTGATGAGTTCATATCTGCTCTTGAAGGCACTCTTAAAGTAGAGAATCCGGATTTGACAAGGCAGATGAGAGTGGGAGGCGATGAAAAGAAAAAAGAGCCGACAACACATAAGCCGGTTGATGGCGAAGGGTTCTCTGCTATTGCCGGGATGCAGGAGCTAAAAGACTTAGTTAAGGCAGAGGTGATTGATGCAATCAATCAACGTGAAGAATATGAGCGATATGGCGTAACGATTCCAAATGGAATGTTGTTATATGGACCTCCGGGGTGTGGCAAAACATTCTTCGCCAAGCAACTTGCTGCTGAGGTTGGTTTCAACTTTATGGTTAAGAAGCCGAGTGATCTACAGAGCCGATGGGTAAACGCCACACAAGAGAATATTGCAGCAATGTTCAAAGAGGCTGAGGAAAACGCTCCAACCATCATCTTCTTGGACGAGATGAATGAGTTGACTCCAAACCGCGATAGTGGTAATGTTCATCAGATGCATCTCAGTGCAGTCAATGAGCTTCTCGCCAATATGGATAGGCTCGGAGAAAAAGGCATTTTCGTGATTGGTGCTACAAACTATCCACATCTTATGGATCCCGCCATTCTGCGTTCCGGTCGATTGGATAAGAAATTCTACGTTGCTCCTCCGGATTTTGAGGCACGAAAGGCAATGTTTGAAATGTTATTGAAGAAGCGTCCATACGATTTCGGCCTTGATTACGACAAACTGGCGAAACTCACTGAAAACTATGTTTTCTCTGACCTCACGCTCATCATAAATGATGCTTCAAGAAAAGCGTTGATGGCAAAGAGTAAGATTACAATGGCAATTCTTGAAGAAACCATTGCTCATACAAAGTCATCGCTTAGTCCTCGTGACATTGAAAAGTATAACAATATCAAAGCCCAAATGGAAGGTGGGAAGATTGAACGCCCTCGTCCCCATGTAGGCTTCTAATGCAATACGATTATGGATATTCAAGAAATTTATCTGTTGACGGCATTTGTATGTGCTGCTTGTGATGGCGAAATTGCATCCGAAGAAGTGGCATTGGTAAAAAATCTATGTGAAAAGAGTTCTCTTTTCGGAGACCTTGATGTTGAAGCCAAACTCAATGAATATGTGTCGGCAATCAACGAACAAGGGATGTGTTTTATCAATAACTTCCTCCATGTACTGGAAGATTCCAACTTGACACAAGAAGAACAGTTGGAAGTGGTAAAAATTGCTATCAATATTATTGAGGCAGACGGCCAGATTCTTTACTCGGAAGTAAAATTCTTCAAGAAGCTGCGTTCATGCCTGAATATATCCGATGAGGCAATTCTTGCAGTATTGCCCGACAAAGAGGATTATCTGTTGCCGGATATTAGGGTTAACGATTTCACATTGGATGACGACATTCAATTTGCCGAAATAAACTTTAGCGCAGTTCAGTGACTCCAATAATGAAAAATAAAGCGTCTAATAGAAACTTATAGAAATGGGTTTACTTGATTTCTTTAAGAAGAAAAAGAAGCAGGATTTCTTGGCGAATATGCCACCTGTGATGCGTCAGGCATTTGCAGTACTGTTTCCAAAAGGTGAAGATGATTGCAATTGACAGAGTTACTCATCGTGAAGTAGGGCTGCACTTGGAACTTCTGCCATTTCAACGTGGGATGGCAGAAGGAAATTGGACTTTGACCATCGTATTTATTAAGCAGGGAGTGGATTCAGCTCGCAAAATGTTTGATTATTACGGCACTTTCACCCTCAACTCGTTGGCAAAGATGCGAAATGTCTATGGTCAGGATTCTATCATTGCTATATCTCAGAAATACCACAATGAGCGTTCGTTTTATCAGGCTAAACATCTTGGCATTGATACCATTGGTTATCTGTTGGTTGAATTAAATTAGAGTATATCTTACTTGACCAATTTTGCGATGATTGATAAAATTTACATATTGAAGCAGTGTCAAGGCTGCTATTTTAGCGGCAGTCCGGGTAAAAAGTCCGGTCCGCTGCTTTGCGTAGTTTCTAATCATCATAAACTGATCATTGAGTTGGGAGAAGATAGTTTCCGTTATGGTCAACTCGATTTCCTACAATTTTTTTGTAGATATCGAGAATTTTTACGAAATCTGCAATGAAGTTGTGCATATGCGTAATTATAGTAATCAATGGTTTTGTCACTTCTAACTTACTAAAATTTAGCGATATGTGCAACCTTTTCATGTTAAATATTTTATGATTTTAATTCAACCAACAGATTATCGCACGTTAGCAATATTAAATCACAGTAACCTAACCAACAATCAATAGTAATGTTACCAGCACCAGCCCAGTTATATGCCTGCCCTCATTGCGGAAAGAAAAAGGCTATGTTCTCAATGATGAGTTGTAATACTTTTGGAGGTACTCTGTGGAGCGATGGCAGAAGTATATATCCAATGCGTCCAGCAATATCTCCGATACAAAAGTGTGAATCCTGTGGCTCATATTCACTTTTTTCAGAATGGGAAGAACGCGGTTGTGATAATGATAATTACAATGGCACTACCGGACATTTGACTTACGAAGAATCTCGAGAGGCATATGTTCAACTAATGGAGTCAGACCGTTATGATGATCAGGATATACTCGTTATCTGCCTTGAGTATATACGCTCATATAATGATCATTTTAATAGGGCGACAGATTCACCAAAAGAAGATGATGATTATGTCTTGTTTATGGGGGCTATAGATAATGCAATCAAAAGGCTTGGTAGCGATTCCGATTCTCGTATAACCAAGGGCGAACTTTATCGTGAGCGACGTGAATTCGATAAAGCTCGCGAGATTTTACTTGCAGTTATAAATGATAAAAACAAGTGGGTCGTGGAGCCGATGCTGTACCATTGTAATCAATCCGAGAGAACACCATTCCTACTTGTTGAGAATGGCCGTAATACTGATTGGGGCAAGAATCCTAATTACGATGCAATAGTCAATGCAACAGTTTTAGACAATAAGGAGAAATTGGACGAAAAATCAACTTCATTCATCAATACATTACACGAAAAAAGGCAGGAAAACGTAAATGTCGATTGTGCTGATGGTGTTTACGAAGACTGCGGAAGAACCTTGTTGAAGATTCTTGATGAGTGTCCGTCTCATTATGAGATAATGCGCGATACTCAGCATATTGCTGAATTTGCAGCATATCGGAATTTTAACTTGAGAAGCATAGACTTCCCAACTTCGATAAGGAGTATCGGGGCGCGAGCTTTCTGGGGATGCAAGAATCTCGAAGGGTATTCTTATAATGCTTTCGGGATGAAGATTACATCAATAGGTTCTGAAGCTTTTATGAATTGCAGAAAGTTGGAGGGGTTCAGTGCCACGTTCTTGTCTAATGTCCGTTTCATCGGCCGTGGAGCTTTCTCGGGAATGGACAGCCTAAAGAAAGTTGAACTTCCAGATGGCTTAACAGAGATTCCAGATTTTTGTTTTGGATGTGATGAATCTCTTGTAAGTCTGAATATACCTTCCACGGTCGTGGCTATTGGAGAAGGAGCATTCTTTTGCTGCGGTTTAACCGAGATGACTTTCCCCGACAAAGTGGAAACGTTCGGAAACTTCATTTTCAGTACATGCAAAAATCTAGAGAGAGTGAATCTACCCAAGTCGTTAAAAGATTTACCTGAACGGACTTTCTCTTTTTGCGAATCATTATGTGAACTTGAAATTCCTTCAAAAGTAAAGTCCATTCAAAGACTGGCATTCCAAGGGACAAAATCTCTCAAAACGATTAGATTCAGAGGAAAGATTATGCGTATAGACCCTGAGGCATTCAGTGAATCTTTCTTTGAAGTTGTAGAAGTACCGTGGTATCTGAAGGGATATTATAAGAAACTGTTACCCAATCTGAGAATTAAAGCAAGATGGATCTGACAAAAGATAGAATGCTCGGATACTTTTATGGACAAGCGATAGGAGATGCGCTCTGACTCGGCACTGACCACTGCTCTGTGGGGTAATGGTACACTTCCCGACCTTGTTGATATGCTCCGGATCAACAGCTATGATTCTATGGCTGGCATCGGGCAATTCACGAATCGCTATCTCCTCATTTATGCCAAACCAATCAACTTCCTTGAAGAAGTTGTTGCGGAATGTTTTCTCATTGAGGTTGGAATGCCGCTTCAACTGAAGAAAGTTGACTCATCCCTTTATCGTGACTATTGCAATCACGCAGTTGTAGATAAATTTTGCCAACACTTTTACGAGTTTAATTGTTGTACCATTGAGAATGTCATTAGAACACTCTTAAACTTATTTGTGGCGACCGATGCGTTCATATCAGTTTGATTTTTAATGCCTATTTTGGAAAATAACACAAGTATGTATATAATATTTCTAACCATTGAAGAACAAATACAGTATTCTTTGCTCTTCGCGGAAGTAAACTACAAGGTTATGTCGTCTTTAGGGTAGAAAATTTAATTTATTTGTGTGATAAAACTGCATGGTGTTTTGTGTGCGAAACAAAAATTGACTAATTTTGTTCTATGTATAGAACACCATTGATATGATAAATAATGAAACGCTACGCGAGGTAATGCTTGAAAACCGTACAGAAGTGATGTTGCACACGGTGATTCCTCGCAACATAAATCTTGAAACTTTCGACAGGCAAGTCCTTGTCGGTGTCCGCCGTGCTGGTAAATCTTACATATTGTATGGACGGATACAGCAGTTAATATCCAATGGTCACAATTGGGATGAAATTGTATATCTCAATTTTGAGGATGAGCGACTTGCCGGAATGACTGTTGATGACCTCAACAAGATTCTGGAAGTGCATGGTCAATTGAGCGATAAGCGCCCAATGCTGTTCCTTGATGAAATTCAGAACATTGAAGGATGGGAGAAATTCGCACGAAGGATAGCCGATAATAAGTACAAGGTCGTAATTACCGGCAGCAACGCAAAGATGCTCTCAAAGGATGTGGCTTCAGTGTTGGGTGGAAGATATATAACCCACGATGTATTCCCATTCTCATTTGATGAATATCTTGAAATTAATGGGATAGACCCCAAGAGTGAGTTACTGACTGCCACGACAGCCGACCGTTCAAAACTGATGCGACACTTTGAGGAATATTTTCAGTTCGGAGGGTTTCCCGAATGCGCCACGCTACCTGTCAAGAGAGATTATCTGACAAGTCTATATCAGAAGATATTCTTGGGCGACATAGCGGCAAGAAACAAGATTGAGAATCTGTTTGCACTCAGAATACTTTTCAGAAAAATGGCTGAAAGTGTGAAACAGCCAATATCCTTTACAAGAGCAACGAATATCGTTGCATCGACCGGGACGAAAATTGGCAAGGCAACCGTCATAAATTATCTCGGTTATGCCTCTGACGCATATCTGCTCTTGACCGTGCCCAATATAGCGGACACCCTGACCGACAGAATGACCAATCCGAAATATTATTTCATTGATAATGGCATCATATCTTTGTTGGCAATGGACATACGCACTTCTTTGTTGGAAAATCTTGTTGCCCTGACACTGTTCAGAAGATATGGGGTGAAGGATGCTGTATATCACTATAATCACGGAATAGAGGTTGATTTCGTAATACCGGAGGAGAAAATGGCTGTGCAGGTGTGCTACACGATGAATGATTCGGAAGGAACATTTGAGCGTGAGACATCAGCCCTTATGAAACTTCAAGACAGAATTAGGACTAAACGAAACGTCATCGTCACTTTTGAAGACGAAGGAAAAGTTGAAAAAGACGGTCTTGTCATTGAGGTAATTCCGGCATGGAAGTTTATTCTGGAAAAACATTACAGCAATTAACTTTCGCATGCAAAAGTTGAGGATTAAAATGCGTAAATAATGTCGTGAAATTAGGATTTTTTAAGAAAATTTTTGTAATTTTGTGGCATGAAAACTGCGTTCGGTTTTAGCAAGTCACGCAAAAGTCTTGTGATAGACTATGTTATGATTATTTTAGGCATATTTATGTATGCCTTTGGCTTCTGCGCATTCATTCTTCCACACAAAATTGTGATGGGGGGGCTATCAGGTGTCGGCACATTGGTATATTTTGCCTCAAATGAGACAATCCCGGTTGCAGTGACCCAGTATGTGCTCAATCTTCTGCTACTTGCCATGTCTTTCCGAATAGTCGGCAAGACGTTTGTGATCCGTACTATATTTGGTGCATCCGTAGTCTCACTATCCATAGGTATAGGAGAGACTTTTTTTATGGGTCTTGGCCATCCCATACTTGAGGATATGTCGCTGAGTGCAATTTTAGGTGCCATAATCTGCGGCCTTGGGGTCGGGACCGTATTGATTCACAATGGATCTACCGGTGGCACTGACATCATCGCCACCATGGTGACAAAACTTAGCAATGTCAGCATAGGGCGTGCGATGGTCGTCACAGACATGCTTATTGTCAGCAGCAGCATCTTCCTACCATTTGAAGGCACATTCGGAGAACGCCTTGAAGTCAGGATTCCGCTTATAGTTTATGGATATGTGGTGACATTTGTAGCTTCGTACTGTGCTGATATGATTGTGGTTGGCAATAGGCAAGCGGTACAGTTCATCATTTTCAGTCATCAATGGCAGACAATAGCAGATGCCATCAACAATGATGCCAAACGTGGAGTAACGGTACTTGACGGAGAGGGATGGTATAGCAAGAAACCCATAAAGATTCTAATGGTGTGGTGCCGAAAAATTGAGGCACCGGGCATCATGAGACTTGTAAAAGGCATAGACGATGATGCCTTCATCACACAAGGTGCTGTCAACGGAGTCTTCGGCAAAGGTTTTGACATGTATAAGGTAAAAATCAAGTCGAAGAAAAACAAGACAACGCACTTGGAAAATGCACAATGCACAATGCACAATGCACAATGATTTGCCTTTGGAAATTAACTTAAAATTCAAGATAAAAACAACAATAATTTAATCCAAATAATTATAAACCAACACTAAAACATTATGAAGAGACTGTTTCTCTTATCCGCACTAATGATGATGTCGGTGGCACTATGGGCCAACTACATGTGTAGCGGATCCGTTTTCGACTCGCAGGGGGAACCCCTGATCGGAGCCACAGTCAGCGTACCGGGCACACCATTTGCTGCCGCCGTTGACATTGACGGTAATTTCAAGTTCTCTGTACCCGACAATGCGAAGGAAGTAAAAATTTCGTATGTAGGCTACAAGGACAAGACCCTCAAAGCACAGGCCAACATCGGACGTATAGTGCTTGACCCAGAGACAACCATGCTTCAGGACGTAGTGGTAAGCCAATCAGTGGCAAAAACCCGTAAGACACCTGTAGCAGTATCCACAGTTGATGCACCCTTCATCGAAGCAAAACTCGGTGGCCAGGAATTCCCTGAAGTTCTGAAGACCACTCCCGGCGTATGGGCAACCAAAGATGGCGGTGGCTATGGCGATGCAAAAATCAACATGCGTGGCTTCAAGAGTGCCAATGTGGCACAGCTCGTAAACGGTGTTCCGGTCAACGACATGGAATGGGGCGGCGTGTATTGGTCAAACTGGTCAGGCCTTAGCGACGTGACATCATCAATGCAGACACAGAGAGGTCTTGGCGCAGCGATTATCTCCACACCGTCAGTGGGTGGTACACTCAACATCACAACGCGCAGCCTTGATGCAAAAAAGGGCGGCACACTCTTCTATGGCATGGGCAACGACGGCATGAACCATATCGGCTTCTCCGCATCAACAGGACTGATGAAAAACGGCTGGGCCATCACAATCATGGGCAGCCGTAAATGGGGCGACGGATATATACAGGGCACAAAGTTTGATGCCTACACATGGTTTGTAAATGTATCAAAGAAAATCAACGATGCCCATCAATTGAGCCTCACAGCATTCGGTTCACCTCAGGATCACTGGCAGCGTCAGTCGGCAAATGGACTGACAGTGGAAGGATGGCAGAATGTAAAGAACTTCATGAATGATGGCAAGAGCATGTATCAGTACAACCCGACCTACGGTTTCCGTGCGAACGGTCAGGAATACGTATCCAACCAGAATCACTTCCACAAACCACAGATTTCATTGAACCATATCTGGCAAATTGACTACAAGTCGAGTCTCTCTACAGCAGTGTATCTTTCAATTGCCAATGGCTATGGCAACAGTGGCCAGGGTCGTACGTCCGACTATCGTAGCCAGTGGTACGGAGCAACCAATGGAGTATTGTCAGACACATGGAGATGTGACGACGGCACATTCGACTATGCAGGTATCGAGGCAATGAATGAAGCATCAACCACAGGATCGAACATGGTTATGGCACAGTCAATCAACAACCACACATGGGTCGGCCTGGTATCAACCTACAAGAATGAACTCATCCAGAACCTCAATCTTCTTGTGGGTCTTGATGTGCGCTATTATGCAGGTCTTCACCAGACCAAGATCAGCGACCTCTTCAGTGGCAAATACTACATCGACGACTCATCTCGCCAGAGCGTACTTGCAAGCAACAACAGCGCAGCCGCAGACCCCAACTGGAAATATGAGAAGTTAGGTGTGGGCGACATCGTATATCGTGACTATACCGGCTATGTGGCACAGGAAGGTCTGTATGCACAGCTCGAATACAGCTGCTTGGAAGACAACAAACTGAACATTTTCCTTGGCGGTTCTGTAAATAACAATTCAGACTGGCTCGTAAACCGTTTCTATTACGACAAAGAGCATCAACGTTCAGAAACTCTAAACTTCCTTGCAGGAAATGTGAAGGCAGGTGTGAACTACAACATTGACAAGCACAACAACGTATTCGTCAACGGCGGCTATATCAGCCGTGCACCATTCATGTCTGCAGCATTCCTTTCAAGAGAAGTATCTAATGCAGCCAACCCGAATGCACTTAATGAAAAATGCGTGTCGGCAGAAGTAGGATATGAGTTCCACTCACCCAAATTCACGGCACAGGTCAATGGTTATTTCACCCGCTGGATGGACCAGACAATGGTGAAGACAAATACAATGCAAGATGGAACACGCTATGTGATGAACATGAGCGGTGTAGCTTCACGCCACATGGGTGTGGAAGTTGCAGCCACTTACAAACCATTCAACTGGCTTGAGTTCAGCGGCATGTTCTCATACGGTGACTGGGTGAACGACTCCAACACAATCGGCTACTTCTACAATTCAGAGTCGCAACCTCTTGCCAACCTGAGCACAGGTGCTGTGGCTTCGGGCATCATGGCAGAAGACCACTTGTGGGCAAAACTTAATACAAAAGGCCGCAAGGTGGGTGGTTCAGCACAATCAACAGGCGCACTCAGCGTGACAGTAAAACCTCTTAAGGGATGGCGTATCGGTGCTGACTGGGTGGCATCAGCACGCAACTACTCAGATTATACCATCACAGGCAGCAACCTGAGCGCAGGCCAGGAACTTGACCTCGGTGAACCTTGGAGAATTCCATGGGGCAACCAGCTCGACCTGAATGCAAGCTATACATTCGACTTCGGAGGAATGAGAGCCACCATCTTCGGCAATGTCAACAACCTCTGCAACTACAACTACATTATGGATGCTTATACATCGGCCACCAGCAACGGCACATGGCAGAATGCATACCGTATTTTCTACAGCTTTGGTCGCACTTATTCACTCCGTTTAAAACTCACATTCTAATATGAAGACTTCAGTAAAAAACATATTTTTCGCTATTGGCTCAACCGCCATGTTAGCATCGTGCAGCGAAAATTCCTGGAACGACCATCTGGAAGGCTTCGAACCCGGCGTCAACTACAACAATGCCATTGAAGCAGCCTACACAATGTCAGCTGCAGACTATAGCGCAGTAGCGTCCAACTCCACCAACAAGGAATTAGCGGAGTCAGCAGGACTTGCCAACGCACTCAAGGCAGTAGGCACCAACGCCAAGTTCTCAGCCGAGATTCCGGCAAGACAGTATCTTCCCGCCTATCTTGCATCAAGCAACGCACCTTATTTTGTAGCACCTGAGGGGTCAAAGATCAACGTTACCTACGATGAGACAGGCGAAACAGACCCTATAATCGCGCAAATAGCGGGAGCAACCGCCTACACCGTGAGCAAAGCAGACTACATCTCCGCATGGGGGAGCGATGTTGACTACATCAGTGCCTTCGCACCGATGACATCAGCAGAAAACAAGTTACCCGGCATTCTAAAGAGCGCATTTCCTGATGCTGCAGAAGGAGCATACGCAGTGGTAAGCTACAATGAAAGCACATCCAACCCTGTATTCATTGCAGATTCTGATGCACCGACATTTGCAGGTGGAGTATATTATATGGTAGCTGATGGAGCAAACGCTGCTGCTCCTCTTGATGCGACCAAAGGATATGGCTATCTTCCGGCTGGCAATGCAACAGTATCCAACGGATCCGCAACAACAAGCGCCCTGAATGCATTCTTGTTCATTCCTGCTGATGGCGGCTACTACATTCTGGATGCCTACGGACGCTATCTATACCAATCAGGCACATATAACAGTTTTAATGTTTCAGCCACACTTCCCGCATCAGGAGCAGTATGGAATATAGAAGTTGCCTCCAACGGACAGGCCACAATTACAAATACTGAAGTCAGCAAATGGATTCAGCTTGACAGCAGCTATGGCACATGGGGATCATATAATTCAGAGAAAGGATCTCTGCCTGTGCTTTACAGTGCTTCAGATGTAAAATACTATCTTGTGACCAACGAAGGACACGGAGCAGGACCACTTCCCACAAAAAACTACGGATATCTTGCCAGTGTAGATATGACAGTAGAAAATGGAATTGTGACAAACCCGGATGCTGCAAATGCATTTACATTTGAGAATGCTGATGGAGGTTGCTATATCAAAGATTCATCAGACCGTTATTTATATCAAACCGACACATACAACAGTTTCAATTTCTCAGCAGAATTGCCTGAATCGGGAGCTTTATGGACAATATCTGCAGATGCCAGTGGCTTGACCATCAAAAACATAGAGGTGGGAAAATGGATTCAGTTTGACGGCAGCTATAATAGCTGGGGATCATATTCAGAATCCAAAGGAACACTTCCAATGCTTTACAACGCTGCCGCAGTAGCAGCGGCAAGCGCACCTGCAAAGGTTGTGGCAGGCACTCCGGCAAGCGCAAGCGTGAATTCAGTCTATACCTACGATGGAAGCGTATGGGCAGTGGCAGAAGGAGTAAGCATTCTCAATCCAGCAGACTACGCTGCAATGGGCTTTGACACCAACAAACTTGAAGAACCGGAGATTTATCTGCCGATGTACATGAAGGCCAACAAGCCATACGCAGTAGCCGGCGACTCAGAGGCAGTGGTTTATAATGGCACAGCATGTGCAGTGCTTGTATATGATGGACAGAACTGGACAGTGAACGACAACGGTCTGCAGACAGTTACAGCACAATTTGAGAAGAAGAGCGAAGGCTGGACATTTGTGAAATACGTAGGCAAATCAATCTTTGACCTAACTACAGAATTGATACTTGACCGCCAGTATCTGCTTGTGGCTGAAGGAATCTGCGCAACACCACAGAAAGCCACCAACAACTATGGCTATCTCTACACAGCACCTGTGAAAGTTGACAAGGGTACAATCGTACAAGAAAACGAAGTTAACGCATTCACATTTGCCACTACAGCTGTGATAGAGGACAAGGAATACAAACTACCAGAAGGACAATTCTTCCTTGTAGATTCCAACAACCGTTATCTCTATATGTCCGGATCCTATAACTCATTCAACTTGAAGGATGCCCCGGAAGTAGCGGATGGCGTAGTAAACACCGCATACGCATGGACAGCCGAGCACAATGGAGACGGAGTGTGGACAGTGAAAAATGTCGGCAACGGCAAGTGGATACAATATTCCATTAGTTATTCATCATTCGGATGCTACGACGTAGAGCAGAGTAATGCAGTGCTTCCGTCGCTCTATGTGATTGAAGTTGCAGAATAATCCACCACTATATTATATCTAACGAAAGCCGCTTCCTGACACAGGGAGCGGCTTTTTTTGAACTGGAAGTTTGAAATAATTGTTTAAAAGGTTGGAGAATAGAGGGATTTTTATTAGTTTTGCAAAATAAAAGAATTTATAGTATGGCACGACAACGAAATAAAACCAATAAAGAATATTCGATATTATCTGATGAGCAACTATTAGCTATCCTCAAAGAGGATTACAAACGTTGTCCTTTAGAATTTTCAACTTCAGGTACGTCTGGTATAACAGACACAAAATCATTCCTTAAAAACACTTCAGCAAGAACAATTGAACCAATACTAAAATGGCTGTAACATCTGTACATCAAAGAGAAATAGTTTAGGTATCGTTCAGATTCCTTGATGGTATAGATAGAATTCACCCTGCACTGGTGATATCAGTTGATGAATTACAAGAAAAAGAGGAAGGAATGTTTTATGCTGTCCTTATTTCTTCAAAAAACATACATCCAGAATACACAATAGAAATCAATCCAGCTGATATATTGGGAGTAAATCTTCAAAAGAAATCATATTTTGTAACACATTTTATTGCATATTTTACATTGAACGACATAGTAAGTCGGCAGAATCAATTTCTAAAAAAGGAAAAATTCAATGAAGTTGTCAATACCATAATAGACAATATTTTTGGTGATGAGTTGTAACGTTTAAGTTATGATACCAAGAATAAAGAAACTTGAGGCACTGGATGATTACCTTCTTGCCGTGGAGTTTGACGACTGAAAAAGGGTCATCTATGATGTAAAGGGAGATATTGAGACATTACCAACTTTTCGAGGTTTGGTGGAAATTTATGGATTGTTCAAGCAAGTTCAACTTGATACATCACGTACATGTGTTTACTGGAATGATGAGATAGACCTTGCCAGTGACAGCATATATGAATATGGTAAGGCTTCATAATCAAAGAAAGCCGCTTCCCGGAATGGGGAGCGGCTTTTTTGCACACCATAAGCAAATATGCGCAAGAAACATGGCAGAAAAATTAAAGAACAAATAATTATCGGGCAAAAAGTTGGAGATATCGAAAAAAATATATACTTTTGTGGCGAACAAAGGTAAATTTCTTTTGTTTTTAAGACAACACCACCGCCATGCAGGCGGAGCACAAAACAAAATATCTTAGACAACACTAACGTCCACAAGTGGCGAGGACTATAAACTATAACTACAGGTAGAGAATATGAATGAACTTAAACAGATTGCAGAAAGGCTGATAGGACTTAGGGACTCACTGGAGATAACTCAGGAAGAAATGGCAGCGGAATGTGGCGTGAGTACTGAAACACTACAGAAATATGAGAGTGGGGATTACGATATACCCGTAAGTTTCCTGCAAAGGCTCGCCTCTCGCAAAGGAGTTGAACTTGCAGCTCTTCTTTTTGGAGAGGAACCAAAAATGAGCACGTACTACATCACCCGCAGTGGTAAGGGGAAAAAGGTGGAACGAACCAAAGCCTATTCGTACAGAGACCTTGCATCGGGATTCAGACAGAGAAATATGGCTCCATTCTTGGTTACAATAGCGCCAGATCATACCGCAGGGACTGTGCACCATCCCAACCACCATGATGGTCAGGAATTCAACTATGTGCTGGAAGGAGAGATAGAAATAACAATAGGGAAAAAAGTGTCGATACTTCATGCCGGAGACAGCGTGATGTTTGACTCCACGATACCGCATGCGCTGAGAGCGATTGGAGACAAAGACGCGAAGATAATCGCTGTGATCAATTAGATTTGATGCGCGTGATGCGCATCACGCAGGAGGAAAACCGAAGACACTAAATTTAATTTAGTGATAATATTTTGAAGATTCTATAATGGTAGAAAGATTTTTAGAGAAGACTCAATTTGAGTCATACGAGGACTTTATGTCCAATTTCAAGGTCAATGTGCCGGATAATTTCAATTTTGGCTACGATGTGGTGGATAAATGGGCAGAGACAGAGCCGGACAAAGAGGCACTCCTCTGGACCAATGACAAGGGAGAATGCATACGGTTCACCTTCGCCGACATAAAAAGAGAATCAGACAAGACAGCATCATTCTTCCAATCCATCGGTATCGGAAGGGGCGACAGCGTTATGCTGATACTGAAAAGGCATTATCAATTTTGGTTTTCTATTATAGCATTGCATAAAATTGGAGCGACAGTGATTCCCGCCACTCACCTACTTACGCCAAAGGATATCAAATATCGGTGCAAGATGGCCGACATAAAGGCCATAGTATGCTCCGGCGACCCAATAGTGACCGACCACATACTCCAGGCACTTCCTGAATGCCCGACGGTGAAGGCAGTTGTCAGCACCGGGCCGGTGGTACCGGAAGGGTGGTATGATTTCAATTCCTGCATTGACAAGGCCGCTCCCTTTGAACGCCCGGAGTTTGTCAACAGCAACGATGATGTGATGCTTCTATACTTCACGTCAGGCACAACGGGAGAGCCTAAGATGGTGGCACATGATTTCACATATCCGCTGGGGCATATAATCACCGGAAGCTATTGGCACAATCTCAATGAGAAGAGTCTTCACCTCACGCTTGCCGACACCGGGTGGGGCAAAGCAGTGTGGGGGAAACTTTATGGCCAATGGATAGCGGGAGCCGATGTGTTTGTATATGACTATGACAAGTTTGAACCGGTGGACGTGTTACGAATGATTCACAATTACGGAATCACCTCCTTCTGTGCGCCGCCTACAGTATTCAGGTTTTTGATAAGGGAAGATTTGTCGAAATATGATCTATCCACACTTAAATATTGCACAATAGCGGGCGAGGCACTGAATCCGAGCGTATTTGAGCAATGGAAGAGGCTCACCGGAATAAAATTGATGGAAGGTTTCGGGCAGACAGAAACGACACTGACAGTGGCCACCTACCCCTGGTGCGAACCGAAACCCGGCTCTATGGGATTGAAAGGTCCTATGTATGACATAGACCTTGTAGATGACAATGACGAGCCGGTGGAGGATGGTGTGCATGGAGAGATTGTAGTGCGTCTGCATCCCGGACAGAAACCACTTGGACTTTTCAAGGAATATCTACATGATAAGGCATTGACAGAAGAGGCCATGCATGATGGACTCTACCACACAGGCGATGTGGCTTGGCGTGACGAGGACGGGTATTACTGGTTTGTCGGCAGGAAAGATGATGTAATCAAGTCATCAGGCTACCGTATAGGTCCATTTGAAGTGGAAAGTGCGTTGATGACCCATCCGGCAGTTGTGGAGTGTGCCATCACGGGTGTGCCTGATGAAGTACGCGGACAGGTGGTGAAAGCCACGATTGTATTGGCAGCAGACTACAAGGAGAAGGCCGGACCTGACCTGATAAAGGAGATACAGAACCACGTGAAGAGAGTGACAGCACCGTACAAGTATCCGCGAGTAGTGGAATTTGTGGAGGAGCTGCCGAAGACAATCAGTGGGAAAATCAGGAGGACGGAGATAAGGAAGCAAGAATAAGACTGCACTCGCGGCCCCAAGTGGCCGCGACACAGGAACAAGATATCAATGCCAACGAAACTTAGATAAGGATATTAATGGGATGAAATCGGATGAAATTCAAAATTAATTTGCGCATGTCAAAGATTTTGATTAATTTTGCAGTGAGTTTTGATAACCGAAGACAACATCCGAAACATGCTCATCATCAACAAGTCAAGACACCGACATAAGCGACACTATATCAATGCTATCCAAGGCACTTCGATAGTGCTTGCCAAGACGTGTGCCAACGTAATGACGAATCGTGCAGTTACGGATTGAAAACATAGGGAAAGACCGCGTTCCGATAAGACGGGATGCGGTCTTGACTTTTTGAAAAAGTATATAACCCTTGGTATTAGAGATATCAGAGGAATCAGAGATATCAGGGGAATCTGAGATACCAGAGGAATCTGAGATATCAGGGGAATCAGAGATATAAATACAACGATAATAACGAAAAAGAAAAAGAGATAATCGATGAAGATTGGAATTGTGATGGGGTCTGCATCCGACTGGCCCGTGATGAAAGGAAGTGCCGAAATTCTTGACGAATTCGGCGTAGAATACGACAAGAGAGTGCTGAGCGCACACCGCACGCCACACGAACTTGAGGCGTGGGTTAAGACAGCACGTGAAGAGGGTTTTGCTGCCATCATAGCGGCAGCCGGAGGTGCCGCGCATCTTGCCGGGGTTTGTGCCGCCTTTACCACACTGCCGGTAATAGGGGTGCCCATCAAGGCACGTACGCTCGACGGACTTGACTCACTGCTTTCCATGGTGCAGATGCCAAGCGGAATACCAGTGGCCACGGTAAGCATCGACGGAGCAAAGAATGCCGCTCTGCTTGCCATTGAGATAATGGCTGTGACCGACAAGGCGCTTGAAGAGAAGATGGCTGAATTCAGAAAAAAGCAAGCGGAAAAAGTGCTGGCTTCGAAACTTGATTAATTTTGAATTTTGAATTTTGAATTTTGAATTTTGAATTGGCTTCGCGATACTTGAATTCATAATTCATAATTGATTCAAAATTCGACATTCTAAATTCAACATTCAAAATTCAACATTCGACATTCAACATTCGACATTCGACAATATATATGAACGCTAAGAGAATTTTTGTAGAGAAAAGTGCAGCGTACAGGGTCGAGGCAGAGAGTCTGAGGAAGGAACTCAATGAGAATCTCGGCCTTGACATCAAGGACCTGCGCCTGATCTGCGTATATGACGTATTCAACGCTGACCCGGCACTGGTGGAAGAGGCCAAATATAGAGTATTTGGAGAACCTGCCACCGATATCGTGACAGAAGAGTTTGACCTTACCGGCAGAAAATACCTTGCAGTGGAATGTCTGCCGGGACAGTTTGACCAACGTGCATCCTCAGCAGAAGACTGTGTAAAACTTATAGACCCTTCATCCAAGGTAGAAATCAGGAGTGCAAAACTGATGATATTCGACCAAGAGGTAAGCGAAAGTGATCTTGAGAAGATAGCCCACTACACAATCAACGCCGTGGAGTCACGAGCGAAAGACATGAGCGTGCTTTGTCCGCCAGAGCGTGCCGTAGCCACTCCCGTGAAAATACTTGAGGGCTTCCGCGACATAACAGAGGAAACAGCACCGGACTTCATCAAGAGCATGGGACTCGCAATGAACGTTGCAGACCTGATGACAGTGGTAGAATACTTCACCAAAGAGTGTAGAGACCCCAAGGAGACAGAGGTCCGCATACTTGACACATACTGGAGCGACCATTGCCGCCATACCACCTTCATGACCGAACTCACCGACATTGAAGTGGAAGACTCCATGGCAGCCGACGACATAAAGCGATCACTGGAACTCTACAAACAGATGCGCCATGAACTCGGACGCGATGAAAAGAGAATTTGCCTTATGGACCTTGCCTGCATAGGCGCAAGATGGCTAAAGATGAAAGGGATTCTCAATGACCAGGAAGAAAGCGAAGAAAACAATGCCTGTTCGATTGTGATAGACGTTGATGTGGAAAACGGCGAGACAGAGAAATGGCTCCTGATGTTTAAGAACGAAACCCACAACCACCCTACTGAAATAGAACCATTCGGAGGAGCCTCCACATGTCTTGGCGGTGCAATCCGCGACCCGCTGAGTGGCCGCAGCTACGTGTATCAGGCTATGCGTGTGACCGGAGCCGGCGACATTTACAAACCGGTGTCGGAAACCATGAAGGGGAAATTGCCCCAACGTGTGATTTCAAAACGCGCAGCCGCCGGCTACAGCAGCTATGGCAACCAGATAGGTCTCGCCACCACCCATGTGCGCGAGATTTTCCATCCCAACTACGTAGCAAAACGTCTGGAGGTTGGTGCCGTGGTAGGTGCTGTGAAGCAATCGGATGTGCGCCGCGAGCGCCCTGCAGCAGGTGACGTAATCCTGATGTTTGGCGGGCGAACCGGACGCGACGGTATCGGCGGAGCCACCGGCTCGAGCAAGGAACACAATGTAAGTTCACTCGAACAATGCGGCAGCGAGGTTCAGAAAGGCAATGCACCTGAAGAACGTAAGATTGAACGACTCTTCCACCGTCCGGAAGTGACACGACTCATCAAGAAATCGAATGACTTCGGTGCAGGTGGTGTGAGCGTAGCCATCGGTGAACTTGCCGATGGACTTGACATATATCTCGACAGAGTGCCGGTGAAATACAGCGGACTCAACGCCACCGAGCTTGCCATAAGTGAGAGTCAGGAGAGAATGAGCGTGGTGGTTGAGAAAAAAGATGCGGATGAATTCATCAAATATTGTCATGAAGAGAATCTTGAGGTGACACACGTAGCAGACGTGACCGATACGGGCAGAATGCGCATGATGATGAATGGCAAGGAAGTGGCAAATTTGAGCCGTGAGTTTATCGACTCAGCAGGAGCCACCCGCAAAGCCAAAGTAAGAATATCAGCAGTGCCGTCGGAAATGCCGCAGAAGCAATACGCATCATTTGAAGAAATGCTTGCCGACGACAATGTCACTTCACAGAAAGGTCTGATCGAGATGTTCGATTCCACAATCGGCGCATCCACTGTGCTTATGCCATTCGGAGGAAGAACCCAAGGTACAGAATCGCAAGTCAGCGTCCAGAAACTACCAACCGGAGGCTACACCAACACAGCGAGCATGATGGCCTTTGGTTTCAACCCCTACATCAGCAGCTGGAGTCCATATCACGGAGCGGCCTACGCAGTTGTAGAGGCAGTGGCAAAGGTAGCGGCAGCAGGTGGAGATACCACCCGTATGCGATTCTCCTATCAGGAATATTTTGAGAGAATGGGGAGCGAGACGTCGTGGGGCAAACCGGCAGCGGCATTGCTTGGAGCATTGAAGATGCAATCAGAGTTCGGACTGCCATCCATCGGAGGCAAGGACTCTATGAGCGGCACATTTGCCGATATCTCAGTGCCGCCTACATTGATAGCCTTCGGAATTGTACCGGTGGATGCACGTGTTGTAATAAGCCCTGAATTCAAGGAAGCCGGCCATACACTATATTTGTTGGAAGCGGAACCATTTGCCAACGGAATGCCGGATACAGATACCTTGAAGAAGAACTTCGCAACCATCAACGCTGACATAAAGGCAGGCAACATAGCTGCAGCATACGCTCTCGGATTCGGTGGACTTGGAGAGGCAATTGCCAAGATGAGTTTCGGCAATGAGATAGGAGCGGAAATTGATTCAGACAAAAACCTGTTTGACTGGAACTATGGAGCCATACTTGTGGAGAGCAAGAATGAACTTGACGGCACAATTTATCGCAAAATAGGCAAGACCACCGAACAACAAAAAATCAAGATAGCAGAGAAAGAATATAACATTGCAGATTTGAAGGCAGTCAACAGCGGACGTTTCTGTGAGATATATCCCGACCATGCCGACACGAAGGGAGACGCAGAAAATGCCACTTCGGGAGAGAACAAATTGAAGTGGGCCGGAGAACCGACCGACCATCCCACGGTGTATCTGCCGGTATTTCCGGGCACGAATTGCGACTACGACATGATCCGCGCCTTCAGCCGGGAGGGTGCACACTGCACCACGAGTGTATTCTGCAATCTTACGCCGGAACAGACCCATGAGTCAGTGGCCACAATGGCAAAGATGATAGATGAATGCCATATCCTCGCGTTCAGCGGTGGTTTCTCGCTCGGTGATGAGCCCGACGGCAGCGGTAAGTTTATCGCCAGTGTCATAATGACCGATGCAGTGAAAGAGGCCATAGAAAGATTGCTTAAACGCGGAGGCCTCGTGATTGGCATATGCAACGGATTCCAGGCGCTTGTGAAATCGGGACTTCTCCCCTACGGAAAGATCGGAGAACTATCGCCAGAGAGTCCGACGCTTTTCCGCAACGACATCAACCGCCACATATCGCAGATAGCTGTGACGAGAGTAGGAAGCGTGGCATCGCCATGGCTTGACGGCTTTGCCATCGGAGAGTTGCATTCCATAGCCGTTTCGCATGGAGAGGGTAAATTCACAGCAAGTGCAGAACTTGTGAAGAAACTTGCAGAAGCAGGTCAGATAGCATTCCAGTATGCAGATGCAGATGGGAATGCCACCATGACGAGCCCTTTTAACCCGAACGGATCTACAGATGCAATAGAGGGAATCATCAGTCCCAACGGACAGATTCTTGGCAAGATGGGACATTCGGAACGATATGATGACGGATTAATGAAGAACATCTCAGGCAATAAGAGGCAAAATCTCTTTGCGAACGCAGTGAGATATTTTAAATAATGCACAATGCACAATTCACAATGCACAATCACAGTGCTTGTGTATGTCCTTGTGTAGATGACAAACCACATGGGTAAAACTTAGATATTCATGAGTATCCATGAAATAAAAATTCACTAACGACAAACAATTGTGCATTGTGCATTGTGCATTGTGCATTAAAAATAGAAAGATGGCAAAATCATACGAAGCATCCGGCGTGAACCTTGAGGCCGGATATGAAGTGGTCAGCCGCATCAAGAAGCATGTGGCAAGCACCAATCGCCCGGGAGTGATGGGCAACATCGGTGCCTTTGGCGGGATGTTTGACCTTGCATCCTTAGGATATAAGGAGCCAATCCTTGTCAGCGGCACCGACGGTGTCGGCACCAAACTGAAAATCGCATTCGCAGTCGATAAACATGACACAATCGGTATTGACGCAGTGGCAATGTGTGTCAACGATGTTCTCGCCCAAGGTGCAGAACCCCTTTTCTTCCTTGACTATGTTGCAGTCGGCAAGAACGAGCCGGCAGTGGTTGAGGCCATCGTGTCGGGAGTTGCAGAAGGATGCCGTCAGGCAGGATGTGCCCTGATTGGCGGTGAAACCGCCGAAATGCCGGGAATGTATCAGCCGGGCGATTATGACATCGCCGGATTCACGGTAGGTGCAGTTGACCGCGCCAACCTTATCGACGGAAGCAAAGTGAAGACAGGAGATGTGCTTGTAGGAATAGCGTCTTCAGGTGTTCACTCCAATGGATTCTCGCTGGTACGCAAGATTGTGGCCGATGCAAGACTTGACCTTAATGCAAAATATGAAGAGACAGGCGACAAGACGCTCGGAGAGATGCTGCTGACACCGACCCGCATCTATGTGAAACCTGTGCTTGACGTGATACGCAACGTGGATGTGCACGGAGTGGCCCACATCACCGGCGGTGGATTTGATGAAAATATACCTCGCATATTGCATGACGGCCAAGGCATAGAAGTGAAGGAAGGCAGTTGGGAGATACTGCCGGTATTCAAGATGCTGGAAAAATATGGCAAGGTGCCACACAGAGAAATGTTTAACATCTTCAACATGGGCATCGGCATGGTGTTGGCTATGGATAAGAAAGATGCAGCCAAGGCAATCGAGATACTTGAGAAGCATGGCGAGAAAGCAAGCGTAATCGGCAAAATTACAGACAAAAGTGGGGTTAATTTTGAATTTTGAATTTTGAATTGGCTTCGCGCTTCGGAGTATTCAAATGACTTATTCAAAATTTGAGATTAATTCAAAATTCGAAATTGATTCAAAATTCAAAATTCGGAATTCAAAATTATAAAATAGATGAGAGCATTAATAAGTGTGAGCGACAAGCGCGGAGTAGTTGACTTCGCGAGAGCGCTACAGAATATGGGGTGGGATATAATCGCCACGGGGGGCACAATGAAGACACTCCGCGAGGCAGGTCTCAACATTATCAACATAAGTGATGTCACCGGATTCCCGGAGATATGTGAGGGTCGCGTGAAGACACTCCACCCGAAAGTGCATGGAGGACTTCTTGCACGTCGGGATGTACCGTCACACATGGAGGAGATTGCAGCAAATGGCATCGAGACCATCGACATGGTATGCGTAAACCTCTATCCTTTCGAAGCCACCATAGCCAAGGAAGGAGTGACTCTTCAGGATGCAGTGGAAAACATAGACATAGGTGGCCCATCAATGCTTCGCAGTGCCGCAAAGAATTTCGCATCGGTGACAGTGGTCTGTGATCCCGACGACTATGGAACAATACTCGAAGAGATTGCCGAAACCGGCAATACACTTCCGGAAACCCGTTTTAAACTCTCCGCGAAGGCATATACCCACACCGCACTTTACGACAGCCACATAGCAACATATATGCGTGAGCATGCCGGTCTGGAGGAAAAACTTTTCCTTTCTTTCGATAGAGTCCAGACTTTGCGCTATGGTGAGAACCCTCACCAGAAAGCAGCCCTATACAAGGCAGAGGAAGAGGAGTCTTACTCACTGCTCAGTGCAAAACAGCTCAATGGCAAAGAATTGAGCTACAACAATATTCAAGATGCCAATGCGGCTCTCAACATTGTAAGGGAATTCAGCGAACCTTTCTGCGTTGGTCTTAAGCACATGAATCCATGTGGCGCCGCCATCGGTAAGGATATCGAAGAGGCATGGGACAAGGCTTACGCTGCTGATACCGTAAGTATTTATGGTGGAATTGTAGCAATGAACCGTCCAATGACTCTTGAAGTGGCAAAGAAGATGAAGCCCATTTTCTTGGAGATTGTGATGGCACCGGCATTTGACGAAGACGCACTCGAATTGCTCCGCACGAAGAAGAATCTGCGGGTACTTGAAGTGAAGATGGACAACAGCCGCAAGGCACAGTGTCAGTATGTAGGAATCAACGGTGGTCTGCTGGTACAGGATGCCGACACAACCATAAAGGATGTGACCGCCGATATGACTGTGACAGAAAAGAAACCTACCGAACAGGAGCTTGTCGATATGAACTTCGGGTGGAGAATCGTGAAGCATGTTAAGAGCAATGCAATTGTGATTTGCAAAAACGGCATGACACTTGGTGTGGGAGCCGGACAGATGAATCGTGTCGGTTCTGCAGAAATAGCGCTTAATGAAGCACTTGCTTCAGGCAACAGCGAAGGACTTGTGCTTGCAAGCGACGGATTCCTGCCATTCGGCGATACCGTTGAGTTGGTGGCTGACAAGGGAGTTACGGCCATAGTGCAGCCCGGCGGATCAATACGCGACCAGGAATCGATCGACAAGGCGAATGAGAAAGGACTGACCATGCTATTTACGGGCATGAGGCATTTCAAGCACTAATATGGTTTATGGGTTTATAGGTTTATAGGTTTATTTCATCTGTAATTTTCAGATTATTTACAATAAACAAAACCGACAAAATAAACCTATAAACCCATAAACCTATAAACGAAGACAAACAATGGAGATGAATATGGAGATACCGTTTGTGGATGACATCAATGGGATGATGCCGAAGATGCAGAGCGGCCATGAGGAGGATATCAGACCGGGAAAGACGGTGCTGGTGATAGGCAGCGGGGGCAGAGAACATGCCATCGTGGATGCATTGTCACGTAGTGCCAAGGTACAGAAGATATATGCCTGTCCCGGCAATCCCGGAATGGCACGCCATGCCACATGCTATGACATACCGGTGACCGATGTTCCGGCACTTGTGGAATTTGTCAAGGAAAAGAATATCGACTTGACGGTAGTAGGTCCGGAGGCATCATTGGCAGCCGGTATTGCAGATGCATTGCAGTCAGAAGGCCGGAGGGTGTTTGGCCCTACCAAATCCGCAGCCCGTATTGAGTCGAGCAAGGAGTTTGCTAAAGAGATAATGGAGAAATATGGTGTGCCAACCGGTTTCTACAAAAGTTTCGACCGCTATGAGGATGCCAAGGCATACGCCGAGAGTCTTCCACTTCCAACAGTGATAAAATATGATGGTCTCGCTGCAGGCAAGGGTGTTGTGGTAGCCACTACCCGTGAGGAAGCAGACGCAGCACTGCGAGACATGCTTCTCGACTCAGCGTTTGGACAAGGAAGAGTATTGATAGAGGAATTTCTGGATGGTCCGGAATTTTCATTCATGTGTGCAGTAGGAGGAAGGAAGGTTTATCCCCTTGCTCTTGCACAAGACCACAAACGAGCGTTCGACGGCGACAAAGGTCCCAACACGGGAGGCATGGGAGCTTACTCTCCCCTACCCTTCATTTCGGAAGGGACACGCGAACAGGCATTGCACGAGATCCTGCAGAGGACAGCCGACGGACTTGCCGATGAAGGAATCGAATACACAGGTATTCTTTATGGAGGATTAATCCTGACAAAAGACGGACCGAAAGTGATAGAGTTCAACGCGAGATTCGGTGACCCCGAGACAGAAGTGGTTCTTCCACGACTGAAAAGTGACATATATGATTTGTTTGATGCTGCCATTGACCGTACGGACCACGAGACAGAGTGGAGTGAAGACGCCTGCCTTGGAGTGGTATTGGCATCGGAAGGATATCCGGGATCATATAAGAAAGGAGTGCCATTGGATTTCGACGGCTGCAAGAAAGTCTATCACATGGGCACCGCGATGAAAGATGGGCAACTTGTTTCGGCCGGAGGACGTGTAGCAATGGTGACCGGTATGGGAAAGACACTTGAGGAAGCCGCTTCGAATGCCTACGCAGACGTGAGGAAGGCTGCGGTGCCGGGGCTATTCTATCGGAGTGATATCGGGAAGGAAGTGCTTTGAGAATGCACAATGCACAATGCACAATGCACGATCACAGTGCATGCGCATGGCTTGTGCGAAAGACAGATACGCTTGAATACTCTTGGGGACGCCTGCGAACTCTTGGGGACTCTTGAAATAAAAATTACCAACCACAAAAATTGAGCATTGTGCATTGTGCATTGTGCATTTGAAAAAGAAGATGATAGAGAGATATGGAAGAGACGTGATGCGTCGCGTCTGGACAGAACAGAATAAATTTGATGCCTACCTGAAGGTGGAGATACTTGCAGCAGAGGCATGGAGCAAATTGGGTGTGATTCCCGAAGAGGACGTGAAGAAACTTTGGGACAAAGCCACCTTCAATATTGACAGAATAAAAGAAATCGAGGAGAAGACACGGCACGATGTGGTGGCATTCACACGTGCGGTGAGCGAGAGTCTCGGTGAAGAGAGAAAGTGGGTGCACTATGGTCTGACATCGACCGATGTGGTAGATACAGCCAATGGATACCTTTTCAAACAGGCCAATGAAATAATTGCCGAAGATCTTGACAAATTCTGCGAGATGTTGAAGAGCCAGGCCATACGGTTCAAAAATCAGCCCTGCATTGGAAGAACCCACGGTATTCATGCCGACATAACATGCTTCGGTCTGAAGTGGGTGCTTTGGCTTGCAGAGATGAAGCGCAACATAGAGCGGTTCAAGCTTGCAGCTGCCGGAGTAGAGGTAGGCAAACTTTCAGGAGCCGTCGGGAACTTCGCAAATATACCACCATTCATACAGGATTACGTATGCGAACATTTGGGAATAAACTCAGCAGATGTATCGACTCAGGTGATCCAGCGCGACCGTCACGCATATTACATGGCAACACTTGCGGTGATAGCGTCGTGCCTCGAACAGATGGCGATGGAGGTACGCAACCTTCAGCGCACAGAAGTGCATGAGGTGGAAGAGGCATTTGGCAAGGGACAGAAGGGATCTAGTGCGATGCCACACAAACGCAATCCTATAGCAAGCGAGAACATCTGCGGGTGTGCGCGAGTGATGCGCGGATATATGGCCACAGCATACGAGAATGTGGCACTTTGGCACGAGCGTGACATTTCCCATTCAGCAACGGAACGCATTATAATGCCGGATGCCACTATTCTTCTCGACTACATGCTCAACCGCATGATGGGAATACTTCAGAATCTCACGATATTTGAAGACAAGATGATGGCAGATATTTACATGACCAACGGGGTGATCTTCGCCCAGCGCGTGATGAACGCACTGATTGGCAAGGGTTGGGTACGCGAACAGGCCTACGACACAGTACAACCGGTGGCAATGAAAGCAATGGCCACCAACAGCAACTACAAGGACCTGCTTTTGCAGACACCGGAGGTGATGGCAGTGCTGACGCCCGAGGAGCTTGAGGCTTGCTTCACCTTAGATTATTATCTCAAGAATGTCGATTACATTTACAAGAGGAATGGTGTAGAATAATGCACAATGCACAATTACCGTGCTTGTGTATGGCTTGTGCGAAAGATGTGGAAACTTGAATACTCATGGAGACGCTTGGGTACTCATGAAATAAAAAATTACAAACGACAAACAATTGTGCATTGTGCATTGTGCATTGTGCATTGAAAAAGATTATGAGTGAAAGATTAGTAGTCACCGGCTCTCAGTGGGGTGACGAGGGAAAAGGTAAAATCACGGATTACTTTGCATGCAGGGCCGATATGGTGGTACGCTACCAGGGAGGCAACAACGCGGGCCACTCTGTGATGTTTGACGGCCACAAATATTCCCTTCAGAGCATACCTTCGGGTATATTTAATCCTAAGACAGTGAATGTGATGGCCAATGGCATGGTGGTGAATCCCGTTTCGGTGATAGCCGAACTGGAGAAACTTCACAATCAGGGAATCACAGACTATCAGCTGTATATCTCCGACCGCGCAGCGATGGTGATGCCGTGGCACAGTATGCTCGACGGAGCGAGCGAGAATCTGAAGGGAGACGCAAAAATCGGTACGACAAAGAAGGGTATAGGCCCTGCCTACACCGACAAGTACTCACGTCTTGGTCTGCGCATGGGCGACATTCTTGACCCGGAATATTTTGCAGAGCGACTTAAGGCTGCACTTGAGGTGAAGAACATGGAACTAAAGATGTATGGACTCAAACCACTTGACTATCAAGAGGTATATGACCAGTATATGGAAATAGCGAAAGTGCTCGGACATCGCATCTGCGACACAAGCCTGCTGATAGACAAGTATCTTCACAGCGATGCCAAAATACTCTTTGAGGGAGCCCAGGGCATGATGCTATGTATAGACCACGGCACATATCCCTACGTGACATCCTCATGTCCGTCGGCAGCAAGTATCTCGCAGGGGGCAGGAATAGCGCCCAAATGGATTGAGAATGTGGTAGGAGTTGCCAAGGCATACTGTACCCGTGTAGGTGAGGGACCATTCCCGACAGAGCTGTTTGACGAGACAGCACACGAGATCCGCGAAAGAGGTCATGAATATGGCACAGTAACCGGTCGTCCGCGTCGCATTGGATGGTTTGACGCAGTAGTGGCAAGATACACATCCCGTTTGGCCGGCATCGACTACTGGTCGCTGATGCTTTTCGACGTCTTGTCAGGACTTGACAAGGTGAAGATCTGCGTGGCATACGAACTTAACGGCGAAGACATCATCGCACCTCCAAGCACCATCCACAAACTTGCCCAATGCAAGCCGGTATATATAGAGATGGAGGGCTGGAAAGAAGACATCACCGGATGCAAGAGTTTTGAGGAACTACCGGAAGCAGCCAAGGCCTACGTGAAGAAGATAGAGGAACTGACTGGAACACCTGTCGGCATCATCTCGGTGGGGCCGGACAGAACGCAGACCATTATGATATCGGAGGAGCTGAAGAAATTTTAAACAAGTTTATAGGTTTATAGGTTTATAGGTTTATTTTATCGGCAATTTGTATAAACAATGAGAGCCGAATCAGAAATATAAATATGATAATATCATACACTTTAAATACACATAAAATAAACCTATAAACCCATAAACCTATAAACCATAAGCGAAAATAAAGAAGATGAGTTTTATAGATGAAAAAATAGCGATGGAGGGGTACACCTTTGATGACGTGCTTCTCATACCGGCATATTCGGAGGTGATACCGAGCGAAGTTAAACTTGCCACGAGATTTTCGAAGAATATCCCGCTCAACATACCATTTGTGTCGGCAGCCATGGACACAGTGACAGAGTCTGACATGGCAATCGCGATAGCCCGCCAAGGTGGAATCGGAGTCATCCACAAGAATATGAGTATTCAAGCTCAGGCAGACCAGGTGCGCCGGGTGAAGAGGGCGGAAAGCGGAATGATCTACGACCCTGTCACCATCAAAGGAGAACAGACCGTAGGCGACGCCCTTCAACTCATGCACGACAATCATATCGGTGGCATACCGGTGGTGGATGAGAATGGCAAACTTGAGGGCATAGTGACCAACCGCGACCTGAGATTCCAGAAAGACATGGGAATCCTGATAAAGGATGTGATGACCAAAGAAAATCTTATCACCACAACCAATCCGAGTCTCTCAGAGGCATCAGAGATTTTGCTCAAACACAAGATAGAGAAACTTCCGGTAGTGGATAAAGACGGGAAACTGGAGGGTCTGATCACATATCGCGACATCACCAAGATAAAGGATTATCCCATGGCAGCGAAGGATGCCAAGGGAAGACTTCGAGTGGCAGCGGGAGTAGGCGTGACATCCGACACCCTCGACCGCGTGAAGGCACTGTATGAGGCCGGTGCAGATGCAGTGGTCATCGACACAGCGCATGGACACAGCCAGAATGTGGTGAACACACTTAAGAAAGTAAAGGCAGCGTATCCGGATCTGGATGTAGTGGTGGGCAATATAGCGACAGCCGATGCAGCCTTGTTCCTTATTGAGGCCGGAGCCGACGGCATCAAGGTGGGTATCGGACCTGGTTCGATATGCACCACCCGCATCGTAGCCGGAGTTGGTGTTCCACAGTTGACAGCAATCTTCGAGGCAGCCAAGGCAGCACACTCACTCGGAATACCGGTGATAGCCGACGGAGGACTTCGTTATTCAGGTGATGTGGTGAAGGCACTTGCAGCCGGAGGTGACTCCGTGATGATGGGCAGTATGTTTGCCGGCACAGAGGAATCACCCGGAGAGACCATAATATATAATGGAAGGAAGTTCAAGTCATATCGCGGCATGGGCAGCATTTCAGCGATGCAGGCCGGATCGAAAGACCGTTACTTCCAGAGCGAGAAGACCGACAGCAGCAAATTTGTGCCGGAGGGTATTGAGGCTCGGGTGCCATATAAGGGAACTTTGAGTGAGACAGTCTATCAGCTTGTAGGAGGACTGAGAAGCGGTATGGGATATGTGGGAGCACCGGATATCGAGAAATTGCATGATGCGAAATTTGTGAAGATCACGTCAGCAGCAGTTATCGAAAACCATCCTCACGACGTGACCATAACAAAAGAAGCACCTAACTATACACGCGGTAATTAAAGGTTTATAGGTTTATGGGTTTATAGGTTTATTTTATCTGTAAGTTTGAGAATATGGATTTATATTCCTTTGAAAAACTTGATGCATATCAAGAAGCTCGAAAATTGGTAGTAGAGGTTTATCGAATCATAAACATTCTACCAATCCATGAGAAATATGCACTCGGATCTCAACTGCAAAGGGCAGTAATTTCAGTGAAAGCTAACATAGCAGAAGGTTGTGGAAGAAAATCTTATAAAGAAAAAATACACTTCCTTGAAATTGCTTTCGGATCCCTGACTGAAACATACTGTGAACTTGAAAGTTGTATGGACCTAAGGTATATTTCTGAAGAAGCATTTTCCGCAATAAAGCCACAGTTTTTCAAGACATCGAGACTAATTAACGCTCTTTGGCAATCTTATTGCAATACGGTTAATCAACAAAACTATAAAAATCAACAAATAAAATAAACCTATAAACCCATAAACCTATAAACCCATAAACCTATAAACCCATAAACCTATAAACCCATAAACCCATAAACCTATAAACCTATAAACCTATAAACCATTATACTTTGGAAAAGATATTGATAATTGATTTTGGGTCGCAATATACGCAGCTGATTGCCAGGAGGGTAAGGGAGTTGAACGTCTATTGCGAGATACATCCCTTCCATAAGGTGCCGGAGATTGACGGCGATGTGAAGGGAGTGATCCTGTCGGGCAGCCCCTACTCCGTGAATGACCCGGAGTCGCCGAAACCCTCGCTCGATGCCTTCAAGGGAAAACTTCCCTTGCTCGGTGTGTGCTATGGAGCACAACTTCTCGCACAGATGGCGGGAGGACACGTAAAGGGAGCGCCAAGTAGAGAATATGGTCGGGCCATGTTGACAGTGGTGGATGACACAGATCCATTGATGCATGGACTACCCTCCCCCACCCAGGTATGGATGAGCCATGGCGACACCATCACCGACATTCCGGAAAGTTTCCATATAATAGGAAGCACCGAAAATGTCAGGGTCGCCGCCTATCATATCGAAGGGGAACAGAGCTGGGGCATCCAGTTCCACCCTGAGGTGTATCACTCAACCGACGGCACACAATTGCTCAGCAACTTTGTGCTTGGTATCTGCGGATGCAGCGGTACATGGAGTCCGGACTCATTCATAGAGACTACAGTGTGCGAACTAAAAGCAAAGATAGGTGATGACCAGGTAATACTCGGACTTTCCGGTGGTGTTGACTCCACAGTGGCAGCCGTATTGCTCAACAAGGCAATCGGGCACAAACTTCAGTGTATCTTTGTAAACAACGGACTTCTCCGACTCAATGAGTTTGAAGGAGTGCTGGAGCAATACAAAGGAATGGGGCTGAATGTGAAAGGGGTCGATGCAAGTGAAAAATTCTATACCGACCTTGCCGGAGTGACAGACCCGGAGGGGAAGCGCAAGATAATAGGCAGAGACTTCATCGAGGTATTCAATGAAGAAGCACAGAAATTCGGGGATGCAAGATGGTTGGCACAGGGCACCATCTATCCCGACGTGATAGAAAGCGTGAGTGTCAACGGTCCTTCAGCCACAATCAAGTCGCACCACAATGTGGGTGGACTTCCGGAGAAGATGAACCTGAAGGTTGTGGAACCGCTGCGGCTGCTGTTTAAGGATGAAGTGCGCCGTGTAGGTAAGGCACTTGGCATAGACCCTATGCTTCTTGGACGGCATCCTTTCCCGGGACCCGGACTTGGTATCCGCATCTTGGGAGAGGTTACGGCAGAGAAGGTGCATATCCTGCAAAAGGCCGATGACATCTTCATCTCGAACCTGCGGGAAGCGGGATGGTATGACAAGGTGTGGCAGGCTGGCGTGATTCTGCTTCCGGTGCAGAGTGTTGGCGTGATGGGCGACGAAAGAACCTACGAACGGTGCTGTGCATTGAGGGCGGTAATCTCGACCGATGGCATGACAGCCGACTGGGTGCATCTGCCATACGAGTTGCTTGCGAAGGTGAGCAATGAGATAATAAATAAAGTACGCGGAATAAACCGCGTAGTTTATGACATCTCCTCCAAACCACCAGCAACCATTGAATGGGAATAAACAATCGGGGGCGGCCTTTGGCCGCCCCCGATTTGTTAAATTTCAGAAATGTTACAAATTTATTAAAAAATTTTTGAAAAGTTTGAAAAATTTTTTATAACTTTGCACTTACGTGTAGAAAAACACTCTTAAAATCTAAAAAAAATTATAAACAATAATAATAACTAACCCCATTTAAACTCATCATGAAATACGAACGCAATCAAGTGTCAGTATTGAAACGAGTGCAGAATGCAGGCCGAATGGCGTTGACCGCGCTGATGTGCCTGTTTGCATCGTTCGCGCTACAAGCGCAGGAGTCAGTGGTGAATGGTACCGTGTATGACACGACCGACGAGCCCCTAATCGGAGCTACCATACTCGTCGAAGGCACTTCCATTGGTACGGCCACAGATTTTGATGGCAATTTCTCCATCAAGTGTAAACCGGGTGCAAAGTTGAAAATATCCTACGTGGGATATGATTCACAGACAGTACCCGCCAAGCAGGGCATGAAGGTAGTGCTTAAGGAATCAGCCTCCATGCTTGACGCAGTCGAGGTAGTTGCCTACGGCGTACAGAAGAAAGTGTCGCAGACGGGAGCAATCTCATCAATTAAAAACGAAGACCTTACGCGCACACCGGTGTCATCAGTGACCAACGTGCTTGCCGGACAGTTGTCTGGTGTCTCTACAGTGCAGACATCAGGTGAGCCAGGTAGCGACGCCGCAGAAATCTTCGTACGTGGTAAAGCAACTTGGGTAGATGCCAAACCGCTTATCCAGGTGGATGGCGTGGAACGCGACATGTGGGACATTGACCCGAACGAAATCGAGTCAATATCAGTACTTAAGGATGCCTCCGCGACAGCTGTATTCGGTGTACGCGGTGCAAACGGTGTAATCCTCGTTACCACCAAGCGCGGTAAGGAAGGCAAAGCAAAAATCAATGTATCCTTGAACTTCTCGGCACAGTCACCCACCAAACTTATTGAGATGGCCAACTCAGTGGAGTATGCCAACTTCTACAACTACATGAACCAGAGCGACAACCCGGGTTCGGCCGACGTATTCTCTCAGGATGTAATCGCCAAATTCATGTCGGACAATCCCAACGACAAGATCCGTTTCCCGAATATGCGTTGGACAGACGAAATCTTCAAGAAGACAACACTCCAGCAACAGCATAATGTGAATATCTCCGGCGGCAACAAGAAAGTGCGCTACTTCATCTCAGCCGGTTTCTTTAGCCAGGACGGTATCTTCAACCAGTATGGTCGCAACGACTATGCGTTTGACTACCGTTACAACCGTTTCAACTATCGCTCGAACCTTGACATCGATGTTACCCCGACCACCCAGATCAGTCTGAACGTGGCAGGCAAAATCGACAATTCAGCCAAGCCGAGAACCGGTCAGGGCGCCGAGGGTATGGTAAAGGCCATCTATGGAGCGACACCATTCTCAGCTGCAGGTTTTGACTCAGAAGGGAGATATATAGCACCGACAGTAGATCCGGCATACAACACAGAATATGATGAAGAGGGCAATCCATACGTCGTGACACTGCCATTCGTGGGAAGTGCGCCTATGACCTACATCACATATCAGACAGGTGCATACCACAACACAGCCAACACCATCACATCAGACTTCATACTGAAGCAAAAACTTGATGTGATTACCAAGAACCTTGCATTCCGTGCGAAAGGCTCCTACAACAGCGGTTTCGGACAGCAGAAGACACTTACATCATCAGCAGCCACAGTGACACCGGTGGTGACATACGATGAAGAAGGCAACCAAGTGCTGAAATATCTCAACAACTCCTTCCAGGAGGCTCCCTCATACTCAGAAGGCTCAAACGGCAACATGACAAGCAGATGGCGTAACTGGTATGTGGAGGCAGCGTTTGACTGGAACCGCGAGTTCGGCGAACACACTGTGTCAGCCCTTGCACTATACAACCAAAGCAAAGACTACTATCCCAGCACATATTCAGATATTGCACGCGGTTATGTAGGATTTGTAGGGCGTGTGACATACGACTATGACAACCGCTACCTTGCAGAGGTTAACTTCGGCTACAACGGATCGGAGAACTTCGCGCCCGACAAACGTTTCGGAGCCTTCCCGGCAGGTTCTATCGGATGGGTAATATCTAATGAAAAATTCATGGAATCGCTCAACCCATGGCTATCATTCTTAAAACTTCGTGTATCACTCGGTAAGGTTGGTAACGATAAGGTAGGTGGCAACCGCTTCATGTATCTTGCCGACCCATTTGAAGTGAACAACACCGGTCTTGCACAGCGCGACGGCTACGGCTACTTCTTTGGCGTAGGCGAATCAGGATCCACACAGCCCGGTGCGACCCAGACAGCAAAGAACAACCCCGACGTGACATGGGAAACTGCAGTGAAGCAAAACTACGCTATCGAAGCCAACTTCATCAACAACCAGCTGAAGGCTACATTCGACTATTACCGCGAGAATCGTAAGAACATTCTACTGCAGAACATGAGTTCATCAGCACTTCTTGGTTATGCAGTACCTTATACCAACTATGGCGAGGTAGAAAGCTGGGGATGGGAATTGAGTCTTGGTTGGAACCAATTTATCAACAGAGACTTCAGCTACAACATACGCTTCAACCTCTCATACAACGACAACAAGATTCTTAAGGATGGACAGGCACCTCAGGAATATGACTATCAGAAGACAGTAGGCCATCGCATTGGCTCCCGTTCGCAGCTTCTCTTCTGGGGCTTCTACGATGAGACAGCCGACGCAAGATATGAGCAACAATACGGAGAGCCAATCCCCGAACAGATCAAGTCCAATGACAAACTCAACTATGGCGACCCAATCTACGTGGATCTGAACGGAGATGGCAAGATAGACGACAATGACAAAAGCTACGACTTCGGCAAGACCGACGACCCTCGCTTTATAGCCGGTCTTAATCTTGGACTTCAATGGAAAGGACTAACATTCAACGCTCAGTTTACCGGCGCATGGGATGTAAGCCGCAGTATCGGAGGTGCCTTCCAGACACCATTCTGGAATGCCGGCGGTGACGACCACGGTGGCTTGCTACGCACACACCTCGAAGACAGCTGGAGCGAAGACAACCGCAACGCGACATATCCGCGTCCGACAATTGCCAATAAGTCGCACACATACGCCGGCTCGACACTGTGGGAAAAGGACGCAAGCTACGTACGTCTTAAATCAATCCAGCTTGCCTACGACTTCAACATGCCATGGATGAAGAAACTCGGACTCACCCAGCTCCGCCTGTCGCTGAGCGGCTACAACCTCCTCACATTCTCCGGCTACAAATGGGGCGACCCCGAAAACCGCGCAAGCAGCAGCCCGAGCTACCCGCTTACACGCACATACACAGCCGGCCTGACAGTTGGGTTCTAAACATTTAAACCTACAACTTCTTTAACATTATGAAAAAGTTAATTCACAACATAGCAGCTTTGACCTTGGCAGGAATGGCATTCACAGCATGTACAGACGAAGTTCAGTTTGGCAATTCCTTCCTTGACAAAGCTCCCGGTGGGTCAATGACCATGGACAGTATTTTTGCAAATCCTGACTATGTGAACCAGTTTCTCACCAACATCTACAACAAACAATATTACGGACTCCCGTATAAAAACGACGGAGTGAACTCGCACAGCCCCTACACCGGCAAACTTGACGCAGTGACCGACCTATATCAGATGCACTGGTCAGGATGTGCAGTATGGTCAACCTACTATTCAGGGACACTTACATCCAAGAACACTCCGCTGATTTCATTCTCCAACGACCAGGTATGGCAGACAGTGCATCAGGCATGTCTGATTAAAGAGAACATCGACCGAGTGCCCGGCATGGACCAACACACGAAAGATTACATCGTGGCCCAGGCAACAGCTCTTCAGGCATTCGCATACTCAGTGCTTCTGCCCCACTATGGAGGCCTTCCCCTAATAGACCAGACCATAACAGACTCCGATGTCACGGGAGGTCTTGGCCAAAGAGCTACTTTTGAGGAAACCGTAAACTTCATCGTGGATCTTTGCGACAAAGCAAAAGACAACCTTCATTGGGCATACAACGGAACGGATGCAGAGACAAGCCCGTTGCAGACAGGCCGCTGGACCAAGGCGGGAGTTTTGGCACTGAAAGCACAGGTGCTCTGGCTTGCAGCATCTCCTCTATTCAACGATTCAGAGTCATATTATGACGGTTCATCAGAAGCGGAGCAGCAGCACCTTGTATGGTATGGCAACTATGACCAGAACCGCTGGCAACGTGCACTCACAGCATTTGAGGACTTCTGGAGAGAGAATGAGGCCAATGGCAACTATTACCACTTGCTGCAGGCCGAGAAGAAGACATCAGACGGATACCGTGTGGCATATCGCCGTGGCTACATCCAGGATGACAGCCCCGAAAACATCCACTGGACAAAGACCTGCGACTATTACGGCACACAGGGAACCTATTGCTGGCTCAACTGGAACACATGGAGTGTACAGCGTCTGAACCACTCACCATCCGTAGAATACATCGAAATGTTCCCCTGGAGCGACGGCAAGCCGTTCAAGCATGACTCAGACATGAAATTCAAAGAAACCATAACCATCGACAAAGACAAGTCACAGGTTGATGTATATACATGTCTTGACGGAACATCATCGAGCGCAAACGACAAACTTTTCTACACTTATAAAGCAGTACGCGGAGGCTTCAACAAATCAACATCGCGCGACCCACGTCTTTATGAGAACGCACGAGTATCGGGTCTTCCCGCATCACTTGACTACAACAAGATGGACGGCGTGTCATCAGGCAACATCATCGAGACATGGGTAGGAGGTCAGGATGCCACCACATGCGTGAAGGCACTTGACGGAACAGTGTCAGAATCACTGACATCCTATTGTCCGACCGGATTTGCCGCCTACAAATATGTGCTTTCACAGGGCGAATACTGGCGCGACTATGACATGCACTGGAATGTGCTCACTATTCCTGACATGATTCTGATGTATGCCGAATGTCTTGCCGAATGCAACAGACTTGACGATGCCATCAAACAGGTTGACCTAATCCGTTCACGTGTGGGTTTGAAGGGAATTGTAAGTTGCAACAACACACTGAATCTGACGAGCAACAAGGACAACCTTATAGAGGAGATCTTGCGCGAACGTGCCTGCGAGCTTGGCATGACAAACGCACGCTACATCGACATGGTAAGACGCAAGAAGACCGAGTGGATGACCAAGCAGCTTCATGGCATGGCCACCTACCGTATGATAAAGAACGCCCAAAACCAGTGGGTAAGGCGCAACAACCCATGGTTTGGAGATGACAAGAACGGAGGCATGGCAGAGCCATCTCGCTTTGAGTATGAATTCTTCGAACTGTTCCAGGGCAAACGTGCACTATGGGGCATGGATCCGAATTCACTTGAGGTCAAGAAATGGCTTATGTCTCCATTCCCGGCAGACGAGGTGAACAAAGGCTACGGCATACTTCAAAACCCCGGATGGTGATTGAAAATTCAATTTTTGTTTGCAAAAATTGAGGTTTATAAGTTTATAGGTTTATAGGTTTATTTTATCTGAGACTTTGACGACTTTATAAATTTCCAATAAAATTAACCCATAAACACATAAACCCATAAACTTTAAGTTGAGCAAAGCGAAACTTAAATAAAACAAACAACAATGAAATCAAGAAATATATTTCTCATGACTCTCGCCGCCGGCATAGCGATACCGGCAGCAGCACAGGAGCAGGGGGATAGCGTGGTCAACAAGTGGCTCGACCAGGAATATTCAATAGGAGTGAATTCCAAAGTGACACGCCAGAACTCCACAGCTTCAGTGAGCGTGATTACATCGGGCGAAGTCAACGAACGCAGTTCCAAAAACATTGGAAATTCACTGATTGGCCAAGGCAAGGGCCTCATAGCGATTTCCGGAACAGGTTCATATTACGCACAGAATCCCACATTCTATGTACGCGGGCTTCAGAGCCTGTCGGGCAGCACACCGTTAATATTGGTGGATGGTATCGAACGCGACATCAACCTGATAGACCCGGAAGAAGTACAGGAAGTGCAAATACTCAAAGATGCAGCCGCCACTGCCCTCTACGGCTATAAGGGAGCCGACGGCGTGATCAACGTAATCACCAAGCGAGGTGAATACAACTCAAAAGTGGTACGCATCAACTATGAGCATGTATTCTCCAACATGACCAACCGCCCGAAATTTGTGGATGGCGCGACATACGCAAAGGCCATGAACGAGGCACTCTACAATGAGGGTCAGGGACTGTTTGCGAAATACAGCCAGCAGGATATCGATGCCTTCGCCAGTGGCGCATATCCTTATCTTTATCCGAGCGTAAACTGGGTGAACGAGACATTCCGCAACCATGCCAACGGAGACCGCGCATCAGTGGAATTTTCCGGAGGCGGCGAGAAGTTCCGCTATTTCACCATGGCAAACTTCATCTACAGCGACGGCTTCATCAAGAATCCGAACCAGAACGAGGGATATTCAACCCAGGACAAGTATGTGAGAGGCAACATCCGCATCAATCTTGACGTGGATCTCTGGAAATATACGCAGTTGAAAACCAACATCCACACCTCACTCGGAGAGATGCAGACCCCCGGATCAGATGCAAACCTATGGTCGATGATCTACAGCACACCATCAGCAGCATTCCCGGTGAAGAATGAGAACGGGCTTTGGGGTGGCAACTCAACATGGTCGGGCGACAACAACCCCGTGGCACAATCCACCGACGCCGCCTATTACAAGATCTATGAGCGCAACCTTTTCTTCAATGCAGAAATCGACCAGGACCTCTGCATGGTGACTCCCGGATTGAAATTCAATGTAGGCGCAAGCTACGACGTATTCTCAAACATCATAGAAGACCACTCAAAGAAGTACAACTATGGTATGTCGAGCGTGACAGGATGGGAAAACGGAGTACCACAGACCAGCTACTGGCAAGTGGATGACCAAGCCACAGCGATGGGGACAGGAGCTAATGGCAAAAATTTCCAGCGCAGATTCAACGTATGGGCAGGTTTCAACTACGACAGGACATTCGGCGACCACGCCATCATGACCCAGTTGAAATACTGGTATGACTATGAAGACCCAATCTGGACCAACAACAACGTATATCGTCACAATGTGTCGCTTTGGGGACAATACACATACGCCAACCGTTACTCAGTGGCAGTTGCGCTTCAGGAAATGGGGTCATCCCGCCTTGCACCAGGCTCGAAATGGAGTTTCTCGCCAAACGTTTCTTTAGGAGCTGTGATACTTGAGAACCCGGCATCAGCAGTGGATTTCCTCAAGGTGAGAGCATCATGGGGTATTCAGAACCTTGACCGCCTTCCGGGCGACAATGTATGGACATACTTCTTGGAGAATTACTCCACCTCAGGCGTGCAGTATCCATTCTCAGACAAGTATGACGGCAACGGAACGACAGCAATGGACCAGCTTCCGATGGTGAATCCCACACATGAGAAAGTAGCGAAGTATGATGTGGGCATCAATGCAAGTTTCCTCAACTGCATCACACTTACTGCCGATTACTTCTACAACCGCCACTACGACATCTTCGTGTCAGGTTCGGGAGCATATTCAAGCCTTATCGGAAGCGTGACCGCACCTTACAAGAACCAGGGTAAAGTGGATAACCGTGGTGTTGACATCGAACTCGACTTCAACAAGAATTTCGGAGAATGGAATGTCATGGCCGGAGGATCATTCCTTCTTGCCAAATCAAAAATCCTTGACCAGGCAGAAGAACCAAGAGCATACGACAACCTCAAGGAGACAGGTAATCCTCTCAGTTCGACCTACGGACTGATAGCAGAGGGTATCTTCACCTCACAGGCAGAAATCGACGCTGCTCCGACACAGACATTCTCAACAGTTCGTCCGGGCGACATCCGCTACAAGGACCTTAACGGCGACGGAGTGATTGACGCTAACGACAAGACCAAGATCGGCTATAATGCAATCTGCCCTGAAATCTACTATACTTTCCAGCTTGGTGCAGAGTACAAGGGAATCGGACTTTTGGCACATTTCCAGGGAGTAGGCAATTATGGCTGCAACCTGAGCAGCCAAGGTTACTACTGGGGTCTGATCAACAACTCATCGCTTGCACAGGAGGTGTATGACAACCGCTGGAATGCAGAGAACAACAATGTGGCAGATGCACTCTATCCGCGTCTGAGCTCATCAAGCAATGCCAACAACTATCAGACAAGCACCTTCTGGCAGAGAGACCGCAGCTATCTTAAACTCCGCAACATCGAACTTTACTACAACTTCAGCAAGTCGCTTCTTGCAAAGACACACTTCATCAATGGCGCGAAAGTGTATGTACGCGGTGTGGACCTCTGCAATATCGCAACAGGAGGCAAGAACAAGCTTGAGAACCTTGACCCGGAGGCAACGGGCATAGTTGCACCGCTGTCACGTCAAATAGTAGTCGGTGTGAAACTCACATTCTAAAATTTAAGAAAAGATGAAAATTAAGAATATAATCGGAATTGCGGCAATGATGTCGCTTGGTCTCACAGCCTGCTCCGACCAGATGAACTATCATGAATATAAGGTCAATGATGAGGAATGGGTGAAGAGAGACTTCCAGACAGTGGTGAACCTTACCACCAACGTCTATCGCAATCTCGAGAGCGACTGGGGTCAGATGTACAGCGGCGGCTCATTATGTTCAGCCACAGACGAAGCTGTATATAGCCACGCAGGCAACTCAATAGAGACTTACTACAATGGCTCATGGAGTCCAACAAATGCACTCTCCAACACATGGTCGAACGCCTGGGGAGCAATCTCATATTGCAATCTGATTCTTGACAGATTCTCAGAACTGACCTTCCCAGAGCATGAGCTTGAGAAAAACTACATGGACCAGATGATCCGCTACAACAACCTTCAGTGGGAAATGAGGTTTATGAGGGCATATCAGTATTTCCGTCTTGTACGCCAATATGGAGACGTGCCATTGATTACAGAGTTTCTTGATGCAGATGAAACCAACAATGCACCGAAAGTGTCGGCGGATGACATTTTCAAGTTTATCGACGATGAGTGCTTAGCAATCAAAGACACAATCATCAGCGACTACTCAGGAGCATACAACTCGCTTGAGAATGAATCTGGACGTGTGAACAACTTGGGAGTGCTTGCCTTGCGTGCACGCGCCGCACTATATCACGCTTCTCCCCTCTTCACCCAGGGCAAGAGCGACAGCGAAATCAAGGAGCTCTGGCGCCAGGCAGCCATCGCCAACAAGGAATGTATAGATGAATGCCGCAAGCGCAGCATGAGGTTGGCAAATGACTACTCAAAACTGTTTTTGAAGACCAACTACAGCGATTCAGAAGCAACTAAAGAGATCATCTTCGCAACACGCACAGCAGCAGCGCGCACAATGGAGCAGTATAACTTCCCGATTGGCATGAACAATGCCGGAGGCGGCAACTGTCCGACGGAGAACCTTGTGTCAGCATACGAGACTACCAACGGACTTGCAATCGACGATCCGGCAAACACTCAGTATGATCCTCAGAATCCTTACAAGAACCGTGACAAGCGTCTTGAGGCAACAGTGGCAGTGAATGGTGAGAAATGGCCGAACTATCTTGACACGGATGCACTGGAGACATTCGTAGGAGGCGCCAACTCACGCACACATTCATCAAACAACGGAACACCGACAGGTTACTACCTGAAGAAGTATGTTGACCGCGAGCAGAAGATATCCGGAAGCGGAACGACCACATCAACCCACACATGGGTAATCTTCCGTCTTGGCCAGGTATATCTTGACTATGCAGAGGCAATGCTCAACTACACAGGAAGCGGCTATGCCACTGAGGAAAATCTTGCAATGTCGGCAGCAGAGGCCATCAACATGGTGCGCACACGTGCCGGACAGCCGGATCTTCCGACTGGGTTGAGCAAGGATGAATTCACCAAGCGTTACGAAAACGAACGTTTTGTGGAATTGGCATTCGAGGGACACCGCATCTATGACGTTCGCCGCTGGATGAAGGCTCCACAATATTTCAAGGACATCAAGGTGATGGATATCACCAAGGCAGCCGACGGCACACTCACATTCAACACTGTGACCAATCCTTCATGGATAACACAGCGTCAGTGGCAGGATAAGTATTACCTATGGCCAATACCGCAGGCAGATATCCTGAAGTCTGGAGCATTGGAGCAGACACCGGGATGGTAAACTGAAAACAGAAATATGATTTAAAGGCCGGAGGCAATTGCCTTCGGCCTCTTTTTTTATAGGTAAGGCAGGAAATACGAAATGAGATCTTTTGAAAAGGTGCAACTTGAACCATATAAGATGTTTTGAAAACGTGTAACTTAATATTATTACATCTATTGAATTACATACACTCTTGAGGTAGCGATCCTCAATAAAAAATTTTATTATAAATTTGCATATATCATTGAATATTCGTAACTTTGCAAATGGGATTAGAAATTTATGACAAACAAAAAATGCTTATATGTTTTGAATATGTGAAATATGACGCATATAACATGTCTTGAAAACGTGTAATCAAATCCATAATCGATGTTATGAAAACGTGCAAATAATAATATAGCAATAGAATAGATGAAAAGGAAAATATATAACAAGATAAAATCATGGAAAGAGAAGTGGGGAGGAAATACTGCACTAATGATAGACGGAGCCCGACGTGTAGGGAAAAGCTGGATAGCAGAGGAATTCGCCAGAAATGAGTACTCATCGTATATTCTAATAGACTTCAACAATGTGGCTGAAAAAATTTTAGAATTATTCGAGCATTACTTAACTGATCTGGATGAGTTTTTTTCACGTTTATCACTATATACGGAAGTTGAGTTGTTTCCAAGAAAGTCGGTTATAGTATTTGATGAAGTGCAACTCTATCCGAAAGCACGAGCCGCATTAAAATATCTTGTAAAGGATGGAAGATATGATTACATTGAAACAGGTTCGCTTGTAAGCATCAACCACAATGTAAAAGACATAGTGATACCGAGTGAAGAGATGCGCATCGAGATGTATGCAATGGATTTTGAAGAATATCTTTGGGCAATCGGCAAGGGAGACATTTACGAATTAGTGCGAAAATGTTTTGAAAACAAAAAGAGCCTGGGACAATCAGTGCATCGAAGCATGATGGAACTTATCAGGTCCTACATTTTGGTAGGAGGGATGCCACAAGCAGTAGAATCATACGTTGCAACTAAAGATTACACAATAGTAGATGGAATAAAACGTTCGATTCTTGCTTTATACCGCAATGACGTCAGCAAATATGCCGGAAAACAAGCAGCCCGTGTCACTACCATCTATGACAATATTCCGGGATTGCTGCAACAGCATGAAAAAAGGATTCGACCATCAATGTTGAAAAAAGGGGGGAGGATGAGAGATTTTTCGGAAGCATTATTCTGGCTTAACGAGAGCAGAATCATTAATCCATGTTATGCAGCCACAGAGCCATCGGTAAGTCTATCCTTAAACAAAGATGACAGCAAAGTAAAATTGTATATGGCAGACACCGGGTTGCTTATATCGATGGCTTTTGAAAGAGAACAATTAGTAAAGGAAGTATATGAAACGGACATGAACGGCTTTCGCCAAAGGGAATGAAAAAGGTGTATGCC